>JAFAGM010000140.1 GCA_023422775.1 Pseudomonadota bacterium
GCATTGGCGCAGCCCGGGCCTGCGCGATGAACTGCTGTGGGAACTGATGAGTCATGTCGAACTGCCCGGCCATCATCGCAGCGACGCGGCTGGACTCTTCGGGCATGATCTTCATGCTGAGCTTTTCGAATTTCACCGGTCCCTTGTTCTTGTACTAGGACGGGCCCCATTTGTAGGCGTCGTGTCGCTTGAGCACGATTTCGGTGCGCGGCTGCCAGCTCTCGAAGCACCACGGTCCGGTGCCGTCGATTCCCTTGATGCCGTAGTCCTTGCCGAGCGATTCCACGCTTTCCTGATTGTGGATGGCGGTGGTGAACATCGTGAGCTGGAGCAGGAGATCGGAGAACGGCTCGTTGAGCTCGTACTCGACCGTGTAGGGATCGGGTGCGCGCAGCTCCTTGATGTTGCCGGCACGCCAGGCCAGTGGCGCCTTGAGTTCGGGGCCGGTCAGGCGCTTGAAGGAATAGATCACGTCGGCGGCCGTGAATTTCTTGCCGCTGCAGAACAGCACGTCGTCACGCAGCTTGAACGTATAGAGCTTGCCGTCCTCGCTGACGGTCCAGGACTTGGCGAGGTAGGGGATCGGCGTCTTGCCGTCCCAGTCCATCGCCACCAGCGTGTCCTGGAACATGTTGACGATGTCCGAGGTCGGCGACCATGTGGTGCGCTGGCCGTCATAATGCGGCGCATCGAGCGCCTTCATCATCTTCAGCGTCTGCGCACCTGCCGCCGTTGAAATGCCGGCCGCTCCCAGCAGCGCCACAACACCTGTCAAAATCCTGCGCATCGTGCTTTCTCCCCTCGTGGTGTTTTTGTTAGCGCGTTACGTCCAGCCCCTTGTAGAACGTATTCTGATAGATCATGTGCGGCCTGGCGCCCGTGATCTTCTTGTTGGCGACCTGGTCCATGTTGATGTTGAGCACGGGCATCCACAGATGCTCGCGCGTCACCTTCTGTTGCACCAGCGCGTAATATTTCGCTCGATCGGCTTCGGTCAGCGCGGAGCGGCCCTGCTTCAGCCAGGCATCGGTTTCGGCGTCCTTCCAGTTCATCCGGTTGGGCGTCGGGATGTTGGCTGAATCGAAATAGATGTTCATGAGATCGCCGGCCGACAGATACGGCACCGTAACCGACCAGATCTCGTAGTCCTGCTCCGCCATCTTCACCGACGAGATGGTCGAGTCCCATGGCTGCAGGCGCCAGTCGATACCGATCTTCCTGAGATAGCCCTGGATGGCGTCGGCGACACGGGCCGAGTTGGCGTTGGCCGTGAAATAGACCTTCGGCGCGAGTTTGACGCCGTCCTTCTCGCGCACGCCGTCGGCACCCGGCTTCCAGCCTGCTTCGTCGAGCAGCGCCTTCGCCCGCTCGATGTCCTCCTTGACGATGTCCTTGGTCGCGGGGTCGAAGTCGAGCGCTTCCGGATCGACGAAGGTGAAGGCCGGATCGGCGTTTCCGAGCAGGATGGCCTTGGCGATCTCGGCGCGGTTGATGCCGATGCTCATGGCTTCGCGAACGCGGCGGTCGGCCACCATCGGCCGCGTCGTCTTGAAGCCGTAATAGAGCAGCTGGAAATTCGGCCTGGCCGGCGTTACCGTCAGCATCGGGGCGGCCTTGGCCTGGGCGATGAACTGCGCCGGAAACTGGTGGGTGATGTCGAACTGGCCGGACATCATCGCCGCCACGCGGCTGGAATCTTCGGGCACGATCCGGACAACGAGCTTCTCGAATTTCACCGGCCCCTTGTTCTTGTACATGGAGGGGCCCCATTTGTAGGCGTCGTGCCGCTTCAGCACGATCTCGGTGCGCGGCAGCCAGTGATCGAAGCACCACGGTCCGGTGCCGTCCGCGCCCTTGATGCCGTAATCCTTGCCCAGCGTCTCCACGCTCTCCTTGTTATGTATGACGTTGGTGAACATCGTGAGCTGGAGCAGCAATTCGGAGAACGGCTCTTCGAGCTCGTATTCGACCGTATGGGAATCGGTAGCGCGGAGTTCCTTGATACGACCGGCGCGCCAGGCGTAGGGCCCCTTGATGGCCGGGTCCTTGAGCCGCTTGAAACTGTAGACGACGTCCTCGGCCGTGAACTTCTTGCCGCTGCAGAACGAGACGTCGTCGCGCAGCTTGAACGTATAAGTCCTGCCGTCCGCGCTGATGGTCCACGACTTGGCGAGGTAGGGGATCGGCGTCTTGCCGTCCCAGTCGAGCGCGACCAGCGTGTCCTGGAACATATTGACGATGTCGGAGGTCGGTCCCCATGTCGTGCGCTGGGCATCGTAATGCGGCGCGTCGATCCCCTTCATCAAGTTGAGTGTCTGCGCCGCTGCCGGCGCGGCCATTCCAAACGCTGCCATTCCAAACGCCAATGCCACACTCAGAGCCAGTCTGATCATGTCTGCAGCCTCGGATCGAGGACGTCGCGGAATGCGTCGCCCAAAAGATTGGCGGCGAGCACGATCACGAAGATCGCAAAGCTCGGGATCGTGGCGATGTGCGGCGCCATGAACAGGAAGTCGCGGCCCTGCGCCGCCATCATGCCGAGTTCGGCGGTCGGCGGCTGTGCGCCCATGCCGAGGAAACCGAGTGCTGCACCAATCAGGATGATCTGCCCGAAACGCAGGGTCAGAAACACGAAGATCGTCGAAATGCAGTTCAGCGTCAGGTAGCGCCAGATCAGCGCGCCGTCGGATACGCCGACGGCGCGACCGGCTTCCATGAACTCCTGGCCCATCACCCCCATCGCGGCACCGCGCGCTACTCGCGCGACATCGGGCACGGTCGCAACGACGAGTGCGATCACCACCGCCGCCAGCCCCGCGCCGAAGATCGCGGCCACCGCAAGCCCGATCAGGATCGCGGGGAATGCCAGCATCACATCGACCAGCCGCATGATCCAGCCGTCGAGCCGCCGGTAATAGGCGGCGAGGATGCCGAGCACGCCGCCGATCAGTCCGCCGACGATCACGCCGACCAGCCCGAGCATCAGCGTGTTGCGCGTGCCGTAGATGACGCGGCTCAGGATATCGCGGCCGGTGTTGTCGGTGCCGAACCAGTGCTCGGCGCTGGGTGGCTGCATCACCTTGGTCAGATCCGTGAAATAGGGATCGTAGGGCGATATCCATGGTGCAAACACCGCCGCGAGCACGATCGCCGAGAGCACCAGCGCAGCCACGGCGGCGACCCGGTCCCGCGCGAGCCGGCGCAGCACGCCGGCACGGGCGAAGACGCCGGTTTCCTGCTCCTTGACGAAGCCTTGCTCGAGAGCCTCGACGCTCATCTTCGCCTCACCCTCGGATCGAGATAGACGTAGAGCACATCGACCAGCAGATTGATCGACAGGAAGGCGATGGCGAGAATCATGATCGCGCCCTGCGCCGTCGGGAAATCGCTGGAGACGATGGCGCCGACGGCGAGCCGGCCGACGCCGGGCCAGGAGAACATGGTCTCCGTGACCACCGCGCCGCCAAGCAGGAACGCCGCTTGCAGCCCGATCAGCGTGACGACGGGGATCAAGGCGTTGCGCAGGGCGTGATGAACGATCACCACCGTCTCGCGCAGTCCCTTGGCGCGCGCGGTGCGCACGAAGTCGGCGCCCAGCACCTCAAGGACGGCCGTGCGCGTCAGGCGCGCGATCGGGCCGATCAATACCGCGCCGAGCGTCAGGGCCGGCAGGATCAGGCTCGGCAATCCGCCGTCCCATACCGGCCCGGTGCGGCCGGTGAACGGCAACAGCGCCCACTTGAACCCGACATACTGAATCAGGATCAGGCCGATGAAGAACACCGGCATCGATACGCCAGCCACCGAGCAGGCCATGATGATGCGGTCGGTGAGGCGGCCGCGATTGACCGCAGCCAGCGTTCCGAGCGCAAGACCGCTCGGCACCGCAAGCAGCATCGATCCCACCATCAGTTCGACTGTAGGCCCGATCGTCATTGCCAGTTCCTCGCTCACCTCCCGGTTGGAGATGATGGAGCGGCCGAGATCGCCACGCAGCACACGCAGGATGTATTCGAAGAACTGGATTGGGATCGATCGGTCGAGGCCGAGTTCCTCGCGGATAGCGGCGATGGTCTCTGCCTTGGCGTCGGGGCCGGCGATGATCATCGCCGGATCGGCCGGCACGACCTGCAACAGACAAAAACAGAGGAAGAGAACCCCGAGCAAGGCGGGAAATGAAATCAGCAGGCGATGGACGATCTGTTGTCCCATGCGACGCCAACGGACCGGTTAGGCCATAGGACACGCGCCGCCGCTTGCGCTGACGTTGTGCAGTCCCCTCCCTGGCAGCCACGCTTCGTCCGACGCGCGCAGCTTTTGTTTGTCAGGAGATGATGGCATGCGTCAGGCGCGGCGTCACGCCCAATCTGTTGGTTGGTTCGGACTGCGGCGATTTGCGCTTGGATCTGCAATGAGTTCTCGCAATGCAGGAAGTCCGCGTCACGAAATTTTCCGCGCGCAAAGCTGCGCATGATGCGCGCTCGATCGAACGGCATCCAACTCGCTGGACTCGTTGCGGTCAATTCATCGCGCGACGCGATGCGGGTGTTGCTCGCCGTGGTGTCGGCGAACGGCCCGAGGCATGGGCGAACTCAAGATCGCCATCTGCGAGGAGGCTCACCTCGATGCAGTCGGCGTTCAGGCGCTCGTTGTCGACCAACTGGCCCGCAAGCACCTGCGCCTGAGACGGGTTGTCCGTTTGGACGTCGACCCGGCGCTGGAGGCACTTGAAGCTGTGGCCGTCGGAATTGCAGAGATCCTTGTAGAAGGAGACACGATACGTGTTCATCTTGCGCTCCTGTCCTTCCGGTGTCGCGCGGCACCTTACTCCCGGTCCATCATGCCGGCCAGAAGCCGGCGAGTTGCGCCACACGATTTAATGGTTGGTTCCGGCCGTCTGTAGGTGCCAGGCCTGCCGGCAGGCGGAGTGGGGCATGAGTTCCTTTCCCCGTATTTCTCCGGGGCCGCCAACAGGCATAATATGAGGGCTGCGGATCGGACCCTTGACGGGGATCAAACCTGGCGTGAGCCGGATTGGCTACGCTTGATCGTAAAAGGACGGCCAGCGAGATCGAGATGGAGACCCGCCCAACCAGAGTGCCTGGCCGGAACAAGGTCTCGTCGGCGCAGCTCGATTGCGCAGCCGCGTTCCAGAAGATTGCGCGGGACTGCGTCGCGAGCATCGAGGCGCATCACTGCGGCGCACGCGCTGCCGATGCCGAGGCGGTGCACCAGATCCGGGTCGCGATCACGCGGTTGCGTGCCGCCGTGACGTTCTTCGCGCCGATCGTGATCGATGCCGAATGGCTTCGCCTGAAAAGGGAAATCGCGTGGCTGAACGTTTCGCTCGGCGCAGCGCGCGATAGCGACGTGTCGATGGAGTATACGCGCCGCAAGCGATACCAGGCGTGGGCGGAACGCGAGATCGGCGATGATCTCGCCCGGCGTCGGGTGCGGGACCATCAAGGGCTGCTTACCAGTCTGCGTTCCAGCCGATTTCAGCGCCTGATCGCGGCGATGGCGGACTGGGTCGAGGGCGGGCCCTGGCTGGTGCGATGGGAACGGCGCATGCGCCGCCAGGACGTGCACTCGCTGGATGTCTATTGCACGCGCGAACTCAACCGATGGCGAAAGCGGTTGATCCGCAAGGGGCGGGACCTTGAAGACCTTTCCACTTCGCGTCGCCATCGCCTGCGGATCAGCAGCAAGCGCTTCCGTTATATGCTGGAAGCGCTCACGGAGACCGTTGCGCTGCGGCGTCATGGCGAATTGAAGCATCTGCACGGGCCGGCCAAGCGCCTGCAACGCGCATTGGGCGATCACCGCGATCTCACGCGCCTTGCCGGTCTTGCCAGGTCATCGAAAGGCGAGGGCGGTAAACGAAAGCCGCCACCGGGCTATCGCCGCCGCAGGCAAAAGTTGATGGACGACGCGGTCGAGGCGTATCGCAGCCTGAAGCAGGCGGGTGTATGCTGACATGGCCATTTGCGGCACGCTGCCATCGGCAAGGGTTTGATGTGCATCAAGCTTGACCGTGAAGCCGTCGGTTACGCTGGGCATGGAAGGCCGGGGCGCGGGTCGCGTACCCCCGCCACATGTCTGGGAGAACGGCGATGTTCAGGAACATTCTGGTTCATCTTCCTTCGGAACGTCCGGTCAGGCCGGTGGTCGATCTCGCCATCGCCCTGAGCGCCGCGCGCCGGTCGCATCTCGATGCCGTGGCGGCCGGCTATGAATCGATGGGATCCATCGGGATGGTGGCGGAAGGCGGCGGCCCTGCCGTTGCCGCCGTGATGGGAGACGAACAGGAGCGGGCGCTCGAACGCGCGAACGCCGCGCTTTCCGTGTTCGAGACCGAAGCCAAGCTCGCCAAGATCGCCTACGGCGTCCGGTCCATCGCGGCGGTTCCCGCCGAAGCCGGCGAGACGATCGCAACGCTCGCCAGGCTTTACGACATGACGATCGTGCTGCAGCCGGATTCCTCGAACGCCAGCTACGACAACTACATTCCGCAGGAGATTCTATTCAGTTCCGGCGGGCCCATGCTGATGGTTCCCTACATCCACAAGGGGCCGCTCGACGCCCGGCATGTCGGGATCGCCTGGGACGGCAGCCGCCTTGCAGCGCGGGCGTGGCGGGATGCGTTGCCGTTTCTGATGGGCGCCAAGGCCGTGACAGTGATTGCGGTCAATGAGGAGGCGAGCGAGGCATCGTCGGACCAACTCGTCAGCCATCTGACCCGACGTGGCATCGCAGCAAAGGTCCAGCGCCTGACGACGGATCGCGGCAATATTCAGGGCGCCATTCTGTCGATCGCGGCCGAAAGCAGCATGGGCCTGCTGGTCATGGGCGCATACGGCCATTCGCGGTTGCACGAGCGAATTCTCGGCGGCGTCACGCGCAGCATGTTCGACACCATGACCGTCCCGGTGCTGATGTCGCACTGAGCCGCTTCGACGCCGCCCTTGCCGTGGATATCCGGGGCGTCACCGATGGCGCGCTTCGACCGCAAGGTCGCGGCCGCGCAATCGGCCTCGCCGAAGGCACCATCGTTCAAGGCTGTTTTGCATCACTTCGGTGAGTGCAGGACGTGCGTTGAGCTGCTTTTCCGGAACGCATGCAATGATCGCATTTCGATCCTGGACGCCTTGTTCGTCGATGATCCAGGCCGCCAGCCGGTTGCCCGCAAGCCGCGCGGCGATCCGGTCGGGTACCGGATCGATATCGTTGGCGACCAGCACGTTCATGACAATGCGGCCGCCGGGTGCCAGGCGCGCGCGGATGGCGTCGCAAGTCTCGGCATCGAACTCGACGTCGAATCGAAAACCCGGACCGCCGACGTCGATCGCTATTCCGTCGTAAAGGAGATCGTCGTCGAGAATGAAATTACGGAAGTCGGAAACCATCAGCGGCAGGCCGTCGGGCAGTGCAAAGAATTTCTGGGCGATCACGAAGCTGATCGGATTGTTGTCGACGATCGTCAGCTTCTTGCCGAGACGGGCCAGTCCGGTAGCGAGGTTGCCGCCGCCGCATCCCAGGACGAGGACATTTGCCGAACGATGCAGCAGCTCATCCATGAGCTTGACGTAGCTGAAGATGCTCTCCCCATCCGGCGTCGCCTGGCTCTGCCTGATGCCCTCCTCGAAGTAAATTCGCGTTCCATCCGCAGAGCATTCGACAATCTCGATTGTGCCGTTCCTGCCCCGATAGCGTCCCAGCAACCGCACCTGTCAACCACCATGCATCAGATAACATGTATGATACATCGTTTATCATGCCGTGAATCGGATGCCAATCGCGCATCCACTTACGCGGCGTTCCCGCTCTGATATACAGGACTTCTGAATTGATGCTTGAGACCGTAATTTAGATGGTCTATTTATATTTTGGTCAAACGGGAGAGGTATTCCCCATGATTACCGCCAATCAACTCAGGGCCGCGCGTGCGCTACTGAACATCGATCAGCGGCAGATGGCCGAACTGGCCGACCTTTCAGTTCCGACTATCCAGCGGATGGAAGCCAGCGATGGCGTTATCCGCGCCAATGTGGATTCCCTCATGAAGCTGGTTTCCGCGCTCGAGAACGCCGGTATCGAGTTGATCAACCCGGGCGCCTCGAGCGCGACCGGGGGGCGAGGGGTGCGCCTTCGCGAGCATGTCACAAACCCGAAGATGAAGGTCAAGACGGTTCGCCAATCCAGGCCCTCTGCCGCACGGACCCTGGAACGGGTTCGCTAGTCTAGACGCCTCACGACGTCGCGGCGCCTGCGTCCACGTGTTCCAGCAGCGCCAGCAACCCTTTCAGCATGACTGTGGGGGTGGGCGGACAGCCGGGAATGTGGAGATCGACCGGGACGACATCGGACACCCCGCCGACCACTGCATAGCCGCCGGCAAAACATCCTCCGTCGCGTGCGCAGTCTCCCACCGCGACGACCCATTTCGGGTCGGGGGTCGCATGATAGGTGCGCTCCAGCGCCTCGCGCATGTTTTTTGTCACTGGCCCGGTCACCATCAGGACGTCGGCATGGCGCGGCGAGGCGACGAAACGCAGGCCGAAGCGCTCGACGTCGTAATAGGCGTTGTTCAATGCGTGAATTTCCAGTTCGCAGCCATTGCAGGATCCGGCATCAACCTCGCGAATCGACAGGCTCCGGCCGAGCCGCCGCCGCGCGGCCTGTCCGAGCGCGGTGGCAAGCTCGGCCACGGCGGCGTCATCGGGGGATGGCGCCTGCCCGGTGAGCGGCCGGCGAAAAACGCTTTCAAAAAGCAGCTTGCGCATCGCGTGACGTCCCTAGAGATCGTGGCCCGAATAGGAGCAGTTGAACGATTTGTTGCAGAGCGGAAAGTCAGCCACGATGTTGTTCTCGATCACCGCTTCAAGCAGCGGCCATTGAAACCAGGATGGATCGCGCATGTGGCATCGGTCCATGACACCATCGCGCAGGCGCAGCCAGACCAAAACGTCACCGCGGAAGCCCTCGACGATCGCCATGCCTTCGCGTGGCTCGCCACGATGCACCGCAGGGACGCTTATCGGGCCGTCGGGAAGCCGGTTGAGGATCTGGTCGATCAGCGACATGCTTTGCTCAACCTCGCGTATCCTGATCCAGACGCGTGCGTTGACGTCGCCCTCGTTGAGCACCGGCACGTCGAAACGCAGGATGTCATAGGGGGGATGGGCCAGCGTCCGGCGCGCATCGAATGACCGGCCCGAGGCGCGGCCGATGTAGCCGCCGGGGGCGTATTGCCTGGTCAACTGAGGTTTGAGCACGCCGGTATCGACGGTGCGATCCTGCAGCGAAGCGGTGTTGTCGTATAGTTCGACGAGAGCGGGAAAGCGCAGGCGGATATTGTCCAGCGTGGCCTGGATAGCTTCCGCGCCTCCATTGCCGATGTCGCGCGAAACGCCGCCGGGAACGATGATGTCGCGCAGCAGCCGATGGCCGAAGGCCGTGGCACTCGCGCGCAGCACGCTCTCGCGCAGCACGCCGCAATGCGCGTGCATCAGGGCGAAGGAGGCATCGTTACAGATTGCGCCGATGTCGCCGAGATGGTTGGCGAGCCGCTCGAGTTCCGCAAGAAGCGCGCGCAGGAACACGGCGCGATCCGGCACCACCAGTTCCAGGGCTGCCTCGGCTGCTCGGGAAAAAGCGTAAGCATAGGCGACGGTGCTGTCGCCCGAGGTACGGCCGGCGACTTGAACGCCGCGTGCAAGGCTGGCGCCGGTCATGAGCCCATCAATCCCCTTATGGGCGTAGCCAAGCCGCTGTTCCAGCCGGACCACGGTCTCGCCGCTGGCGGTGAAGCGGAAATGTCCGGGCTCGATAGTCCCCGCATGCACCGGGCCGACCGCAACCTGGTGCAGCCCGTCTCCTTCTGCTGTCAGGAAACGGTAAGGCGCCGCCTTCGGCAATGCGTCGATCCGACCGCCCAGCGGAAACCGCACGCCCCAGCGGTTATGATCGAGCCAGGGCCGCACGTCAGGTGAGCCTTCGGCCAACAATCCGAACAGGTCGTTGATGGTGCGTTCGAGCCGCAGCGCCGGCGGGTGATGCTTGCCGACGGAGGGAAAGTTGCGGTTCGGGCAATCCAGGCTGACGACCGCGACCTCCGCAGTCTGCCGATCCATGATCGCCATGTGCGCCGTTGCGGGCTCGCCCCAAAGGCCGAGCAGTTCCCAGCGTCCATGTGCCAGCTCGTTCGCCGCAAATGTCCAGACCGAAACGTCGACCACAACGCGCGGCCATGGGCGGTGTTGCACGGCCGTGCTGCCCTCCAGCATCAGATCGATCAGCGAAGGCATATGGGTTCATCCCTATCCAAGGAGTAGAGCCACGTGCTGGAACCAGACCACCAGCGGGGCGGGAAGATAGATTCCCGCGCCCAGAACCAGTGCGAGGTGGGTAAACATCGGAATGTAGGACGCATCGACCGGCGCTGTGCTGCCGCGGGGCTCGCCAAAGGCAACGCTGGTCAGCCGCAACGTCAATGCGCCAAAGGCCAGCAAAAGTCCGAATACCAGCGTGATCGCAAGCAACGGCTGCCTTGCGAAGGTCGAACTGACGACGAGGAATTCGCTCATGAATATCCCGAGAGGCGGAAGTCCGGCGATCGCTACGACGCCCACCACCAGTCCCCAGCCGAGCGCCGGATGGGTCACCGTCAGGCCGCGGATCCTCGAAATCCGCTGGGTGCCCTTGATCTGTGAGATGTGCCCGACGGCGTAGAATATTGCCGACTTGGTCAGGCTGTGCATCACCATATGCAGAAGCCCGGCAAAATTGGCGAGCGGGCCACCCATGCCGAACGCAAACACGATGATCCCCATGTGTTCGATCGACGAGTAGGCGAACAGCCGTTTGATGTCGCGGCGCCGGTACAGCATGAAGGCGGCAAAAATCAGCGAGACCAGCCCCATGGTCACCATCAGGGGGCCGGGGGCAATAGACGCCGGGTTGGCGGCAAGCAATATCTTGAAGCGCAGTAACACGTAGAGCGCGACGTTGAGCAGCAGGCCTGAGAGCACGGCCGATATCGGTGTCGGACCTTCGGCGTGCGCGTCGGGCAGCCAGGCGTGCAGCGGCGCGAGGCCGACCTTGGTGCCGTATCCGAGGAACAGGAACACAAACGCGACGTTCAGGAGGGCTGCGTCGAAGTTCGCGGCCCTCGCGACCAGCAGCGTCCAGACCATGCCATCCTGGCCTTCGCCCATGACCGGGCGAGCCGCCATGTAGACCAGGATGGTGCCGAACAAGGCGAGCGCAATTCCGACGCTGCCCAGGATGAAATACTTCCAGGCGGCTTCGAGCGCAGCGTGGGTGCGATAGATGCCGACCATCAGCACTGTCGTGAGCGTCGCGAGTTCGACCGCCACCCACATCAGGCCGATATTGTTCGACACGAACGCCAGGTTCATGCCGAACATCATGATCTGGTACATGGCATGGTAGAAGCGCAGGTAGATCGGCGTCAGCCGGCCGGTTTCGAGCTCGTGCGCGATGTAGCTCGCACTGAAGATGCTGGTGGTGAATCCGACGAAGGTGTTGAGCACGATGAAGACGATGTTCAGATCGTCGATCAGCACGTATGGCCCGGGGGAAGGCCGTTCGATCACGAAAAGGGACAGCGCAGACAGGAATGTCGCGAGGCTGGCGACGACATTAAGCCGCGCCGTCAGTCGGTAATCCGGCAGGATCGCCAGCAGCGCCGCCGAGGCGATCGGGATCAGCAGGACGGCCGTGACGGGATCGAAGAAAGCCAAATTCATCGCCGTTCGCCCCGGAAGTCGTCGAGTGCGGAGATGTCAACCGAATCGAAGCGCTCGCGGATTCGGAACAGGAAGATGCCAATCACGATGAAGGCGATCAGGATCGAGAAGGCGACGCTGATCTCGACGACCAGCGGCATGCCCTTGGCGCCGGCCGCGGCCAGCACCAGTCCGTTCTCAAGCGACATGAAGCCGACAACCTGGCTGACCGCATTGCGGCGCGTCACCATGACCAGAAGTCCGAGCAACACCACGGAGAGGGCGAAGGCGAGGTCCTCGCGCGCCAGCGGGTCGGCGTCGCTCGTCACCCGCAGCATGAGAACCAGCGAAAGGGCGACGAGCCCCATGCCGGCCAGCATGGTCGGGCCGATCCCGACGGCGGATTCGATGTCGCGGTGAATCCCGAGCTGCTTGACGATGCGGTGCAGCGCAACCGGAACAATGATCGCCTTGAACACCAGGGCAATGACCGCTGTAACGTAGAGATGAGGCGCATCCTGGACGAAGGCCTGCCAGGCGACCGAAAGCGACAGGACCAGCGCGTGTAGCGCGAACACGTTGAGCAGAGAATAGAGCCGATCCTGATACAGCATCATCAGGCTGATCAAGACCAGTCCGCCGGCCAGCGTGTGCGAAACGTCGAAGGCGAGGCTCTGCATCTGCATCAGAAACTCCTCGATACGAACAGCAGCATGGTGCCGAGCAAGCCCAGCATGAACGCCGCGCCGAGGAATTGCGGAACCCGGAACACCCGCATCTTTGCCGTGGCGGTCTCGAACAGCGCGAGCAGGAAGCCGGCCAGCGCGAGTTTGACGACGTAGGCGCCGGCTCCAATCGCGTATGACAACGCGCCGCTGCCATACAGTGCGATCTTCCAGGGGAAGAAGACGCACGCGACCAACGAGACATACAGCAGCAGTTTGAGGAACGCGCCGAGTTCGATCATTGCGAGATGGCGTCCCGAATATTCCAGAATCATCGCCTCATGCACCATGGTGAGTTCGAGGTGCGTCGCCGGATTGTCGACCGGGATGCGCGCATTCTCCGCGATCGCCACCATGAACAGCGCGACCAGCGCCATTCCGAGCGACACTCGTAGCCCGACATAGGACGAGGCCAGGACGTGCGAGACGGTCGAAAGTTGCGTCGAGCCGGCGACGAGCGCCAGACAAAACACGATCAGCAGCATCGCAGGCTCGGCAAGCGCCGCGATCATCACCTCGCGGCTGGAGCCGATCCCGCCGAAACTGGTGCCGACATCCATCCCGGCGAGCGCAAGGAAGAAGCGCGCGCTTCCGAGCAGCGCGACAATGGCGATGAGATCCGCCGTCCAGTTGAAGAGCAGCCCGGTCGCGAAAGTCGGCACCAGGGCGGCGGCAACCCAGATCGCTGCGAACGTGATATAGGGCGTCACACGAAACAGCCACGAGGCGTTGTCGGCGAGCACCACCTCCTTGCGCAGGAGCCGCAGCAGGTCGCGATAGGGCTGAAAGACCGAAGCTCCCCGACGGCGCAACAGCCGGGCCTTGATTTTGCGCACATAGCCGGTCAGGAGCGGTGCGAGCAGCAGCACCAGCAGCATCTGCACACCTTGCACGATGATGTCGGAGATCACGACCATATCGCGAGCACCAGCAGCAGTGTGACGAGGGTGGCGAAGACCAGGCTGAGATATCGCCGGATGGTCAGGAATTGCAGGCGGTTGAGCCGCTTGGAGGAGAAGTCGACGGCGCCTGCAATAGGCGCATAGATTCCGTCCCAGACCGGGTCCTGCAATTCAATCCGCAGCCGCGCCGGCCGGGCGTCGCCTGGTGGCGGCATGTCCACGTGGTCGCGGGCATGGAACAGGAGCGTGCCGAACACGCGGCGGATTGGCTGGGCAAAGCCGACACCCGAATATTGCGCGGCAGGCGTTGAATCGGAGAAGCCACATCCCCACGCCGGCCCTCGCCGCAACGCGCGCGAGGCGAAGCGATGGATGACATAGACCGCCAGCGAGGCGGTCAACGTTATGAACACCATCACCAGCAAACCATTGTACGAGCTGCGGCCCTGAGCAACCGGCACGATCGAAAGCCAGGGTTGACCGGCCTGGGCCGGCATGCGGCTGCCGAGGATCTGGGTCGCGACCGGCGCCAGC
Source organism: Pseudomonadota bacterium (assembly GCA_023422775.1). Lineage (GTDB taxonomy): Bacteria > Pseudomonadota > Alphaproteobacteria > Rhizobiales > Xanthobacteraceae > Bradyrhizobium. The sequence goes on from JAFAGM010000140.1 coordinate 13,912, forward strand.
GCGTCGATCACCAGTCCCGGCAGGATTCCCGTCAGCAGACAAAGTGCAGCGAGGATGAACATCGCCGCCAGCGAGAAGCGGTCGACCTCATGGGCGGCTTCCGCCTCGCTGCCGCGCGGTCGCCCGAGAAACGTCACACCGTAGGCCTTGACGAAACAGGCTGCAGCCAGCGCTGCAGCAAGCGCGAGCATCGCGCCGACTGCGGGCACCGTGATCTTCAGCGGCCATTGCGGCAGTTCCGGGCTTTGCAGTACGGCCTGGAAGATCAGCCACTCCGAAACGAAGCCGTTGAACGGAGGGAGCGCCGAGATCGCGACACAGCCTACGAGAACGGCGAAGCTCGTAAACGGCATGCGGTGAATGAGGCCGCCGAGCCTGTCCATGTCGCGCTTGCCCGTCGCTGTGAGCACGGCGCCGGCGCCGAAGAACAGCAGGCTCTTGAAGAAGGAGTGGTTGAGCGCGTGAAACAAGGCGGCCGTGAAGGCGAGGGCGGCCGCCGCCGTCAGTCCATTCGCCTGGAACGCCATGGCAAGGCCGAGGCTGACAAAGACGATGCCAACATTCTCGATGGTGCTGTAGGCCAGGAGCCGCTTCAGATCCTTTTCCATCATGGCATAAAGGATGCCCATCACGGCGGTGATGCTGCCGAGGAACAGCACGCCCACGCTGGCCGGCCAGCCCGGCTGTCCCAGCAAATCGAATGTCACGCGAATGAATCCGTAGATTGCGACCTTGGTCATCACGCCGCTCATCAGAGCGGAAACGTGGCTCGGCGCGGCCGGGTGGGCGAGCGGCAGCCAGATATGCAAGGGCACGAGGCCAGCCTTGGAGCCGGCTCCAAGAAGCACCAGGATCAGCACGAGCGTAGCGGTGTAGGGCGTGTGCTGCGCGGCGCGAATGGCTGCAAATCCGTAGTCTCCCGCCGGCCCTGCCAGCAGGCCAAAGGCGAGCAGCAAGGCGAGCGTACCGAAGCTTGCCATCACGAGATAGATATAACCGGCTCTGGCGTTGCCGGGTTCGCGATGGTGCGCCATCACCAGCGCCCATGACGCCAGCGACATGAATTCCCAGCAGAGCAAATAGGAAAAGGCGTCGTCGGCCAGAACCACAAGGTTCATGCCGGCGAGAAAGGCGGGGAAAAACGGCAAGACGCGCTGCGGTGCGGGGTCGTGATGGCCATAGCCCAGGCCATAGATGCTTGCCGATGCACCACCCAAATTGATGAGGATGAGGAAGAACGAAGCCAGTGCATCGAGGCGGAAGTGTGCGCCAAGCCACGGCAAGCCGACCGGCAGGGTGAGGGTGGTCGCATCGGTGGCACCGCCGAGCAGGCTGCGCAACGCGCCGGCCAGTGCAATCGCCGATACTGTCAGTGTCGCGCTGTAGATGACGGCTGTGGCGCTCGCCGCGCGGCTCAGAGGGATTGCCAGCACAGCCAATCCGAGCAAGCCGGCGATACAAATCATTTGCAGTGCGACGGCCGACATTATTTGCGTGCCCTCGCTCCGCTCGACTTGATCCGTTCTGCCTGACCTTCCCGAAGGTCGCGCCCCGAAGCGTCCTTCAGCCGTACGCCGCGGCCTCCGCCATCGCTGCTGGCGCCGTCGTCGATCAGTTCGATGCCGGCCGTCTCGAGCGCGGTGATCAGTTTCACCAACGAATCGACATTGCCCCGAACCATGGTCTCACTCGCTTCCATGCGCTGGATGGTCGGCACCGAGAGCCCCGAAAGTTCCGCAAGCCGACGCTGGTCGATGCCCAGAAGCACCCTGGCAGCCCGCAATTGAGCCGCAGTGATCATCAGTCTGCCTCGCCGGCGAGGCCCGGGCGAATTTTGGACGTCATTTCTGCATCCTAAGTAATGATGTCACAATGTCAATAAATGATATTTAGGATATCTATTCTAAGGGGCGTGCCCACGAACGATCGGCGACAGCACGAAGGCATCGCTACAACATCGAGGTCGTGGCAGCCGGGTCTCCGGCATGGCGCATGCGCTCTTCGTGCTGATGTTCATGCTCGCTGCCGCGCCGCCGGCGAACTTCATCCGGCTCTCGGCGCTGGCGGCATTGTCGCCCGATGTGCACTGGCGGCGGTGCTGGCGCTGTACGATCGTGTCAGGCGGCGGCGGACCGAGTTCTGAATTCCGACTGCAGGCAGCGCCTCATTGCGCTGCGCAAACGGGCGGATGCGGATACCGGTTCTGAAAGGGTTGCCTCCGACAATTCCCCTGGCGCGCGAAGCCCGGAGCGCGGCGTGCCAAGCCGCTGAAACCTGTGATAGCCTTCTCCTTGAACGGCTCCGATTCATCGGGAGGGTGTCGATGAAAACCATCACGGCGTCGGCGGCTCGCAGGCTCGGCAGATTTCTGACCAGGGACGTCCGCGAAATTTTTGGTCCGACGCAAGATGACCTGGCGGAGCGCCTCGGTTCGCTTGCCCGCATCACCATCGAATGCATCGGACAAAGCGACGCCCTCTATCACAACTATGAGCATACGTGGCTGGTCACGATGGCCGGTCGCGACATACTGCAGGGGCTGCGGATGTCGCGCGGCATCGAACCTTCCGACTACACCCATCTCATCGTTTCCTGCCTGCTGCACGACATCGGCTATGTCCGCGGCATATTGAGCGGCGATACCAGCGACGAGTTCGTGGTCAACGAGGATGGACGGAAGATCGCATTGCCTCGGGGCGCATCGGATGCGGCGCTGATGCCCTACCACGTCGACCGCTCGAAGCTGTTTGCCATGGAGCGGCTGGGAAGTTCGTCGGTGATGGACGTAGCCCGCATCGTCGAAGCGATCGAATATACCCGCTTCCCGCCGTCGCCCGGCAGGAGGGCGACGGATACGAACATACCGCGGCTGGTTCAGGCGGCGGACCTGATCGGGCAACTCGGCGACCCGATGTACCCGAGAAAGGTCAACGCGCTGTTTTACGAATTTGAAGAGACCGGCAGGAACCGCCAGCTCGGCTATTCATCTCCGGCGGATCTCGTGGAAAAATATCCGGACTTTTACTGGAACAGCGTCTCCGAGCATCTCGACGAGGCCATCAAATACCTGAATCTGACGGCATCCGGCCGGCAATGGATCGCCAACCTTCACCACCATCTATTGTGTGCAGAAAATGCGCAGCGCCTGATGGGCCCGCAGCATTGACCCTCGCTGCATCCTAATCCTTTGCAGCCGGCTTGGCCGCGAATTGCGGGAACATTGCCGCGACAATCGGCCCGTCGGTGCGCCAGGAATGGCAGCCGCCGATGAAGAACGGCCGATGGCCGAGTTGCTGCTGGTCCTCCAGCGAATCGCGGCCTTCCGGCTCCTTGCCATGGGACATGGTCTGGAACAGCGTGGTCACGGCGGGGCCGAGCAATTCCATCAGATGCGTGCAGGTCTCCAGCCGGCCGATCTTGCGCCGCACCAGTTCGCGCCAGCCCGAGCCGATGCGTTCGCCGATCAGGCGGTGCAGGATCGGTTCGACCTCGATGCAGGTGGGATAGGGCGTCGCGCGCAGCGTCGCTTCCGCCTCGCGGACGGTCATGCTGTCATCGATCGCGAGCCTGAGGCCGATCTCGTGCACGGGATCGCCCGGCTTGAGTTCGTCGCGGAAGCGGCTGGCCGGCTGGAGGAAGGGCTTGGTGTCGCGCAGCCACGCCTCGACTTCCCAAAGCCCGTCGTTGCGCAAATAGCCTGAACATTCGACCGAACGGGTATGCATGTGGCGGCGGCGGGGTGTGCTGGCAGTGTCTTCCAGAGGCATTAGTCCAGTCCTGTTGCGGTGCGGCGGCGGGGTGGTTCAGCCGAATTTGACGATCATCTTCCCAAGCGCCGACCGCGACTGCATGGTCTTGAAGGCCTCGCGGAAATTCTCGAACGGCACGACCTTGCCGACGACGGGCATCAGTTTGCCGGAGCCGAGCCAGTCGAACAGTTGCGCGATCAGGCGTGCATGCGTCTCCGGCTCGCGCTTCTGGATCTGGGCGAGGTCGACGCCCAGCAGCGCGCCGCCCTTGAGCAGGGGCAGGTTGAACGCCAGCGCCGGAATGGTGCCCGACGCGAACCCGACCACGAGATGCCGGCCACGCCAGGCGATCGAACGAAAGGCCTGTAGTGCCACTTCGCCGCCGACCGGATCGAAAATCACGTCCGGCCCATGCCCGCCGGTCATCGCCTTGAGCGTATCCCGCCAGTTTGCCTGAGTGTAATCGATCGTTTCGTCGGCGCCGAACCGGACTGCGAAGTCGCGCTTTTCCGGCGTCGAAGCCGCGGCGATCACCCGCGCGCCCATCAGCTTGCCGATCTGGACGGCGGCGATGCCGACGCCGCCCGCAGCTCCCAGCACCAGCAGGATCTCGCCGGCGCGAAGCGAGGCGCGGGCGTCGAGCGCGTAAAGCCCGGTCAGGTAATTGGCCTGAAACGACGCGCCGGCTTCGAACGGGACCTGCGGCGGCAAGCTTTTGAGCGCCGCCGCCGGAACCGAGATGAATTCGGCGAGCGCCCCGGAGCGGGTCATGCCGATGACCGGCATTCCCGGCTTGAACGCGCTGACATCGCTGGCTACGGCATCGACCACGCCGGCAAATTCGGTCCCCGGCACGAACGGCAGCGGATCCTTGGTCTGGTAAAGTCCCTGCACCTTCAGGCCGTCGACGAAGCCCACCGCCGCAGCGCCGATCCTGACGCGAACCTCGCCCCGGGAAACGTCCGGCAGTTTCATTTCCTTGATCGCGATGCCGTCGATCGAATCGTAGTTCTCGACAACAACGGCTTTCATGTCGTTTCTCTCATGCGTTTCTTCGTGCGGCGCCAAGGCCTTGCGCCGGCGTATGTGTGCTGACTCTCAAACCGGACTACTCGGCGGCTTCGGCCTGCTGGTCGATATCGAGCGCGCCGGCCTTGATCAATGGGATCAGGTCACGTCCGATCGCCATGGTGTCGTGCGGGTTTTCAAAGCCCCGCAGCAGGAACGAGTGAATCCCGAGCCGGTAATACTCCAGCACCGCCGCCGCGATCTGGTCTGGCGTGCCGACCAGGCACGACGTGTTGCCCGGTGCGCCGGTGGCGCGGGCAATCCCCATCCACAGCCGCTCATCATGCACGTCGCCGCGCGCGGCATAGCCGAGCAGCCGCTCGGCGGAATGGTTGGTCGGTTGCGGCGCAGCCCCGGTCTTGCGCTCGACATCGGCCAGCAACGCGTTCGCCTTGTTCCAGGCCGCGCCTTCGGTGTCCGCCATGATCGGCCGCAGCGACATGTTGAAGCCGACCCGGCGGCCGAAGGCTGCGGCGCGGCGGCGGAAATCCTGCACCCGGTCCCGTGTTTCCTTGAGCGGCTCGCCGAAGATCGCGAACACGTCGCAATATTGGGCGCCCATTTCCAGCGCGCCGTCCGACGAGCCGCCGAAGAACAGCGGCGGGAAGGGCTGTTGGAACGGCTTGATGTCGGAGTAGCCGCCCTCGAGGCGATAGAACTCGCCGCGGTGATCGATCGGGCCATCGCTGGTCCAGAGTTTTCGCATCACGTCGAGATATTCGCCGGCGCGCCGGTAGCGGTCGTTCTTGGGCAGGAAGTCGCCTTCGCTGGCCTGATCCTGGTCGCTGGTGCCGGCGATGACATGCAACGACATGCGCCCCTGCGTGAGCTGGTCGAAGGTCGCGATCTGCCGCGCCGCCAGCGCAGGCGCCACCGAGCCCGGCCGGTGCGCAATCAGGAACTTGATCCGCTCGGTGTGATCGGCCGCGTAAAGCGCGATCGCGAACCCTTCGGCGGCGGAGGCATAATAGCCAACCAGAACGGAATCATAGTTCCACTGCTCGTGCAGGCGGGTGAAATCGACGACCCACTGACGCGATATCTGTCCCTTGATCAGGTGGACCGCGACGCCTTCCTGCTGGGTCCCGATCATCCCGATGATTCTGGCTGGCATGGGTGTTTCCCGGTGTTGGTGTTTTCCCGAATGAAACGCGTAACACTCGGGGAAAGCAAGCGTTTAGGGTCTGCCGGCGCCGCATGCCAAGGACGCGTTGCGCAAGGGGATTCCGGCTCGCCAAATGGGGCGCCAGCCGCTGGAATGGCCCTTGCTTCCCTTTATCCCGGCTGCAATGGATGGGGCCAAACCACTTCGGCAAATGCATCCGGAAGAAGAGATCGATGAGCCAACTGATTGTCCGCGCCGGCGAATTTACCTTTGAAGCGCGTTTCGAGGAAGCGCTGGCGCCGAAGACCGTGGCGGCCTTCCGCAAGGCGATGCCGTTCGAGAGCCAGGCGATCCATGTCCGCTGGAGCGGCGAGGGGGTTTGGATGCCGCTCGGCGATCTCGATTTCGGCGTTTCCTACGAAAACCACACCAGCTATCCCGCGCCGGGCCAGATCATTCTCTATCCCGGCGGCATCAGCGAGACCGAAATCCTGCTCGCCTATGGCGGCGTGCATTTCGCCAGCAAGATGGGCCAGCTCGCCGGCAACCACTTCATTACCCTGACCTCGGGGCTGGAGAACCTGACCGCGTTCGGCAAGACCGTGCTGTGGAAGGGCGCGCAGAAGATCCGCTTCGAGGAGGTCTAGCGTGGCCTACGCCGGCTATCCCCGCGACCTCCGCGGCTACGGCCGCAACCCGCCGGATCCACGCTGGCCCGGGAACGCACGCGTCGCGGTGCAGTTCGTGGTGAACTTCGAGGAAGGCGGCGAGAACAATATCCTGCACGGCGACCGCGCCTCGGAGGCATTCCTGTCCGACGTGCTGGGCGCACAGCCCTGGCCCGGCCAGCGGCATGCCAATATCGAATCCATGTTCGAATACGGCTCGCGCGCCGGCTTCTGGCGGCTGTGGCGGATGTTCACCGAACGCAACCTGCCGGCCACGGTGTTCGGCGTCGCGACCGCGCTGCAGCGGAATCCTGACGTGGTCGCGGCCATGAAGGAGGTGAACTGGGACATCGCCAGCCACAGCCTGAAATGGATCGAGCACAGGGACATGTCGGAGGCGCAGGAACGCGCCGAGATTGCGGAAGCGATCCGCGTCCACACCGCGGCAACCGGTGCGCGTCCGCTCGGCTGGTATACCGGGCGCTCCTCGATCAACACACTAAGACTTCTGATGGAGGCCGGCGGGCTGCTTTACCTCTGCGACTCCTATGCCGACGACCTGCCATACTGGATCAAGTCGCCGGGTTTGAAGCCGCATCTGGTCATTCCCTATGCGCTCGACGCCAACGACATGCGCTTTGTGAACGCGCAAGGGTTCGGCGGCGGCGAGGAGTTCTTTACCTATTTGAAAGACAGCTTCGACGTTCTCTATGCCGAAGGCGCGATTGCGCCGAAGATGATGTCGGTCGGCCTGCACTGCCGGGTGGTCGGCCGGCCCGGCCGCGCCGCCGCGTTGATGCGCTTTCTGGACTACATCGGAAAGCACGAGCGAGTCTGGGTGCCGACGCGGCTGCAGATTGCGCAGCACTGGCACGCCAATCTCGGCCATCTTGCCGACAGCGCCTTCGATATTGGATGAGCCAATGCTCGGCGACGAAATCGTAAGCCGGATCAAACAGCTCGGGGCAATTTCTGAAACCGTCGATAATCTGACGCGGATCTTCCTTTCGCCGGAACATCGCGCCGCGGCCGATCTCCTGATGTCGTGGATGCGCGACGCCGGCATGGCCGTGCATCTCGACGCTATCGGCAATGTCTGCGGCCGCTACGAGGGCGACCGGCCGGGATTGCCGTGCCTGATGCTGGGCTCGCATTACGATACGGTGCGCGATGCCGGCAGATGGGACGGGCCGCTCGGCATCATCACGGCGATTGCCTGCGTCGCCGACCTCGACCGGCGGGGCCTGCGGCTGCCGTTCGCGATTGAAGTCGTTGCCTTTGCCGACGAGGAGGGCGTGCGGTTTGCCTCCACCTTGCTCGGCAGCCGGGCGGTCGCGGGCACGTTCGACGAAGGCGTGCTCAACACGCGCGACCGCGATGGACTGTCAATGCGCGAGGCGCTGCGGCAATTCGGACTCGACCCCGATCATGTGGGTGCCGCGGGGCGAACGCGTCGCGAACTGCTTGCCTATGTCGAACTGCATATCGAGCAGGGCCCGGTACTGGAGCAGCAGAACCTTCCCCTCGGCGTGGTGACGGCGATATCAGGTGCGACGCGGCTGGCGGCAAATCTCACCGGCATGGCCGGCCATGCCGGGACGGTGCCGATGGCACTGCGGCGCGATGCGCTCGCGGCCGCTGCCGAATGCATCGTGGCGGTCGAGGATTTGTGCAAGGCCGACGATGCCGGACTGGTCGGCACCGTCGGCGCCATCAGCGCCATGCCCGGCGCCACCAATGTCATCCCGGGCTTTGTGTCGTTCACCCTCGACATTCGTGCGCCGACGGATGCGCACCGCAAGCTCGCGGTGGCCGAAATCGTGCGGCGGATCGAGGCGATCGCGATGCGGCGCGAACTGGCGCTGCAGATCGACGTCACCCACGAGAACCGCACCGTGCCCTGCGCTGCGTGGCTGAAGGCGCAGGTTGCGGAAGCCGTTGCCGCCGAAGGCTATGGCGTGTTCGAACTGCCGAGCGGGGCCGGCCATGACGGCATGGCGATGATCGACATCGCCGATGTCGCCATGGTGTTCGTGCGCTGCCGCGGCGGCATCAGCCATAACCCGGCCGAACACGTCGAGACCGCCGACGCCGATGCCGGCGCAAGGGTGCTGCTGCGGCTGATCGAGAATTTCCGGCCGAAGGATCAGGCGTCGGCAGGATAGATGTTGCTCCTCATCCTGAGGAGCCCCGCGGGACGCGGGCGTCTCGAAGGATGGAGGCCACAGACAGGGCCTCATGGTTCGAGACGCGCTGCGCGCTCCTCACCATGAGGGTCTTACGATGAGTAAAGCTATCCCGCTTTATGACAGCGTGATGACATCGCACGTCATTTCGCGGCGTGACGAATCGATGATGTTCGGAGTACCAACCCGTGCGTCCGACACACATGACAATTTCATCCAGAAAATGACTAGCCAGATCGCCATTCCGTCACATCGCGAATACCGGTTTTATCAGGGCCTGCTGGCTACCTGCATCGCCAACGGCATTCAGGCCGTGAATTTTCTCGGCGATCGATTTTTGAGAGAGTATCGGCCATCGGCAGGAATCGACGAGCTGTATAGGCATTCGATGAACAGCGCCTTCTCGCCGCAGGAGGCCTTCCTGGTTACCGGCGCGCCACACGCGTCCGCCTATTATCCGCGGGACTTCGCCTGGTTCTATCCCGATGTTCTCGATCCCGAGACCATCATGGATTCCGACGATGCCGTCCGCAGGGTTCGCTTGCTCGAAAAGAGCGTCCGGCTGATGCTGGAAGCCGTTCGTTCCGATGTCGTCACGACCACCATCGTTCCCGCAGGCAGCGACCGGTACATCGGCGTCAATTACTTCTCGCTGCCGTCGGATACGCTGCTGGGCATCCTGGCCGGTCTGGAACAGCTTGTTCGTGCGGATCAGAATTCGGCTTCGTATCTGGCGTTGTCGCAAGGCGCTCATGCCGGCCGCCTGTTGCTTGCCGCGTATCGCGACGACCTGAAGGAAGCGCTGTTCAAACTCGCCAATGCGCTGGAGCCGTTCGATGACAACGGCCTCACGGCCTTGCTGTGTGACGTCAACGCGCCCCGTTCTGCCGCGACGGACACCCGTGCGGAGCGCAGGCGCTTTGTCACCAATGCATGCGTCTACGCGACTTTCATGCGCGGTATCGGCGTGGGGGTGATCGACCGGATCGATCTGGAGCGGCTGCTCGGGCGCGAACTGTCGCAATACAAGCGGGAGCTTCTCGGGTTGTTCGGCAAGCACGGCTATATAAGGCATGCGCTGGATTCCCGCAGCGAGCCGCCGGCGTCTGCCGTCGCGCTGGATTTCGTCAACGTGCACCAGGGATTTTGGGACCTGAGCGATGAGGCCGAACGCGTGTTGTTCGCGGCCACGACGGACCTGATCCTTGGCGAACCGCGGTTTCGAATTCCGGATACGTCCCACTTCCTGGTATCCGCGGATAACCCGCTGAACAAGATGATCCACAAGATCGCCGCGCCGGCCTACCAGGGGCGTTCTTCGTGGCCGACCTTCAACGTCGAATTCGCCGATCGCATGCTGGACTACGACGAATGTTCCGGCACCGCTACCTATCGGTCCTGCGCGCGGGATATCTTGCGCGACATTCGCACCGCGACGGAAACCCATGGCGGATATCAGGAACTGCTGTCGGAAAAGGGCCTCAAGTACCGCACCTGGGCCTATCAGAGCGCCGTCGCCCACTCCTGGTTTCCCCGTTTCCTCAGCGTGTGGAAGCGGGCTTTCGGGACATCGCTGGTGGATTGGAATAGGCCGTAGCGACCATCGATGGTGAAGTCGGCTGAACGGCGGCCTTTTCGCGTGGCGCCGGCGCCGGGCAAAGCTGCGCAAACCAGGTGCAATACGAGATTTCGCTCAGCCATTGTGCAAATGCACGTCGCAAAAGCTCCGCGCAGGGAATGAGCAAGCTCAGACACTTTACCCAATGAATTGAAAACACGACGGATTCGGTTTCGACCGAAGACGAAGCGGCATTGTACACAATGGCATGCGCCTTGCTTGGCTAATCCCGGGAGTTCTCTCGCTCGGGGCGCGTTGGTCATGACGAACTCAAGGAGGCCACGGTCAGGCACGGTTGCTGCGGAGCCGGAGCCGATCGCACTGGATTGGTCCGCAACCGCGCTTCTCATCATCGACATGCAGCGCGATTTCATGGAGCCCGGGGGCTTCGGCGAAACGCTCGGCAATGATGTCATCCAACTCGCGCGCGCGGTGAGGCCGATCGCGGCCGTGCTCGATGCAGCCCGCGCGACCGGGATGCTGGTCGTGCACACCCGCGAAGGCCACCTGCCTGATCTTTCCGATGCGCCGCCGGCAAAAGTCGAGCGCGGCGCGCCATCGCTACGCATCGGCGATCCCGGGCCGATGGGGCGCATTCTGATCCGCGGCGAGGCCGGCCACGACATCATTCCTGAACTCTATCCGCTCGACGGCGAGATCGTGATCGACAAGCCGGGGAAGGGCGCCTTCTACGCCACCGAACTCGGCGAGGCGCTGCAACGCTACGGCATCGAGAATTTGCTGGTCTGCGGCGTCACCACCGAGGTCTGCGTCAACACCACGGTGCGCGAAGCCAATGACCGCGGCTACCGCTGCGTGGTGCTGGCGGACGGCTGCGCATCCTATTTTCCCGAGTTTCACGAGATGGGCCTGAAAATGATCAAGGCCCAGGGCGGCATCTTCGGCTGGGTTTCCGACTCGGCCGCGGTGCTCGAGGCACTTTCAACGGAGATTCCAAAAGCGGCAGCAGCGGGGACATCACGATGAGCACCAGCACGATGGGGACTGCAGCGACATCAGGTTTCAAGCCGGTATTGTGGACGCCGGGCGACTGGAACGCCTTGTTCGGTTTCGGCACCAATATCCTGGTCAACATGCTGGTGCTGACCGGACTGTTGCGCTTCGTGCTCAAGATGCCCGATTCAATCGTCTTCGGCCGCATCCTGCCGGCGCTCGGCTTGATGATGTGCCTCTCCACCTTCTACTATGCGTATCTCGCCTACAGGCTGGCGCAGAAGACCGGCCGCAGCGACGTCTGCGCGCTGCCGTCGGGCGTCAGCGTGCCGCACATGTTCATCGTCACCTTCGTCATCATGCTGCCGATCACGCTCAAGACGGGCGATCCCGTCAAGGGCTGGTCGGCCGGGCTGGTCTGGGTGTTCTTCCAGAGCTTTATTCTGATGATCGGCGGCTTTGTCGCGCCATATATTCGCAGGATTACCCCGCGCGCAGCATTGCTTGGCACGCTGGCCGGTGTCTCCGTCACTTTCATCTCGATGCGCCCGGCGCTCGAAATGTACATGACGCCGCAGATCGGGCTGGTGTGCTTTGCCATCATCCTGGCAAGCTGGTTCGGCGGCGTGAAATACTGGAAGGGCATGCCGGCCGGCCTCGTGGCCATTGCGGTCGGCATGATCATCGCTTGGGGCTCGAACCTGTTCGGCATCGGGCTCGGCGGCTTGAGCCTGAAGGGCGTCGGCGATGCCTTTGCGAATTTCGGCTTCTCGGTGCCGCTGCCCGCCATCGGCCACGTCTTCTCCGGCTTCGAATTCCTCGGCATCATTCTCGTCACGGCGATTCCGTTCGGCATCTACGATCTCGTCGAAGCCATGGACAACGTCGAAAGCGCGGAAGCGGCCGGTGACGAATATCCGACCACTCGCGTGCTGACCGCCGACGGCGCGGTCAGCCTGATCGGCTGCCTGATGGGCAATCCCTTCATCAACGCGGTCTATATCGGCCATCCCGGCTGGAAGGCGATGGGCGGCCGGATCGGCTATTCGGCCGCAACCGGAATCATGGTGGTGCTATTGAGCTGGTTCGGCATCATCGCGGTGCTGCTGGCGCTGGTGCCCGTGGTCGCGATCTCGCCGATCCTGCTCTATATCGGCATGCTGATCGGCGCGCAGGCGTTCCAGACCACGCCGGTCAAGCATGCCCCCGCGGTCGTACTGGCGCTGACGCCGCATCTCGCCGCCTGGGCCAAGCTGCAGATCGACACCATGCTGGCTTCGACGATGACAGCGGCGCAAACGGTCGGCGGTCTTGCCGCCGACAAGGTGGACGCGGTCAAGACGGCGGCCATCGCGGCATTGCCGCAGCAAGGCGTGTTCTATCACGGGCTCGAAGTCATGGGAGGTGGCGCCATCCTCGCCGGCCTCGTGCTCGGCGCGATCGGCGTGTTCGTGATCGAACGCGACTTTCTCAAGGCCTCGGCCTTTGCGCTCGCCGGCGCTGTCATGACCTATTTCGGCTTCATGCACGGCGAAGCCGTCGGCATCGGCGGCGGCCTCGGCGTCACGCCGGGCGTAGCGCTGGCCTACGTGGTGATGGCGGCGGGTCTGTTCGCGCTGGCGAAGAGCGGTGAAGGCGTGGCTTACACCGCGCACGCCGAACCTGTCGCTGCGCCTGCGGAGTGAGCGGTCGCGTTCCCCGGATGCTGCGCAGCGCGCTCGGGATCGCGCTTCGCGCGACTCCGACGGTGCGCTGCTGATCCGGGGTCTACTCCCTGCAGCATGGGTCCCGGCTCTGCGAAGCAGCGCTTCACGCTGCATCGCGTCCGGGACACGCGCCACTCCTACCCCTTCACGAACACCAGCATCGTGCCGTTGCCCTCAGCCGGCGGTACGACAACGCCGCCTGCGCTCTTCACACCCGACGCGCCGAGCGCCTTCTCCGCCGCCGCGACATCGGCTGCGATCACGAGCCCGGCGCCGCCGCGCTCGGGCAGGCCGGCCAGCGATACGCCGGGAAACCGTTTGCCCAGTTGATCCTTCGTCAAAAATACGAAGTCGGCGCGGTCGTCCCCCGAGGGCACCGCGACCGCGCCGTCCGCCTCGTTGCGCGCTTCGCGATCGATCATCTTGGCAAGATGCGCGGCTTCCCTGGCCGGTTCAGGTGCGACCATCAGCACCTGCTTCAGCCGTTTCGCGCCATTGGCATGCTTCATCAACTCGGGAATCCACACCGTCTCGCGTGTCTTGTGCTGGCACGCGAAGATCCGCACGCCACCCGGCGCTTCCGCGGTCGGCCATTGAAAGGTCCGGAATTTCGCAGCGGACACCGAGCCATCAGGCATCGTCACCGGCCGCTCGAAATCGGTGGGCCCGACCGGCGGATAGCCGCGCGCGCGAATCTCTTCCGCGCCTTCGGCCGAATCCACTGCGGTGAATGCGATGCGCTCGATGCCTTCGCCGTTCTTTTCAAGATACGCCCGCGCCGGAGCATTATGTTCTGTCGGCGTCAGCACGCCGAGCAGTTCCATATAGTCGGGGTCGAACATGATGGTGTAGTTGCCCGATCCCATATGCGCGCTGTGGGTGCCGCGCGGCGACACGGTGAAGCCGAGCTGCCTGTAGTTCTCGGCAGCCTTGTCGAGATCCTTCACCATGACCACGGCGTGATCGATTCCGATGACGTTTTTGAGTGCCACTCTCTTGTTTCCTTCGGCTTTATGGGCAGGCTAAACTAAGCAGAACGATAGGGCCCCCGCAAGACAAGCCGGCTGCAAGAAAGGATACCGATGAGTACGAGCAACGTCCGCTGGCCCGAATCCCTCTGGGCGGCGATGACGCCATCGGGGCCTGATCTGCCCGAATTGACCGGGACACAGCAGACAGACGTGATCGTGATCGGCGCCGGCTTCACCGGACTTTCCACCGCGTTGCACCTGCGCGAGGCCGGCGTCGATGTCGCGATCGTCGAAGCCGCGGAGCCGGGCTGGGGCGCCTCGGGGCGCAACAACGGCCAGGTGATCCCGACGCTGTCGCGGCCCGATCCGGAGGACATTGTTGCAAGGCATGGCGAGGCTGGAGAACGTTTTGTCGGCATGCTGCGCGACAGCGCTTCCTATCTGTTCGACCTGACGCGGCGCTACAACATCGACGCCGAAGGCGAGCAGGCCGGCTGGGTGCAGCCGGTGCATTCGCCGGGCCGCATCAAGATCGCCGAGCGACGCGTGAAGCAATGGTCGAAGTTAGGCGCGCCGGTCGAACTGCTGTCGCGCGAGCAGGTCCGCGACATGACGGGCTCGGATGCATGGTTCGGCGGCTTCTGGAACACGACCGGCGGCCACATCAACCCGCTCGCGCTGGCCCGCGGGCTGGCGCGCACCGTGGTTGGTCTCGGCACCCGCATCTACGCGCGCTCGCCGGCCGAAAGCTTTGAGCGCCGCGGCGATCGCTGGGTGGTCAAGACGGCGAAGGGTGAGATTTCGGGGCGCGCGCTGGTAATGGCAACCAATGCCTATAGCGGCGAGTTTTCGAAATCGCTGGTGCCTGAGATCGCGCATGAGGTGATGCCGGTGCTGTCGTGGCAGATGTCGACGCAGCCTCTGTCCGACAATGTCCGCAAGACCATCATCCCCGAACGGCAGGCGATGTCGGATACCCACGGCGAACTCTATTTCGCCCGCTATGACGCACGAAACCGTCTCATCACGGGTGGCGCGGTGCTCGGCCCCGGCAACAAGATGGAGCGGATCAAGGCGCGCGTCACCGAGCGGCTGCAGCGGCTGTGGCCGCAGATCGGCGAGGTTTCCTTCGATTATGTCTGGAACGGCTACGTCGGCATGACCGCGGACTTCCTGCCGCGCATCCATCGTCTGGGGCCGAACGCCTATGGCTGGACCGGCTGCAACGGCCGCGCCGTCGCGCTGACGATGCCGCTCGGCCGCGAACTGGCGAAGGCTGTGCAAGGCGTCCCGGAAAACGAACTGGCGCTGCCGTTCACGGAGCCGGTGACGTATGTGGCGCACGGACTATTGCGCCACATCGCGCCGTGGATGCTGGTGCTCTACCGGCAACGCGATGCGCAGGAACCGGTCAAGGGTGACCGCTTCGAGCTGTTGCGATGGGCGGAGGCCATCCTTGCTTCACGCCGCTCGTCACGCCCCGGCTAGCCCTGCCGTATCATGTTCCCGCGCGAATTCGCCGCCGGGAATCGAATCGAGCAGCGCGCGCGTGTAAGCGTGCTGCGGGTTGCCGAACACCTCGCCGGCGAGCCCGTGTTCCACCACTTCACCATCCTTCATGACGGCCACGAGGTCGCAGATTTGCGCGGCGACCCGCAGATCATGCGTGATGAAGACGATGGAAAGGCCGAGCCGCTGGCGCAGGTCCGCGAGCAGCTTCAGTACCTGCGCCTGCACCGAGACATCGAGCGCAGAGACCGGCTCGTCCGCCACCAGCACGTCCGGCTTCAGCGCCAACGCGCGGGCAAGTCCGATGCGCTGGCGCTGGCCGCCGGAGAATTCATGCGGATAGCGGTCGCCGGCGGAAGGATCGAGCCCGACCAGCGCGAACAATTCCCTGGCATTCGCGAGCGCTTCAGCGCGCGGCGTGCCATGCACGATCGGACCCTGCGCCACCAGTTCGGCGGCCTTGCGGCGCGGATTGAGCGAGGCGAACGGGTCCTGAAACACCATCTGGATATGACGCGTCTCGCGCCGGACTTTTTCACGCGGCAGTTTTGCCCAGTCCTGGCCATCAAGCACGATGGCGCCTGCGTCCGGATCGATTAGCCGCACGATGCAGCGCGCCAGCGTCGACTTGCCCGAGCCGGATTCGCCGACGATGCCGAGCGTCGCGCCGCGCGGCAGGTTGAGCGAGACGTTCTTGACGGCCGGCGTTACGCGGGCACCGCGTCCGAGAAAGCCGCCCGTGCGATAGGTTTTCGAGACATCCGTGATCGTCAGGATGTTGTCGGCGGCCAGAGTGCGCGGCGGCGGCGCCTTCAGCGGCGGGACCGCGGCGATGAGCTGTTTGGTATAAGCATGCTGAGGGCGTTCCAGCACGGCCGCCGCCGCGCCTTGCTCCACGATCACGCCATGCTGCATCACCACCACGCGGTCGGCGATCTCGGCGACGACGCCGAAATCATGGGTGATGAACATGACTGCGGTCTTGCGCCGTTGCTGCAGGTCGCGGATCAGCTTGAGGATCTGCGCCTGCGTGGTGACATCAAGCGCGGTGGTCGGTTCGTCCGCGATCAATAGTTTTGGATCGAGCGCCAGCGCCATCGCGATCATGGCGCGCTGGCGTTGTCCGCCCGACAGTTCGTGGGGATAGGCCTTCGCCGCGATCTTCGGATCGGGAATGCGCACGTCCGCCAGAAGAGCGAGCACCCGCGCATTGATTTCGGCTTTCGACAGGTCAGTGTGGATCGAAAACATCTCGGCGATCTGGTCGCCGATGGTGCGCAGCGGATTGAGTGCGGTCATCGGCTCCTGAAAGATCATCGCGATGCCGGCGCCGCGCACCTCGCGCATGTCGGCAACCGCCGCCTCGCAGAGGTCGCGGCCTTCGAACAGCATCCGGCCGCTGTCGATCGTCACCTCGTCGGGCAGCAGCCGCATGATGGCGTTGGCCATCATCGACTTGCCGGAGCCGGATTCGCCGACCACGCAGAGGATCTCGTTGGAGGCAATGTCGAGCGACACATCCTTCAGCGCATGTGTCCGGTCGGCGCCGCGGGGCAGGCAAACGCTCAGGCGGTCGAGCGAGAGGATGGTCTCGTGCGCGCTCATCGGCCCTTCAGCCTCGGATTGAGCGCATCGTTGAGGCCCTGGCCGACCAGCGATACCGCCAGCACCGTAACGAGAATGGCGATGCCGGGGATCGCCGAGACGTACCACTGCACGCGCAACACGTCGCGGCCGAGGCCGATCAGGTTGCCCCAGGATGCCACGTTGGGATCGGAAAGGCGCAGGAAGGCCAGCGCGCTTTCCAGCAGGATCGAGACCGCCATCACCACGCTGGCGTAGACGATGACTGGCGGCAGCGCGTTGGGCAGGATCTCGCCGAGGATGAGCTGGATGTCCCTCATGCCGAGCGTGCGTCCGGCCTGCACGAATTCGCGGTTGCGCAGCGACAGGAATTCGGCGCGGGTCAGCCGCGCCGGCGCCGGCCACGATACGACGCCGACGGCAATGGTGACGGTCGTGAGGGTCGAGCCGAACACCGCGACCAGCACGAGCAGCAGTACGAAGTTAGGCAGGGTCTGGAATGCCTCGGTAATCCGCATCAGCACATTGTCGACCCATCCGCCATAATATCCGGCGAAGGCGCCGACGAGGATGCCGATCAGGATCGCAATTGCGGTGGCGACGCCGCCGATCAGGAGCGAGATGCGAGCGCCGTAGAAAATCTGCGCGGCGATGTCGCGCCCCGAATTGTCGGTGCCGAGCAGGAAGCGCGGATTGGAGAACGGCCAGATCAGCGGGCGGCCGGCCAGCGCCAGCGGATCGCGCGGATAGAGCCAGCCGGCCGAGATCGCCATCGCAATCACGATCAGCAGCAGGATCAGGCCTGCGACCGCAGCGGGACTTCTGAAATAGCGCTTGACTGCATCCATCGCGCTAATCCGCCGCAATGCGCGGATCGAGCCGCGCGTAGATCAGGTCGACGGCAAAGTTGATCAGGATAACCAGCAGCGCGGAGACGAACACGATACCCAGCAGCGTATTGAGGTCGCGCTGCACCACCGATTCATAGGCGAGCCGCCCGAGCCCCGGCAGCGAGAATACGCTTTCGACCACGACCGATCCGCCCAGCATGGTGCCTGCCTGCAGGCCGATCAGCGTCACCATCGGCAGCAACGCGTTGCGCAGGACGTGCCGCGTCACCACGCGGGTCTCGTCGAGCCCCTTTGCACGCGCGGTGCGGACGTAGTCGAGGTTGAGCACTTCCAGCATCGAGGCGCGCATGATCCGCAGGTAGATCGCAAGGAAGATCAGCCCGAGCGTCAGCGTCGGCAGCACCAGATGGCTGGCAATATCGAACACGCGCCAGATGCCGGTCTGCACCGTGCCGATATCCTCGAAGCCGCCGGGAGGCAGCCATTGCAGGTAGACCGAGAATACGACGATGGCCATCAGCCCGAACCAGAACGAGGGCGTGGCGTAGAAGACGAGGCCCAGCGTCGAGATCAGCGTGTCCGGCCAGCGGTTGACGCCGCGAGCGGCGATCACGCCGAACAGGAGGCCAAAGAAGAACGCGAACGACAGCGAGGCGGTCATCAGGAGGATGGTCGGCGGCAGCCGCTCGAGAATGACCGACGCCACCGGCTTGCCGTAGATCGAGGAGAAGCCGAGATCGAGCCGCACCAGCCGCCAAAGATAGTTGCCGAGCTGCGCCGGGATCGAGAGGTCGAGCCCGTAGAATTTTCGCAGCTCCTTTGCCG
Organism: Pseudomonadota bacterium; assembly: GCA_023422775.1. Classification (GTDB taxonomy): domain Bacteria; phylum Pseudomonadota; class Alphaproteobacteria; order Rhizobiales; family Xanthobacteraceae; genus Bradyrhizobium. The sequence goes on from JAFAGM010000140.1 coordinate 32,706, forward strand.
TCGCAGCATCGCCGCCCCCCATCTGCGCCATCATGGCGTCGACGGTGTCGCCCGGCGCGAACTGCAGCAGCAGGAACACGCCGATCAGGATCAGCACAAGGGTCGGGATCGAGGCGGCGAGCCGCCGCCCCGCAAGGCTCAGGATGCGCATACGCCTATTCTGGCTGAGATAGCGTCAAGCGGAAAGCCAAAGATCGTGCCAACTCGTCGAGCCCCAGCGCGGCGTATTGGAGTGGTTGCGTGCCTTTGCTGTGATCACGGTGACGAAAATCTGCTCGATCGGCATCCAGACCGGCAGCTCGGTGTTCACCTCCTTGACGAACTGGGCATACAGCGCCTTGCGTTTCGCAGGATCGATCTCGGTGGCGGCGTCGTCGATGGTCTTGTCGACCGTCTTGTCTTCCCAGCCCCACTGGTTGGTCCACGGCGCGCCCTTCGGCTGGCCGGAGCGGTACCAGACCGTTGTCGAGACCGCGGGATCGTTTCGGTACTGGTGCCAGCCGGTCGCGAGATCGAAGGCGTGCTCGTCGTACACTTGCTTGAGGAAGCCGCCGCCGTCGTTGCGCACGATCTCGACCGGAATGCCGATCTCGCCGAGCGATTGCTGGATGAAGGTCGACCACAGCGAGATGTCCTCACCCCAGGGCGCCGGCAGCAGCCTCAGCGAGAAGCGCGTGCCGCCGCGGCCGGCCTTGAAGCCGGCCTCATCCAGCAGAGCTATCGCCTTGGCCTTGTCGTATGGATATTGCGGCGTGTTCGCACCCGGATAGAAATCGGTCGACGTCGATGGGATCGGGCCGGTGCCGAGCTTGGCGAAATCGCCGAGGAAGTTGTCGATGAAGAACGGCACGTTGATCGCATGGGCAATCGCGCGGCGCACCTTGATGTCGGACAGTTCCTTGCGGCGGAAGTTGAACTCGATGGTGTTGGTCCGCGCGTTGCCTTCGTTGCCCTTGGTCTGGACGATGAAGCGCTTGTCCTTGCCCAAACGCGCCATGTCCGAGATCGTAAGCCCCGAGAACGGCGAGTAGTGCAGTTCGCCGGCCTCCATCTGGGCCGAGGCCGCCGCGCGATCGGTGATGACACGCCAGACGATGCGGTCGAGATAGGGCGCGTTGGGCCGCCAGTAATTCTCATTGCGGTCGGCGATGATGTATTGGCCGCGCTCATACTTGACGAACTTGAACGGGCCGGTGCCGACGGGAGACAGGTTGGTCGGGTTCTGGCGGATGTCGCCGCTCTCATAGAGATGCTTGGCCGAGACGTAGCCGAGGTCGGGCAGGGCGCGCAGCAGCAGGTTGAGCGGCATCGGCCGCTCATACTTGAAGATCGCGGTCTCCGCGTCGGGCGTTTCGACGGCGGTCAGGAAGAGCTGCAGCGTCGAGCCGTAGTTGAGGATCTTCTTCCACATGTTCATGGCGGTGAATTCGACGTCGGCCGAGGTGAACGGCTTGCCGTCGTGCCAGGTGACGCCCTTGCGCAGCTTGAACGTCACCGTTTTGCCGTCGGGCGAGGCTTCCCAGCTTTCGGCGAGCACGCCGACCGGCTGGCCGTTGGCGTCGAGATCGACGAGGTTCTCCTGGATCTTGCCGCCGATGATGTAGACGCCGGTGGAAGCCTGGATGCTCGGGTTGAGCTGGCGCTGTTCGGCGCCGTAATGGACATTGAACACGCCGCCCTTGCGCGGCGTTTCCTGCGCAAAGGCCCGCATCGGATTGATCACGTTGGCCGCGATGGCCGCCGACGTCAGCAGCGCGGTACGGCGATTGATCTCAAAACGCGTCAGGTCCATGCGAAGGTCTCCGGAGATGGTATGGATGGCGGACCGTTCGAGCGTCCGCCTTGCGCCGATGTTACGATGGAAGAGCAACCCGAGTCATTTTCTAATCGCCGCGTGAATCGGAAAATCCTTCCTGAAAACAACGCGCTCACCGCCTGTTCAGCCTGCCCGTTCTTGCGCGCCCGGCGAAGCGGCCGTGGGTCTCCCGAATGGAGGCAAAGGTCTGGCACAGCCGGAGATTGCCGTGGAAATAGCCGGATGAGGTGTCTGAAAGCCTTGAAAAACAGGGGTCGGCGGCTCCGGAGACCCAAAAAACAGCCAAAATTGGACGAATCAAGGCAACTCGATTAGCGAATAGCTGTGCAGAATGTCGGAAACACTGTTTTTTAGGCGGTTTCCGCCATATCGTCGCCGGTGCCAGAATCAAATGGAGCAATCATGGCCACCCAGATGTCTAAGTCGCAACTGATCGAGAAGATCGCGACCACCACCGAAGTCTCGAAGAAGGAAGTCAAGAGCGTGATGGAAACGCTCGTTGACGTTGGCCACAAGGAGCTCAAGAAGAACGGGGTATTCCTCGTCCCCGGCTTCGCGAAGTTCGTCGTGGTCAAGAAGCCCGCGACCAAGGCTCGCAAGGGCACCAACCCCTTCACGGGCGAGGAAATGATGTTCAAGGCCAAGCCGGCCCGCAAGATCGTCCGGGCCCGCCCGGTCAAAGCCGCCAAGGACGCGGTGTAATCAAGCGAAAAGGCCCCCGACGACGGGGGCCTTTTTGTTTGTGGTGGCGCGCTCCCCGGATGCTGCGCAACGCGACGCAAAGCGGGGTGCGCTGCTGATCCGGGGTCCATGTCGCAGCCGTGGGTCCCGGCTCTGCGGAGCAGCGTTTCACGTTGCACCGCGTCCGGGACATGGACGACGGTAAGCTCAGTTCCTTACACCACCGGCGAACGGCCGCCATCGATGTTGATGGCGGTGCCGGTGATGTAGGATCCCTGCTCGGAGGCGAGGAAGCAGGCCATGTTGGCGAATTCCTCCGCCGTTCCGATGCGCCCCAAGGGGGTGCCCTTGGCGAGGTTTTTCGCAAACACCTCGAAGTCCATCTCCGGCGCCTGCTTGGCGTGCCGCTGCACCCATTGATCGCTCATGATCAGGCCGACCAGCATGGCATTGACCAGGATGTTGTGCTCGCCGCCTTCGTTCGCCATCACCTTGGTCAGCGCCATGCCTGCCGCACGCGATACCGATGTCGGCGCCGAGGACGCCGCCGGCGCCTTGGCGAACGTGTTGAGCACGTTGATGATGCGCCCCCATTTGCGCGCCTTCATGCCGGGCCAGACCAGCCGGGAGAAGCGGATCGCGGCAAACAGCTTCAGATCGAGGTCCTCCTGCCAGGCCTCGTCGGAAATGGCCTCGAACGCCATCGTGCGCGCGGTGCCCGCATTGTTGACGAGGATGTCGACCGGACCGAGATCGTCAACGATCCTCTCGTGCGCCTTCGCGATGTCGGAGGCTTTCGACACGTCGCAGACGTAATCGCGAACTTCGAGGCCGTCCTTCGCCAGCAGTTCCCGCGCGGCCTTCAGGTCCTGCGCGCCGCGTGCGAGGATCGCGACCTTTGCGCCCGAGGCGGCAAACTGTTTCGCAACCGCCAGCCCAAGGCCCTTGCTGCCGCCGGTGATGGCGGCGACGCGATCTTTCATCGTGACTTGCATGTTGTTCTGCCTGTGATTGAGCCGGAACCGGTCGCCGCGAAATTCGCTCGGCCGTGTGAGGCAAGGAAATTCTGATCAGGCACCAATTGTTGCCGCGCATCGCCGCAGCGTCAACTGCTGACGATGACGACCCGGTGAACACGGGAAATTCCGTCCGGTTCGGAAGGCGTCTTCGGAAAGAATCTTTCCCGTTTGCCATCGCCCGGAATGGCATCGTTGCTATTTTCGCCGCGGACTTGTGAGGACCGGCAGGCAGGCCAAGATCGAACAGAACGAACAACGGAGTCCGGGAGACCACCATGGGCCTGCAGCAAGCAAAACTCGAATTGCTTCCCTTCGTCACCGCCGAACTGAACTACCTCGCACCCACGCCGGGAAAACCGCGAACCTACGCCTTCGATCCGCCGCCGGGCGAACCCCAATCGACCGCGCTGCCCGAACCGCACAACGTCCCGATCTTCGACGCGCGCCTGATTGCCGGAAATCTCTCGCTGGATCGTGAAGGATTTGCGCTGGTCCGGCACCCCACCATTGTCAGGGACTTCTACAACGACAAGGAAGTGAGGGGCATCTATTATCCCGCCGTGGAAGCCTTCCTGAAGGCGACATTGAAGGCGGACCGCGTCTTCATCTTCGACCATACCGTGCGCAAGCGCGTGGAGGGTGCGGCCGATGTCAGGGGCGCCGGGCCGCGCCAGCCGGCGACGCGGGTCCATGTCGATCAGACCGACAGATCCGGCGCAAATCGCGTGCGCGAACATCTTCCCGATGAGGCCGAGGAACTTCTGAAGGGGCGGGTTCAGGTCATCAATGTATGGCGGCCGATCCGCGGACCGCTGCGCGATGCGCCGCTTGCAATGGCCGACGGCCAGACGGTCGAGCCTGGTGATCTCATAGCCTCCGATCTGATCTATCCGAACCGCAGCGGCGAGACCTATTCCGTCAGGTACAACCCGAACCATCGCTGGTACTACATTCCGGAAATGCGGACCGACGAGGCGCTGCTGCTGAAGTGCTACGATTCCGCAACCGATGGCCGAACACGGTTCGGGCCGCACACCGCCTTCATCGATCCGACCACGCCCACTGATGCAGCCCCGCGCGAGAGCATCGAACTGCGGACACTGGTGTTCCACAGGAACTGATCGTCATACCCTCCCGGATTCGCGTTCCCCGCATATTGGTGATACCTCGCCCCGAAATGGTTTTGGGGCGAGACGGCTCATGGACGGCAAGGCCGATGGCGCGGATATCAGCATCCGCGCGCTGATTTTCGCGCTGCTGGCGCTGGCCTGCGGCCATATGCTGTCGACGCTGTTGCGGACCATTCCGGCGGTCAGCCTCGACGTGATGGCGGCCGACTTCCGCACGGCGCCGCAGACGCTGGCGAGCCTCACCTCGATCTATCATTTTGCTTTCGCCGCTTCGCAGATTCCGGTCGGCGCCGCGATGGACCGCTTCGGCGTCCGTCCGGTTTCGCTGAGCCTGCTGGGAGGAACCATCGTAGGCGCGCTGGCGTCGGGAATGGCGAGGGGGCCGGAGGGCTTCCTGTTCGGGCAGTTCCTGCTCGGCGTCGCCACGTCGGGGATGCTGATGTGCCCGATGACATTGGCCGCCAAGCAGATGTCGGCGGCGCGCTTCGGCCTGTGGTCGGGCATCATCCTGTCGATCGGCAATGTCGGCATGCTGCTGTCTTCGAGCCCGCTGGCCTTTGTCGTCGAAAGCTGGGGCTGGCGGGCAGGGTTCTGGATCTCCGCCGGCTTCGGTGCTGTCGTGGCTGTCGCGGTGTTTTTGCTGGTCCCGAAGCAGCCGGCCGGGCATGCGGACCAGTCGTCGCCCATATCGCAGATGGCCGAGGTGTTGCGCATCGGCCTGTCGTATCGGTTGCGCGGCCTGATCGCGCTGTCGCTGGTGTCGCTGGCGGCTTCGCTAGTGCTGCGGGGATTGTGGGGCGGCCCGTGGCTGATGGAGATCAAGGCGCTCAGCCGCATCGAGGCGGGCAATGCCCTTGGCCTCTTCACGCTGGCGTTGATCGCAGGGCCGGTGCTGGTGGGGATTCTCGATCGCACCATCGGCCATCGCCGCGAAGTGCTGGCCGCCACGCATTCACTTGCCGCGTTGCTGCTTGCCGTGATGGCGGCCGGAGCGCCGCATTATCCGCTGGCCGATCTGCTCGGGGTGGCCGCCATCCCGGCGCAATTCGACGCCGTGCTGTTCATTCTGATCGGCATCGCCATATCGACGCAACCATTGCTGTACGGCATGACGCGCCAGTTCGTGGACGCGCAGAACGCCGGCAAGGCGCTGTCGGCAATCAACCTTGCCTTTTTCCTTGGCGCGGCACTGATGCAATCGACGACCGGCATCGTCGCGACGATCTTCGGATTGCCCGCGGTGCTGCTGTTCATGGCCGCGACCCTGATCGTCGGGACCGCCGTCTTCCTGACCTTCACCCAGCCGTCGAAATCCTGATCGCAGGACAGCCGCGGCAAAGCTTCGGTTTGCGGGGAGAAATCCAGCGGCTATAAGGGGTTGCCCCATCATTCCCCGGAAGCCGCATGTACCCGGATTCAAATTCTTCTTCGCAGAAAATGTACGATCGCGCGCTGGCGAGCCTGCCCGGCGGCAACAGCCGTACCACCGTGTTCATGAAGCCGTACCCGATCTATGCGGCGCGTGGCGAAGGGTGCCGGGTATGGGACCTCGACGGCAACGTCTTCATCGATTGCATCAACAATTTCACCGCGCAGATCCACGGCCACGCCCATCCCGCGCTGATCAAGGCGGCGACCGCGCAACTCGCACTGGGATCGGCGTTCGGCCTGCCGACGGAATCCGAGGTCGATCTTGCCGAGCTGCTGGCTTCGCGGCTGCCTGCGGTCGATCAGGTACGTTTCGCCAATTCCGGTACCGAGGCCGTGATGATGGCGCTGAAGGCGGCGCGGGCGCACACCGGCCGTCCCAAGATCGCCAAATGCGAAGGCGCCTATCACGGCTCCTACGACTACGCCGAGGTGAGCCTCGACCCGACACCGGAAGCCTGGGGGCGCAACGCGCCGGTCTCGGTGGCCTACGCGAAGGGCACACCGGAGAATGTGCTGGCTGACGTCGTCACCATTCCCTTCAACGACACGGAAGCGGCCGTCAGCCTGATCCGCGAGCATGGCCCGGAATTGGCCTGCGTGCTGGTCGACCCCATGCCCAACCGTGCCGGCCTGGCGCCAGCCGATCGGGCCTATCTGGAGGCGCTGCGAAAGGTCACGCGCGAGGTCGGCGCGCTCCTGATCTTCGACGAGGTCATCACGTTCCGGCTGGGATTTCGTGGCGCGCAGGGCATCTGGAACATCGATCCGGACCTCACCTCGCTCGGCAAGATCATCGGCGGCGGCTTTCCGGTCGGCGCGATCGGCGGCCGCAAGGAGGTCATGGCGGTGTTCGATCCGCGCCCGGGCAAGCCGGCGCTGCCGCACGGCGGCACGTTCTCCGCCAATCCGGTGACGATGCGCGCCGGCATCGCCGCGATGGAACTGCTCGACGAAGCGGCTTTCGCGCGCCTTGATGCGATGGGCGAGGCGGTTCGCGCCGGCATCGACGGTGCGTTTCGCCGTCACGGCGTCCCCGGCGGCACGGTCGGCCTGGGCTCGCTGCTCAAGATACATTTCGCCGATCGTCCGATCCGCGACTATCGCTCGGCGTACCTGACGGAGGAGGAGGCGCGGCGCCAGGCGGTGTTCTCTCGCGCGCTGCTCAATCGCGGCGTACTCGCCGCAGGCTATGGCCTGATGGCATTGTCGACTCCAATGACGAATGCCGACATCGATGCGATCGTCGGCGCGGCGTCAGGCGCGCTGGCGGAAGTGGCAGGCACGCTGTGAGTTACACGCAGGAAAAGTCGCACAACAAGAACGGGTAAGAATGTCCGCCAGGATCGACCCCATCACGCGCTCCGTCGTCCAGCACCGGCTCAGTTCGATCGTGAAGGAAATGGGCGAGGCGATGCTTCGCACCTCCTATTCGCAGATCCTCAATTCCAGCCGGGATTTCTCGCTGGCGATCTGCGACACCGATGCACGCCTGATCGCGCAGGCCGATCACCTTCCGGTTCACGTCGGCGCGCTGCCATGGGCGACGATCGCGGTCGAGGAGCGATTCAAGGACGTCAAGACGGGTGACGTCATCCTGCTCAACGATCCTTATTTTGGCGGCAGCCATCTGCCCGATGTGACCGTGTTCGTGCCGGTATTCGCCGGAGAGAAGCGTCTGCTCTGGACCATCGTGCGCGCGCATCAGAGCGATATCGGCGGCGGCACCCATGGCGCATATAACCCCGCGGCCACCGAGATCTGGCAGGAGGGACTGCGCATCCCGCCGATCAAGCTCTACGAAGCCGGCAGGCTGCGCGACGACCTGTTCGACTTGCTGGCGCTCAACGTCCGCAATCCCAGGGAATTTCGCGGCGACCTCGCCGCGATGCTGGGCGCGGCGCATCTCGGCGAGCGTCGCGTATCGAAGCTGTTCAGCGAATTTGGCGCGGCGGTCGTCGAAGCCGCGATCGGAGCGATCCTCGACGCAACCGAGCAGCAGACGCGCGCAGTCGTCTCGACCTGGAAAGACGGTGTTTTTCGCGGCGAGGCGTTTCTCGACGATGACGGTCACGGCCGCACCGATATTCGCATCGCTGCAAAAGTCACCAAGAAGGGCAGCGACGTCGAAATCGATTTGTCCGAAAGCGATCCGCAGTCGACCAGCTTCGTGAACTCCTCGCACGCCAACATGCAGGCGGCGGTGGCGATGGCGTTCGCCTACCTGATCGACGCCGAGATACCCAAGAACACCGGCGCGCTGCGACCGCTGAAGGTGATCGCGAAGCAAGGCACCGTGGTGTGGGCCGATCCCGGCCGGCCGGTGACGTTGTGCACCAGCCATCCCTCGAACGAAATCGTCGAGGCTATCGTGAAGGCGTTGTCGGCCTCCTGTCCGGAACGCGCGATGGCGGGCTGGAGTCGCCGCTTCCGGATCGCGATCCAGGGCGAGGATCCGCGCACCGGCAGGAATTTCATCTGGCACCTGTTCCAGGCGCGGCCCGGCGGCGGCGCGTCGTCGGGCGGCGACGGCTGGTCGTCGATCGGCGAGTGGCACTCGGTCGGCGGACTGAAATTTGGCAGCCTGGAAGTGGCCGAAGCGCGCTTCCCGCTACATTTCCGCAAGCATGAATTCCGTCCCGGCTCCGGCGGTGACGGCCAGCATCGCGGCGGCCTCGGTGTGTCGCTCGATCTGGTGCTGGAGACGGAGAAGACCGCGAAGGGCAATACCGCGGGCGATGGCGCGCGCCACGGTCCCTGCGGCATGCTCGGCGGCGAGGACGGCAAGCCGCATCACTATCGGCTGCTGTCGGAAGGACGCGAGCCGCGCGTGCTGCGCACCAAGGAAGTCGGCATCGAATTGCGGCCCGGCGATTGTCTCGAGATACGTTCTTCCGGCGGTGGCGGCTGGGGGCCGCCCGCCAGGCGATCGGACGAGGCGCGGCGGCGCGACCGCGAGCAGGGCCTGGTTGAAGGCGCGGCGCAGCGGGCTTCCTCATGACGTTCAGGATAGGCGTTGACGTCGGCGGGACCTACACCGATCTCGTGGCTACCGACGAGAGCGGGCACACCGTGTTTGCAAAATCGCCATCGACCCCGGCGGATCAATCGCTCGGTGTGATGGCGGGCCTGGAAGAACTGGCGCGGCGGCTGAACCTTACGCGCGCGGAAATGCTCGCAGCGACCGACCGGCTGGTTCACGGCACCACCGTTGCCACCAATGCGTTGCTGGAGCGCAAGGGCGCAAAGGTCGCGCTGATCACCACCGAAGGACACCGCGACGTCATCGAGATGCGCGAGGGGCTCAAGCCCGACCGCTACGATCTGCGCACGCCGCCGCCGGCGCCGCTGGTGCCGCGCGACCTGCGGTTTGGCATTCGGGAGCGGCTGCGCGCCAATGGCGAGGTGCTGATTCCGCTGGATGCAAAATCGCTCGACGATGCGATCGTCGCGATCCGGCAATCGGGCGCGACGTCGGTCGCGGTGTGCTTCCTGCATTCCTATCTCAATCCCGTGCACGAACTCGCTGCCGTTGAAAGGCTGAAGCAGGCGCTGCCCGGCATCAGCATCTCGCGCTCCAGCGACGTGCTGCCGCAGATCAAGGAATATGAGCGTGTCTCGACCACGATCGTGAACGCCTATGTCGAACCGATCGTGCGGCGCTACCTGACCAGTCTCGAAACGCGGCTGACCGAAGCGGGTTTCAGGGGCAGCCTGTTTGTCGTGCTGTCGCATGGCGGCATGGCTCCCGTCGAGGAAGCCTCGCGGCTGGCCGCAGGCACCGTATTGTCCGGACCCGCAGGCGGCATGTCGGGCGGGCGGGGCTGCGCCGATCTGGTCGGCATTCCCGATCTCGTTCCGTTCGACATGGGCGGCACCTCGACCGATATATCGCTGATATCGGGCGGGCAGGCCTCGCTGTCCGCCGACGGAATGCTGGCCGGCCAGCGCATCGCGCTGCGCAGTCTTGATATCGCGAGCATCGCAGCCGGTGGCGGCTCGATCGCGGGCGTCGATGCCAGTCGCACGCTGCGCGTCGGACCGGAGAGCGCAGGCTCGGTGCCGGGCCCGGCCTGCTACGGCAATGGCGGCGAGGCTGCGACCGTCACCGATGCCAATGTCGTGCTCGGCTATCTCGATGCCGCAGCCTTCATGGGCGGCAAGCGCCCGCTCGATCGTGCGGCCTCGGAAGCCGCGGTGGATCGTATCGCCAGCGCGATGGATCTGTCGCGCGTCGAAGCCGCCGCCGGCATCTACCGCATGATCAATCTGAACATGGCCGACGGCATTCGCCTGATGACGCTGCGCCGCGGCGTCGATCCCCGGAAGTTCGCGCTGCTGAGCTTTGGTGGCGCCGCAGGTCTTCATGCGGCCGAAGTCGCGCGCGAACTCGAGATAAAGCGCATCATCGTACCGACGGTGGCATCCGTGCTGTCGGCCTGGGGCATGCTGACCAGCGATCTCCGCTACGAGGTCAGCCGCACGCATTATGGCGCCGGGCGCATCTCGGCCGGTGAAGTGCGCGAGCTGTTTGCCGGGCTGGAACAGCAGGCCGCCGGCCGGCTGCGCTCCTGGTTCAACGGCAAGGTTGCGATCGAGCGTTCCGCCGAAATGCGTTACGGCGAGCAGATTTTCGAGATCGACGTTTCGCTCGACGGCCTCGACTGGGACGCGCCCGACCTGGTTGATCAAATCGAGGACCGCTTCCACATCAGGCACGAGGAATTGTACACCTACGCCTCGCGCGGCCAGGAAGTGGTGTTCGTCAACGCGCGCGTCGCGGCGGTGGGTGAAGTCTCGCGACTGGATTCCGAGACCAGGTCTGCATTGTCTTCGGTCGCGTGCGCGCCGCGCAGCAAACGGCAGGCGTTCTTTGGCGGCTGGCGCGAAGTCCCGGTCTATGCGCTCGACGACCTGCAGCCCGGGCATACGTTGACGGGACCAGCGATCATCGAAGCCGAAACCACCACCGTGCTGATCGACACCGGCGATCGCGTCACGGTCAATGCGCTGGGATGGCTGGATATCGCGCTTCGATGACGAGTGATGCAGGGTGGGCAAAGCACAGCGTGCCCACCATTACGATCCTGCTCTCGATGGTGGGCATGCTGTGCTCTGCCCACCCTGCGAAACCGTGAGCGCCTACTTCTTCTGCCCGTAGTTCAACAACCCGCCATGGCTCTTCGGCGGATGAGCCCGCAGGCCTTCCTCGTTGGGCTCGGTGCCCCAGCCGGGGCGGTCCGGCATCACGAGATGCCCATCGACGATCTCGGGCACATGCGTGAACAGTTCGTGGTCCCAGGCGAGGCGATCGATGTCGGTTTCCATGATGCGCAGGTTCGGGACGGCGGCCGAGAAATGCGCGTTCTGCATGGTGCAGAGATGGCCGTAGAAGTTATGCGGCGCGACGTTGACCTCGAAATGCTCCGCGGCCGCGGCGATCTTCATCGATTGCCACACCCCGTTCCAGGGCGTGTCGATGATGGCGACATCCATCGCCTGTTCGTTGAAGTAAGGCAGGAATTCGCGCAGGCCCAGCAGCGTCTCGCAAGAAGAGATCGGGTGCGGGCTCTGGCGGCGGATGTAGCCCAGCGCCTGCGGGTTGAAGGTGTCGATCTCCACCCAGAACATATCCATGTCCTCGATGGCGCGGAGAATCTTCAGGTAGCCCTCGGTCTTGGCGTTGAAGTTGAGATCGAGCAGCAGGTCGACATCGGGCCCTGCGCCGTCGCGGATTGCCTCGAGGTGCATGCAGAGGTTTCGCAGCACCTTGCGGTCGACATTGATCTCGGGCTCGAACGGCGAGCCGAAGCCGGGCCGCCAGCCTTGCGGCTTGCCGTCGGTGTAGACGAAGATGTTCGTCTTCATCGCGGTGAAGCCTTTTTCGCGTACCTCGCGACCGATGGATTTGACGCCGTCGAGGCTGGTGATCGCCGGCTTGAACCAGTCAGGATGGTTGATGCGCCAGGTCGCGCAGTGCGACCAGTAGACCCGGATGCGGTCGCGAATCTTGCCGCCGAGCAGGTCGTAGCAGGGCACGCCGAGCGCCTTGGCCTTGACGTCGAGCAGCGCGTTCTCGATGGCGCCGAGCGCCAGCGCAACCACGCCGCCGGCGGCGGGCCGGGTGGCGGAAAACAGCTCGGCGTAGATCCGCTCGTGCTGGCAGGCGTTCTTGCCGACCACGCGCGCCGCGAGCCGCTCGATTGCCGCGGTGACACCGGGCGCGCCAAACCCCTCGTCGTACTCGCTCCAGCCGACGATGCCGTCCTCGGTCACGATCTTGACGAAGTGGTAGTTCCGCCAGCCGGCGTCGCAGGCAAGTGTCTCGACGCTTCTGATCTGGGTGGCCTTTTTCATGAATTCCTGCCCCGGGGCTTGCTGTTGTAATTGGCTGAGTACAACAACGGTTTTCGCGACGGGTCAACCGCGGGGCAGCAGAAGGATGAGCGGGTGGTCCGCGCATCGGCATTATCGCCGAGAGGCTACCAGTTCGTCCGCCCTCCGACGCCTGCGGAAGTCATCTCGCGCGAATTCCTTCAGTGCCGTCGCCAGCAAGAAGCACGCGCAAACGAAAGCTAAGCGCTTCGCACCTCTCGCGAATTCCGTAACGCGGGACAAAATTCCGCTTGCATCAGAATCCCAGCAAGGTTTCATGTTCAGCAATAAAAAACGGCACCGGCTACGTCACGCTGGTCATGGGGCCTTGAGGGAGCGTGATGGGTGCGTTGTCGCATTTGCGAGTTGTCGAGATCGGAAGCAGCGCCGCGACCGGCTATTGCGCCCGCTTGTTCGCCGATTTCGGCGCCACCGTCCGGAAAATCGAGCCGCCACAAGGAGATCCCCTCCGCCGCACCGCGCCGCTGACGCCGGCAGGAAACAGCGCGTGGTTCGCGTTTCTCAATTTCAACAAATCAAGCGTCGCGCTCGACCCTGACGATCCGAATTCAGCCTCTCGCCTGGCGGAACTGATCGGCGCCTGCGACGTCCTGCTCGACGGCCGCGACGTCGATGCCGCGGATTGTCCGGCGATCGACCTCGAGACGATCAGGCAAGCCAACCCCGGTCTGATTCATCTCGAGACGAGTTGGTTCGGCGGCGAGGGGCCTTATGCAAAATTCGCCGCGACTGACTCGACCATTCGCGCGCTGACGGGACTGGTAAAGCTGGTCGGCCCGGCGGATGGCCCGCCGATGCACGCGCCGGACTTCCAGACCGGCATTCTCGCCGGCCTCTGGGGCTTCATCGCCGCCGCCGCCTCAGTGCTGGGCCGCATGCAGGGCGGGGGCGGGCGATCAAGCCGCCTGAGCATCTTCGAGTCCTCGATCGCCGTGACCGAATACATCATGTTCGAGTCGTTCTCGCGCGGCGACATCATGCGGCGGATCGGCGTCAACCGGTTCTGGCCGACCTTTCCGGTCGGCATCTACGAGACCAGGCAGGGCTGGCTCGGTGTTACGACGGTTACTCCCGCGCAATGGCGTGCGTTCTGCGAGATGCTGGGGTTGAACGCGCTGCGCGACGATCCGACGCTGTTCATGGGCACCGATCGCCTGCAGCGCATGGAGGAAATCGAAGGCGAATTCATTCCAAGGCTGAAGGCGCGCACCGCGCAGGAATGGTTCGAGGAGGGCTTGCGGCGGAAGATCCCGATCGTGCCGGTGCCCGAGATATCCGATCTCATCGCGGACGAAGAAAAGCAGGCGCGCGGGGCCATCGTTCCGATCATGATCGGCGACGAGACCGGATTCACCGCGGGCTCCATGCAGCGCCTGACCGGCACGCCGCCGCGGCGGGGCGGTGCGGTGCCTGATATCGGCGAGCAGATGCTCGGCAGCGCACATGCCGAAGCTGCCGCGCGTGTTCCGGTGCCTGAGCCCAACGGAGAGAACCGCCTGCCGCTCGAAGGCATCCGCGTGATCGATTTCTCGATGGGTTGGGCCGGGCCGATCTGCACGCGGACGCTGGCCGACCTCGGCGCCGACGTCATCAAGATCGAGGCGACGCAGTACCCGGACTGGTGGCGCGGCGTTGACCGGCGTCCGGCCTACGTTCTCGAACAGATGTACGAGAAGTCGGTGCGCTACTGCATCATGAACCGCAACAAGCGCGGCATCACGCTCGACCTGACGCGGCCGCAAGGGCTCAACCTGGCCCAGCGGCTGGTGGCCGACGCCGACCTCGTGGTCGACAACTACTCGGTCGAGGTACTGCCGAAACTCGGCCTCGGCTATAACATCGTCAGTAAGCTCAATCCAAAACTCGTCATGATGTCGATGTCGGCGTTCGGCGCCGGCAGCATCAACCGCGATTGCCGCGCCTACGGCTCGACGCTGGAACAAGGTTCCGGCCTGCCGAGCGTGGTGGGCGATCCCGACGGGCCGCCGGTCATGAGCCACACGGCATTCGGCGATGCCGTCGGCGGCCTGAACGGCTGCGCCGCTGTTCTGACCGCATTGATCCACGCGCGACTGAGCGGCAGGGGCCAGTTCATCGATCTTGCGCAGATCGAATGCATGATGCCGTTTGCCGCGCCGTGGATTGTCGCGCACTCGATCGGCGGCAAGGCGCCGGTGAAATACGGCAACCGCCACCCGGATTTCGTGCCGCATGGCTGCTTTCCCTGCGCCGGCGACGACAACTGGATCGTGGTGGCCGTCGATAGCGATGCGATGTGGCCGAAGCTCGCTGCGCTGCTCGGCCGCGCCGATTGGGCCGCGGACCCAAGATTGAAGACGGCGGCCGGCAGGCGCACCATTGAAGGCGCGATCGAGGCCGCGATTGCCGCCTGGACCTCCGCTCGCGATCCCGAGGAGGCAATGAACGCGTTGCAGGCGGCTGGCATAGCCTCCGGCGTGGCGCGGCTGCCGATCGAACTGCTGAAGGATGCGCAACTGCACGCGCGCGGCTTCATCCAGGAAGTCGATCGCGCTTTCATCGGCCCGCATCCGCAGCCGTCGATGCCGTTCCGCGAGACCGACAAGCCGTTCCCGATCCGCAGCGCGCCGCCGACGCTGGGCGAACACAACCGCGAAATCCTCGGCGGCCTTCTCGGGCTCTCCGACGCGGAGATCGAGCAACTCGCGCGCGACGGCATCATCGGCACCGAGATGCTGATGGAGGAACAGCTCGTGAAAGAGAAGAAGCGGGCGACGGCTTGATGACAGCGGCGCAGCGGGCACAGCGTGAGACTTCGGCGAATGCGGCAAGCCCGCAGGCGCTGATGTCGGTGCGCGGTCTCGGCATCCGCTTCAAGACGTCGCATGGCGTCTGGCAGGCGACGCGCAAGATCGATTTCGACATCGCACCCGGCGAGCGCGTCGGCATTGTCGGCGAGAGTGGTTGCGGCAAGACCATCACCGGCCTTTCGATTCTGCGGCTGCTGCCGAACAATCTGGCTGGTCTCGACGGCTCGATCATGTTCGACGGCGTCGATCTCGCCAGATGCAGCACCCGCGCCATGCGCGCCATCCGCGGCCGGCGTATTGCCATGATCTTCCAGGAGCCGATGAGCGCGCTCGATCCGGTGTTCACCGTCGGCCACCAGATCTCCGAGACGCTGCGCGTGCACATGAACATCAGCAACGAAGAGGCGAGGGTGCGTACCCTCGACATGCTGCGCCGCGTGGGCATCGCCTCGCCGGAGCGGCGCATCGACGATTATCCGCATCAGCTCTCGGGCGGCATGCGCCAGCGCGTGATGATCGCAGCCAGTCTGATTTGCGGGCCGCAACTCCTGATCGCGGACGAGCCGACCACCGCGCTCGACGTCACCGTCCAGGCGCAAATCCTGGAACTGCTGCGCGACCTCAGCGAGACCTCCAACACGGCGCTGATGCTGATCACGCACGACCTCGGTGTCGTCGCCGAAACCTGCACGCGCATGATCACGATGTATGCCGGCGAGGTGATCGAGGACGCCGCGGTCGATGATGCGCTGGTGCGGCCGCTGCATCCCTACACATCAGGCCTGCTGCGCTCGTTGCCGCACTTGAGCCCGCGTCATGGCAAGCTGCCTTCGATCCCTGGCCGGGTACCTTCGATCGTCGATATGCCCAATGGCTGCCGCTTCAAGGCACGGTGTGCCCATGCGATCGCCGGCTGCGAGCAAGAGCAGGAACTGCGCGACGCGGGCGGTGGACGCAAGGTACGTTGCTGGCGCTTCAACGAGCTCGATCTGCCAGGCGCCTTGCAACACGCGCCGTCGGCGCCGATTGCCGCCATGGTCGGTCATCCATGAGTGCGCTCGCCACCGATATCGCCAAGGACGACATCAAGGACGCCATCGTCTCGGTGCGCGATCTCCAGGTCCAGTTCCAGACCAGCGATCGGCGGGCCACGGTGAAGGCGGTTGACGGCGTCGATTTCGATGTCCGCCGCGGCGAGACCTTTGGCATCATCGGCGAATCCGGATCGGGCAAGACCACGATCGGGCGCGCGCTGGTGTTCCTGCTGAAGCCGAGCGCAGGCGCGATCCTGCACGATGGCCGCGATCCGCTGGCGCTGCCGCGTCGGCAATTCCAGAGCCACCGGCGCGACTACCAGATCATCTTCCAGGACCCGAACGCCGCGCTGAACCCGCGGATGACGATCCTGTCCTCCGTGCTTGAGCCGCTGGAACTCGCGCGCGAAGGGGATAAAGCCGGGCGCCTGAGGCGCGCGCGCGAGGCCATGGATCGCGTCGGCCTGTCACAGGATGTCGGCGACCGCTATCCGCACCAGCTTTCCGGCGGCCAGAAGCAGCGCGTGGTGATTGCGCGCGCGCTGACGCTGCGGCCGAAGCTGATCGTGTGCGACGAGGTCGTGGCGGCGCTGGATATGTCGATCCGCGGCGACGTGCTCAATCTGTTTGCCGAACTGCAGCGCGATCTCGGGTTGACCTACGTTTTCATCACCCACGATCTCGCGGTGGTGTCGCATATCAGCGAACGCATCGCGGTGATGTATCTGGGACGGTTCGTCGAGCTCGGCCCGACCGGGCAGGTATCGGAACGGCCGCTGCATCCCTATACGCAGGCGCTGCTGTCGGCCGAGCCGCGGCCGTTGCCGTCGTCGATGCGCGGGGGCAACCGGATCGTGCTGCAGGGCGAAATCCCGAGCCCGATCGATCCGCCCTCGGGGTGCCGTTTCCGGACCCGCTGCCGGTATGCGCAGACGCTCTGTGCGGAGGAGACGCCGGAGTGGCGCGAACTGAAACCGGATCATTGGGTGGCCTGCCATTTCGCGGACCGCCCGAACTTTTCGCCCAATTGAACAAGAATCGCCAGACGGAGGACAGGATGACACACACGACCCGACGCGAGGTAATGGCGCTGATTTCAGGCGCGCTGGCCGGCACCGCGCTCGGCGGCAGCGCGTTGGCGCAAGGCACGCCGAAACGCGGCGGCACGCTGCGCATCTCGGCGCCCGCCAACCCGTCCAGCCTCGATCCCGCTACCGGCGGCGCGGGCTCGGATCACGCCTTCCTGTTCACGATGTACGACACGCTGACCGAATGGGATTTTGGAACGTTGAAACCGAAGCCGGGCCTCGCGGAAAGCTGGAGCTTTACCGACCCCACCACGCTGGTGCTCAACATCCGCTCCGGCGTCACCTTTCACGACGGCACGCCGCTCGATGCCGAGGCTGTGAAATTCAATCTGGAGCGCAACAAGTCCGATCCGAAATCCAACATCAAGGCCGATCTCGCCTCGATGGCGTCCGCCGCGGTCACCGGCCCGATGCAGGTGACGCTGAAGCTGAGCGCGCCGGACGCCGCGCTCCCCGGTATCCTTTCCGACCGCGCCGGCATGATGGTCTCGCCGACCGCGCTCAAGGCGGCGAGTTCAGGCAATGTCGCGCGCACGCCGGTCGGCGCCGGCGCCTATGCGTTCGTGAGCTGGGCCGACGGCGAGAAGATCGTCGTCAAGCGCAACGAGAAATACTGGAAGCCGAACCGGCCGTATCCGGATGGCATTGAATTTTCCATCATCCCGGAACTGACGACCGGCTCGCGCTCCGTGACCGCCGGCCAGAACGACCTGATGTACCAGTTGCCGCCGCGCCAGAAGGCGATCATGGACCGCGTTCCCAGCGTCAGGATCGCCAATGGACCCACACTCTATGTCTTCCAGATCTTCCTGAACTGGGCGAAGCCGCCGTTCGATAACGTCAGGGTTCGCCAGGCCTTCAATTTCGCGATCGACCGCGAAACCTTCGTCAAGGCGGCGCTGGCCGGCCTTGCCGAACCCGCCTACATGAACCTGCCGAAGGCGCATTGGGCCTACGACAAGTCCGTCGCCGCGCTCTACCCTTATAACCCCGACAAGGCGAAGCAGTTGCTCGCCGAGGCCGGCTTCAAGGACGGGCTGTCGATCGATCTGATCGGCTATCCCGACCAGGATTCGGTGCAGCGCCAGGAGATCCTGATCGAACAGTTCCGCAAGGCCGGCATGAACGTGAAATTCTCCAACGCCCCGATCGCGGAGGCTTCCGCCGCGTTCTTCGGCGCCGAGAAACGCGGCTCCGGCCTGCTTGCGGCCTGGACCGGACGGCCCGATCCGAGCCTGACCTATTCGCTGATGTTCACCAAGGACGCCTATTACAATGGCGGCCGGGCGCCGGTGCCGCCGGAACTCGAAGCCGCGATCAAGGAGTCGCGGGCCTCCGAAGATATCGAAAAGCGCCGCAGGGCCTTCGCCACCGTGCAGCGGCTGGTGATGGAGAACGCATTCGTGGCGCCGCTCGCGTTCCAGTTCGAACTGGTCGCCATGAACAAGAAGGTGCAGGGTTACAGGCCGAACCTGCTGGGCAAGCCGAAATACGACGACGTCTGGCTGGAGAGCTGAGCGGCATGGCGCGACGGAGTCCGGTACGGGTGATCGGCGGCCGCCTGTTGCAGGCGGTCCCTGTGATCCTGCTCGCGACCTTCATGGTGTTTGCGCTGCTGAAGCTGGTGCCCGGCGATATCGCGGTGACGCTGGCCGGCGACAACGCCACCGACGCGCGCATCACCGAGATCCGCGAGGTCTACGGCCTCGACCGGCCGTTTCTGGTGCAGTACGGCGCCTGGCTCGCCAATGTCGTGCAGGGTGATCTCTCGCAATCGCTGCTGACCGGCGAAAAGGTCGCCACCTCCATCGCCCGTGCCTTTCCCAATACGCTCCTGATCGTGGCCATCGCTTTGGTGCTGGCGCTGGTCACAGGCATTCCCATGGGCGTGATCGCGGCGATCAAGCCCAATGGCTGGGTCGATAAGTCAGTCAGCCTGATCGCCTCCCTCGGCGTCGCCATTCCCGGCTTCTGGCTGGCGATGATTTTGGTCGCGGAGATCTCGCTGAAGTTGAACTGGCTGCCCGCGACCGGCGCAAAGTCCTTCAGCGCCTCGCCGTGGGAGGCGATCCGGCACGCGCTGCTGCCGGGCATCGCCATCGCCGCCTACGGCATGGCCGAGGTGGCGCGGCAGTTGCGCGGCTCGCTCCTGGAAGTGCTGTCGTCGCAATATGTGCGGACGCTACACGCCAAGGGGCTGTCGATGACGCGCATCCTCTGGCAGCACGGTCTGAAGAACGTCAGCGTCAACCTGTTCACCATCATCAGCCTCTTGGTCAACCGCATGCTGGCGGCGACCGTCGTGATCGAGGCGGTGTTCGCCATTCCCGGCATGGGTAGCCTGATCGTGCGCGGCGCGCTGCAGCGCGATTTCCCGATCGTGCAGGGCGTGGTGTTCGCCATGGTCATCGTCGTCATCGCGGTCAATCTGATCGCCGATCTCCTGTGCGCCGCCGTCGACCCGAGGATCGAGCAATGACGGATATTTCGCTCGCCACCCCCAAGTCACGCGCCGAACCGGGCCGGTTGCGCCGCCTGTTCCGCTGGCTGGCCGGCGACCTGCGCGCGGCGCTGGCCATTCTGGTGCTGCTGGTGCTCGTCATCGTCGCGATCGGCGCGCCCTGGATCGCACCCTATGCGCCGACCGCGCAGGACGCCAACAACATGCTGGCGCCGCCCGGACCGGGCCATCCGCTAGGCACCGACGATCTCGGCCGCGACATTTTCAGCCGACTGATCTACGGCGCGCCGGCCACCGTCTATGCCAGCCTGCTCGCGGTCGGCGTGGCGATCCTGATCGGCCTGCCGGTCGGGCTTGCCGCCGGCTTCTTCGGCGGCTGGACCGACGACATCATCAGCCGCGTCATCGATACGTTCCTGTCGTTCCCGGCCATCGTGCTCGCGATCGCGGTCACTGGCGCGCTCGGCATCGGGCTGACCAACGGCATGATCGCGGTCGGCATCGTGATGTTTCCCGCGCTGGCCCGGATCGTCCGCGCCCGCACCCTGATCGTGCGCCAGGAACTTTATGTCGATGCCAGCAGGTGTTTTGGCGCGCCGGCCTGGCACGTCCTGTGGAAGCACGTGCTGCCGAACGCGCTGCAGCCCGTCATCGTTCAGGTGACCCTGCTGCTGGCGGCGGCGCTGCTGGCGGAGGCCAGCCTCAGCTTCCTCGGCCTCGGTATCCAGCCACCGAACCCGAGCTGGGGCGCCATGCTGGCCCGCGCCTATCAGTATATGGAGATCGCGCCGGAGCAGATGTATGCGCCGGGGCTTGCCATTCTGGTGGTCTCGTTGGCATTCAATGCCCTTGGCGAATCCCTGCGCATCGTGCTCGATCCCACCATGAGAGACCGCTAAACAGGTAATGCGATGTCGTTCCATAAGCTGTTGATCGCCAACCGCGGCGAGATCGCCATCCGCATCGCGCGGGCCGCCGGTGATGCCGGGCTCGCCACCGTCGCGATCTATTCCGCCGACGATGCGCAATCGATGCATGCCCGTGCCGCCGACGCTGCCCACGAGATTCCGGGCCGCGGCGCGCGGGCCTATCTCGATATCGAGGCCGTGATCGCGGCGGCCAAGGCCACCGAATGCGATGCGGTGCACCCGGGTTATGGCTTCCTCAGCGAGAATTCCACGCTTGCCCGGCGCTGCGTCGAGGAAGGCATCGTCTTCGTCGGACCGTCGCCGGAGGCGCTCGACCTGTTCGGCGACAAGGCCCAGGCCAAGGCGCTCGCGAAGCAATGCGGCGTGCCCATCATCGACGGCACCAGCGGGCCAACCAGCCTGGAGGAGGCGAAGGCCTTCTTCGATTCCCTCGGCCCCGGCGGAGCCGTGATGATCAAGGCCATCGCCGGCGGCGGCGGGCGCGGCATGCGCATCGTCGATGACGCCGACAAACTCGAGGAAGCTTACGCGCGCTGCCAGTCCGAGGCCATGGCCGCCTTCGGCAGCGACGGCGTCTATGTCGAGCGCCTGATCCGCAACGCCCGCCACATCGAAGTGCAGATCATCTGCGACCACCATGGCGCCATCAGCCATCTCCATGAGCGCGAATGCACGATCCAGCGCCGCAACCAGAAGCTCATCGAGGTCGCGCCGAGTCCGTCGCTGAGCGACGCCTTGCGCGCGCGCATCATCGATGCCGCCAAGGAAATGGCGGCGACGGCGAATTACGCCAATCTCGGTACGTTCGAATTCCTGGTCGACAATGACAGGATCAACGACAAGGCGAGCGATCAGGCGTTCGCCTTCATCGAGGCCAATCCCCGGCTCCAGGTCGAGCATACCGTCACCGAAGCGGTGCTGGGTCTCGATCTCGTGCAGTCGCAGCTTGCGGTCGCGGCCGGCGCCACGCTGGGTTCGCTCGGCCTCGCGCAGGGCTATATCCCGAAACCGCGCGGCTTTGCGATGCAGCTCCGTGTCAACATGGAGGTGATGGACGAGAGCGGCGGCACCCGGCCGACCGGCGGAACGCTGGCGCCGTTCGACTTGCCGTCCGGGCCCGGCGTCCGCGTCGATACCTTTGGCTATTCCGGCTATCGCACCAGCGCCGCCTTCGACTCGCTGCTCGCCAAGGTCATCGTGCATTCGGCCAGCGGTGACTGGACCGACGTCGTGCACAAGGCTTCGCGCACCCTGCGCGAATTTCGCATCGGCGGTGTCGCCACCAACATTTCGTTCCTTGCAGCGATCCTGGCGCATCCGGATTTCGTCGAGAACCGCCTCAGCACCGGCTTCATCGATACGCACGTTGCGGCCCTGGTCGGCGAGGCCCAACTGGCGGCCGAGATGGCGCTGGTCGAATCCAGCATGGCGGCCGATGACGACGCGCCCTCGGCGGAGACACCAGCGGCGGAAACAGCCGTGGCGGGTCCGGCAGGCTCGAAGCCGGTTCCGGCGCCGCTGCAGGGCACCATCGTTACGGTTGATGTCAGGGAGGGGGATCTCGTCCGTCCCGGCCAGCAGATCGCTGTGCTCGAATCCATGAAGATGGAGCATCTGGTCACCGCGCCGCATGGCGGCCGGGTGACGAAGGTCGCGGCTGAAGCCGGCGTCACGCTGATGCAGGACGAAGCGATCCTTTATCTCGAACCTGCCGAGATCGAAGCTCATGATGAGGCCGAGGAAGAGGAATTCGATCTCGACCACATCCGTCCCGACCTCGCCGAACTGATCGAACGCCACGCGATCACGCTGGATGAAAACCGCCCGGCCTCGGTCGAGCGGCGGCGCAAGACCAACCAGCGTACCGCCCGCGAGAACATCGCCCACCTTGTCGATGAAGGTTCGTTCGTCGAATATGGCTCGCTGGCGATCGCCGCCCAGCGCCGCCGCCGCAAGGTCGACGATCTCATCCGCAACACCCCGGCCGACGGCCTGATCTCCGGCGTCGCCACCGTGAATGCGAAAAAATTCGGCGCGGACGCCGCCCGCTGCATGGTGATTTCCTACGACTACACCGTGCTGGCCGGCACCCAGGGCCACATGAACCACAAGAAGATCGACCGCATGCTCAGCTTGACCGAGCAGTGGCGGTTACCCTTGGTGTTCTATGCCGAAGGTGGCGGCGGACGTCCCGGCGATACGGATCGGCTCGGCATGACCGGCCTCGACGGGCCGTCTTTCGTGCAGTTTGCAAAACTCTCCGGCCTTGTACCGGTCGTCGGCGTCGTGTCCGGCTATTGCTTCGCCGGCAACGCCGCGATGCTCGGCTGCTGCGACGTCATCATCGCCACGAGGAACGCCTCGATCGGCATGGGTGGGCCTGCGATGATCGAGGGCGGCGGCCTCGGCGTCTATCATCCGGCCGAAGTCGGTCCGGTGTCGTTCCAGTCGCCGAACGGCGTGATCGACATCCTGGTCGAGGACGAGGCGGAAGCGACGGCGGCGGCGCAGAAGTATCTATCATACTTTCAGGGCGCGGTCGCCGACTGGAAGGCGCCGGACCAGCGGTTGTTACGGCGCGCGATCCCTGAAAACCGTCTGCGGGTCTACGACATCCGCAACGTGATCGACCTGCTGGCCGACGAGGGATCGGTGCTGGAAATCCGCCGCGATTTCGGCGTCGGCATGATCACGGCGTTCATCCGCATCGAGGGCAAGCCGTTCGGCCTGATCGCCAACAACCCGAAACATCTCGGCGGCGCGATCGATGCGCCGGCCGGCGACAAGGCGGCGCGCTTCCTGCAACTCTGCGACGCCTTCGACATTCCGATCCTGTCGCTGTGCGACACGCCGGGCTTCATGGTCGGGCCCGAAGCCGAAAAGACCGCCATCGTGCGTCATGTGGCGCGGATGTTCGTCACCGGCGCCAGCCTCACGGTGCCGCTGTTCGGCGTCGTCCTGCGCAAGGGCTACGGCCTCGGCGCGCAGGCCATGATCGGCGGCGGCTTCCACGCCTCCTTCTTTACGGTGGCGTGGCCGACCGGCGAGTTCGGCGGCATGGGCCTCGAAGGCTATGTCCGCCTCGGTTTCCGCAAGGAAATGGAAGCGATCGAGGACCCGGACGAGCGCGAGAACTACTACAAGGCCAAGGTCGCCGAACTCTACGCCAACGGCAAGGCGGTCTCGATTGCCTCGGTGCTCGAGATCGACGAGGTGATCGACCCCGCCGCCACGCGGCACTGGATCATGTCCGGCCTGCGCTCGGTGCCGAAGCCGGAAGCGCGCGCGACGAGGAAGCGGCCGTGCATCGACGCGTGGTGAGTTTGCTCCACCCGCCCCTCGAAGGGCGGGTGAAGGGAATCGCTACCCCAGCCGCAGCTCATCATACCCCTTCGCGGCCACCTCGTCGCATCGCGCGCGATAGTCCGGGGCGCTGCCGCTGTAGCGGGCGACGATCCGGGTCTGCTTGCCTTCGACGTTGGAATTGATGCCGGTCATCCAGGAATTGACCTCGTTGGACAGCAGGCCTTCGCCAAGCGCCTTGACGTGATCGGTCCAGGATTTCACGCCCTCGGGCGTCGCCTCCAGCCGCGTCAATCCCTGCTTCGTCGCAAACAGGATCAGCCCGGTGACCCAGTCGACGCTGTACTCGATGCTGCGCGGAATGTTGCCGAGCGCGGTGTGCGGTCCCATCAGCATCAGCATGTTGGGAAACTCGTGCAGCATGATGCCGAGATAGGTTTCCGGACCTCGTTTCCATTTGTCCTTCAGCCGCGCGCCGCCGCACCCTCGGAAATCGATCTTGTCGAAACTGCCGGTGATGGCGTCGAAGCCGGTGGCGTAGATGATGATGTCGAACTCGTATTCCTTCGCGCTGGTCTTGATGCCCTTCGGCATGATGCGCTCGATCGGGGTTTCCGTGATATCGACCAGCTCGACATTGTCCTGGTTGTAGACCTCGTAATAGAACGTCTCGAGCGGCAATCGGCGCGTGCCGAAGCCGTGGTTCTTCGGAATCAGCTTCTCGGCCACGGCAGGGTTTTTCACTCGTTCGCGGATCTTGCGCGCGACGAAATCGGAGATCGTCGCGTTGGCCTTGCGGTCGATCAGTATGTCCTTGAAATTGCCCTGCCAGATGCCGAAGCCGCGCTCGCCATAGAGCCTTTCATAGTTGGCCTCGCGCTCCTCGTCCGACACCTCGAACGCGCCGCGCGGGTCGGGCGTATGAACGAAGCAGGCGAACGTCTCCTGGCAGCGCGCGAATATCTCGGGATAGCTTGCCTTGATTTTTGCCTGGGTCTCGGTGTCGATCTTGCCGTTGTGCAGCGGCGCGGCCCAGTTGGCGGTGCGCTGGAATACGGTCAGATGGCCGACCTGGCTCGCGATGGTCTGGATCGTCTGAATGCCGGTCGCGCCGGTGCCGATGACGGCGACGCGCTTTCCGGCGAAATCGACCGGTTCCTTCGGCCATCGCGCGGTATGAAACGACGCGCCCTTGAAATCGTCGCGGCCCTCAATACGGGGCAGGGTAGGTGTCGAGAGCGGCCCGATCGCGGTGATCAGGAAACGCGAATTGAACCGGTTGCCGTCCTCCAGCGTGGTGGTCCAGCTTCGCGTTTCCTCGTCGTAAACGGCCGCCGTTACCCGGCTGCGAAACTGGATGTCGCGGCGCAGGTCGAACTTGTCGGCGACGTAATTGATGTAGCGCAGCGTTTCCGGCTGGCCGGCGAAATGCTCGGACCACTCCCATTCCTGCAGCAATTCCTTCGAGAACGAATAGCCGTAGGAATAGCTTTCGGAATCGAAGCGCGCGCCGGGATAGCGGTTCCAGTACCAGGTGCCGCCGACATCGGTCCCGGCCTCGAACACCCGCACGCGCAGACCCTGTTCGCGCAGCCGGTACAACTGGTACAGGCCCGACAAGCCCGCGCCGATGATGATGGCGTCGAAATCCGGAATGGTCGTTTCTCCCGATCCTGCAGTTTGTCCCAAAACTATCCGTTCTCGCCCCGGCGGACAAACCCCGCATGGACGCGTGGCAGGGTTGCAGGTTTGCCGCCGGCCAATCCCGGCTGGCTTTACTCGCGACCACATCTGCCCCTATCGTCGGCATTCAGATCGCGCGAAAAGCGGCGACGGAACGAGGGGAGGGAAGCGATGGCCCAGGCGGCACAACGCAGGCTGACGTCGATCGACGTCAGCGATCCCCAGCTTTATCAGGACGACACCTGGCGGCCGCTGTTCGAGCAATTGCGCCGCGATGATCCCGTGCATTATTGCGAGGCCTCGCCGTTCGGGTCGTACTGGTCGGTGACCCGCTACGACGACATCTTTGCGGTCGAACTCGACCACGCGACCTATTCGTCGAGTTCGGAGCTCGGCGGTATTCAGGTGGCCGACCAGCCGAAGGGACAGGAGCGCACCAGCTTCATCCGCATGGACCCGCCCGGGCATACCGCGCAGCGTCGAACCGTGGCACCGATCGTGGCGCCGTCCAATCTCGCCAATTTCGAGCCGCTGATCCGCAAGCGCACCTCGGATGTGCTGGATGCCTTGCCCCGCAACGAGACCTTCGACTGGGCCGAGCGTGTCTCGACCGATCTCACCAACATGATGCTGGCGACCCTGTTCGACTTCCCCTGGAAAGACCGGATGAAGCTGAGCTGGTGGTCCGACGTCGCCATTGCCAATGTGGATTCGCCAGACGCGGTGGTGCATTCGGAGGACGAACGTTACGACGAGATGCTGAAGATGGGCGAGTATTTCCGCAAATTGTGGAATGCGCGCGCCGATGCGCCGCCGACCTTCGATCTGGTCTCGATGCTCGCGCATTCGGAAGCGACGCGAAACCTGCAGGCGCGCGAGTTCATCGGCACGATCGGGCTCTTGATCGTCGGTGGCAACGACACCACCCGCAATTCCATGAGCGGCGGGCTGATGGCGCTGGTCGAGAACCCCGAACAATTCGAACTGGTGCGGGCGCGGCGCGAACTGATCCCGAACCTCGTCTCCGAGATCATCCGCTACCAGACGCCGGTGCTGCACATGCGCCGCACTGCTCGCCACGATACCGAGCTTGCCGGCCGCCGCATCGCCAAAGGCGACAAGGTGGTGATGTGGTACATCTCCGGCAACCGCGACGAAACCAGGATCGACCGCGCCGATGAGTTCATCATCGACCGCCCCAAGCCGCGCCAGCATCTCGCCTTCGGCGCCGGCATCCACCGCTGTGTCGGCGACCGCCTCGCCGAACAGCAGATCCGCATCCTCTGGGAGGAAGTATTGAACCGCGACCTTCGCTTCGAGATCGTCAGTCCGCCGCAACGGCTCTATTCGAATTTCATCCGAGGTATCCGTACGCTGCCGGTGAGGATTGTGAGTTGACGCCCTATCCCGTCATCGCGAGCGCAGCGAAGCAATCCATTTCACGACTTACGGAGGCGTGGATTGATTCGTAGTTGCGCTCCTCGCAATGACGGTGGAAAGATCTGAGGAACGCCCGTGAAGCAACCTTGCGTGTACATCATGGCTAACAAGCGTAATGGGACACTCTACACCGGCGTAACATCCAATCTGCCGAAGCGTGCCTTCGAACATCGGGAGGGGCTGGTGACCGGCTTTTCGAAGAAGTACGGCTGCAAGATGTTGGTATGGTACGAAGTGCACGAAAGCATGATCGAAGCAATCACGCGAGAAAAGCAGATCAAGGCGGGAAACCGGGCAAGGAAGCTGGCGTTGATCGAGGCGCTGAATCCGGCATGGAACGATCTCTACGAGTCGTTGATATGATGTTGCCCGGACCCCATCCCCGTCATTGCGAGGAGCGCAGCGACGAAGCAATCCAGACCTCCGCAAGCCGCGAAATGGATTGCTTCGCTTCGCTCGCAATGACGAAAGAGAGAGTCGAGAAAGAATGAAGCACGATCCCGTTGACGTCCTCATCATCGGCGCCGGGGCCTCCGGCGCGGCCGTGGCCTGGAGCCTGGCCGACACCAAAATGCACATCCTCTGTCTCGACCAGGGCGGCTGGATGAATCCGTCGGAATATCCCAGCACCGGCCGCGATTGGGAGGCGAAGTTCTATGGCGAATGGTCGACCAGCCCGAATGTCCGCGGCCGGCCCGAGGACTATCCGATCAATGACGACAATTCGCCGATCAAGGTCGTGAACTTCAACGCCGTCGGCGGCTCGACGGTGATGTACACCGCGCACTGGCCGCGGCTGCATCCAAGCGACTTCAAGGTGAGGACGCTCGACGGCGTCGCCGACGACTGGCCGATCGACTACGACGCGCTCACCCCGTTCTTCGAGGAGAACGACCGCATGATGGGCGTGTCGGGCCTGTCGGGCGATCCGCTGTCGCCGCTGACGCACCCGCCGATGCCGCCGCAGCCGCTCGGTCTTTCAGGTCCGCTGATCGGCAACGCGATGAACAAGCTCGGCTGGCACTGGTGGCCGTCGGACACGACAGTGGCGACCACGGACTACGAGGGCCGGGCGCGCTGCATCAACCTCGGCCACTGCACGCCGGCCTGCGCGCAGGGCGCCAAGGCCTCGACCGATATCACCTATTGGCCGCACGCGATCCGCGCGGGGGTCGAGGTCAAGACCCATTGCAGGGTGCGCGAGATCCTCACCAACGAGCACGGCATGGCCTCGGGCGTGGTGTACTACGACAAGGACGGCGTCGAGCAGTTCCAGCCGGCCGAAGTCGTCATCATCGCCTGCAACGGCGTCGGCACGCCGCGGCTGCTGTTGAACTCGGTCTCCAGCCGCTTCCCGAATGGCCTCGCCAATTCGTCCGGCCTGGTCGGCAAGAACCTGATGTTCCACCCGTATGCGCAGATCTACGGCTTCGTGAAGGAGCCGACCGACTCAAATCGCGCGCCGCCGACCTGCCTGTGGAGCAAGCAGTTCTACGATACGGATCTGTCGCGCGGTTTCGTCCGGGGTTACGGCATCCAGTTCGGCCGCGGCGCCGGGCCTGTGTTCGAAGCGGTCGCGAGCGAGCAGAAGGGCATCCTGCCGTGGGGTGCGGATCATCATCGCGTCTTCCGCAGGCTCAACGGTCATCGGCTCGCGGTATCAGCGATCTGCGAGGACCTGCCCGAGGAGCATAATCGCGTGACGCTTGATCCCGTGCTGAAGGACGGTCACGGAATCCCTGCGCCGAAGATCGACTACACGATCAGCGCCAACAGCCGGAAGATGATGGACCACGGGCTGGCGCGCGGCCGGGAGATTCTCGAAGCTGCCGGCGCTACCGACATCTGCATCAACGACCCGATCCCATGGGGCGGCTGGCATCTGCTCGGCACCGCACGGATGGGGACTGATCCCGCGCGCTCCGTGGTCAACGAATGGGGTCGCTCGCACGACGTGAAGAACCTCTTTATCGTCGACGGCAGCGTGTTCGTGACGTCGGGCGGCGTGAACCCGACCTCGACCATACAGGCGATCGCGCTCTACATCGCCGACCAGATGAAGCAACGCCTCGCCAACCTCTTTGATTGAGACCGCCATGTCCGTAAGCATTGAACTGACCCGGGCCCAACGCAACGATCTGCGCACCATTGCTGCGATGATCATTCCCGCCAGCGACGAGTACAAGTTGCCCGGCGCCGACGATCCCGTGATCCACGCCGACATGCTGGCGACCCTCGGCCGCGACACCGCGCAAGTGGCGCAGGCGCTCGATCATCTCGCGCGCCTCGCCGGCCAGCCGCTGGCCGAACTCGACCCGGCCAAGCGCGATGCCGTTGCAACCGAGTTCCGCGCTACGGGCGGCGGCGCGGCGGCGACGCTCGTCCGCGTCGTCCTGCAATGCTACTACCGCGACGATCGCGTGCTGCGTTCGCTCGGGCTCGAACTGCGTGCGCCGTTCCCGAAGGGTCATACGCTGGAGCAGGGCGACTGGGCGCTGCTCGATCCCGTCAGGGCACGGTCGGGGACGCTCCGGCGGGCGCAGTAATCCAACTCAAGCTCCTCACCATGAGGGAATAGCGATGGGGGCATGACTGACAGGCCGTCACGGCTACGTCCGGCGTGCCTTCATCGGCGTCGACGACCTGATCCGCGCCCTCGACCGCGACCGCATCGGCCGTACGCTCTCGATGGATGTGCTGCGGATGGGAAGGTTGTGCGCGATCGACATCCATCCGGTGGAGCGGAAGCCGGCGAAGCAGTGATATGTCAAACCCTCATGGTGAGGAGCGCGGAAACGCGCGTCTCCGGACGATGCTTCGCATCGCCGTGAGAACCATGAGGCCGCAGTCGGGCCTGCATCCTTCGAGACGCGGCGCGAGCGCCGCTCCTCAGGATGAGGGGAGAGAGGCGCTACTGCCGCAACGCCGCCAGCAATTCGTCCGGCGCTTCGGCCATGATCATGTGGCCAGCGCCCGGCACGACGATCGTGCGCGCATTCGGCGTTGCCGCCGCGAGAGTCTTGCCCGCCTTCGCAGGCGTCATCATGTCGCGCTCGCCGAGGATGAAGGTGGCGGGCACCTTGACCTGCGCGGCGGCCGCGAGCGCGTTCTGATACGAGTTGCAGGCGTTCAGGTCGTTGTAGAGCACGCCCGGCCGCGTCTGCTGCAGCACGCGCTGCGCGCCCTGATGCATCCATAGTCCCGGAGCGAGGCTGCCGCCGAGTTCGGCCTTGAAGCCGAGGCCCCAGATCGAGACCATGTCGATGGCATCGGGGCTGTTGGCCTCGGCGGCCTTGAGCAGATCGGGCCCCACCGTCATCGCGGCGGCGGTGCCGATCAGGCTGAGGCCCGAGACCTTGTCGGGATGCCGCGCCGACGTCTCCAGCGCGATCAGCGATCCCATCGAGTGGCCGACGAGCCTGGCCTTCGGCGCGCGGGCGGCGTCGAGCAGGGCTGCGGTCCAGTCGGCCATGTCGGCGATGGTTGGAAGCGGGCTGCCTCCCGAGCGGCCGTGGCCCGGAAGATCAGGCGCCAGCACGGAATAGCCGTGATGCGAGAACCAGCGGCTGTGCAGCGCCCAGGTCGAATGATCGAACCCGGCGCCGTGCAGCATCACGACCGCGGGCAGCGAGGGATCGAACGGACGGCCGCCGGTGGCAACGAAGACATCGGCATCATTGACGGACAGCTTCATGATTCAAACCCTCTGCGACGCGCGAAGCGCCTGGCCGAGATCGTCGATGATGTCGGACACGCTTTCGATCCCGACCGACAGCCGTACCAGCTCCTCGCCGATGCCCGCCGCCTTCAACTGCGCGGCATCCATCTGCTGATGCGTCGTGCTCGCCGGGTGAATGACCAGCGTCTTGGCGTCGCCGACATTGGCGAGGTGGCTGATCATTCGCAGCGATTCAATGAATTTCTTGCCCGCCGCACGGCCGCCCTTGATGCCGAACGAGACGATCGATCCGGCGCCGCGCGGCAGCAACTGCTTGGCGAGCTGATGGTCGGGATGATTTTCGAGCGCCGGATGCAGCACCCAGTCGACCGCCTTGTTGGCGGTCAGCGCCTCGAGCACCGCCAACGTATTGCTCATGTGACGTTCCATGCGGACGCCGAGCGTCTCGACGCCCTGCAGCAACTGGAACGCGTTGGTCGGCGACAGGCAGGCGCCGAAATCGCGCAACCCCTCGGTGCGCGCGCGCATGATGAAGGCGGCCTGGCCGAACTGCTCGTCGAAGACGATGCCGTGATAGCCGGCATACGGCTCGGTGAGCTGCGGGAACTTGCCCGAGGCGTGCCAGTCGAACCGGCCGCCATCGACGATGACGCCGCCGATCGCGATGCCATGGCCGCCGATCCATTTAGTCGCCGAGTTCATCACGAGGTCGGCGCCGAGCTCGATCGGACGGCTCAGGAACGGGGTCGCAAATGTATTGTCGATCAGCAGCGGTATCCCGGCGTCGTGTGCGATTCTCGCGACTGCCGGGATATCGAGCACCTCGAGCCCGGGATTGCCGATGGTCTCGCCGATCACCAGCCGCGTGTTCGGCTTGATCGCTGCGCGGAACTCGTCGAGCGCGCGCGGCTTGACGAAGGTGGTGGTGATGCCGAAGCGCGGCAGCGTGTGCGCCAAGAGGTTGATGGTGCCGCCATAGAGCGAGGCGGAGGCGACGATATGGTCGCCGGCGTTGAGGATGGTGGCGATCGCCAGATGCAGCGCGGCCATGCCGCTTGCCGTGCAGATGGCGCCGACGCCGGCTTCCAGCGCGGCGAGCCGCTCCTCGAGCACGGCGGTCGTCGGATTGGAAATGCGGGTATAGATGTGTCCGGCGCGTTCCAGGTTGAACAGCGCCGCCGCGTGGTCGGAATCCTGGAAGACGTAGGACGTGGTCTGGTAGATCGGAACGGCGCGGGCGCCGGTCGCGGGATCCGGGCGCTGGCCGGCGTGCAGGCTCAGGGTCTCAAAGGCAGGCGGCTTGGGTGCGGGCATGCGGGGCTCGTCAGGTCGATAGGTGGCTGGAAAAGTCTAGTCGCAGGCTCAGACGTGCACGGCGGTGCGGACGCGCCCGGCATTGCCGAACACGCGCAGATAGCGTTCGACCTCGGCGGGGCTGCCGGTGGCCTTCTCGGGATTATCGGACAGCTTGACCGCCGGCCGTCCATCGACCGACGTCACCTTGCAGACCAGCGAGATCGGATCGAGATCGGCGGAACCGTCAGGCGCGCAGCCGACGAAATCATTGGTGAGGTTCGTGCCCCAGCCGAACGAGATGCGCACGCGTCCGGAAAAATGCCGATAGGTTTCCTCGATCGAGCCGACATCCATGCCGTCGGAGAAAACCAGAAGCTTCTCGCGGGGATCGCGGCCCTTCTGCTTCCACCACTTGATAATGTCCTCGCCGGCGGTGATCGGCGGCGCGCTGTCCGGGCGGAAGCCGGTCCAGTCGGCGACCCAGTCCGGCGCGTCGCGCAGGAACGGTTTGGTGCCGAAGGCGTCGGGAAGGGCAATCAGCAGGTTGCCGCCATAGGTATGGCGCCATTGGTCGAGGATCCGATACGGCGCCCAGCGCAACTCCTCGTCGGAATTCGCCAGCGCCGCCGCGACCATCGGCAGTTCATGGGCGTTGGTGCCGATCGCTTCGAGATCGTTGTCCATCGCCAGCAGCACGTTGGAGGTGCCGGTAAAGGAGGAGCCGAGCCCCTCCTTCACAGCCTCGACGCACCAGCGCTGCCACAGATGGCCATGGCGGCGGCGGGTGCCGAAATCCGACAAGCGCAATCCTTCGAGTTTGCGCAGCCGCTCGACCTTGGACCAAAGCTTGGCCTTGGCGCGCGCGTAGAGCACGTCGAGCACGAAGCGGCCCTGTCCCTTGGTCGCCTGCCGCGAACGCAATTCGTTCATGATCGCGAGCGCCGGGATCTCCCACATCGTGGTGTGGGTCCAAGGGCCGTGAAAGTGCAGCTCGTACTGGCCGTCTACCTTGCGCAATTCGTATTCGGGCAGGCGGAAGCTGGAAAGCCAGTGGATGAAGCCCGGCGAGAACATCTGGGTCTTGCCATAGAACGTATTGCCGGCGAGCCAGATCAGTTCCTTCTTGGTGAAGCGGATGGTGCGCGCATGGTCGAGTTGGGCACGCAGTTCGTCCTCATCGATGATCTCGCCAAGCCGGACGTGCCTGGTGCGGTTGATCACCGAAAAGGTGACGCGCTGATCCGGGTAGAACTCGCGGATCATCTGCAGCATCAGCAGCTTGTAGAAGTCGGTATCGAGCAGGCTGCGCACGATCGGGTCGAGCCGCCAGCCGTGATTATAGGTCCGGGATGCAATATCGGTCACTGCCATGGCGGAACTCTACCGTGCCGGGGGCCGCCCAACCAGTGGGTTTTGGCGGCGGCATGGCAGGTCAGCGCGCTATTCCTGCCGGATACGGTTAACCACCGCATGGATATCGGTCCAGGCAGGCTTGTCCGGCGCAAACTGCCGCCTGAGATAGGCGGCCAGTTCGGCGATCTGGCCGTCGGTCAGGCTGTCCCTGAAGGCCGGCATGTAGCCGAGATCGGTTACGGCCGGCTTGGTGATGCCGTGCAGGATCACCTGGATCAGATTGTCCGGCACGGTGCTGTGCAAATTGCTGTTCAAAGCCAGAGACGGGCGGCTGCCGAACAACGGCGCGCCGCCGACCTCGTGGCAGACCGCGCAGGCGCCCTGGTAGAGCCGGGCGCCGATGCTGGAAGCTGCGGCCGTTCGCGTGCCGGTGGAGGCCTCGAGCCTGGCGGCAAGCGCTTCCTGCGCCGGCTTGTCGATGGCGTTGTCGTTGAACGAGCCGAGATAGACTGCCATGGCGCGGATGTCGGAATCGGGGAGGGTTGCGAGCTCCCTCATCACAGGCGCCATCGGCCCGGCCGCTACGCCATGGAAGCGGGACTCGCCGGTTCGCAAATAGGCGTACAACTCGTCCTCGTTCCACGGGATCGGCGCCCGCGACAGCGATGTCAGCGCGGGCGCTTCCCAGCCTTCCGCAAATCCGCCGGCGAGGTGGGCGTTCGCCATCTCCGCGCCGAGCGCGTTCCGCGGCGAATGGCAGGCGCCGCAATGGCCGAGCCCTTCGACCAGATAGGCGCCCCGATTCCAGATATCGGATTTGGTCGGGTCGGGTTGAAACACACTGGGCTTGTGGAACAGCGCGTTCCATCCCGCCATCAGCGGGCGCAGGTTGAACGGGAATGCCAGCGCGTTATCCGGCGTCTCCGTGCGCACCGGCGGCTGCGCCATCAGGTAGGCATAGAGCGCCTGCATGTCGGCGTCGGTGGTCCTGGCGAAATGCGTGTAGGGAAACGCCGGGTAGAGATGCCGGCCGTCGCGATGAATGCCCTCGCGCATCGCGCGCTCGAAGGCGGGATAGGACCAGGCGCCGATGCCGGTCTCGACGTCGGGCGTGATGTTGGTCGAATGGATCGTGCCGAACGGCGTCGGCAGCGGCCGTCCACCGGCGTTGAGGATACCGTTCACCGAGGTATGGCACACGGCGCAGTCGCCGAGCGCGGCCAGTTGCTGGCCGCGGGCGATGGTCGCCTGCGAATAAACCGATGCATCGGGGCGTGCGATCGGTGCAATCGCGCGCCACGGCAGGACGGCGGCGCCGATGCCGAGCACGGCTACGCACAGCGCCGCGGCCGTCGCGAAAACGCCGGTGCGTCTGGCGAACGGACTTTGCCAGATGCGCGATGGAAACGCGGGTTGCGGCGGTGGCGCGGGCAGTGGCTTCGCGGTCGCCTGTTGCTCGCCGTGCAATCCTCGCAGGATGCGTTCCGGCGTGAACGGCAATTCACGAAAGCGAACGCCGGTCGCATCGTAGATGGCGTTGGCGATGGCCGCGGCGCTGGGGACGGAAGCGGACTCGCCGACGCCGAGCGGAGGCTGGTCCGGGCGCGGCAGCATCAGGACGTCGATGTCGGGCACCTCGGGGAATTTGATGATGGGATAGGCGCCCCATTCGCGCGCCGTCACCGAGCTGCGGTCGAACGAGACTTCCTCCATCAGTGCGCGGCTGGTCGACTGGATGACGTTGCCGTGGATCTGATGGCGGACGCCGTCCGGATTGATCATCAGGCCGGAATCCTGCCCGGCCACCACGCGGGTGACGCTGACATCGCCGGTGGCCTTGTTGACGGCGACATCGGCGATCCATGCCGACCATGCCGCGCCATAGCCGGGAAACTTGCTGTGGACATAGAGTGCATAGGCGAAGCCACGTCCGCGGACGACGTCGCCTTCGGCTTGCTTCTCCTGCCGGACCGGCCGTGGCTTCCAGCCGGCGCGTTCGGCGACGGCATTGACGAGATCGATCGCGCGCTGGTCCTTCAGGTAGCGCAGGCGATACTCGATCGGGTCGACGCCGGCCTCGCTGGCGCATTCGTCGATGAAGGATTCATGCGCAAAGGTATTGGGCAGCGCCGAGACGCCGCGAAGCCACGAGGCGCGCACGATCGGCGGCATGTCGTGCGCGACCACGCGCAGATTGTCGTAGTCGTAGGGCGGGATCGCGGTGCGATCGCCCATCTCGAA
Source organism: Pseudomonadota bacterium (assembly GCA_023422775.1). Taxonomy (GTDB): domain Bacteria; phylum Pseudomonadota; class Alphaproteobacteria; order Rhizobiales; family Xanthobacteraceae; genus Bradyrhizobium. The sequence continues at coordinate 68,472 of JAFAGM010000140.1, forward strand.
GATGGCCGGCGTGTTCGGGATGGTGCCGGTGAGCAGCAGCGCCAGCGTGGGTGCGCCGTTCGATGGATAGCGCGTGGCGAAGTCGTATCCGGCGACGCTGCCGTCGGCGTTCAATCCGCCGTTGACGTCCATCAATTGCGCGGTGCCCTTGGGCTCCCACGCGTGCTCCTGTTCGCGCGTGAGCTGGACACGAACGGGACGGCCGACCGCGCGGGACAGCAGCACGGCGTCGGCGGAAACATCATCGGCGCAGTTGCGGCCGTAGCAGCCTGCGGCTTCAAGCCGGATCACTTCGATCTCGGCTTCGCGCCGGTGAATCAGTCGCGCCAGTTCGGTGCGCAGGTGATGCGGGTTCTGCGTGCCGGACCAGACCCTGGTGTGATCGTCCTGGCAATCCGCGACCGCGCAGGACGGGCCGATCGAGGCGTGCATCTGGTATGGCCAGATGTAGGTCCGCGGCATCGGCCTGGCCGCGCCGGCGATGGCGGCATCGACGTTGCCCTTGTCGATCAGCGTTCGTGGCACGGACGGATTGGCGCGCAGCGCGGTCTCGATGTCCTTCAGGTCCGGCAGTGTCGGCACCGGCTTCCAGGAAACCTTAAGCTGCGCCGCGGCCTTGATCGCATTTTCCTCGCGCTCGGCGACGACGCCGACGAAATCGCCGATGCGAACCACCGCCACGAGCCCCGGAATATCCCGCACGGAAGTCTCGTCGATCGCGATCAGGCTGCTGCCGATGAAGTCGCCGACATCGACGCCGGCATAGGGCGGGCGAACGACGCGGCCGTGCAGCATGCCGGGCACGCGCATGTCGTGGACATAGACCAGTTCGCCGGTCGCCTTTGCCGGCAGATCGACGCGCGGAATGGAGTGTCCGACGATGGTGTAGGCATCGGCGGACTTCACCGGAACATCGTCGGCCAGTTCAAGCTGGATGGTTTCGCCCGCGATCAGTTCGCCGTAGCTGACACTGCGATTGTCCTTGCCGCGGATCAGGCCGTCCTCAATGACGAGATCCTCGACGGCATGCTCCAGCCGTTCTGCCGCGCGCGCGACCAGGAACTGACGTGCCTGTGCCGCCGCCTTGCGCAGCGGTACGGCGGTGATCTGGATGGTTTCGCTCGCAATAGTCGCCCCCTGATTGGGGACGAGCGCGGTGTCGCCAAGGACGACGACGACGCGCGCAAAGGAAACGTCGAGTTCCTCGGCGACGATCTGCCCGAGCGCGGTGCGGATGCCGGTACCGAGATCGACGTGGCCGTTATAGGCAGTGACCGAACCGTCGGCGGTGATCTTGATGAAAGTCTCGAACTTGACGGCTTCGACGGGTGAGGCGGGACGGACGACAGAAAGTACGCCCTGCGAAGGTTCGCGATCCCCGGTCGTGTCAGGTGCGACCATTACGCCTGTACCTCTGCGACGTGGCCGGCAGCACGCAGCGCGGCGCGCATGATCTCGACATGCGCGCCGCAGCGGCAGAGGTGATGACGCAGCGCTTCCATCACTTCATCCTGCGATGGACGTGGCGAGCGCAGCAACAATGCTTTCGTGGCGATGATCATGCCGTTGAGGCAATAGCCGCACTGAGCGGCCTGTTCGTGAATGAAGGCCCGCTGCACGGGGTCGGGATGCTCACGCGTCCCCAGCCCTTCAAGCGTCACGATGTCGCGCCCGGCGCAGCCTTCGAGCGGGATCACGCAGGAGCGCGCCGCAACGCCGTCGATCAGCACGGCGCAGGCGCCGCATTCGCCGAGACCGCAACCGTATTTCGGTCCGTTCAGGGCGAGGTCGTTGCGAAGCACATAGAGCAATGCAGTGTCGGGAGTAGCCTCGACATCGCAGGCCTTGCCGTTGACGGTCAGGCGCATCGTGCTCTGCGTCATGCTCCCTCTGGCCCTCGCTGCGTTGCAAAATCCTGCGCTGGACGCACTGGAAGGATACCGTTTGTATACAAACGTGCAAGCGCAGCGTCCCGCGCTGCAGGGCGTTGCCCGCATTATGAACAGGGAGGCGAGGCAAATGAGTTATTATGCGGCAGGCGAGGCTTTTGCCTTCGAGGTCCGCTTGACAGCGTTCAACTCCGCGCGCAACATCGTTCGTATACGAACAAAGTGATCGCGAGAAAGCTGTTCCGACCGACGCCTCCTCGACAGCAGGCTTGTTCATGACTGATGCGACGACTGCCGGTGGCGACAAGATCCGCTGCGATGCCTGTCCGGTGATGTGCTACATCAAGCCGGGCGCGGCGGGCGCTTGCGACCGCTACGCCAATCACGACGGCGAACTGGTGCGCGTCGATCCGCATATCGTGCTGGAGCGAACGGTATCGCATGGCGGGCGGCTGGTGCCGTTCCAGGCCGGCGGCGACTGGGACGGCAAGCTCGTTCACGAACCGAACGTGTTCGTTACCGCGATCGGCGCCGGCACCACCTATCCCGACTACAAGCCGGCGCCCTTCATCGTGTCGTCGGAAGTCGACGGCGTCGATATGGTCACGGTCGTGACCGAAGGCATTTTCAGCTATTGCGGCGTCAAGGTGAAGATCGACACCGACCGCTATCTCGGTCCGGAGACGGCTACCGTCCGCGCGCAGGGCGAGGTGATCGGCCATGTGACGACCAGCGAATACGGCTCGCAGATGCTGTCGCTCGGCGGCGTGCATCATCTGACCGGCGGTTCCAAGAAGGAAGGCCGCGTCACCTGCGACGCGCTGATGGACCTCTCCAACTGCAAGCCGGTAGAATTGACGATCGATGGCGGCGCCACGGTCGTGGTGCAGGCCGGCTACCCGCCGATCGTCAACGGCGTGGCCGAAGAGCGCATGCGGGTAGGGTGCGGCTCGGCCACCATCGGCATGTTCGCCAAGCAGTGGCACGGCAAGGTCGACGAGGTCGTGGTGGTGGACGACCACATCACCGGTGTGCTCAGTGAGCATCAGGCGGGCAAGCTCCTCGATATTCCCGATACCGGGATCAAGATGAAGGGCCGGCGCTCGACGCCCGGCCGTTACTTCCAGGTCGCCGATCCCGGAACGGGATGGGGCGGGACCAACATTTCCGATCCGTTGTCGGTGCTGGGGCCGTTCAATCCCAGGGAGGCGCGACCGGGGCTGACCATGCTCATGGTTTCGACCACCGGAGAGCATGCCGCCTATTACGAGCTCGATGACGCGCTGCGGCCGGTCGAGAAGCCGATGCCGCCTGATCTCCAGTTTTCGGTCGAGCGCATCCAGGAGAATTGCGAACCGGCGCTGTGCACGGTGCTGTTCATGGGCGGCGCCGGCGGTTCGCTGCGCGCAGGCGTGACCGACAACCCGGTGCGGCTGACGCGGTCGGTCAAGGATGCGCTGACGCGGGTCACCAGCGGCGGCGCGCCGGTTTATGTCTGGCCGGGTGGCGGGATTACCTTCATGGTCGACGTCACGCAGATGCCGGCCGGTGCTTTCGGATATGTTCCGACGCCGGCGCTGGTGGCGCCGATCGAGTTCACGCTGCGGCTTTCCGATTATGCCGCGCTCGGCGGGCACATGGATCACGTTCGGCCGCTGGCGTCGTTGCGGGACAACACGGAACTTCGTTCGATGCCTCATATTCCGGGGCGGCGCGCATGACGCGGCTCCCGCAAATCGCACTTCTGCCTGACGGCAAGCGGCTGCATTTGCAGGACGGTCCGATCGATCTGGTCATCGAGGCGAGTGGCGGCGAGGCCGAGGTGCGTGCCGCCCATGAGGCGGCGGCGCGGCGATTTACCGGCCTGCTCGATGAGCTCTGCGGGGAGTTGGTCGAGTTACGCCGGCCGGCCGATCCGATGCGGTGCACGTTGAAGGGCGTTGTCGCGCGCCGCATGCATGCGGCCGTGGCGCCGTTTGCGGCGGAGCAGTTCATCACGCCGATGGCCGCAGTGGCGGGCAGTGTCGCGGAGGAAATTCTTGGCGCGATGCTGGAGGCTGCGCGGCTGCAGCGGGCTTACGTCAACAATGGCGGCGACATCGCGCTGCATCTGACCGGTGGTGCGCATTTCACCGTCGGGCTGATGGACCGGCCGGACCGATACGGCCTGATGCGAACGATCGACATCGAAGCGGATGATCCGGCGCGAGGTATCGCGACCAGCGGGCGCCACGGCCGCAGTTTTTCGCTCGGCATTGCCGATGCGGTCACCGTGCTGGCGCGAACGGCGTCGCAGGCCGATGCCGCCGCCACCATTATTGCGAATGCCGTGGACCTGCCCGGTCATCCTGCCATTGTCCGCTGTCCGGCCAATGATCTGCGGCCCGATAGCGACCTCGGCGCGCGCCTCGTCACCCGGGACGTCGGCGCTATCGGCGCTGGCGAGGTCGACGAGGCGTTGAGGGCGGGGGCCGGCCGGGCGCGGCAATTGCTCGCGGCGGGATTGATCGAAGGTGCGGCCTTGCGTCTACTGGGCGAGACGGTCGTGGTGGGCGCAAAAGGGATCGGGACACGGCCGCTGCCGACGCTCCGTGGAAGCGCGATAGAGAGGCCGATGCATGTTTGATCGAGAGCGAGGCACATAGAATGAGCGCGGTCATTCGAAAGATCGTCACGGTGGTCGAGGAAACCCATCTGGAAATGGGGCAGAAGGTCGCGCCGCCGACCCGGCGAGCGGCGGCGATTGCCGTGATCGAAAACCCGTTTGCGGGCCGCTATGTCGAAGACCTTTCGCCGCTGATCGCGATCGGCGAGGAACTCGGCGAACTGCTGTCGAAAAAGGCCGTTGCCGCCCTCGGTATCGACGGCGCCAGGGCGCATAGCTACGGGAAGGCCGCCGCCGTCGGCGAAAACGGCGAACTCGAACATGCGGCAGCGATCTTGCATCCGAAGATGGGCGCGCCGGTGCGGAAAGTCCTGAGCAAGGGCGCGGCGCTGATCCCGTCGTCTAAGAAGCGCAGCGGGCCGGGCACCACGCTGGATATTCCGCTCGGTCACAAGGATGCGGCATTCGTGCGCAGCCATTTCGACGGCATGGAGGTGCAGATCAACGATGCGCCGCGCGCCAACGAGATCATGGTCGCGGTAGCGGTCACCGATAGCGGCAGGCCCCTGCCGCGCGTCGGCGGGCTTACGGTTTCGGAAGTCAAAGGCGAAGACGGTTTGAGATAATTGCGTCAACATTGGAGGTAGGGATGCAACGTAGACATCTGCTGGGAGCAGGATTGGCGATCGCAGTCGCCGGCATGGCCAATACGGCCATGGCACAGAGCGAGATCAAGATCGGCGAAATCAACAGCTACTCGCTGTTGCCGGCATTCACCGAGCCATACCGCAAGGGATGGCAGCTCGCAGTCGAGGAAATCAATACCGCCGGCGGCATCAATGGCAAGAAGCTCGTCGTCATCTCCAAGGATGACGGCGGCAAGCCGGCGGACGCGACCACTGCCGCCAACGAACTGGTGTCGAGCGAGAACGTGGCGATGCTGACCGGCACGTTCCTTTCCAACATCGGCCTTGCCGTCAGTGATTTCGCCAACCAGAAGAAGGTGTTCTTCCTGGCGGCGGAGCCCCTGACCGACGCCATCACCTGGTCGAAGGGCAATCGCTACACGTTCCGCCTGCGCCCCTCCAACTACATGCAGGCGGCGATGCTGGTGGAGGAAGCCGCAAAGCTCCCCGCCAAGCGCTGGGCGACGATCGCGCCGAACTATGAATATGGCCAGTCGGCCGTTGCCGTGTTCAAGAAGCTGATGTCGGAGAAGCGCCCCGACATCCAGTGGGTCGACGAGCAGTGGCCGCCGCAGGGCAAGATCGACGCCGGTCCGGTGGTGCAGGCGGTTGCCGCGGCCAATCCGGAAGCGATCCTCAACGTCACTTTCGGCGCTGATCTCGTCAAGCTCGTGCGCGAAGGCAACACCCGCGGCCTGTTCAAGGATCGTGCGGTGGTCAGCTTCCTCACCGGTGAACCGGAATATCTCGATCCGCTGAAGGACGAGACGCCGACGGGCTGGATCGTCACGGGTTACCCCTGGTACGACATCAAGACGCCGGATCACGACAAGTTTCTCAAGGCCTATCAGGCCAAGTTCAACGACTATCCGCGGCTTGGTTCGATCGTCGGCTACCAGACCATCAAGGCGGCCGCGGCGATTCTTGCAAAAGCCAATTCGACCGATCCGGAGAAGCTGATCGCGGCGACCGAGGGACTGTCGATGCCGTCGCCGTTCGGCGAGATCACCTTCCGCAAGATCGATCACCAGTCGACGCTGGGTGCCTATGTCGGCAAGACCGCGCTGAAAGACGGCAAGGGCGTGATGGTGAATTCGGTCTATCGCAAGGGGGGCGACTATCTCCCGAGCGATGCCGAAGTGGAGAAGCTCCGCCCGAAGCAGTGAGCTTTGGCGGAGGTCTGCGGCCTTCATGGTTCGAGACGCGCGGCCGTGCCGCGCTCCTCACCATGAGGGTCCGAAGGACCTCTTCCATCGATGACCTCATCCTGAGGAGGCGCGAAGCGCCGTCTCGAGGGATGAAGGCCCCGCTCTGACGATTGCACTCAACCCCGGACCGCACATGGCCTTCTACTTCGCTCAGTTCCTGACCGGGCTCGCCAGCGCGGCGTCGCTGTTTCTGGTGGCATCAGGGCTGTCGATCATCTTCGGCGTGACGCGGATCGTGAACTTCGCACATGGCGCGTTCTATATGCTCGGCGCCTATGTCGCGTTCACGCTGACGGAGAGATTCTCCGGCGCGTTCGGCTTCTGGGGCGGCATCGTCGTGGCGGCGCTGGTCGTGGCCGTCGTCGGCGTGCTGGTCGAGATGGTGCTGCTGCGACGGATCTACCATGCGCCGGAACTGTTCCAGTTGCTGGCGACCTTCGGCCTGACCCTGATGGTACAGGATATCGTGGTGCTGATCTGGGGACCGGACGACCTGCTCGGCCGCCGCGCACCCGGCTTCAGGGGCGCGGTCGATTTCTTCGGCCAGAACATCCCGACCTATGATCTGTTCCTGATCGCGCTCAGTCCGATCGTGCTCGGCGCGCTCTGGTTGCTGTTCCAGCGCACGCGCTGGGGCGTGCTGGTGCGCGCGGCGACGCAGGACCGCGACATGGTGGCCGCGCTCGGCGTCAATCAGAAATGGCTGTTCACCAGCGTGTTCGCGCTCGGCGTCTTCCTCGCAGCCCTCGGCGGCGCACTGCAGATCCCGCGCGATGCCGTGCACCACGCGCTTGATCTTCGCATCATCGTCGAGGTGTTCGTGGTCGTGGTCATCGGCGGGCTCGGCAGCATCATCGGCGCCTTCGTCGCCGCCGTGCTGGTGTCCGAACTCAACGCGTTCGGCATCCTCATTTTTCCCAAGATATCCATCATCCTGGTGTTCCTGGTGATGGCGGCGGTGCTGATCGTGCGCCCGTGGGGCCTGTTCGGCAAGCCGGAGGCCGCAGCGCGCCGCACGCCGGGCCTGACCGTCACGCCGTGGCGGCCGCTCACTCCGGCTGAACGGTTGATGTCGGTCGGCGCGCTGATCATCGCGGCCATGCTGCCGCTGTTCGCCGGCAACTACGCGCTGACGGTCGGTTCGGAGATCGCGATCTTCGTGATCTTCGCCGCCAGTCTGCACTTCCTGATGTCGGTCGGCGGGCTCGCCTCGTTCGGCCACGCCGCCTATTTCGGGCTCGGCGCCTATGGCGTGGCGTTCCTCGCCAAGGCGGCGGGCCTGCCGATGATCGTCTCGCTGCTGCTCGGCCCGTTGCTCGGCCTGCTCGGCGCCGCGGTGTTCGGCTTCTTCGCGGTGCAACTCTCCGGCGTCTATTTCGCGATGCTGACGCTCGCCTTTGCGCAGATTGTCTGGTCGATCGCGTTCCAGTGGGTCAGCGTGACCGGCGGCGACAATGGCATCCTGGGGGTCTGGCCCGACAAGTGGGCCGCGGGCCCGGCCAGCTTCTACTGGCTGTCGCTGGCGATCGCCGCGGTCGTCGTCACCGTGCTGCGGGTCATCGTGTTCTCGCCATTCGGTTTCGCACTTCGCGCGACGCGGGACTCGCCGCTGCGCAGCGAGGCGATCGGCATCAACGGCAAGCGCGTGCAATGGACCGCCTTCGTTATATCAGGCACGGCTGCAGGCGTCGGCGGCGCGCTGTTTGCGTATCTGAAGGGCAGCGTATTCCCTGACAGCCTCGGCATTTCGCTGTCGGTCGACGCGCTTGTCATGGTGCTGCTCGGCGGCGTCGAGACGGTTTCCGGTGCTGTCATCGGCGCCATCGTCTTCAAGGCGGCCAACATCTGGCTGGTCAGCCAGACCGATCTCTCCAAGCTGGTGCTGGGCGGTTTCATCGTGCTGATGGTGGTGGCCTTCCCCAAGGGCATCGTCGGCACGCTGGAGACGATCAGGAACCGCTGGCGGCCTTCCGAAAAGAAGTCCGCGCTTGCCACCCCCCGGGTCGAGACCGCCGAATGAGCATGGTCCCCACATTGCTGTCGGTCGAGAACCTGAGCAAGTCCTATGGCGGCGTGCATGCCGTGCGCAGCGTGTCGTTCGAACTGAGGGCCGGAGAGATCCTGGCGCTGATCGGGCCCAATGGCGCAGGGAAGAGCACTTGCTTCGACATGCTCAATGGCCAGAACACTCCGGACAGCGGACGCATCAACTTGCTTGGCGAGGACACGGTCGGCCGGAAGCCGCGCGCGATCTGGCGGCTCGGTGTCGGGCGCACGTTCCAGATCACGGCAACGTTTCCGACCATGACGGTGCGCGAGAACGTGCAGGTAGCGCTGGTGTCCTATGGCAGGCAGCTGTTCAACCTCTTTGGATCTACGGCGAATTTCGCGCGCGAGGAGGCAGGCCGGCTGCTCGATCTCGTCGGCATGGGTGGCTATGCCGAGCGTCCCTGCGGCGAACTCGCCTATGGCGACCTCAAGCGGCTGGAACTTGCGATCGCGCTCGCCAACCAGCCGAAGCTATTGCTGATGGATGAACCGACCGCCGGCATGGCGCCGCGCGAGCGGATCGAACTGATGCGGCTCACCGCGCGTATCGCCCGTGAAAAGTCGATCGGCGTGCTGTTCACCGAGCATGACATGGACGTGGTGTTCGAACATGCCGACCGCATTCTCGTCCTGAACCGCGGCAGTCTGATTGCCGAGGGTACGCCCGAGGAAGTCCGCGGCAACCGTGAGGTGCGCGCCATCTATCTCGGCGAAGGCCTGGTCTATGATGCGCGCCATCGCGAGGGAGCTGGCGCATGAAGCTCCAGGTCGCGGATCTCAACAGTTTCTACGGTCCGGCGCATATCCTGTTCGATATCGCGCTCGAAGTCGGCGAGGGCGAGGTGGTCGCGCTGCTGGGGCGCAACGGCGCCGGCAAATCGACCACGTTCCGCTCCATCGTCGGCCTGGTCGAGAACCGCACGGGGCGCATCGTGTTCGAGGACAGGGACGTCTCGCGCGAGCCGACACATGCGATCGTGCGCGGGGGACTAGGCTATGTGCCCGAAGAGCGGCGCATCTTCACGGACCTGACGGTTGAGGAAAATCTCGAGGTCGGCCGCCAGCCGAAGCGGGCGAACGCGCCGTACTGGACCCGCGAAAAGCTGTTCATGCTGTTTCCCAATCTCGGCGAAATGCGCAACCGCCCGGGCGGGCGCATGAGCGGCGGCGAACAGCAGATGCTGACCATCGCGCGGACCCTGATGGGCAATCCGTCGCTGGTGCTGCTCGACGAGCCCTCGGAAGGATTGTCGCCGAAGATCGTCGAACAGATGGTCGACGCCATTCTCGCGATGAAGAAGGAAGGCGTCAGCATCGTGGTGTCGGAGCAGAATTTGCATTTCGCGCGGTTGATCTCCGACCGCGCCTACATCATCGAGCGCGGCAAGATCTGCTTCGGCGGAACCATGGCTGAACTCGACGCGCGGCCCGACATCCGGGATGCGCATCTGTCGCTGTAACCGGCGGCAAGCAAGGGGACGCAGATGGGAAGGAGTGTTTCGCCGAAACGAACCGCAAAGCCGGCGCGACCGTCCTACGTGCTCGACGAGCAGATCGGATTCATCCTGCGCCAGGTGTGGCAGCGCCACGCCACGATCTTCGCCCGCGAGATCGGCATCAACCTGACGCCGCCGCAATGGGCGGCGCTGGCGAAACTCACCGAGACCGGTCCGTGCTCGCAGAACCTGCTTGGGCGGCTGACGGCGATGGATGTTGCGACCATCAAGGGTGTGATCGACCGCCTCACGGCGCGCGGCCTGACCGAGACCAGCCCTGACCCCGAGGACGGCCGCCGCCTGCTCGTGAGTTTGACGCGGGCTGGCCAGCAAATGGCGGAAAAGGCCGCGCCCAGTGCGCTTGCGATCTCGCGGGAGACGCTGGCACCGCTGGATGCGAGGGAGCGGGAGATGCTGCTGGAGCTGCTTAACAGGCTGCGGTGAAGTGCAGCCTACCTCACCGTGATCGTGATCTTCTGCGAGACAACGGGAGGGTTGAACGGATAGTGTTCCGCATCGCCCAGGACGAGTTGAAGGGTATGTTTGCCGGGCGGAAGTTCCAGTCGCGCTTCGGTCTGGCCCGCGCCAAAGTGGAGGTGCGACTTGTCCTGGGGAATCGGCTCATTGGGATTGAGCGGCTCATTGACGTCTATCAGCAGATGGTGGTGGCCGGCATTCGGATAGTTGTCGCCCGCGTGCGTGACGCCCATGTTGCGCAAGCCAAAGCGGCACCAGAACCCGCCCTTGATGACGGCGCCATTCTGCGGCCACACGAAATAGAGAAGCGCATCCTTATGCGCGGGCTTGCCTTGCGCGAATGCGGCGACCGGCACGCAGGCGAGGGCTGCGGAGAGAACGATCCACTGCATGAATTTCATGGCCGTCCTCTTCAACGCTAGCTGAGGGGAAGTGCGACGCGGAAACCGTGGGTGGGATAGCGCACGTTGGTGTCGTAATTGCCGCGGCTGGATGTCCGGGCATAGTCCGAGGTTTTCCTCCAGGAGCCGGAGCGGATGACGTGCGAGGTGCATTCGTTCTCGACCCACGCCGATCCGTCCGCCGGCGCGCCTTGATAGGTTTTGTGCCAGCAGTCTTCGACCCATTGATCGACGCCGCCGCCCATATCAAACAGCCCATAAGGATTTGGCTTGAGGCTGCCGACCTTGACGGGCTGGTCGTTGGCCGGAATGTCGCTGCAATTTCTGCAATTGACCATGCCGGGCTGAAACTGATCGCCCCACCAGTATCTGGTTTGCGTACCGCCGCGCGCTGCAAATTCCCATTCTGACTCGCTCGGCAGCCGATATGGCTTTCGGGTGACCTCGGCGAGCCAGGCGACATATTGCCTGGCATCGCTCCAACTTATGTTCGTAACCGGCGCGTCGTCCTTTCCGCTCGCCGTAAATCCGCAGGCCTTTGCGGCCGCGCACGCGTTCCATTCCTGGACGGAGACCGGGAATTTTCCTATCGCGAACGGCTTGACCGTCACCTGGCGGACCGGCTTTTCCGAAGCGTCTTCATTGCTGCCCATCGCGAAGCTGCCGCCCCGAAGCGAAATCATCTCGGGCTCTCGAACCGATGCGGCCGCCTGCGTGGCTGATGGAGCAGCGGATGGGGCGGGTGAAGCAGGTGGCGGTAGCGGGGCGGCCTGCCTGGATACGGGAGGGGGCTCGGGTTGCGGCGCTGCCTGCTGCTGGGTCGGGGCAGTCGCGGGCGCAGGCCTCGGTGGGGGCGGTGGCGAGGTCGGAGCGGGCGCGGGCGCCTTCTGCACTTCCACGGGTGACGAAATGGGCGCTGACGCCTGATTTGCCGACTTGCGCGGTTGCCCGAGCATTTGCCAGAGCGTGCCGCCTGCAATGATCAGCAATGCAAGGACGAGCAGGAGAGCCAGGATCTTTTCGCGTCGTTTCCGATTCTCGTGCAGCGCGGTCGCGTCGGGCAGCACGCGGTAGACGCGCACGGGATCGGTGATGTTCTTGACCTTGCGATCGCCGAGGGATTCGTATCCGCAAACCAGCTTGTGCTTTATCTGTTCGTAGATGCCGCCGGAAATGTAGACTTCGCCGGGACGGGCTATGCCTTCGAGCCGCGTGGCAATGTTGACGCCGTCGCCGTAGACGTCGTCGGTTTCGATGATGACGTCGCCAAGATTGACGCCGATCCGATATTCGATCCAATGGTGCTTGGGTATCGATGCGTTGCGGCCAACGACATTCTGCTGGATCACGATGCTGGACCGGACGGCCTCGACGGGGCTGTCGAAGATGGCGATGAAGCCGTCGCCGGTGGTTTTGACGAGCCTGCCATGGTGCTCCCTGATGGTGGGCTCGATGAGGTCGCGCTCGATCCGCTTGACGCGGTTGTGCGTTCCTTCCTCGTCGATCTGCATCAGGCGGCTGTAGCCGGAGATATCGCCGGCCACGATCGCAGCAAGACGCCGCGGGGTGGGCTCGCGCGAGGGTTCACCCCGCGTTGGCTCTCCACCTCGGCCCGACTTGATGTCGCGAATCTGGGCCATGGCCAGGATTGGCTCCCAAACTGCCAAGACAGTGTGAGGCAAGCAATCTTTCCAGCGCCCCTAGCGTACCATCGACTGTGGGCGGCAAGCAACCGCGCGCGGGTTCCACGCCGGGTGGTATCCGCGCAACGGCGCTTACGAGCATGAGTCGCCCGGCACCTATCCAGGTTCAATCGATTTCGGGCGACCATCAGGCCCGGAACCCGACAGGCCTGCCGGGCAGGTATAGGGCAGGGCGCGACCGGGGCCGTTGCGACCTCAGTGCCCGCCGATGATCTCCGGCACCTTGCCGGCGGGCGGCGTGTTGCGGCTGCGCTGGGTGCGGACGATGCCGTCGATGATGGTCATGCCGATGCCGGGCAGGTCGCCGAGCTGCACGCTTTCGAGGATGTTCCTGCCTGGCGAATGCTGCGCCATGTCCATCAGGACGAAGTCCGCGGAGCGGCCGACTTCGATGATGCCGCAATCGAGTTCGCGCATCCGCGCGGTGTTGCCGGTTGCCAGGCAGAAGGCAAGTTCGGCGGGCAGATCGCCGAGCGATGACAGCATCGACACCATGCGCAGGATGCCGAGCGGCTGCACGCCGGAGCCGGCCGGCGCATCGGTGCCGAGGATGACGCGATGGAGGTCGCCCATCTCGCGCGCGGTGCGCAGCGTGAACAGCGCCGAGCGTTCGTTGCCGTTGTGAACCAGCTCGAGTCCGCGCTTGCAGCCCTCGCAGATGCAGCGGATCTGGTCGTCGGGCAGCGCGGTGTGGCCGCCATTGATATGGCCGACCACGTCGGTATCGGCTTCCAGCACCACGTCCTTGTCGATCAGCCCGGAGCCGGGAATTGAAGGCCCGCCGGTGTGGATCGTGCTCTGGATGCCGTATTTGCGCGCCCAGCCGACCATTTTCCGCGCGGTCGGGCCGTCCTTCACGCCGCCCAGGCCCACTTCGCCGAGCAGCTTGACGCCGGCGGCGGCCATTTCCTTGAAATCGTCCTCGACCATTTCGCATTCGATCACGGGCGCTCCGGCGTGCACCTTCACGCCGCCGGGACGCAGCGTCCAGAACGCACGCTGGGCGAAGATCGCCATCGCCTTCAGCCCGACGACATCGCGCGGCCGGCCGGGCATATGGACTTCGCCGGCGGAGATCATGGTGGTGACGCCGCCATGGAGATAGCTGTCGATCCAGTTGATCTGGTTCTGCCGCGGCGTCCAGTCGCCGGCGACGGGATGGACATGGCTGTCGATCAGGCCGGGGGCGACGGTGGTGCCGTTGGCATCGACGACGGTGGTGGCGCCCTCGGTATCGACGTCCTTGAATCGGCCAATGGCCGATATCTTGCCGTTCTCGGCCACGATCGTATCGCCGTCCAGGATCGGCTTCTCCAGCGCCCCCGACAGCAGCAATCCGATATTGCGGATCACCAGCTTGCTCGGACCGGTCGCCTGGGGTGCATCGTGGGCCATGGTTTTTCCTTTTGGTTCAATGCCTTCGCCGCACATTCTGCCCGGCTTGACGATCGGATCAAGCCGGATTATTCATTTGTATACGAATGATCGTATACAAATGATTTGAGCACGGCAATCGGCCTCCAGGCGAGACGGATCGGCAAGATGAGCAATTTCAACCAGGAAAGCGTCCTCAGCGTCCATCACTGGACCGACACGCTGTTCAGCTTCACCACCACGCGCGATCCTTCGTTCCGCTTCCGCAATGGCGAATTCACCATGATCGGCCTGAAGGTCGGCGAGAAGCCGCTGCTGCGCGCCTATTCGGTCGCCAGCGCCAATTACGAGGACCGGCTCGAATTCTTCTCGATCAAGGTACCTGACGGACCGCTGACCTCGCGCCTCCAGCACCTGAAGCAGGGCGACGAGATCATCGTCAGCCGCAAGGCCACCGGCACCCTCGTCATCGACAACCTCGAGGACGGCCGCAACCTCTATCTGATCGGCACCGGCACCGGGCTCGCGCCGTTTCTTTCCGTGATCAAGGATCCGGAGACCTATGAGCGTTTCGAGAAGGTGGTGTTGCTCCACGGCTGCCGCCGCGTGAAGGAACTCGCCTATGGCGAGATGATCACCGAGAGGCTGCCGAACGACGAGCTGATCGGCGAATATATCCGCAACCAGCTGATCTATTATCCGACCGTGACGCGCGATCCCTTCCGCAACCGCGGCAGGATTACTGACCTGATCAACTCCGGCAAGCTGTTCGGCGATATCGGGCTGGCCTCGCTCGATCCCGCTCACGACCGCGTCATGATCTGCGGCAGCCCGGCGCTGGTGGCGGACACGCGCACCTTGCTCAACGGCAAGGGTTTTGTCGAAGGCAATCACGGCGAACCCGCGCAGTTCGTGGTCGAGAAGGCCTTCGCGGAGCGGTAGTTCTCTAACCTCATGGTGAGGAGCGCGGAACGCGCGTCTCGAACCATGAGGCCCCGCTCGGGACACATCCTTCGAGACGCTTGCTGCGCAAGCTCCTCAGGATGAGGGGATGGTGTCGAGCCCAGGGGTGTTGCGCTGGCACTGGCTGTCATACGCGTTCCGGGCGCACGGCGAGGCGCAGGAAACTCATAAGGCTCCCAAGCGCGGCAAATCCGGCGCCGAGCGCCAGCGCGACGGTTGCGCCGTTGTGGCCGACGAGGGCAAAGCACAGCGCCGCGAGCGCTGCACCGATGGTTTGTCCCGTCAGGCGGGCGGTCGCGACGATGCTGCTGGCGCCGCCGCTGCGATGCGGCGGCGCGCTCGACATCAGCGCCCGCAGGTTTGGCGTCTGGAAGAAGCCAAATCCGATACCGCAGATCACGGTGCGCCAGACGATATTGGCAACGCTCGGGTCCGACGGGAGCGCCGCCAATAGCGCCATGCCGATCCCGAGCAGCACCAGGCCGAGGCCACCGAGAATGCCGACCGGATAGCGGTCCGACAGCAGGCCCCCGATCGGCGCCATGATCGCCACCACCAGCGGCCAGGGCGTCATGAAGAAGCCGGTCTCGACCTGCGACCGCTGCAGCACGTCCTCGAAGTAGAAGGGCAATGCGACGAACCCCAGTCCCTGCACGGCGAATGCGCAAACCGCCGTTGCCGCTGACAGCGCGAACATGGGGCGCTTGAACAGGTCGATCGGCAACATCGGCGCCGGGTGCTCCGCATGCCTGCGGGTCATCAGCCAGCCGAGCAGCAAGGCCGCGCCAAGTGCGAGGCCGACCAGGACAAGCGGGGCCTGATGCGCCGCGCCGCCGATACCGATGAAGAAGAGGCCGAGACAGCTCGCGGTCAGGGCAGCGCTCGGAAGATCGAACGCGTGCTTGGCGCGCGGCGTTTGCGGGAGGGTCTTCAGGCCGATCCAGATGGCAATGGCGCCGAAAGGAAGGTTGATCGCGAACAGCCACGGCCATGTTCCGACCGAAAGGATCCCGGAGGCGATCGTCGGGCCGAGGGTGAACGCCGTTCCGACGACGAGCGCGTTGTGGCCAAACCCGCGGCCCAGCATGTGCGTCGGGTAGACGAAGCGGACCAGTGCCGCGTTGACGCTCATGATGCCGCTCGCGCCCAGGCCCTGCAGCGCCCGTGCCGCCGTCAGGCTGGGCAACGACCATGCGAGGGCGCAGCCGAGCGAGGCCAGCGTGAACAGCAGCAGGCCGCCGAGATAGACCCGCCGATGGCCGACGATTTCGCCGAGCGCGCCGAGCGGCAGCAGCGTCGCGACCAGGGCGATCTGGTAGATGTTGACGACCCAGACGACCTCGGCCGGGGTGACCTGAAGGTCGGCGGCAATGGCCGGCAGCGCGATGTTCGCGATCGCCGTATCCAGCGAGGCCATCGCCAGCGCCGTAAAGATCGCTGCGACCGCCCAGCGCCGGAGTTCAGGGG
This sequence comes from Pseudomonadota bacterium, assembly GCA_023422775.1. Taxonomy (GTDB): domain Bacteria; phylum Pseudomonadota; class Alphaproteobacteria; order Rhizobiales; family Xanthobacteraceae; genus Bradyrhizobium. The sequence continues at coordinate 84,790 of JAFAGM010000140.1, forward strand.
GCAGGCCGTCCATAGGGGCGGTCGATGGTCTTGAAGTTGCCTCTGCGGACATCCGGTCGGGCTCCACGCCATGGTGGGCGGATACGCCCTCCGCGGCGTGTACTACGGACGCGACACGAGCCACAGGTTCGCCGTTGCATGATGCGTATGCGAAGCAGTCCGGCGAAATTCCGGCTCGCGCAGGCTAAGCGTCTGCGCTCAATCCCAGCCGTGCATAGATTCGCCGCGCGTAGGCGCCGAATTCGTCAGTGGTCTTGATCGGCAAGGCTCGCGGGAACGGCAGTTCGATCGGGAAGTACTCCGCCATGCGGGCCGGGCCCGCCGTCAGCACCGCGCAGTGTGACGCCAGGAACACGGCTTCCTGGATGCTGTGCGTCACGAAAATGATGGTCTTGCCGCTTTCGCGCCAGATCCGCAGCATTTCGAGGTTCATCTGTTCGCGGGTCAGCGCGTCGAGCGCGCCGAACGGCTCGTCCATCAGGATCAGGCTGGGATCGTGGATAAAGGCGCGGGCGATGGCGGTGCGCTGCTGCATGCCGCCGGACAATTGCTGGGGATATTTGTCCTCGTAGCCGGCGAGGCCGACGAGATTGAGCAGGTCGCGGGCGCGTGCGCGGGCTGCCTTCATCGGCAGGCCGACGATTTCGGCCGGCAACAGCACGTTGTCGAGAATGGTCCTCCATTTCAGCAGCAGCGCCTGCTGGAATACCATGCCGATATCGCGCGAGGGATCGAACGGTGTCCTCGCGTTGCCGATCCTGATGGTGCCGCCGTCGGCCTCGTGCAGTCCGGCCAGTACCTTCAGCACCGTGGTCTTGCCGCAGCCGGATGGGCCGACCAGCGAAACCAGTTCCCCCTCCCGCACGTCCATGGTCACGTCGGAGACCGCAAGAAACTCCGCTCCCCTGGACCGGTAGACCTTGCGGACGTTGCGCAGGCTGATGAAAGGCTCGTCCGCCGTCATGCCAGCCAATTCTGCAGGTTTGCCTTCACGAAGGCGTCGTCGGAGAGGTCGGCATGCTCGCGGCAGACGCGGTCGATCTCGCCGATCTGGCCGGGGCTGAGGCCCTCCGCGGGATCGAGGCACCAGAGCCCCTGCATCAGCCCCTGCCGCCGCAGGATTTCGTGGCAGCCGGCGATGCAGCCATGGAAATTGTTGGCGACATCGAAGAAGGCGCTGTTGCAATCGGTGACGCGGGCGTCGAGCGCCAAAAGGTCTGCCGGCAGAGTGTCCTTGCCGCGCACCGCCTTGCACATCTCGAACTGCCTGATCGCGGTTGCGGTCCATACCGACCAGTGTCCGAGCAGGCCGCCCTTGAAATAGGCTCGGGTGGTGATGCCCTTGTCGCGCAGGTCGAACGGCAGCATGAGATCGAGCAGGATGTGATCGTCGTTACCCGTGTAGAGCGCGACGCGATCGAGCGCGCCTGCTGCTGCCGCCCCGCGCAGCACGTCCAGTGTCCGGTAGCGGTTGAAAGGTGCGATCTTGATGGCGATGACGTTATCGATGGAAGCGAAGCGGCGCCAGAAATCGGAGCTGAGGATGACGCCGCCGACCGCGGGCTGCAGGTAGAAGCCGACCAGCGGAATTTCGCGCGCGACCGCTTCGCAATGCGCGATGATCTCGTCTTCGGATGCCGATTTCATCGCGGCGAGACTGAGCAGGCCGGCGTGATAGCCGATGCCACGCGCGGTCTGCGCTTCTGCAATCGCCTGTCGGGTCGGGCCCGCCAGTCCCGCTACCATCGCGACCGGGCGCCTGGTCCAGGAGGCCGCTGTCTCCGCCGCCAGTTCCAGTACCGGCCGGTACATGCCGACGTCGCGGATCGCGAATTGCGTCGTGTGCACGCCGACGGCCAGCCCACCGGCACCGGCGTCGAGGTAATAGCGTGTCAGTGCCCGCTGATGCCTGCCATCGAGCCTGCGGTCGGCGTCGAGGGCCAGCGGATGCGCCGGGAGCACGGTGCCGTCGGCGATCAGCTTGCGGATCTCGGCCTTGATTTCGCTATGATGCATGAGCGCTGTTCCTATCCAAATTCCGGTCCGGCGACGGCAAACGGCAGTTGCGCGGGCGAGGCGGTGAGGGGACCAAAGCGCATGCGCTGAAAGGGCCGTTCGATATTCCAGCCCGAGCGGACGAGGCCGTCCAGGAATTCGTCTTGGGCGTGAACGGCATCGATCAGCCAGGGCCCGTCTTCGGATCTGACAATGGCGTCCACCAGTCCCAATGCCTGATCGGCGTTTTCGGCAAGCAGGGGGCCGATGTGCCGCGCGGTGCGTCCATCGCGGATCAGGACGGCTGCCCCAGCGCTGGACACGATGCGGGAGCCTGAGCGAACGCTGAATTCCGACAACAATGAACTGCGATCGAATCCCATGGCGCTGGCGTCGCATGCGATCAACGTCTCGAGGCCGCAGGCGGATAGCGGTCGTGCAGCCTTGGTTCCTGACGGCTTTTCCAGCCGCAACCGTCGCAATTGCAACGTCGGGCCGAAGCCGAGCGGACCATAGACGGTTGCGCCAGCCGGTGTGGCGTCGAGCCACGTCGTCAGGCCGCGCTGCTTCGCCGCAGTGAGGCAGGCATCGACGAGTTTTGTTGCAATGCCCCGGCGGCGAAAGTCTGGGGTGACGAGCACCATGCTAATCCAGGCATTGCCGCCCGAGTAGGGCAGCAGCGCCGCAGTCGCCACCAATCTGGCGCTGTCTCGCATGCCGAACACGACACCCTTGCTCAGGAAGAACCGCCAGTCGGCCACGTTCTGGTTCCAGCCCGCTTCGGCGGACAGCGCAAGGGCGGCCTGCGCATCACCAATGCCGAGTTCGACGATGTCGATGTTCTCAGTATCGGCCATCGCGCACCTCGTATTTGGTTGGTTTGCCGAGGCTCGGCATCGATCGCGCCACCCAGTCGGCGGTCCAACTCACCAACTGCTCGGTGTCGACGATCGGCAGGCCGAACAGTTTCACCGCCTGAGACGTGTTGGTTAGCCAGGCCGTGGGCTCTTCCTCGCCGGTGATGATGGGGGCGCGGCCGAATCGCCGGCCGAATTTTGCTGCGAGATCGCGCACGGCCAGGATCTCGTGGCCGCTGACATTGATCGGCGAGGTCGGCGTCCGGCAATGCGCGAGACAACGCAGCGCCTGCGAGGACGCATCGCCCTGCCAGATGAAATTGACGTGGCCGAGGCTGACGTCGATCGGCTGGCCCTGCAGGACCTTGCTGGCGATGTCGTGCAGCACGCCATAGCGCATGTCGATCGCGTAGTTGAGCCGGAACAGCCGTCCGGGTGTCGAATGCTTTCTCGAAAAGTACTCGAACATGCGCTCGCGACCGACGCAGGATTGCGCGTATTCGCCGGGCGGATTAGGCGTCATGTCCTCGTCCGACCCCCTGCCGCTGACAGGCACGAAGGGATAGACGCAGCCGGTCGAGAACGCGACGATGCGCGAACCGGCAAAGGCCTGCGCGACCAGGGCAGGGACGTGCGCATTCATCGCCCAGGTCAGCGAGGGATCGCCCTCGGCGCCGAACTTGCGTCCGGCCATGAAAACGATGTTCGGAATTTTCGGCAACGCCTTGATGGCGGCTTCGTCGAGCAGGTCGCAGTTGATCGTTTCGACGCCGCGCCCTTGCAGCCAATCCTTCACGCCGGCATCGCTGAATCGGGCGACGCCGATGATCCTGCGATCCGGCGCGGCGGCTTTCGCGAGGCCCGCCAACGTCGGTCCCATCTTGCCGGCAACGCCAAGGACCATGATGTCGCCATCGACCTTGCTGATATCGTCGATCAGAGCCTGGCTCGGGCGGCAAAGCAATTCATCGAGCGCTGTGATGTCGGCAATCGTTGCGGGCAGGCTGTCGCTGGTCAGCAGCATGTTTCCTTTCCTTCTTTACTGCAACCGGATGTCGCGGACGACGAACATCCGCTCGAGGCCAAGCACGAGGCCGTACAGTGCAACGCCCAGCAATGTCAGCAGCACGACGGCCATCACCATCGCCGGGGTGTCGAGCGAGGACTGCACCTGGATCATGAGATAACCGAGCCCCCGCTCGGAGGCGATGAACTCGCCGACGATCGCGCCGGCGACCGCCAGAATGGCGCCGACCTTCATTCCGGAAAACACGTAAGGCAGCGCGCCCGGCAACTGGATTTTCCGGAACAGCGTCCAGCGCGAGCCGCGCAGCGATTTGACGAGATCCAGCAGATCCGGCTCAACCTCGCTCAATCCGCGCGCCGTCGTCAGCAGGATCGGAAAGAAGCAGATCGAAAATGCGATCAGAATGTTCGGGAAGATGCCGTAGGAGAACCAGACGATGAACAGCGGGCCGAGCGCCACTTTCGGAATCATGTTCAGCGTCACGAACAGCGGCAGCAGCAGCAGGCTGACGAGCGGCGACCAGGAGAAGATCACGGCCAGCATGACGCCGACAAACGCGCCAAGGGCAAAGCCACCGAGGATTTCGGCGGCTGTCACCGCGAGATTGGAAAGCCAGGCGTAGTTGGGCGACCCCAGCGTCGCTATGGTCGCGAGCGGCGAGGGCAGGATGAACTTCGGTACCTGGAAGGCGTCGACCAGGACCTGCCAGAGCACGATCACGGCGAGATGCACGATCAAGATGATCGCCGCAGACTTCATCGATCGCCCGTCACCGCTGAACACCATACGCTCCTTATCGACGTGCGCCGGCCCTTCGCGCCGCAGCAATCTAGCGCTGCTTTCCGCAGCAATCAACCATATGGTTGATTAAGGTCGCAGCGAATGCATTACCAGATCGACGACGTGCTTGCGGCGGGCTTGCCTGGCGGCCGGGCCGGACAGGTCCTTGCCGAAGATCGCCGACAGGGTCGGCGTGTTCGAAAAGTAGAAGTAGCTGAGCCCTGCAATCGAGATGTAGAGGTGTACCGGGTTGATGCCTTTGCGGAATATGCCGGCCTTCACGCCCTGGCCGAGGATGGTCGAAACCAGGTTGACCAGCGGCGAGTGCATCGCCTCCAGTTTTCGCGAGCCGCGTACGTGCCGGGCGCCGCTACGGTTTTCGTCGTTCAGCAGCACGATGAAGTCGGGGTGCGCGGCGAGGTGATCGAAGGAACTTTCGATCAGCTTCCTGATCGCCTTTTCGGGCGGCAATCCTTCGAGATTGAGCTCGCGCTCCTTGGCGCGGATCTCCTCATAGACCCATTCGAGCACCGCCAGATACAGCGCGTCCTTGTCGCCGAAGTAATGATAGACGAGTTGCTTGTTGACGCCTGCACGCGCGGCGATCTCGTCGACCCGGGCACCGGCGAGGCCGCTGCTGGCGAATTCGCGCCGCGCCGCCGTCAACAGTTTCCTGCGGGTCGCAGCCGGATCGCGCCGCCGCGGCTTTATGTCGTCAGATCGTTTTTTAGGCATTTCCAACCAAATAGTTGACAAGTCGTCCCGGCCCTTGTTGCATTGGTAGCGGCACGGACGGGCGGCGACAAGGTCGGTTGCAGACGAGGGAGGGTTGCAATGAAGGGATTACGAATTGCGGGATTGGCGCTTGCGCTTGCGATGCCGGCGGTTCCCTGCGCGGCCGCTGAGTCGGTCAACCTGATCCTGAACTGGACGCCGACGGCGGATCACTCGCCTTTCTATTACGCCAAGTCGCAAGGCTGGTACACGAAAGCCGGCATCGACCTGACGATCGAGGTCGGCAAGGGATCCGGCGTCTCGTCGCTGAAGGTCGGCTCCGGCGGCTCGCCGTTCGGAATAGCCGATCTCGCGACCATGCTGGTGGCGAAGAGCAAGGGCGCCGACGTGGTCGCGCTGATGAGCATCTACGCCAATACCGGGCAGACCTTCTACTGGCTGAAGAGCTACGGCGTGAACGGGCCGAAGGATTTCCCGAACCACAAGATCGGCAATCCCCCGGGCGATGCCTCGCGCGTGATGTGGCCGGCCTTTGCCAAGGCCGCCGGCATTGCGCCCGACTCGGTAAGCTTCGTCAATGTCGGCCCGACCGCCAAGATCGCGGCGCTGAAGAGCCACACCGTCGATATCATCAGCGATTTCTACAATGAGCACGATCTCAAGGCGATCGAGTTCGGATCTGATCTGGGCTACGTCAACTGGAAAGACATCGGGCTGAACCCCTATGGCAATTCGCTGATCGTCAACGGCGCTTTCCTTGCGAAGAACCCGAAGCTGGTCGAGGACTTCGTCAAGATCAGCCAGAAGGCCTACGCCGCCTGCGTTGCCGACGCCGAGCCTTGCCTCAAGGCTTTGCTCGACCAGGCCTCCGGTCTCGACAAGCAAAACCAGCAGCGGCAGTGGGAGCGTATCAAGTTCCTGATGACGGACGAGTTCACCACGACAAAGGCGCTGGGCTGGATCGATGCCGAGCGGATGAAGAAAGACTACGAGCTGGTGCAGACGTATCTCGGCATGGAGAAGCCGTTCGACGTGAACACGGCGTTTTCGACCAAGATGCTGGATGCGAACGTGAAGATGGATGCCAGCAAGGTGAGGAAGTAGTCTGGCGAGCTCTCTCGACCGTCATTGCGAGCGCAGCGAAGCAATCCATCTCACCGCTTGCGGAGACATGAATTGCTTCGTCGCTACGCTCCTCGCAATGACGGGGTAAGGGCGGTGGAGTTCACTGCAACGCCATGCCCGAGGTCGCGATCACCTTTGTCAGCTTCTCGTGATCCGCCTTCATCAGCGCGGCCAAATCCGCAAGCGACATCGGCTTGCCCGGGATATTGGCAACCGCAAGCTGGCGCTGCACTTCCGGGTTCTGCAGCGCCTTGTTGATGCCGTCGTTGATCTTCTGGACGATCGCGTCCGGCGTGCCCGCCTGGACGTAGATGCCGTACCAGGGCACGTAAGTTGCTTCCGGAAATCCTGCCTCTGCGATGGTCGGCACGTCAGGCAAGTCGGCGACACGCCTGTCGGTCATGACCGCCAGCGGCTTCACATTACCAGCCTTGATGTGTGGCAATGCCAGCTCGAGCGACACGATCTCGAAATGCATCAGGTTCGTCATCAGGTCGATCAATGCCTGCGGCTGGCCCTTGTAGCCGACATTGGTGAGCTTGATGCCGGCGGCCTGGAACAGTTTCTGGGCGCTCAGGTCGATCGAGGAGCCGGTGCCGGGATTGCCGAAGTTCAACTCGCCGGGCTTCTTGCGGGCGATCTCGACGAATTCCTTGATGGTGCTGGCGGGCATCGAGGGATGAACCAGCGCGACGCTCTGGTTCCAGACCGCGAGGCCGACGCATCTGAGGTCCTTCATCGCGTCCCAGCCGGCGTCTTTATATAGAGTCGGGTTGACCAGTGCCGCGGGGCCAGTAACCAGCCACGTGTAGCCGTCCGGTTCGCTGCGCGCGACCGCCGCGGTGCCGATGTTGCTGTTGCCGCCCGGCCTTGCCTCGATGACGACCGTTTGCTTCCAGTCGCGGCCGACCTGTTCGGTCACGGCGCGCGCGACGATATCGACGATGCCTCCGGCAGGGTAGGGCACGATCACGCGGATCGGTCGGTTCGGAAAATTACTCTGTGCTTGTGCC
>JAFAGM010000032.1 GCA_023422775.1 Pseudomonadota bacterium
CCTCCGGAAGAGCAGCCCGAAGAGGACGAATAGTCCGGATTTTCGGCTCGTTACGTCGCCACTCTCCCCGATCTGTGAAAGGCCCGGATATTTGTCCGGGCCTTTGCTTTTGTTCACGTTTTTGCGGCTACGATGCGTGCCGGCGGGCGCAGTCCAGGCCGGCTGGCTCGATTCGCCGTATCCGGGTCGCCGATTTGGCACTGGCCGGCTACGAGCCATGCGAAAGTGAACGTTTGGTGGCCGGAATGGGGGTGCAGCCCCGTTCGAAAACGCATTAGATTTGAGATGGCGGCACGACGGGTCCGCGGGAAAAGGGCAGTGAATTAATGGCGTATTGGCGCCGAAATCCCCGGCAAATGCAGGCCGCAACCAACCAGGTCGCGGCCGCGCCGACGTCGTCTGTGACGGAACGGCCCAAGTCACCGCGCTCGCGCATGATGCGGCAATACGATCTGGTCGAGCGCGTCCGGTCGTACAACCCCGATACAAACGAAGACCTGCTCAATCGCGCCTATGTCTACGCCATGAAGGCGCACGGCACGCAAACGCGCGCCTCCGGGGATCCCTATTTCTCGCATCCGCTCGAAGTCGCGGCGATCCTGACCAATCTCAAGCTCGACGACGCCACCATCGTCGCTGCCCTGCTGCACGACACCATCGAGGACACCGAGGCGACGCGCGCCGAAATCGACCATGTGTTCGGCCACGAGATCGGCGTGCTGGTCGAGGGCCTGACCAAGCTGAAGCGGCTCGAACTGGTCTCGCGCGAGGCCAAGCAGGCCGAGAATTTGCGCAAGCTTTTGCTTGCGATCGCCGACGACGTTCGCGTGCTGCTGATCAAGCTTGCCGACCGCCTGCACAACATGCGCACGCTGGAATTCGTGCCTCCCGCCTCGCGCCGCCGCATCGCAGAAGAGACGCTGGACATCTATGCGCCGCTCGCCGGCCGCATGGGTATGCAGGAGATGCGCGAGGAGCTCGAGGATCTTTCGTTCCATACGCTCGATCCGGAAGCCTATGCGGTGGTGAAGCAGCGGCTCGATGCGCTCGCCGACCGCAACCGCAACCTCATCGGCGAGATCGAAAGCCAGCTCTCCAAGAACCTGCAGAAGAACGGCATCACCGCGCGCGTCTACGGCCGCCGCAAGCAACCGTTTTCGATCTGGACCAAGATGGAGCGCAAGTCGGTCGGTTTCGAACAGCTTTCCGACATCTACGGCTTCCGCGTCGTGATGCAGGATGTCGAAGCCTGCTACCGCGCGCTCGGCGTGGTCCACACCACCTGGCCGGTGGTGCCCGGCCGCTTCAAGGACTACATCTCGACCCCGAAGCAGAACGACTACCGTTCGCTGCACACCACCGTGATCGGTCCCGGCAACCAGCGCGTGGAGTTGCAGATCCGTACCGAGGAAATGAATCAGATCGCGGAATTCGGTATCGCCGCGCATGCGTTCTACAAGGAAGGCATGGGCTCGCCGACCGAGCGGCTGAAGCATGAGTCCAACGCCTTTGCCTGGCTTCGCCACACCGTCGGCATCCTGTCCGAAAGCGCCAATCCGGAAGAGTTTCTCGAGCACACCAAGCTCGAACTGTTCCACGACCAGGTGTTCTGCTTCACGCCGAAAGGCAAGCTGATCGCGCTGCCGCGCCAGGCCAATGTGATCGATTTCGCCTATGCCGTTCACACCGACGTCGGCAACTCGGCGGTCGGCTGCAAGATCAACGGCAAGTTCGCGCCCTTGTCGTCCGAACTGCAGAACGGCGACGAAGTCGAGGTCTTGACCTCGGTCGCCCAGTCGGCGCCGCCCTCGGCCTGGGAATCGCTCGCCGTCACCGGCAAGGCCCGCGCCGCGATCCGCCGCGCGACGCGGACCGCGGTGCGCGATCAATATGCCGGTCTCGGCCGCCGCATTGTCGATCGCCTGTTTGCCCGCGCCAAGATCGAGTATGCCGACGACAAGCTGAAGGGCGCACTTCCAAGGCTGGCGCGCACCTCGATCGAGGACGTGATGGCCTCTGTCGGCCGCGGTGAACTCAAGGCCTCCGACGTCGCCCGCGCGATGTATCCTGACTACAAGGAAGAGCGGATGGTGCGCTACGGGGCCAGGAAGAGCCTCGCGGTGAAACTGAAGCTGAAATCGCCGCCGCCGCATCCGGCGCGCAGCGCCTCCGTCATCCCGGTGCGCGGGATCAATTCGGATTTGCCGGTCAAGTTCGCGCCGAACGGCGGTGCCGTGCCGGGCGACCGCATCGTCGGCATCGTGACGCCAGGCGAGGGGATCACGATCTATCCGATCCAGTCGCCGGCTCTGAAGGATTTTGAGGAGGAGCCGGAGCGCTGGCTCGACGTCCGCTGGGATATCGACGAGACCATGCCGCAGCGCTTCCCGGCGCGGATCCTGGTCCACAACGTCAACGAGCCCGGCAGCCTCGCCCAGGTCGCCACCGTGATCGCCGAGCATGACGGCAATATCGATAACATCAGCATGTCGCGCCGTTCGCCCGACTTCACCGAACTCACGATCGACCTTGAGGTCTATGACCTTAAGCATCTCAGCGCTATCATCGCCCAGTTGCGCGCCAAGGCCGTGGTCGCACGGGTCGAGCGCGTCAATGGGTAGAACTTCATGCACCACCGGTGACCCTCATGGTGAGGAGGCGCGAAGCGCCGTCTCGAACCATGCGGCCCGGCTGGTGGCTCTCATCCTTCGAGACGCGCTTCGCGCTCCTCAGGATGAGGGTCGTCCAACAGGATTTGCTGCGAGTCCGTGATGTCCAAAACTCCACCGCTGCGCCTCGGCGTCAACATCGATCACGTCGCAACCTTGCGCAACGCGCGGGGAGGCGCGCGGCCGGATCCGGTGCGCGCCGCGCTTACGGCGATCGAGGCCGGCGCCGATGGCATCACCGCGCATCTGCGGGAGGACCGCCGTCATATCCGCGACGCCGACATGACGCGCCTCAAGGCCGAGATATCAAAGCCGCTGAATTTCGAGATGGCGGCGACCGAGGACATGCTGCGGATATCGCTTGCCACCCGGCCCCATGCGGTCTGCCTGGTGCCTGAACGGCGCGAGGAACTCACGACCGAGGGCGGGCTCGACGTGGTCGGCCAGCACAATGCGCTGGCGCCTTTCATCGCGCGGCTCAACGATGCCGGCATCCGGGTGTCGCTGTTCATCTCCGCCGATCCCGCCCAGATCGAAATGGCGGCAAGGCTGCGTGCGCCTGTGATCGAGATCCACACCGGCGGCTGGTGCGATGCCGTGGTCGACGGTCATGCGGCAAAGGCCGAGGCGGAGTGGCAGCGGATCGTTGCCGGTGCCGCATTGGCGCGCGCTGCGGGGCTCGAGGTTCACGCCGGCCACGGCCTCGACTACCAGACCGCCGAGACGATTTCCGCGCTGCCCGAGATCGCCGAACTCAACATCGGCTATTTCATGATGGGGGAGGCGCTGTTCGTGGGTCTTGGCGAGACCGTGCGGCAGATGCGCGCCGCCATGGACCGCGGCCGGCAGCGGATCGCGGGCCGGCCATGATCATCGGGATCGGTTCCGACCTGATCGACATCACCCGGGTGGCCAGGGTGATCGAGCGCCACGGCGACCGCTTCCTCGATCGCATCTTCACCGACGCCGAGCGGGCCAGGGCGGCGCGCCGCTCCAACAGCAAAAAGATGGAAGTGGCGACCTATGCCAAGCGATTCGCCGCCAAGGAGGCCTGTTCCAAGGCGCTGGGCACCGGCATCCGCCGCGGCGTCTGGTGGCGGGACATGGGGGTGGTGAACCTCCCGGGGGGCCGTCCGACCATGGAGCTGACCGGCGGCGCGCTGGCCCGGCTGGAGGCATTGACGCCGGAGGGGTTCGAGGCACGAATTGATCTGTCGATTACCGACGATTGGCCGCTGGCGCAGGCCTTCGTCATAATTTCGGCGGTAGCGCCCGGCAAATCATGAATCGTGCAGCGTGCGCGCCGGGGAAGTGTGACAAGACTAAAAAATCTTTGAATTATCAATGGATTGGAAAGTTTTTACCAGGCGCTTGATTGCGTGCCCACGAACAACCGTCTAAAACGCCGCTGCGAGAACTTCGAGCCGGGACCGATTCAGGTTAGCGCCGGAATTGGCCCTCAACAGCAGTATTGAGGCCGTATTCCGGACGCGAACGGATAGCGATTCGCGCGTGGAAAACGTTCTGCCACCGTGCGGGCGAAGCTCGCGGGAATTGGGAAAGCGATGAGTGTGACATCCGGCACTAAATCTGAAAGCGGCTTGGGTGAAACCATCCGCGTCGTCATCCACGCTCTCCTGATCGCGCTGGTGATCCGAACCTTCCTGTTCCAGCCCTTCAACATCCCGTCGGGATCGATGAAGGCGACGCTTCTGGTCGGCGACTATCTGTTCGTTTCGAAGTATTCCTACGGCTATAGCCACTACTCGATCCCGCTGTCGCCGCCGCTGTTCTCCGGGCGCATCTTCGGCTCCGAGCCGAACCGCGGCGACATCGTCGTGTTCCGGCTGCCCAAGGACGACTCCACCGATTACATCAAGCGCGTGATCGGGCTGCCGGGCGACCGCATCCAGATGCGGGAAGGCCTGCTCCACATCAACGACAAGCCGGTCAAGCGCGAGCGCCTGTCCGACTTCATCGGCGAAGACCCCTGCGGCTCCGACGCCACCGCGCGCGTCAAGCGCTGGAAGGAGACGCTGCCGAACGGCGTCAGCTACGAGTCGCTCGATTGCGTCGACAACGGCTTCTACGACAACACCAACGTCTACACCGTGCCGCCGGGCCACTACTTCATGATGGGCGACAACCGGGACAACTCGACCGACAGCCGCGTCTTGTCTGCGGTCGGCTATGTGCCGTTCGAGAATATCGTCGGCCGGGCGCAGATGATCTTCTTCTCCATTGCCGAGGGCGAACACGCCTGGATGTTCTGGCGCTGGCCGACCGCGGTACGCTGGAATCGTATCTTCTCAATCGTGCGATGAACGACGAGACAGCGATCATTCCTGATCCTGCGACCTCGGGCGAGCCGGGCCGGCAGGAGGATGCCGGCCGCGAAGCCGCGCCGAAGAAAAAGCGCGGCAAGGCCGGAGCAAAGGCTGCGGTCGCGGCGATCGAAGGTCGCATCGGCTACAAGTTTTCCGATCCCGCGCTGCTGACGACTGCGTTCACGCATGTCTCCGCGCTGAAGCCCGCGACGCGCCACCGCGCCGACAGCTATCAGCGCCTCGAGTTTCTCGGCGACCATGTGCTGGGGCTTATCATCTCCGACATGCTCTACCGCGCCTATCCGCGGGCCGACGAGGGCGAACTTTCGAAGCGCCTGGCCGATCTGGTGCGCAAGGAAAGCTGTGCCGACGTGGCGAAGTCGCTCGGGCTGCTCGATGACATCAAGCTCGGCGCGGTCGGCGCGGGCGCGGGCGCGCGGCTGCGCAAGTCCGTGCTCGGCGACATCTGCGAGGCGGTGATCGGCGCGATCTATCTCGACGGCGGCCATGCCGCGGCTTCGCAATTCGTCGAGCGCAACTGGGTGGAGCGGATGCGAAAGCCGCGACGGCCGCTGCGCGATCCCAAGACGGTGCTGCAGGAATGGGCCCAGAGCAAGGGCTTGCCGACGCCGGTCTATCGCGAGATCGAGCGCACCGGGCCGCATCACGATCCGCAATTCCGCGTCGCCGTCGATCTGCCGGGGCTGGCGCCTGCCGAAGGTGTGGGCGGCTCAAAGCGCGCGGCCGAAAAGGTCGCGGCGTCAGCGATGATCGAGCGCGAAGGCGTTGGTGGCAGCAGCAATGACAGTTGAACCGTCACCCGCCGCGGATTCCGGCGAGACCCGATGTGGTTTCGTTGCGCTGATCGGCGCGCCCAATGTCGGCAAGTCCACGCTGGTCAATTCCCTCGTCGGCTCCAAGGTCACGATCGTTTCCCGCAAGGTGCAGACGACGCGGGCGCTGATCCGCGGCATCGTGATCGAGGACAATGCCCAGATCATCCTGGTGGATACGCCCGGCATCTTCCTGCCGAAGCGCAGGCTCGACCGCGCCATGGTCTCCACCGCCTGGAGCGGCGCCCATGACGCCGACCTCGTCTGCGTGCTGCTCGATGCCAAGGCCGGCATCGACGAGGAGGCCGACGCGATCCTGAACAAGCTTGCGTCGGTGGCTCACCCCAAGATCCTCGTGCTGAACAAGATCGACCTGATCCCGCGCGAGAAACTGCTGGCGCTGGCGCAGGCCGCCAACGAGCGCATGAAATTCGAGCACACCTTCATGATCTCGGCGCTGTCGGGCGATGGCGTCGACGATCTGCGCAAGGTCCTTGCGAAGATGGTGCCGCCGGGGCCGTTCCACTACCCGGAAGACCAGATGTCGGACGCGCCGATGCGGCATCTGGCGGCGGAAATCACCCGCGAAAAGATCTATCGTCAGTTGCACCAGGAGCTGCCGTATCAATCCACCGTCGAGACCGATAGCTGGACCGAGCGCAAGGACAAATCGGTTCGTATCGAGCAGACGATTTTTGTCGAGCGCGAAAGCCAGCGCAAGATCGTGCTCGGCAAGGGCGGCGCCACCATCAAGTCGATCGGTGCCGAATCGCGCAAGGAGATCGCCGAAATCGTCGGCCAGCCCGTCCATCTGTTCCTGTTCGTCAAGGTGCGCGAGAACTGGGGCGACGATCCGGACCGCTACCGGGAAATGGGACTCGAATTCCCCAGGGAATGACCAGGCAACGTCATTGCGAAGAACAAGCCGATGAACATACCCCGGAACGTGCAGTGGTTTGAGGCGCTGCTATACATGTCGCTGACGCTGGATGCGGTGTCGGTGGCGTTTCAGGACCGCACCCCCAGGGGCGACATGACGGAGCAGATGATCAGCACGGCGACCGTGATGGCGGGCGGCCTGATCCTGCTATTGGTCTACTTCGTCTACCTGGCGGCCCAACGCCGCAAGAACTGGCCGCGCTGGGTGCTGGGCGCAGCCCTCGTGCTGTCGGTGCTCTCGCTGCTGCAGGCGATCGGCGTGAACGGCGTGCAGTTCGACAGCGGCATCGAGGTCGTCTCCTGCGCGCTGACGGCGGCCGGGCTCTATTTCTCCGCCACCGGCGACGCGGTTGGCTGGTTCAACGCGTAGGTTTTCTCTGTCATTCTGGGGCGATGCGAAGCATCGAACCCGGAATCTCGAGATTCCGGGTTCGCTTCGCGCCCCGGAATGACGGTCGAGAGAACACTGCGTCCCACCGCAATCTCCTGTAAGCTCCCGCCATGGAATGGACCGACGAAGGCATCGTGCTCGGGGTGCGGCGGCATGGCGAATCTTCCGCCATCGTCGAACTGCTGACGCGCAGCCACGGCCGGCATCTCGGCCTGGTGCGGGGCGGTTCCTCGTCGCGGATGCGGCCGCTGCTGCAGCCCGGCAACAGCGTCACTGCGGTGTGGCGGGCGCGGCTCGACGAGCACCTCGGCTATTACCAGCTCGAAGGCACGCGGCTGCGTGCGGCGACGCTATTGGCGTCCTCGCACGCGGTCTATGGAGTGACCCATCTGGCCTCGCTGGCGCGGCTGCTGCCCGAGCGCGATCCGCATGAAGACATCTACGAGATGCTCGACCGCACGCTGGACGATTTCGACGATGCCGGCGGCGCGGCGGCGCATCTCATCCGGTTCGAACTTGCGATGCTCACCGAGCTCGGCTTCGGCCTCGATCTGGAAAACTGCGCCGCGACCGGCGCGACCGCGGACCTGATCTACGTCTCGCCGAAATCCGGCGGCGCGGTGTCGCGAGTGGCCGGCGAGCCTTACCGGGACCGGCTGCTGCGGCTGCCGGCCTTCCTCCGCGAAGGCGAGGGTGGCAAGAACGGCTGGTCGGATCAGGACCTGCAGGACGGCTTTCGCCTCACCGGCCTGTTCCTGCTCCGCCATGTGCTGGAACCACGCGGGCAGGGCCATTCGGACGCGCGGGACGGGTTCATCAACGCGGTGACGAGGAATCGGGCGCGAATCAGTTCCTCTGCCTGACTTGCTCCCTCCGTCTGGTCGTCCCTGCGAACGCAGGGGGCGACGGCCGCCTTGATTCAATTCTTGCCCGATTCACCCGAAAAGTTTAACGCCTCCCCATGGGAAAACGACAGTTGCCGCCGGAAGAGCCGGCGGAAATTCACGAGGTCATGCTGCGCGACGCGCTGGAAGAGCGCTATCTCGCCTACGCGCTCTCGACCATCATGCACCGTGCCTTGCCGGACGCCCGCGACGGGCTGAAGCCGGTGCACCGGCGCATCCTGTACGGCATGCGCCTGTTGCGCCTCGATCCCGGCACGCCGTTCAAGAAGTCGGCCAAGATCGTCGGCGACGTGATGGGTTCGTTCCATCCGCATGGCGACCAGGCGATCTACGACGCCATGGTGCGGCTGGCGCAGGATTTCTCCTCGCGCTATCCGCTGGTCGACGGCCAGGGCAATTTCGGCAATATCGACGGCGATAATCCGGCCGCCTACCGCTACACCGAAGCGCGCATGACCGATGTCGCGCGGCTCTTGCTCGAAGGCATCGACGAGGACGGCGTCGACTTTCGTCCCAATTACGACGGCCAGAGCAAGGAGCCGGTGGTTCTGCCCGGCGGCTTCCCGAACCTGCTCGCCAATGGCGCGCAGGGCATCGCGGTCGGCATGGCCACCTCGATCCCGCCGCACAACGCCGCCGAGCTGTGCGACGCCGCGCTGCATCTGATCGAGAAACCGGAAGCGAAGTCGAAGTCGCTGCTGAAATGGGTCAAGGGTCCCGATTTCCCGACCGGCGGCATCATTGTCGACTCCAAGGAAAGCATCGCCGAAGCCTACATGACCGGGCGCGGCTCGTTCCGTACCCGCGCCAAGTGGGTCCAGGAAGAGGGCGCCCGCGGCACCTGGGTCGTCGTCATCACCGAAATTCCGTGGCTGGTGCAGAAGTCGCGGCTGGTCGAGAAGATCGCCGAACTGCTCAACGAGAAGAAGCTGCCGCTGGTCGGCGATGTCCGCGACGAGTCGGCGGAAGACATCCGCCTCATCATCGAGCCGAAGTCCCGCGCGGTCGATCCGGCGCTGATGATGGAGTCGCTGTTCCGGCTCACCGAGCTCGAGAGCAAGATCTCGCTGAACCTCAACGTGCTGGTCAAGGGCAAGATCCCGAAGGTCGTCGGACTTGCCGAGTGCCTGCGCGAATGGCTCGACCATCTGCGCGACGTGCTGGTGCGCCGCTCCAACTACCGCAAGGCGCAGATCGAGAACCGGCTCGAAATCCTCGGCGGCTACCTGATCGCCTATCTGAACATCGACAAGGTGATCAAGATCATCCGCACCGAGGATGAGCCGAAGCCGGCCTTGATCAAGGCGTTCAAGCTGACGGAGATCCAGGCCGAGGCCATCCTCAACATGCGCCTGCGCAGCTTGCGCAAGCTCGAGGAATTCGAGATCCGCACCGAGGACAAGAACCTTCGCAACGAGCTGAAGGGCCTCAAGTCGCTGCTCGCTTCCGAAGCCGAGCAATGGTCCAAGGTCGGCGAGCAGGTCCGCAAGGTGCGCGACCTGTTCGGGCCGAAGACGCCGCTCGGCAAGCGCCGCACGCAATTCGCCGACGCGCCCGAGCACGATCTCGCCGCGATCGAGGAAGCCTTCGTCGAGCGCGAGCCGTGCACGATCGTGATCTCCGAAAAGGGCTGGGTCCGTACGCTCAAGGGCCACGTCGAGGACATCTCGGGGCTGGCGTTCAAGACCGACGACAAGCTCGACCACGCCTTCTTCGCGGAGACCACGTCAAAACTGCTTCTGTTCGCTACCAACGGCAAATTCTATTCGCTCGATGTCGCAAAGCTGCCGGGCGGCCGTGGCCATGGCGAGCCGATCCGCATGTTCATCGACCTCGAGCAGGACGCCGCGATCGTTTCGCTGTTCGTCCACAAGGGCGAACGCAAATTCCTGATCGCGAGCAGCGAAGGCCAGGGTTTCGTCGTCAAGGAAGAGGATTGCGTCGGTAACACCCGCAAGGGCAAGCAGGTGCTCAACGTCACTATGCCGAACGAGGCCTGCGCCATTACCACTGTGGCGGGCGATACCGTCGCCGTGATCGGCACCAATCACAAGATGGTGCTGTTTCCGCTCGACCAGATCCCGGAGATGGCGCGCGGCCGTGGCGTGCGCCTGCAGAAATATTCCAGCGCCAAGCTGTCCGACGTCGCGGTGTTCGAGCTGAAGGCCGGGCTGACCTGGAAGGACTCCGCCGGCCGCGAGCAGAGCATGAGCGCCAAGGACCTGGCCGACTGGCGCGGCAACCGCGCCGACGCCGGCCGTCTCGCGCACGGCCTGCCGAAATCGAACAAGTTCTTGCGGGGCGTGGAATAGGAGCCTACGATTTCCACGGATGCCGGTGGACGGCGTCCGTGCTCCGGTTGGTGCTGGCCTGAAAGCGGGGGGCAGCAATGCAAGAATCGGGATGGCGACGGCTTCTGGCGGCGATCGGCATTGCAGTCACCCTGTCCGCGGCGCCAGCCAACCTCCGCGCGCAATCCATCCCCGGCGCGGCGCCTGAATCCACCAAGGCTCTTTCGCAGGGCGAATGGCCCGCTTATGCCGGAACCTATGCCGCAGCGCGCTATTCGCCGCTGACGCAGATCGACCGCACCAACGCCGGCAAGCTGCATATCGCCTGGCGCTGGAAATCGCCTGACATGGCGATCAGGGCGGCCGATCCGACGATCGGTCCGAGCTTCGGCAATGAATCGACGCCGCTGATGATCGGCGGGGTGCTTTACACCTCGACGTCGCTGTCGCAGGTCGCCGCCATCGACGCCGCCACCGGCGCGACCAAGTGGGTATTCGACCCGAAGATCTACGAAAACGGCCTTGGGCTTCCCGCCAATCTCGGCTGGCTGCACCGCGGCGTCGCCTACTGGCGGAACGGCGACGACGAGCGCATCGTCATCCTCACCGCGTTCGCGCAGATGATCGCGCTCGACGCCAGGACCGGAAAGCCCGTCCCATCATTCGGCACCGACGGACGGATTGATCTGACCGAGGGCCTTCGCCGGCCGGTCGATCGCAACTATTACACCATGACGTCGCCGCCGGTGATCGTGCGCGGCGTCATCGTGGTCGGATCCTCCGTGATGGACTGGTGGGCGACGAAGCCGTCGCCGCCTGGCGACGTCAGGGGTTTCGATGCCGGCAGCGGCCGGCTGCTGTGGACGTTCCATACCGTCGCGCAAGGCGAAGAGCCCGGCGCCGACACATGGCAGAAAGACTCCTGGAAGGAAACCGGCAACGCCAACGTCTGGGCGCCGATGAGCGCGGACGAGGAACTCGGATACGTCTATCTGCCGGTGAGCACGCCGACCAACGACTACTATGGCGGCCATCGGCCGGGCGACGGGCTCTATGGAGAAACCCTCGTCTGCCTCGATGTGACGACCGGCAAGATGGTCTGGCACTACCAGCTCGTCCATCACGGGCTGTGGGACTACGATCCGCCGGCCGCACCCAACCTGATCGACATCACCGTTGGGGGAAAACCGATCAAGGCTGTGGCGCAGGTGACGAAGCAGGCTTTCGTCTATGTGTTCGATCGCGTCACCGGCAAGCCGGTGTGGTCGATCGAGGAGCAGCCGGTGCCGGCGTCTGATGTACCCGGCGAGAGCGCCTCGAAGACGCAGCCGATTCCGAGCAAGCCGGCGCCGTTCGATCTCCAGGGCGCGCGCGACGAGGATCTGATCGACCTCACGCCGGAGATCCACAAGGAGGCGATCGATATCGCCAGGGCATATGATCGCGGAGGGCTGTACACCCCGCCGTCGCAGCGCGGCACCATCGCGGTGCCGGGCAATGCCGGCGGCGCGAGCTGGACGGGTGCTGCGATCGATCCCGAAACCGCCACGCTCTATGTCGGGACGCAGCGCCTGCCCACGCTTCTGTTCATTCGCAAGCCCGAGCCGTGGCAAGGCAATTACGACTTCATCGGGCTGCCGCAATTTCTGCCGGGGCCGCGCGGATTGCCGCTGCTCAAGCCGCCATTCGGCAGCATCGTTGCCATCGACATGAACTCCGGCGAGCATCGCTGGCGCATTCCGGTGGGACGCAGCGCGGCGATGCCTTCGGTCAGCAAGCTCAACATATCGGAGAATCTTGGGCTGCCGTCGCGGAGCTGGGCGCTGGTTACCAGCACGGTCATGGTCGTCGTCCAGTTGGGATATTACAGCCCGCCACGCTTCGTACCCGGACTCAATCTGCCGATACGCGACCTCCACAATCGCGACCCGCATTTATGGGTCTATGACAAGACGAGCGGCGAAATGCTGGCCGAGATGGAGCTGCCGGCCAACGCGACGGGCGCACCGATGACCTTCATGGCCGGCGGCAAGCAGTTTATCGTTTTTGCGGTTGGCGGAGGGCCGCTGGTGGAGGAACTGATCGCGGTGTCGCTGTAATAGTATTCGAAGGGTCCTGCGCTATATAAATCGCCGTCGGAATCCATCGAGGCGGCATGACGCACGATCACCATCATCACGGCCACTCCCACGCGCATGGCCATTCCCATGGTCACGCCGGCCACAGCCATGCGCCGGACAATTTCGGCCGTGCGTTTGCCATCGGCGCTACGCTCAATACCGCGTTCGTTATCGCCGAATTGATCTTCGGCTACACCGCCAATTCGCTGGCGCTGATTTCGGATGCGCTTCACAATCTATCCGACGTGGCCGCGCTGCTGCTGGCGTGGGGTGCGGCGTGGCTTTCCGAGAGGAAGCCGACGCAGCGGCATACTTATGGTTTTCGCCGCGCCTCGATCCTGGCGGCCCTGTTCAACGCCGGCCTGCTGCTGGTGGCGGTCGGCGGTATCGTCGTCGAGGCGGTCAATCGCCTGGCTGATCCCGCGCCGGTGGCGGGGCTGACCGTCATCCTGGTCGCGGCGCTCGGCGTCGTCGTCAACGGGGGCACGGCGCTGTTGTTCATGCGCGGGCGTCACGGCGACCTCAACATCCGCGGCGCCTATCTGCACATGGTGGCCGATGCCGGCGTCTCGCTCGGCGTGGTCGTGGCTGCCGGCATCATCATGCTGACCGGCTGGCTGTGGCTCGACCCGGCGATCAGCCTCGTTATCGCTGCTGTGGTGTTCTGGAGCGGCTGGGGTCTTGCCCGCGACAGCGTCAACCTCGCGCTCGATGGCGTGCCGCGCGGCATCGTCCTCACGGAGGTGAGGGAATATCTGGCCGGGCTGGAAGGTGTTTCGGAGGTGCACGACCTCCACGTCTGGGCCATGAGCACAAACGAGACCGCGCTGACCGCGCATCTGGTGCGGCCCGGCGGCAGCGACGACGCCTTCCTGCATCATGTCTGCGCCGAACTGTCCCACCGTTTCAAAATTCACCACGCGACGCTGCAGATCGAAATCAGCGGCGATGCCTGCAGGCTGGCGCCGGAGGAGATGGTTTGAACGTTGGGAAAAGTTTGTACAAGGATGGGTTCCGCTGCAGCGAAACCCATCCTGTGTGCTGTCGATTGGTTGAGGAGAGCGCTAAACGATCAGCCCGTTCGCCGTTCGAGCGGGAGGGCGTCCATCGACCGGCGTTGGTCGCGACGGTGCGACCACAATTTCAGTTTGACCTCCGGCGCGCGGCTGGGCTTCTCGAAGCGAAACGCAATCTTCTGGCTGGCCTGGACCTGGTATTTGGCGGCCTGCGCGAGCCAGTACCATTTCCTTTCCGGATCGCCGAGCGCGCGCAGACGGCACTCGGCTTCCAGTTCGCTTAGACGGGTGACTTCGTTCATATCCCAATTCCAGAACTCGCTAGCTCAAACATACCGTCGCCTCGGACAACCGGCAAATTGGTTTCCGCTTGTTATATCCTCATGACGAAAAGGTCTTAGCGGCGGGCTAGGGAGGTGCGGCGCAATTTACTGAAATTATGAAAGCGTTTGATTCGATAGTTTTGCGCATACGAAGTATTCACGCTTCCGTTCGCGGCGGCACCTTGCCCAGCAGGAACAGCGCCAGCAACGCCGCGATGCTGAGCGCGGAGGAGACGATCAGCACCCGCGCGCCCATGATCTCGATCAGAAGCCCGAACAGCAGGGGCGCTGCCGCCTGCGCCATCCGGGCCGGCGCGCCGATGATGCCGAGGCGGTAACCGTAATTCTCCGGTCCGAAGATCGCGAGCGGCAGCGTGCCGCGGGCAATCGTGAGGATGCCGTTGCCGGAGCCGTGAAAGATCGCGAACACGCTGGCGGCGCCGCCGCCGGCGAGGCCGAGGATCGCGGCGCCGATCGGGTGCGTGATGCAGGCGAGCCTGGTCGACACCAGCGGGTGATAGCGGCTGAGAAAGCTCGCCTCGAAGATGCGGGCGGCCACTTGCGACGGCCCGATCAGGGCGCCGGCGAATATCGCCTGCGTGCTCGTCGCGCCGGCAGCCTCCATCAGGCGCGGCAGATGCGCCGCCATCGCGCCGGTAACGGTCCAGGCCGCCGCGAACACGAACGCCAGTACGATCATGGTGCGGTCGATCGGGATATGCGGCTTGACCACTGCGGCGACCGCGGTCTTCGCGCCCTTCACCGCCGGCAGCATCAGCAGATTGATCGGCAGTCCCATCAGGATATGGGCCGCAGCCCAGGCGAAGCAGGTATTGCGCCAGCCGATGGTCTCGAGGCCCCATGCGGACAGCGGCCATCCGACTGTCGACGCAAAGCCCGCAATCAGCGTGATGCCGGTGATCGAGCGGCGCGCCGCATCGCCATAGATGCGCCCGAGCGCTGCAAAGGCGGCATCGTAAAGCCCTGCGCCCATGCCGACGCCGAGCAGCAGCCAGGCGAGGATCAGAACAGGGATCGACGTGGTGAAGCCGAGCAGCGTCAGCCCGGCTGCCAGCACCAGGTTGGACATCGACAGCACCGGCCGCCCGCCGACCAGGTCGATCTGACGGCCGATGCGCGGCCCGAGCACGGCGGAAAGCACCAGAGATGCCGAGAATGCGCCAAACACCCAGTTCGAGGAGACGCCGAGATCGCGCGCGATCGGATCGGCCAGGATGGCCGGCAGATACATGCTGGACGCCCAGGCCAGCGTCTGCGTCGTGCCGAGCGCCAGAATGATCGAAAGCGGCCGCGTGCTCATGGCTTGCTCGCCATCGTTTTCCTTGCTGGCATCATCCGTCTTCGAATCCGCCCTTTTTCTTGCTTGCGTGCCATATGCGCCCGTCGCACAAGAGGCGTCAAATCGGAAAACGCGCCGCTTCCGTTTGTCGGCCGGCCACAATCAGGGCCTCATCCATGACCGTCACGATCTATCACAACCCCGCCTGCGGCACCTCGCGCAACACGCTGGCGATGATCCGGCAGAGCGGCGAGGAGCCCGAGGTGATCGAGTATCTGAAGACGCCGCCGAGCCGCGCCCGGCTGGGCGAACTGATCGCGGCGCTCGGCATCTCGCCGCGCGAGCTGCTGCGCGAGAAGGGTGCGCCCTATGCGGAGTTGGGCCTCGCCGATCCCAAATGGAGCGACGACGAACTGATCGACTTCATGATGGCCCATCCGATCCTGATCAACCGGCCGATCGTGGTGACGGAAAAGGGCGTGCGGCTGTGCCGGCCTTCGGAGCTGGTGCTCGATCTGCTCGACAACCCGGTCGCCACCTTCGTCAAGGAAGACGGCGAGGCGGTCGCGCGCGCGAAACGTTGAGGAGACCGCGCCTTTCACTCCGCACGATTGCGCGGCATAATGGCTCATGGAACTCACGCCCCGCCTGCGCCTGATGAACTGGCTGGTCAGCCAGGGCCTTACGGGCATGTCCGAGAATGACCTGATCCGCGGCTTCTGCGAGCGCTGCCGCACCGAGGGCCTTCCGGTGTCGCGCGGGATGGTCTTCATCGATACGCTGCACCCGATCTTCGAGGGGCGCGGCTTTCGCTGGAACGACGCCGAGACCAACGAGAGCGACGTCTTCGAATATGGTTCGACCAACGAGGGCGAAGCCGCTGAGGCTTGGCGCAGCTCGATCTTCTATCACATGCTCGAAACCGGCCACGAGGAACTGCCGCTCGACCTCGTCAGCGGCACCAACAACTTCAAGTTCATGGGAGAACTCGCCGAGAAGGGCCACAAGCATCTGGTGGCCTATACGCACCGGTTCGGCGAGGCCGGCACCATGGGACAGATGGACTGCGTCTATTCCTACTGGGTGACGCGGCGTGAAGAGGGCTTTGGCGCGCAGGGGCTGGAGGCGCTGCGCGATCTGGTGCCGGTGCTGGGGCTGGCGATCAAGACCGCGGCGCAGGCCGACATCGCCAAGACGCTGGGCCGGGTCTATCTCGGGCGCGACGCGGCCGAGCAGGTGCTGCGCGGGCGGATCGCGCGAGGCATCACCGAGCGCATCAACACCGTGCTATGGTTCTCCGACCTGCGCGGCTCGACCGCGATCAGCGAGAGCATCGAGCCGGACGAGATCATCCCGTTCCTCAACGACTACGCGCAGGCCTCGATCGACGCCATCCATGAAGCCGGCGGCGAGGTGCTGAAGCTGATCGGCGACGGCGTGCTGGCGATGTTCACCAACGAGAACCTGGCGGCGGCCCGGCGCGCCGCGCTCGCCGCCGAACATCGTTTTCGCCGCAACATGCGCGCGCTCAACAGCCGCCGCACCGGCGAGAACCGCCCGGTGACGACGGCCCATGTCGGCCTGCATGTCGGCGAGGTGTTTTACGGCAATATCGGCAGCGACGACCGGCTCGATTTCACCGTGGTGGGGCCTGCCGTCAACGAGGTCAGCCGCATCGCCTCGATGTGCCGCTCGGTCGATCGGGAGTTGCTGATGTCGTCGGCGTTCCGCTCGGGGCTCGACGCGGCGGGACGGAACTATCTGGTTTCCACCGGCCGCTTCGCGCTCCGCGGCATCCGCCGCGCGCAGGATCTCTACACGCTCGATCCGGACATTACCGCCGACGAGGTCGTGGGCGGGAAGTACGAGCGGTATCTGGCGTCCTGACCCGGCTTGATTCATATCAAGGCGCGGTGGCCCGGCTTCCGTCTCAACTCCTGCCGCACGACCGGTGCGACGGGAAAAGGTGGTCAGCATGTCCGCAACCGAAATAGCGACACGTCATTTTTCCGCGGCCGTTGCCGAGGCGGAAGCCGCCGGGCAGGGGGCCGACGCCATATGCCGCGCGATGCTGGGCCTCGTGGTCAGCAAATATCTGGAGAGCCGAGGCGTGTCCGACGTTCAGTCGGAGCTGCGCTTCGTCGCCGAGAACTGCGATCCCGATACCGACTTCATGTTCATGCGGCCCTAGCTGCGCGGAATCGCAGCGTGTAGAGCCCGACGGCCGCAAGCGAAAATACCGTCAGCACCACGCCGAGCGCGAACAGGGCGTTGGCAGAGATCGTGGCGGCGGAGGTTGAGCTAGGAGGCAGAAATGATCGCCGAATCCTTGCGTGCAGATGCGCCTCCGGAGAGAGGCGGACGCGTTGGCGTCGATTTCGCCGGGACCAGCGGTATTTCGACGGTCGCCGTGACGCCTGCGGCATCATTGCGATTCCTGATGTCGATGCGTGCGCCGCTCCGGTCCGCTGCTGACTTGGCGATCGCCAGTCCAAGTCCGGTGCCATCGATGTCGATTGGGGCCGCCCGGAAGAAGCGGTCGTAAATCTGCGGCAACGCCGTTTCGGGAATTCCGCAGCCATTGTCCGTGACCTTGATGGCGAAGGTATCCACCCCTTGTTTCCCTTCGATATGCACCAGCCCACCCGGGCTGGTATAGCGGACTGCGTTGTCGAGAAGATTGGAGAGGACGAGGTTGATCTCGGCCGCCTTGACCGTGATCGGAGCGTTGCCCTGCACGTCGGTAACGAGCCGGATCCCTTTCGCTTCGGCGACGGGGGCGATGGCCGCAACGATCAGTCCTACGAGAACGCTGGCCTGTATGGTTTCCGCATCGCTTTCCATCGACGAGTCCGCCCGTGTCATCGTCAGTAGCTGATTGACCGAATAGGTCGCGCGCCTGACGCCGTTCTGGAGATCCTGGGCGACTTCCCGCGCCCCGCCTGCCAGTTCCTGCGCCCGCAAATTGTCTGTCTGGATCTGAAGGGCCGCGAGCGGCGTGCGTAGTTCGTGCGCGGCGTCGGACACAAATCGACGCTGGACATCCAATGCGTGCTGATGCCGTTCGATCAAAGAGTTCATGGCGCTCACCAGCGGGACGATTTCCTGGGGAACGGCTGCGAGGCTCAAACTGTCTTTGGCTTCGGCGCTTCGCCGGCCGATATCCGTCGACAAATCGCCGAGGCCGGAAAGCACCCGCCTGACGGCCCAGCCGATCAGGAGCCATGCCAGCGGAGTCGAGGCAAGCAAGGGAAGCACGGCGCCCGCAGCCGCGTACGCCGCGACTTCCTCGCGCGCGCTCCACCGCTGTGAGATCTGGATGGCATGCCTTGAATCCTGCGCGCGGAATACCCGGAAGCGTACGCCGTCCTGAGTTACGTCGGAATAACCCAGCTCTCGTTGGTAGGGGATGTCGAACGAGGGTCCGGAGCGATGCACCGGTAACCCGCCCAGATCCCAGACCTGCACCACCAGTTGATCTTCGAGTTCGGCATCTATACGAGGCTGAATATCATCCCGGAACAAAAGGCCGGCGGTGAGGGCGACTTCCTGCAGTGCGTTGTCCTGAAAGCTGTTGACCTCATACTTGACGAAATAATATGAGGTAACGGCCGCGGCCACGCTGACCGCCACGAGAAGAATCGTCACGTAGACCATGACTGCGCGCCGCAGGGATTTCACCGCTGTTCCTTCGTTACCATCCAGCCTGTGCCGCGGACGTTGTGCACGATATCCTTGCCGAACTTCTTGCGTAAACCGTGGATCAGGACATCGATCGCATTGCTTTGGACTTCCTCGCCCCAGCCATAGATGCGGGTCTCGAGCTGCGCGCGTGACAGAATTCGACCGGGCCGTTCCATCAGCGCGTAGAGCACTGAGAACTCCCGTCCTGAAAGCACGTATTGGAGATCGCGAAAGGTCGCAATCCGGCTGGCGGGATCGAGCGTGACTTCGGCGCTCTTCAACAGCGTGAACGCCTGGTCGTTGGCGCGACGCATCACCGCCCGCATGCGCGCGAGCAGCACCGGCAACTCGAACGGTTTCACGAGGTAGTCGTCGGCGCCGAGATCGAGCCCGGCAATCACGTCCTTGGATGCGTCGCGCGCGGTGATGATGAGAACCGGCGTCCTGGCCCCGGCTTGCCGGACCTCCTTGAGCACTTCCAGCCCCGACATCTTCGGCAGACCGATATCGATGAGGGCAGCGGAATATTCGGCTTGCTTCAAGGCGGCGAAACCATCGGCGCCGTTTCGGGTCCAATCTACGGTGATGCCGTTATCGTTCAATCCGCGGGCAAGCGCCTTGCCGAACATGCCGTCATCTTCGATCAGCAAGATTCGCATTCTTACCCGTGGCTCGCGTCTGATAATAAATTGGATGGAAATGAATGCGGCTATCCATCGGCTTTTGTTGAGCAGCGGACCGTTACGGTCAAGCTTCGCGCAGACCAGATATTTAGAAGAGTTTTAAACTGGCCGGCTGCACTTCAATGGTTTTGTGGTTCCTTCGACACAGCATCGTCGCGAAGTCACGTGTCTCGACCGATTCTAATTCCGATCTAATTCTGGGCTAATTCTTCAACCTGCAAATGCCCCGCGTGTTTCTGGGTGGAACACGCAAGCCGCCGCGATCAACCGGCGGGCACAACGCAGGGGCGTGAAAATGACTTTTTCGAACAACATTGCGGCGCGTGGCTCCCGTTGGGGCAGGAACCTTCTGGCTTCGACAAGTATGGTTGCGGTCGGCATCACATGGCTATCCGCCTCCGGCCCCGTTTTCGCGCAGCAATCCGGTGGCGCGGCGCTGCCGCCTGTCACCGTCACGGCGCCGGGCGCCGCTCCGCGGGTGCGCCAGGCGCCGTCGCCGCGGACGACCAGCACACGGGCAGCACGGCCGCGTCCCGCCGCCCAGGCCCAGCCGGCGAAGCAGCCGCCCAGCGTCAACAGCCAGAGTGCCCGGACCGGACAGGTGGGCTACATCACCAACAGCGTCACCAGCGCCACCAAAACCAACACGCCGCTGATCGACGTTCCGCAGTCAGTCACCGTTTTGACCAAGGACTTCATCAGGGACCAGGCCTTCACGTCGATCGGCGAAGCCACCCGCTATGTCCCCGGAGTGATCTATCATCAGGGAGAATCGCACCGCGACGACCTCGTCATCCGTGGCCAGCGCAGCAATGCGGACTTCTTCACCAACGGCATCCGTGACGACGTCCAGTACTTCCGCGATTTCTATAACTTGCAGCGTCTTGAGGTCCTGAAGGGGCCCAACGCGATGATCTTCGGGCGCGGCGGCGGTGGCGGTGTCGTCAATCGCGTGCTCAAGGAGGCCGACGGCGTCACCATTCGCGAGGTGACGTTCGGCGGCAATTCCTATCCGGGCGCACGCGTGACTACGGATATCGGCCAGGCGGTCAACGAGAACTGGGCCTTCCGGTTCAATGCGATGTACGAGAACACCAACAGCTACCGTGATTTCGTCGGCCTGGACCGTTGGGCGATCAATCCGACTGCGACCTTTGCGCCAAACGACACCACGACGGTCAAGCTGAGCTACGAGCATCTTCATGACCATCGCACGGTCGATCGCGGCATCCCGTCGCAACTCCGGCCTGGCGGCTTGCTCCCGCAGTATCCCTACCAGACCTCGCCTTCGACTTATTTCGGCAATCCGAATCTCAGCTACGCACTGGCGGACGTGGATATCGGAAATGCCGTGATCGAACATGATTTTGAGAACGGCCTCACCGTCAAGAACGCAACGCAGGTGGCCAAATACGACAAGTTCTATCAGAATATCTATCCCGGCGGCCCCGTTAATGTCGCCGGCACCTCCGTGAACCTGAGCGCGTACAACAACGAGACTGACCGGCAGAATCTCTTCAACCAGACCGACTTCACATACAGGTTCGGCACCGGCCCGGTTCGCCATACCGTCGTCTTCGGCGGTGAAGTCGGCCGCCAGACCGGCCTTGCGTTCCGTCAGGATGGCTTCTTTCCCGGCAATGCGACGACGTTCGCCGTCAATCCTCGCAACCCCACCACGTTCGTGCCGGTGACGTTTCGGAACACCGCGGGCAACGCCAATAACACCTACAGGCTCAATCTCGGTGCAGTCTACGTCCAGGACCAGATCGAGATCACCCGCTACCTGCAGATCATCGGCGGTCTACGATTCGACCATTTCGACCTGTCGTCAACCGACCGGCGGTCATTCATCACCAGCGCGCGCGTTGACGATCTGGTGTCGCCGCGCCTGGGCGTCGTGCTGAAGCCTGTTGAGAATGTTTCGATCTATGGCAGCTACAGCGTGTCCTACCTGCCCGGCGCCGGCGATCAGTTCAGCACCCTGAGCAGCACGACACCGACGACCGCTACTGTTCTGCTGGTTCCGGAGAAATTCGAGAATCGCGAGATCGGGTTGAAATGGGACATCTTCCCGCGCCTGCAATTCCAGACCGCGGTTTACGACCTCGACCGGACCAATACCCGATTCCAGAATCCGAACGTTGCCGGCATCTTCCAGACCGGCTCGTCCAACACCAAGGGCTTCGAGGCCAGTCTCGCCGGCTACGTGACCGATGATTGGCAGGTCACCGGCGGTTATGCCTATACGGATGCCCGGATCACCAGCCCCACGTCCGGCACCATCGTCACGGGCAACCGTGTCGGCCTCGTGCCTTTCAACACGTTCTCGCTCTGGAACAGGTATCAGTTCAATCCGATGTGGGCGGCGGGCCTGGGTGTCATCCACTACACCAACTTCTTTGCCTCGTCCGATGACACGGTGCTGTTGCCGGAGTTCACCCGCGTCGACGCCGCGATCTTCTTCCGGCTCAACAATATGTGGCGGGCCCAGCTGAACATCGAGAACCTGTTCGACCGGCGTTACATCGCGACCGCCGACGGCAACAACAACATCACGCCTGGTTCGCCAAGGGTATTCCGCCTTTCCGCGACTGCCAATTTCTAGACGTTCCGTCGAGGGCCGCGGGCGGGAACGGTCGTCCGTGGCCCTCTTTGTTGCGAAGTGAAAGCCTTGCGTCAAAAGCCGAGGGACCGACTTCATCATGATAGATGTATCGACGGCTGCTGCTGATCGCTTCTCTGCAGAAGTCTGTGACGCGATCGCGGATATCAACGAGGAGTTCGATTGCGGCAAGCCGCAACGCCGCGTGCTCGAGCGGATTGAAATGACGCTGGATCAGGTTCCTGACAAAACGCTGCGTCGTTTGGCGACGCTCGACGAGGCGATGGGCGGCGCGGTTGCCGCGATGCTTCGGGCGAGGCTGCTGTTGGCCGTTGCCGGGTCACGAGAAACGCTGGATGCGGCCACGTTCTTCGCCGAACTCCAGGCCGTATCGGATCGGATCGTGAGCGCACCAACTGAGCCAATGCATGCTTTCGTGGCCTCTTGAACCCGAGCGGGCTGCAGGTCGGGCAACAACACGAGTGATGGGGAAGAAATGTTCCAGCCAAGGCTTCGCGGATACGAACGGTCGAGACTCGAATTGCCATCGTTCGTGGTCGACCAAATCCTAGCTTCTGATTACGCCAAACTGGTTGCGCGAAAGAGATCGGTGCGCAGGGCGTTGTTTCCGCAGATCGTATCCCTGCACACCAGGAGAGATCTTGGCGAGATAACCGGGCTCGGCCCCGCTTCCATCCGCAAGATCGAAATCTGGCTGGCTCAGTTGGACACGCGGCTCAGAAATCCAAACGAAAGTATTGATACGGTTATCTGCCGGTTCAGGCCGCGGAGTTTGTCCCGGTTTGACGCGCAGCCTCCCTTCCTCTCATCGAGCAAGGCAAAATGGAGGCGTAGCGGGCATGTCGAAAACGCCGATGCTGGAATCGGCGTTGCAGCCGGGTTTTGACTCAAGGGCCGCATGCTTTGGTCGCAACCGCGACCGCGGGCGCAGCCTGTCAGCACCGCGCCGGCTCACCGATCATGTCCGGCTGGCGTGCCAGCGCGACGGCGGGCGAAAGCCAGATCACCAGCGCCTGGGCGCCGAAGATCGCCGTCGCCAGATAGAGGCAGGCCTCGGCGCTGTAGAGTCCGCCGACGATGGCGCCCAAGGCTGAACCGAGCGGCCGGGCGCCGTAGCTCATGATGTTGATCGCGGAGACGCGCCCCAGCAGCGACGGCGGCGTCACTGACTGGCGCAACGTCGTGGTCGAGATCACCCAGAGTATCGGACCTGCGCCGAGCAGGAAGAAGCTCAGGCCTGCGAGCCACGGCGTCGGCGCGAAGGTCGTCAGCGCCATCACCGTTGCGGCGATGAAGCCCGTGACCGGGCCGAGCCCGATCACGGTGCCGAAGGCGAGCCGCTGCATCACCCGCGTTGCCGCCAGCGCGCCGACCACCATGCCGACGCCATACATGCCGAGCGTCATGCCGACGCCGGCGGCGGACAGGCCGAGATGGCGCACGGCGTAGGGCACTAACACGGCAAGCAGCAGGAACGATGCCGTATTGAAGATGAACTGGGTGATGAAGACCGGCCGCAGCAGCGGATGATGCAGCACGAACGCCGCGCCTTCCTTGATGTCCTGCAGGGGATGACGCCGCGGCGCCCGTGCACGCGCCGGCTCGTAAATACCCGACAGCAGCACGACCGCGATCACCGACAGCGCCGCGGCAAAACCGAACGCGGGCGCGGCGCCGACCCATCCGACCAGCACGCCGCCGAGCGCGGGACCGCTCGCGAAAGCAACGGTACGCGCGAGTTCGATCCGCGCGTTCGCCGCAGGCAATTGTTGTGGCGTCACCAGCGAGGGCACCAGGGCAGGGGCCGCGACGCTGTAGGCGACCGTGCCGCAGACAGCGACGAAGCCGAGCAGCGAAAGCAGCGGCAGCGTCATCTGTCCCAACCAGATCAGCAGCAGGATTCCGGCCAGCGCCGCCGCGCGCAGCGCCTCGGAGGCCGCCATCACCCAGCGCCGTGAGATCCGGTCGGCGAGAAGTCCTGCCGGAATCGCAAACAGGATGAAGGGTAGCGTCAGCGCGGTTTGCAGCAGGCCGGTCTGGCCTTCGCCGACCCCGAGCAGCAGCACGGCGACGATGGGCGCCGCGGCCAGCGCAATCTGCTCGGCCGATTGCGCGGCGAGGTTGGACCACGCCAGGCGGTTGAAGGTGGCGGGCAGGCGCGGCATTGCACCGGGTGACATGGCGAGAGTCCCTGACAGATTCGTTTCTCTCCTCATTGTCCGGCCCGGCGACGGTCCAACCCACCCGTTTCCCGACAAGCTTCTCTGTAAACAAAAAACTCCGCACGAGCCGCAAGCGCACGATCCTCCGCGGGAGGTCCGGATCGAGCGGCGGACAATTGACAATTTGAGCCATTGATGCCCAGTGGCAGGTGGTGCGACTTCCTTGCGAGCTGCCTGTTGATTCGGTGAGCGCGTCCGCGAAGTGGGTGGGATCGTTCATTTGAATCAAGAGGAGTAGATTGAATAATGCAGGGTTATCTTTCGCGGGCAACGGTGGCTGTCGCATTGGCCGTTGCTTTACTCACCGCACCGAGTGTAGCCAAAATCGACAGCATCGCGCTGGCATTGACCGCTCAGGAGGCCGCCAACGTCGTTGGCCTTATCGAGAAGCTGAAGGCCGAGTTTGGCGATTTCGCCTACGACGATGACGAAGCCGACGACTGGTTCGAGCAGGACGCAGCGGGCCAGAAGTTGATTACCAGGGCGGGCTTCAATCAGAAGAGCTGGAAAACCGCGGTAGACGAAACGATGAAGGGGTTCTTTGCGACGATCCCCGAGGCGGAGATCAAGGCGATTTTCGATGGCGCGAGCCAGCGTGCCCAGGGCGCGACGGAGCTGAAGGCCGAGCAGAAAAAGGCCATGCTCGAACTGGTCGAGGAGCAACGCAGGGAGATTCTGGCGCTGCGGGAAGGCGGGAAACCTTTCGCGGGTATCGTTGCGCCATTTGAATCGCGGATTCGCAAGTTCACAATGGACAATCTCAGCGAACGCTGAGCGCCGAAGCTCGAGGGCGAGGGCAATGGACGAAAGCCCGCCGCGTCAGCGCGGCGGGCCTCATCTTGACTTCGATCCGAACGGCGTTCTTCCGATCAGGTCTTGGGACCGAGCGTCGCCTTGGCCGTACCGGAAATGGTCGCGGGCGGCGTCTCCATCTCATCCGCATCGTCGTCGACCTCAGGCGGTTCGGTGGGAGCGGCCAGTCGCTGTGGGGCGAGCGCATTGGTCAGGCTGGTCAGCGCGTCGGGACCGGCGGCGAAACCGCCCTCGGCGAGGATCTTGTCGATGATCGGCTTGAACGCCGAGACCGACAGCAACTGCGCGGCAAGGCCGTCGCCAAGGCCGAGACCGTTGGAGTGGCCGTTCATGGCGCCGTTGCCGCCGCCGCGGCCGAGCATGCCGCCGGTGTCGAAGATCCGGATGTCCGAGATCTTCTCGATCGGCTTCACCGCTTCGGCCAGCGCATTCGGGATGACGTTGATGCGCGCCAGCGTGAGATCGTAGTCGACCATCTCGGCTGAGAGCTTGTTGCGGGCTTCCGCCTTGAGCGCGGCGACCTCGGCCTCGGCCTGGCCGAGCGATTTGACGCCGGCGGCGCGGGTGATCGCCGCATCGGCGTCGGCCTTGGCCAGCATGGTGATGGCTTCGGCCTTGTTGTTCGCGGCCTGGTTTTCGGCTTCCGCCATCACGGTGATCGGCATCGCCTCGGTTTCGGCGGCCTTGCGCGCCGCGATCACGTTGATGATCTTGTCGCGCTCGGCGATTTCGACGGCCTTGGCGGTGGTGACCTTTTCCTCGGCTGCGATCGCCAGCGCACGCGCGGTCTCGGCCACGGTTTGCGCTTCGGATTGCTCCTTGCTCTTGTTGGCGACCGCGATCGCGCTTTCCTGCGCCACGATCTGCAGGTCGCGCTCCATTTCGGTGTTGCGGCGCTTCACCGCGAGATCGGCTTCGATCTTCCTGGTGTCGCGCATCTGGTTTGCTTCGGTCTGCTTGTTGGCGACCGCGAGTTCCTGCTGGATGCGATATTCAGCCTCGTTCTGCACCGCGGTCTGTTCGACCTGCGCGGTCTGCGCGCGCATCGCAGCCGTCTTGTTGGCGATGTCGCGCTGCTGAGCCAGCTCCGCCTCGCGCTTGGTGGCTTCGATCGTCAGCGTGGTCTGGCGGGCGACGAGATCCTGCTGGGCGATATTGACCTCGGTGGTGCGGACGATCTGGTTGCGTTCCTGCTCGCGTTCCCTCGTGATCTTGGTCAGCGTCGTCAGACCGTGGGCGTCGAAGAAGTTGCTCGGGTTGAAATGCTTGATGTCGCTCTGGTCGAGCCGCGTCAGCGATACCGATTCCAGTTCGAGGCCGTTGTTCTGGATGTCGGCGCCGACCGCTTCCTGCACCGACTTGACGAACACGGCACGCTGCTCCTGCAGCTCCTCGAGGTTCATGGTGGCGGCCACCGAACGCAGGCCGTCGACGAATTTCGCCTCGATCAGTTCGCGCAGTTCGCCGCCATTCTGGGTGCGGCTGCCGAGGGTCTGCGCGGCGAGGGCGATCGACGAACTGTCGGGTTTGACACGCAGGTAGAATTCGGCGCCGATGTCGACGCGCATGCGGTCCTTGGTGATCATCGAATCCGGGCCGCCGCGGGCAACCTCCAGCCGCAGCGTCTTCAGATTGACCGCGGCGACGGAATGGAACACCGGAAGCACGATCGAGCCGCCGTCGAGCACGACTTTCTGGCCGCCGAGGCCGGTGCGGACATAGGCTTCGTCACGGGTAGAGCGGCGGTAGAGCTTGGCGAGGAATAGACCGATAACGAGAACGACTACGACGGCAATGGCGACGGGTACTGCGAGTTCCCACATGTTGTTTAGGCCCTGTCTGAACGTTGTTGTGCAATGAGGTCGTCGGGTGCGGAAATGGCGATGAAGCTTTTCGCGTCACGATCGACCAGCAGCACGCTGGCGCCGACCGGAAGCGGCGTGGAGTCGGGGCCGGCGCGTGCCACCAGAGAGTGCCAGTTGCCGAAGACATCCTTGAGACGGACGCGGCCGGGCAATCCCTGGTCGAGCGGCCCGACCGAAACTTCGGCGACGCGGCCGATGAAATCGGCCTGGTCCACGGCATAGGACTCGTCGCGCGGAATGATGCGCGCAATGGCGCGGCTGGTTATCCGGATCAGGGGGAGGCTGAAGCCTGCCGCTGCGATCGCCGCGATCCAGACGGGAATCGAAAGTCCCGCGCCGTGCGCAAGACCCTGCAGGAAAAATCCCGTGATCGAAAACACTCCGAGTGCGAGAACGATCAGGATCAACAGCGGCAGACGTCCGGCATTGATCCACAGAAACAGGCCGCCGAGGCCGGATTCGGTGTCGGTCTCGGCCGCGATGTCCTTGCCGATGATCTCGCTCAGGGAAAATCCAACCAGCGTCGCCAGCAGTTCGATGCCGCCGAGCACCACCATGATCCCGGCGGCCACGGCAAAGGGCCGCACGTCCGGCGCCAGCAGGATGTCGGTCAGGGCACTCATTGCTGCGACTTGATCCTTTCAAGGCGGGCCGCGATTTCCTTTTCGCGGTGCAGCCGGTCGAGTTCGTCGAGCTCCTTGTCGCCGGGCGTGCCGGAGGCCGGGACGCCGGTGACCCGCGCGATCGCTGCCATCGCGCGGTCGGGGCTTACAGTCTTGGTCGCGCCAACCGCGCGTCCGGTTTCATGCGGCGCGTGTTTTGTCAGGCTCGCTTCGAGATCGGCGAGGCGGGTTTCGGCTTCGCGTCGTGCGCCAAGCATCGCCTGCAAGGCCTTGGTCTGCTCGTCGATTTCCAGTTCGATGAAATCCATCGCGCGTTCGAGCGCAGTGCCCTGCGATTCCAGATCGATTTGCCGTGCAACGCCGGCGCGCGCGAGATCTTCCCGATTTTCTGCAACCGCCAATCGAATCTTGTCGGTCAGCCCCGCAACTTCGGCGTCGAGTTCTTCCCGCCGCCGCTTGAGGCGGAATTCCTCGGCGCGCGACTTGCCGAGCGCCTGGCGCGCTTCGTCGGCGCCGGCGTCGATTTCGCGGATCGCCTGCTTGACCATGGCCACCTTGTTGCTGCTCTCGGCGCTGTCGATGGTGTCGCTGGCGATGGCGGCCAGAAGCCTGCCCATACGCGCAAGGATGCCCTCGTGAACCATGCTGTTCTCCTCCGGTTGTGATGCTTTGGATTTGACGGCGATGTGGATTTCGAAAGTGCGGCCGTCCGAGACCAGGTGAGCCGGGAAGGGACTTTCCCACCCCGCCAGATAGCCGGGGACCTCGAACGGCACCAAGACGCGTCCCTGGACAGTGCTAATTGTCAGTGAAGTTGGACCCTTGATCGCAAACAACTTGTCGTCGAGCGGGATTTTGCGCAGCGCTGCTCCCGCCACATGGTTGGCACGGTCGCGCAACCCGAGCGTGACGAGGCGGGCCGGCAGGCCGGTCTCGGTGCGGATTCTTTCATAGGCCTGGCCATGGAGGGCGACGAGGTTCGCACCGACCGGCGCCACCTCGGCCAGGATCTCCATCATCCGGTCGTAGGCGGCGAAGGTCGCCTCGATCGCCGCAATGCCGGCCTCGTCAGGAGCGAGGGCGTATCGAAGCGTTGCTGCGGGGGGATCGGCTGGAAGCTTGATCATGCCGAGATCATAAAGTACTTCCTGAGTACTTTGCAAGCACTCCACGGTATCATTCTCGTGATGGACAGATGCACTTGCAAATGAGTTGCAACAAAAGCATGCCTTAGCTATCTCTTTAAAATGGATGCACGAACGCCTGACCTCCAGGCCAACGGTTTGACTATTGCCGATGCCACGGACGCCGGCTGGCGCGCAGACGCTGCCGCGGACGCCCGGAAGAGCCTGCCTGAGGTCAATTCGACCATCGCGGTCCCCTTTGGCGGGCATTGGTCGCGCCGCCTGCTGGCGTTCCTGGGGCCGGGCTACCTGGTCTCGGTCGGCTACATGGACCCGGGCAACTGGGCGACCGACCTCGCGGGCGGTTCGAAGTTCGGCTACACGCTGCTCACGGTCATCCTGCTGTCGAACCTGATGGCGATCCTGCTGCAGGCGCTCGCCGCCCGGCTTGGCATCGTCACCGATCGCGATCTCGCGCAGGCCTGCCGCGCCAGCTTTTCGCGCCCCGTGAACTTCCTGCTGTGGGTTGCCTGCGAAGCCGCCATCATCGCCTGCGATCTGGCCGAAGTCATCGGCACGGCGATCGCGCTCAATCTGCTGTTCGGCATTCCCCTGATCTGGGGCGCGCTGATCACGGCGCTCGACGCCTTCCTGCTGCTGCTCCTGATGAACAAGGGTTTCCGCTTCCTCGAAGCCTTCGTCATCTCGCTGCTCATCGTGATCGCGGTCTGCTTCGGGATTCAGATCGTGGCCGCGGCGCCGCCGGTGGCCGCCGTCCTGAAGGGGTTCGTGCCGTCGCCCGAGATCGTCACCAATCCGGAGATGCTCTACATCGCCATCGGCATCATCGGCGCCACCGTGATGCCGCATAATCTCTATCTGCACTCTGCGATCGTGCAGACCCGCGCCTATGAGCGCACCAGCGAAGGCCGCCGAGAGGCGATCAAATGGGCGACCACGGACTCGACCATCGCGCTGATGCTGGCGCTGTTCATCAACGCCGCGATCCTGATCGTCGCCGCCGCCACCTTCTATTCGACCGGACGCACTGAAGTCGCCGAGATCGGCCAGGCGTATGAACTGCTGTCACCGCTGCTCGGCCTCGGCATCGCTTCGACGCTGTTTGCGGTGGCGCTCCTGGCCTCCGGCCTCAACTCGACGGTGACGGCGACGCTCGCCGGCCAGATCGTGATGGAAGGTTTTCTGAATCTGCGGCTGCCGAACTGGGCGCGGCGGCTCGTGACCCGCGGCATCGCCATCGTTCCGGTCGTGATCGTGACCGCCATCTATGGCGAGCGCGGCACCAGCCAGTTGCTGGTGCTGAGCCAGGTCATCCTGTCGATGCAATTGCCGTTCGCGGTCATCCCGCTGGTGCGGTTCGTCTCCGACCGCCGCAAGATGGGCGAGTTCGTCATCCCCCGTGGCGTCGCCGTGGTGGCGTGGATCGTCGCCGCGATCATCGTCGCGCTGAACGTGAAGTTGCTGGTCGAGGCGTTCTTCGGATAGTGCCGCACACGCCGGCTGTCATCGCCCGGCTCGATGTACGGCCCGGTACGCCGCGGCCTCTCGATCGCCCTCAATCCTGCGGCTCGGACAGCGCTTCGCCGGTCGCGTCGACGCGCAGCCAGCCTGATGGCGCCAGGCGCTGCTGCGGCAGGAAGCGGCCCTTGTAGTCCATCTTCTTGGAGCCTTCGATCCAGTAGCCGAGATAGACGTAAGGCAGTCCCAGCCGTCGCGCGCGGGTGATGTGATCGAGGATCATGAAGGTACCGAGCGAGCGGCTCTGCTGCGACGGCTCGAAGAACGAATACACCATCGACAGCCCGTCGCTGAGCACGTCGGTCAGGGCGACGGCGATGAGTTCCTCGCCGCGACCGGTGATGCCGGTATCGACGCCGCGCTTGCGGTATTCGATGACGCGGGTCTCGACGTGGCTGTCTTCGACCATCATGGCGTAGTCGAGCACCGTCATGTCGGCCATGCCGCCGTGGCGGTGCCGCTTGTCGAGATAGGCGCGGAACACCGAATACTGTTCGGATGTCGGCACCGCGCTGCGCTGCTCGCCGACGATGTCGGCGTTGCGCGCCAGGACCTTCCTGAAGTTGCGCGAGGGCCGGAACTCGTTGGCGACGACGCGCACCGAGACGCAGGCGCGGCACTGGTCGCAGGCCGGACGATAGGCGATCGACTGGCTGCGGCGGAAACCGCCATGGGTGAGCAGGTCGTTGAGGTCGCCGGCCTTGTCACCGACCAGATGCGTGAACACCTTGCGCTCGTGCCGGCCCGGCAGATACGGGCAGGGGGAGGGCGCCGTCAGGTAGAATTGGGGGGTGTCACGCGAGTGCTGGGTCACGTCAGGTCGTCACGCCTCTGAAACACAATCACGCTACATTCGCGCTCCGGAGCTTAACGGTCAATTGGTTTACCGCGGGTCAATAAGTCCTCGCCGCGGGGGTCACCTGGGTGCGGACCGAACTGTTGATGACCACGGTTCCCAGAATGATGTCGTGGAGCAGCCGGCGGCGGCCGTCGAGCAGGCCGATCAGCAGCACCAGCGGTGTCAGGAACGAGATCGAAATCCAGAACAATACTGCATGGGTTGCCCCGAGCACGAAATAGCCGGGCGCGCCGTACCAGGTGCGCAGCTCCAGGTCCATCGCGCGCATGCCCATGGTAGCCGAGTGGGGACCGCCGATCGAGGCGCCGTAATAGACGATAGCCCATACCACCGTCGCCGGCCACGCCAGCCAGAACAGCATCCAGCCGAGGCCCAGCGTGATCAGGCCGAACACCGCGATGAAAATATAGCCAAGGATGACGGGCACCGAGAGCACGACGAGGTCGATCAGGAACGCAAAGACGCGCCGCGTCAGCACGCTGCGAAACAGTTCCGGCTGCGTATCGGGATCGAACGCATGCGGGCGCACGCCGCCATCGTTCCGCCATCCGCCGTCATTGCCAGAGCCGCTGTAAGACATGGTCCGTCCTCCTGATATCCCGAGGCAGACATGGGAACCGTCCGCGCGGCCGCAAGAGCCTGCGACTATTCACAGCGGGTAATTTCCAAGTTGAGTGCGGCTTATGCTGCCTTCGTCATTCCGGGATGGTCCGAAGGACCAGACCCGGAATCTCGAGATTCCGGGTTCGCGTCTTCGACGCGCCCCGGAATGACGGGCAAAGAGCATCACCCGCCGGCCTTGATCTTCTCCGCCGCGTTCGGCGCAAAATACGTCAGGATCCCGTCCGCGCCGGCGCGCTTGAAGGCGAGCAGGCTTTCCATCATGGCGCGGTCGCCGTCGATCCAGCCGTTATTGGCGGCGGCCTGGATCATCGCGTATTCGCCCGACACCTGGTAGGCGAAGGTCGGCATCGAGAAATTTTCCTTCACGCGGCGGATGATGTCGAGATAGGGCATGCCGGGCTTGACCATCACCATGTCCGCGCCTTCGGCGATATCGAGTTCGACCTCGCGCAGGGCTTCGTCGGAATTGGCGCTGTCCATCTGGTAGGTGCGCTTGTCGCCGGTCAGCGTCTTCGCAGAGCCGATGGCGTCGCGGAACGGGCCGTAGAAGGCGGAGGCGTATTTCGCCGCATAGGCCATGATCTGCACGTCGAGGTGACCTGCTTCGTCCAGCGCCTCGCGGATCGCGCCGACGCGGCCGTCCATCATGTCCGAAGGCGCGATGACGTCGCAGCCGGCCTCGGCCTGCACCAGCGCCTGCTTGACCAGCACCGCCACCGTCTCGTCGTTCAGGATCCTGCCGTCCTCGATCAGCCCGTCATGGCCGTGGCTGGTGAAGGGATCCAGCGCGACGTCGCACAGCACGCCGATCTCGGGAAATTCCTTCTTGATCGCGCGCACCGACTGGCAGACCAGATTGTCCGGGTTCAGCGCCTCCGAACCGGTCTCGTCGCGCAGGGACGGCTCGGTGTAGGGGAACAGCGCGATGCAGGGGATGTTCAGCTTCATCGCGCGTTCGGCATCGCGCACCGCCTGATCGACGGTGAGGCGGTCGACGCCGGGCATCGAGGCCACCGGCGTGCGCGCATTGTGGCCGCCGACCACGAACAGCGGCCAGATCAGGTCGTCCGATGTCAGCACGTTTTCCCGCACCAGCCGCCGCGCCCATTCCGATTTGCGGTTGCGCCGGGGACGGATGGCGAGATCGAGCGGATGCGAGGCCAGGGCGGCTTTGGCGGCGGTCTGGCGCCGCGGCGCGTCGCGCATTTCGATCGGACGCCCGAATTTGATCGCCATGTGATGGGTACTCCTGCAGCGGCGGGGTAGGTTTGGATTTGTTCCAATTCTAGCACCTTGGCGGTGCCCCGTCACCGCGCCTTGATCCACCTCATCAGCAATTGATTTTACCGTCCCGTCGGGCCAAGAGTGCGGCCATGACGACATTCCAGCACGCGCCGCGCCGTGATTCCCTGCTCGGCGACCAGCTTCGCGACCGGGTCAACGCCCATGTCTGACACTTCGGCGCGCGACAGGGCGAGGGACGGTGCGATGTCGGTGGCGGCGATGTCGTCCGATCGCATCGAGCCCGACGACAATTTGTGGACGCGGCGGCTGGTGCTGTTTCTGCGCGTCATGGCCGTCATTTCGATCATGAAGGGCCTCTATCACTGGGCGCAGGTGACCGGCTTCATCGGCGGCGAGGAGGAGGCGTTCGAGAACCAGTCGATGGCCTGGCAGACCGCGACCGTCTATTTCGCCGTGATCGAACTCGTTGCCGCAGTCGGGCTGTGGCTTGCGACCCCGTGGGGCGCCGTGGTGTGGCTCACGACGGTCGTGTCGATGGCGGTGATCGAACTGATGTTTCCGGGCATCTACGGCGGCAGCCTCGTGGTCGTGGGCCTCGAGGCGGTGATGCTGGCGGCGTATCTGGTGCTGGCGTGGATGGCCGCGCGCGAACGGCCGCCGTAGCAGGCCGCGCGCGTCTCGCGATGCGGTGGCCGGCGTTCGCTGTGGCGTCGCAGCGACAGCTCGACGCAATCCGGCCGGCAAGGCCCACTTGTCTGTTCGTGTGCACGCAGTGAGAAGACGAGTCTTGCCGGCTCTGCTAGGTCGCGATCACAGACCGCGCGTTTCACCGAACTCTTCCCGGCGACCGCTTCTGTGGGACCGCCGTCGGGGCCGATTTCTGGTTCTCGGCATATTTTGCCAGTCGGCTTTGCGCTGGCCGACGGCGGGCTTTTTCCCGAGCGGGCATGGAGGGCGCTGGTTTGCGCCGCTACTCACGCCCGGAGGCCGTGTTTGCAGCGCGATCCCGAAAGATTTGAATTAATTTTTCCGGTAACGTTCCGGTCACCGTACGGATTTCGCCACACCCGTTACGCGAGCCTTTCGATTTCGACCGGACCTGTTTTGGAATGCGACAGGACGGGCAGACGAAGCGTGAACATCGGCCTTCCACCGTCAATGAACGGTTGCGAAAAGCCCTTTATCCATGGGCTTAATCGACGATTCACTGTCTTAAATTCATGATCTCTTTATTCTCTTATTTAAGCGGATCTTCAAACCGCCCCCTTAAGTTGAAGCTATCAGGCGGGACCAAAGTTTCGTCGAAATAAGTCGAAAAACGACTACAGGGGAAGTGTCATGATCAAAGCCGTTGCAACGGCGGTGGAAACCGCTGAGCGCGCTCCGGGAGCTCCGGTACAGCCGCTCTATCTGGAAGCGCTGACGTTGGTGGAACGTCTGCATCGCCGGCTGCTCGACGTCATCAAGGACGAATTCGATCGCCGCGGCCGCGCCGACATCAATTCGGTGCAGGCGCTCCTGCTCTACAACATCGGCGACAAGGAGCTGACCGCGGGCGAACTTCGCACGCGCGGTTACTACCTCGGCTCCAACGTCTCCTATAACCTCAAGAAGCTCGTCGAACTCGGCTTCCTCGATCATCAGCGCTCGCGCGTCGATCGCCGCTCGGTTCGCATCCGCCTGACCCCGCAGGGCCAGGAAATCCGCAAGATCGTCGACGCGCTCTATCAGAAGCACGTCAAGACGGTGGAGCAGGTCGGCGGCATCTCGAACGAGGAGTTCGCGACGCTGAACAAGTCGCTGCATCGCCTCGAGCGGTTCTGGACCGACCAGATCCTGTATCGCCTCTGAGAACTTCCGCGGCCAAGCCGGCCGGGCAAGAAGACCGGCAAGCCATCAGCGGACGATGAACTGGCAAGGCAGTAAGCCCTGCTCAAGACGCATCGGCTCCGGTTTTCCGGATCCGGTGCGTTTTGTTTTTTTGGCGCACCTGAACGTGATTCTCGGACGCCAGCATTTCTTCGACCCGACTGGGAACCGCCGATTTCGCGGTGAAGGCGCTGCGTTGGGCGCCGGTATTCGGCCCGGAACGGGCCGTTTTCCAGGCATGGAACCTTTTCCGTAGCCGCGCATTCTCGTCTCTGTCACGGCAGAGGTCAGACATGCGGGTCGAGCGCGGTTTGCAGTTGATGAATGTCGAGGTGGTGGGCGACGCCTACGCCATCGCGTCCAACTATCTGTGCAGGACCGGCGCCATTGCCGACTCCGTCTCCACCGATGAGCGGCTGCTCGAAATCATCGTCAGGATGTTCCAACACGGCGAATACAACAGGATCAGGCTCGCCAACAAGGCGATCGCCAAATTCGAAGCGGGCGCGTCAGCCTGACCGCATCACCCAATCAGGAGAATTCCATGGAAGCCGCGATCGACCGGATCATGCATACCTATGACCTGCTCGTGAACCGCAGCGCCGCGGCGAGCGAGGAGGCGCGCGCCAGGGTGACGGAATATGTCGCCACGCTGGTGGAAGCGGGTGAAAAGGATACGCACCGGTTGACGGTGTGCGGGCTGACCTATCTGCGCCAGCTCGACGGCAGC
Organism: Pseudomonadota bacterium; assembly: GCA_023422775.1. Lineage (GTDB taxonomy): Bacteria > Pseudomonadota > Alphaproteobacteria > Rhizobiales > Xanthobacteraceae > Bradyrhizobium. Next base: position 35,621 of record JAFAGM010000032.1, read on the forward strand.
AACGATCCGGTGAAGGCCGGGTATACCGGGCTGTAAAAGAGCTGCTGGTATGATTGCTTGACACAGGTCGAGCGATGAGCAATGTTCTCACTTAGGTTGAGTTGGGGTTCCTGTAACCTTGGCCGAAGTGTGTACTAGCCTTCCACTAAACATTCTTTGATCCGGTGCCACCTAAGAAAAGACCCGATGGGGCACCAAATTGTTTTTCATCGTAGCCCGATTCGCAGTCGTGGCTTTTAAGTTACCTAATTCCGGTTTGGTCACGATGAATATTGAGACTGCAGTGTTGCGAGATTTCGCGCCCGATGTGCAGCGGATGGTTCGGGCAATTGTAGACAGTCGAGCCTTCCAAAGACTCAAGAAGATTTCGTTTCTTGGCGCAATCGATCGATTTTCGCGAAACGAACTTCATTCACGAACGCTTTCGTCAGGCTCGCGTTTTGACCACTCATTGGGCGTGGCTCAAATGATGCTCGCGATTTCAAGAAAGATGGATCTATCACCCGGTGAGCTTAGACTTGCGATCGCAAACGCGTTGCTTCACGACATTGGACACGGTCCGTATTCCCATTCTTGTGAGCCCTTTTTTTCAGAAGCCTTTGGCATCGATCATCACAAAGCTTTGCTTTTGATGATCGAAGACGAAGGTAGTGAGGTGTCGCGCATTTTAAGGAGCTTTGGGCTTTGGCTCGACTATCGTAGATTCGTAAGGTCGCCTTCCTCCATTCCTGCTGTTGAATGCCTGTTTTACGGGCCTATCAATATCGATACTATGGAAGGCATCGTTCGGTCGGCTCGGTTCTTTCAGATTGAGACGCCCTTGGATTTATCGATGCTGGCGCAATCGATAGCCTGCGCGCGGGTTCCTGTTAGGCATCTTGATCAGTTTTGGAACCTTAAGAGCGCTGTATACAACGAGCATATTTTCGCGAGTCGCTATGCTCTGTATGACGAGGCTCTGACGCGTTCGTTGAATTCAATGAAAGACGGAATGCGAGTTGAGCACTTTTACTACGACGAGGATCGTTTTGAGGGCGAGTTCGGTGGAGGTCTTCGGCTATCTTTCTTGGACGAAGAAAATCGGGTTACCGTAAGGCGCGCTCCACGGGTTCGTACCTTCCAAATCAATAAGAGCGTGGCGCCTCGGCAATTTGGTGCGCTTGATGGACGATATAGAGAGGTGAGGCTGGGTGAAAATAGAGCAAGGCATAATCGACTCAAGTAGAGAATTCACGAGTGGAAGAATAAAAGAACTAGAGGAAGCGCTGAGTTCGGTCGACATTCCGAATTGTGCGATTGTCGCCAACGGATCATACGCTCGAAAAGAGGCGTCGCCTCAATCGGATTTCGACTATTTCATTCTGCATCCTCCCAGTACTCCTGCCAGTGACCTGGAGCGCGCTGAGGCGGTGGTTAAAGATGCCGTCCTGAAGGTAATCGGTAAATTGCCATCAGCAGATGGGGTGTTCGGAACTCCGCTGGAGTGTGGTTCTCTATCAAAGAACATCGGCGGAATGCTCGACGATAATGCGAAGATCACCCGCCGTGTCTTGTTTTTGATCGAAGGTACTCCAATAAACAATAAAGATCTGTTCGCGAATCAGCGTGACGATCTGATCGATCGATATATTCGTGACGATATTACAGATCATCAGATTGGAATGTTTTTCTTAAATGATCTTATCCGATACTATAGAACGATTTGTGTGGACTTCGAGTACAAGACGTTTGAGGCGAACAAGCCTTGGGGCATTAGAAATATAAAGCTGATCTTTTCTCGGAAGCTGATCTACTTTAGCGGAGTATTGATTGCGGCAGAGATGTATCAGAGGTCGGCGCAACAAAAGAAGAAGATTGTGAAAGAGCTTATTTCGTTGTCTCCAGTAGAGCGATTGAGGAAGGCGTGTGGGTAGAGCCGGCTCCGGAAATCTGCACAGTGCGATAAGTGGAGTTTCTGCCTGACGGCGGGCAAGATTGTCCCGCGAATCAGGAGAGACGATGACGAGACGAGCACGCCGGAACCACACACCGGCTTTCAAGGCGAAAGTGGCGCTGGCCGCGGTCAAGGGCGATCGAACACTGGCTCAATTGGCGGAGCAGTTCGACGTGCATCCCAATCAGATCACGTCGTGGAAAGCCCAGCTTGAGGGCGGGGCCGCCGATGTGTTCGGTCCAGGGGGCGGTAACGCCATGGTGCTACCGGCCGTCGATGTGAAGTCGCTGCATGCCAAGATCGGGGAGCTGACGCTGGAGAACGATTTTTTAGAAGGAGCGCTCACCAAGGCGGGATTGCTGAGCGCAAAACGATGATCGACCGTGAGCACGATCTGTCGATCACCAGACAGGCGGAAGTTTTGAAGATCAGCCGTGGCAGTGTCTATTACCTGCCGCGTCCGGTGTCGCCCGACAACCTCGCGATCATGCGGCGGCTCGACCGGCTGCATCTGGAGTTTCCTTTCGCCGGTTCGCGGATGTTGAGAGGCCTGCTGGCTGCCGAGGGGTGCAAGATCGGCCGCCGGCATGTCAAGACGCTGATGCGGAAGATGGGGATAGAGGCGCTCTATCGCCGTCCGCGCACCACCAAGCCCGAACCTGGTCACAAGATCTATCCATATCTGCTGCGGGGCATGGAGATCACGCGCCCGAACCAGGTCTGGGCGATGGACATAACGTATATCCCGATGGCGCGTGGCTTCGTGTATCTCGCCGTCGTGCTGGACTGGGCGACCCGCCGGGTTCTGTCGTGGCGGCTGTCGATCACGATGGAGGCGGCATTCTGCGTCGAGACGCTGCATGACGCCATGGCTCGCCACGGCAAGCCGGAGATCTTCAACACGGATCAGGGCTCGCAGTTCACCGGCTCGGCCTTCACCGGCGCGCTCGCCAGCAACGGTATCGCCATCAGCATGGACGGCAAAGGAGCATGGCGGGACAACGTGTTCGTCGAGCGGTTGTGGCGCAGCGTCAAATACGAGGAGGTCTACTTGCGGGCCTACGATAGCGTGTCCGACGCCCGCGCCTCGATCGGCCGATACCTCGACTTTTACAATGGCCGGCGTCCACATTCGAGCCTTGACGGCAGTACTCCGGATCAAGCCTACTTCAACTCGTTGCCGCTCCGCACGGCAGCCTAACCCCGGCAGAGGCTCCACTTATCGACGCGGAGATTCTGTTCAGACTATCGGGACCAGCTCA
>JAFAGM010000116.1 GCA_023422775.1 Pseudomonadota bacterium
GCGAGGCACCGCCAAGCCGGCCAACCACTCTCGTCCAGTCTTCATTTACAAGCGATTCGTGAGTCATATCATGCTCGAATCACGAGTGATTCCAGCATGCAAGTCTAAACTTAACGCCTATGCGCCTGCGCGGGTGACGACAGCGGAGAGTGTGTCTCTCACACCACCGGCTTCACGCCAGGCAAAGCCGTCACGAGATCCCTGAACTTCGTGCCGCGGATTTCGAAATTGCGGTACTGGTCGAACGAGGCGCAGGCCGGCGACAGCAGCACGACGGGATCGGCGAGGCCTGAGGCTTCCGCATCACGCGCGGCGTTGGCAACGGCAACATCGAGCGTCTCCGAAATCTCGTGGGCTACGCGTTCGCCCAGCGTGCCGGAAAATTCCTGCGCCGCCTCACCGATCAGGTAGGCCTTGCGGATGCGCGGGAAGTATTCGGCGAGGCCCGCGATGCCGCCCTGCTTCGGCTTGCCGCCGGCGATCCAGAAGATATCGCCAAACGACGACAGCGCGTGCGCGGCAGCGTCGGCGTTGGTGCCCTTGGAGTCGTTGACGAACAGCACGTTGCCGCGGCGACCGACCTGCTCCATGCGGTGCGCGAGGCCGGGAAAGCTGCGCAGGCCGCTTTGCAAAGTATCTGCCGGGATGCCCATCGCCAGCGCGCAGGCCGCAGCACACGCGGCGTTCTGCGCATTGTGCAGGCCGCGCAGCGAGCCGATGCCGCCCAGCCTTGCGATCTCGCGGCGCGCGCCGCCGGAGGCCTGCACGATGGTTTCGCGCTCGACGTAGATTCCATCGGGCAGCGGGTTCCTGACGGAGATCCGCACCACGCGCCTGCCGGCCTGATCGAGCCGGTCGGCGATGTTGCGGCACCAGCCGTCATCGACACCGACGATCGAGGTTCCCTGCGGCTGCACGCCGGCGACCAGCCGCGCCTTGACGTCCGCATAGTGCTCCAGCGTGCCGTGGCGATCGATGTGGTCTTCGCTGACGTTGAGCAGAATGCCGACGGACGGATCGAGCGAAGGCGCGAGATCAATCTGGTACGACGACATCTCGACCACATGCACCCGCCCCATCCGCGGCGGCTCCAGCGACAGGATGGCGGTACCGATGTTGCCGCCCATCTGGGTGTCGTAGCCGGCGACCTTCGTGAGGTGCGCGATCAGCGCGGTCGTGGTCGACTTGCCGTTGGTGCCGGTGATGGCGACGAACGGCGCATCCGGGGCGTGACGCCGCCGCTCGCGGCAGAACAATTCGATATCGCCGATCACCTCGACGCCGGCCCGCTGCGCCATCAATACCGACCAGTGCGGCGCCGGATGGGTGAGCGGCGCGCCGGGCGTCAGGATCAAGGCCGAGAAGTTCGCCCACGACACCGTGCGCAGATCGGCGGTAGTGAACCCGGCCTGCGCCGCCCTGGCGACATTCTCGGTGCTGTCGTCGCCGGCGATCACTTCCGCGCCACCCGCCTTCAGCGCGTGGCAGCTCGCAAGGCCAGAGCCGCCGAGGCCGAACACGGCGACCGTCTTGCCCGCGAAGGAAGTGACGGGGATCATGATGCTTCCACCGCCGTCATTCCGGAAATCGCGCAGCGATTATCCGGAATCCCGATGTAACTAACCTCTGGATTCTCAGGTGCGCAATTGCGCACCATAGTTCGTGCTTCGCACGCCCCGGAATGACGATGGAGGGACATCAAACTGATCACCGCAGCTTCAGCGTGGAGAGGCCGGCGAGCGCCAGCATCACCGAGATGATCCAGAACCGGATCACGATCTGCGGCTCGGTCCAGCCCTTCTGCTCGAAATGATGATGCAGCGGCGCCATCCGGAACACGCGTTTTCCGGTCAGCTTGAACGAAGCCACCTGCACGATGACGGAGACGGCTTCCAGCACGAACAGGCCGCCGATCACGGCGAGCACGATTTCATGCTTCACCGCCACCGCCGTCGCGCCCAGCATGCCGCCGAGCGCGAGCGAGCCGGTGTCGCCCATGAAGATCGAGGCCGGCGGCGCATTGAACCAGAGGAATCCCAGGCCCGCGCCGAGCACCGCGCCGCACAGCACGGCGAGTTCGCCGGTGCCGGCGACATACCGGATCTGCAGATAGTCGGAGAAGACAGCGTTACCGGTCAGGTACGAAATCATGCCGAAGCTCGCGGCTGCGATCATGACCGGCACGATCGCAAGCCCGTCGAGGCCGTCGGTCAGGTTCACCGCGTTGCCGGCGCCGACGATCACGAACGCGCCGAAGATCACGAAGAACCAGCCGAAATTGAACACCATGTCCTTCAGGAACGGAATCGCCAGCGACGTCGATGTGGCGTCGCGGCCGAGCCGGACCAGCGCGTAGCAGGCGGCAAGCGCAATGACGGCTTCGATCGCCAGCCGAAGCTTGCCGGCGAAGCCGCCATGGGTCTGCTTCGTCACCTTCAGGTAATCGTCGTAGAATCCGACGAAGCCGAAGCCGAGCGTCACGGCGAGCACGATCCAGACATAGGGATTGAGCGGATTGGCCCAGAGCAGCGTCGAAACCACGAGGCCCGACAGGATCATCAGGCCGCCCATCGTCGGCGTGCCTTTCTTGGTGATCAGATGCGATTGCGGGCCGTCGGTGCGGATCGGCTGGCCCTTGCCCTGCCGAAGCCGCAAATGGTCGATGATCCAGGGTCCGAACAGGAACACGAACAGCGCGCCCGTCACCATCGCGCCGCCGGTGCGGAAGGTGATGTAGCGAAACACATTGAACAAGCCGCGGAAGACGCCAAAACCGGGAACGGTGTTGGAAAGCTCGATCAGCCAGTAAAACATTCGGTAGGCCCTATCACGCGGCTTGGTTGCGCCGTCCTTGGCGGGAAGCGTTCCGGAAAAATCTTCCGTTCCGGGAACGCCTTGATAATCGTTTTCATCCTCAAACCAAGCAAATCCTGGTCATCGACGGGGATTGACGAATCGCGGTGCGAAAACAACGGGTCGGCAGCTTCGCCAGTTTACGCCTTTGCCTGCAAGGCGGCCAGCAACCTCGGCACAAACTTGTTGACCCAGAACATTTTTTTGCTGCCCTTGACGACCACGACGTCCCCGCCCCTGAGCAAGGCCGCGATTTCCTGTGGATCGAGCGTGGCGGGGTCCTCGTGCCAGCCGAGCGCCCGCTCCGCCGGCAGGAGGTCATAGAGATGGCGCATCAGCGGGCCGACGCAGTAGACGCCATCGATGCCGGGCAGGTCGCCGGCGAGCCTGGTGTGATAGGCGGGCGCGTCGTCGCCCAGTTCCAGCATGTCGCCGAGAATGGCGATGCGCCGGCCGGCCTTCACCGGCCGCGCCTTCAAACTGCCGAGCGCCGCGACCATGCTGGCCGGGTTGCCGTTGAAGCTGTCGTCGATCACAGTGACGCCGCGGGCCGCCTGCTCGACGCCGCGTCCCGTCATGATGCCGACATGGCCGAGTTCCCTGGCCAGCGCCGCAGCATCGAGATTGGCGGCATGTATCGAGGCCAGCGCCGCCAATGCATTCTGCAGCCGGTGCGGCGCGCCTGGGGTCAGGCCGAACGCGATCTGGTTGCCGTTCACATCGGCGGCGACGTCCCAGCTCTCGCCTTGGGGAACATGCCTCAGTTCCCGCACCTCGGCACCGTCGCCGAAGCGGATGATCCTGCCGTTCCATTCCGGCGCCTGGACATCCGTCGGCAACACCAGCGCGCCCTCCTTCGGCAGCCCCTGCGCGATGCTTATCTTCTCGCGGCGGATCGCTTCCAGGCTGCCGAGCTTTTCCAGGTGCACCGGCTGCACGTTGACCACCAGTGCTACCGTCGGCCTGGTCAATTCGCTCAGCCGCGCGATTTCACCGGTCTGGTTCATGCCCATCTCGACCACCCACACGCTCGCGCCGGGGCCGGCATTGCACAGCGTCAGCGGCACGCCCCAGAAATTGTTGAAGCTGCTGGGGCTCGCATAGGCGTTGGGGTAGGCGGCGAGGAATTCCTTGGTGCTGGTCTTGCCGGCGCTGCCGGTCAGGCCGATCACGGGACCATCGAAGCGCGCGCGCGCGGCACGCGCGAGCCGCCACAGCCCGTCGATCAGCGTGTCCTTCACCACCAATTGCGGAACGCCGACGCCTGCGATGCGATGCGGGACGATCATCGCCATCGCGCCGGCGGCCTGCGCCTTGTCGGCGAATTCCCAGCCGTCGCGCGCGCTGGCGAAACTGGAGACGAAGCCGCCGCTCGGCGTACCGCTCAGCGCCACGAACAGGCATCCCGGTTTCACCAGGCGGCTGTCCTGCGTGACGAAATCGACCGGCGTATCAGGATACTCTCCCGCAAGACCGAGCGCGCACGCGACTTCGGCAATCGTCCACAATGGCGCAGCCCTCATGCCACCCTCGCTGCCAGCGCGGCCGCAACCGCCTCGTGATCGCTGAACGGCAGAACCTTCTCGCCGATGATCTGCCCGGTCTCGTGCCCCTTGCCGGCGATCAGCAGCACATCGCCCGGCTGCAGCGCCGATATCCCGGTGCGTATCGCCTCGGTGCGATCGCCGATATCAGTCGCGTTCTTCGCCGCGGCGAGAATCGCCGCGCGGATGGCTTCGGGATTCTCGCTGCGCGGGTTGTCGTCGGTGACGATGACGTGGTCGGCATTGTCGGCGGCGATGGCGCCCATCAACGGCCGCTTGCCGGCGTCGCGGTCGCCGCCGGCGCCGAAGATGACGACGAGCCTGCGTTTGGCGTAAGGCCGCAGCGCCTGCAGCGCCTTTGCCAGCGCGTCCGGCTTGTGCGCGTAGTCGACGAAGATCGGCGCGCCGTTATGCTCGCCGACCCGTTCCAGCCGGCCCCTGGCGCCTTCGAGATGTTCGAGCGCGGCAAACACCGCGGCCGGCTCGCTGCCGGTGCCGATCGCGAGTCCTGCGGCGACCAGCGCGTTCTCGATCTGGAATTCGCCGACCAGCGGCAGCTTCACCGCGTATTTGCGCCCGCGATGCTCGAGCGACAGTTTCTGTGCAAATCCGTCGACAGAGGCTTCGAGCAGGCGAATGCCCTCGCCTGCGCCATCCGCGTTGCGGCCGACGGCGATGATCCGCAATTCCCGCACCTGCGCCGCCTCGATCACCTGCGGCGAGCAGTCGTGATCGGCCGCGATCACCGCCGCGCCGCCGGGCGCTACGAGATCGCGGAACAGCCGCAACTTGGCGGCGAGATAATGCGCCACGTCGGGATGGTAATCCATGTGGTCGCGCGAAAGGTTGGTGAAGCCGCCGGCTGCGACGCGCACGCCGTCGAGCCTGAACTGGTCGAGGCCGTGCGAGGAGGCCTCGAAGGCCAGATGCGTGACGCCATCGCCTGCGATCTCGTCGAGCTGCCGGTGCAGCGCGATCGGATCCGGCGTCGTCAGCGAGCCGTAGACCGTGCGCTTCGGCGAAACCAGCCCGATGGTGCCGATGCTGGCGGAGACATGACCGAGCCGTTCCCAGATCTGGCGCGTGAACGCCGCGACCGACGTCTTGCCGCTGGTGCCGGTCACGGCCGCAATCGTTGCAGGTTGCCGCGGTGAGAAGCGCGCCGCCGCCCGCGCCAGCGCAAGGCGCGGGTTGGCCGTCACGACAAAGGGCACGCGGGCATCGCCTGTCGGCGCACGATCACTTGCCACCGCAACGGCGCCTGCCGCGATCGCCGCATCGATGAAACGCAAACCGTCGGTCTTGCTGCCTGCCAGCGCGAAGAACAGGTCGCCCGGCTTGACGGCGCGGCTGTCGACCGCAAGGCCGCGCACTTCGACAGCTTCCGCGCGCGGTTCGATCGCAGCGTCATCGCTGAAGAGGTCGCGAAGTTTCATGTTCTTCCAGTCCGGGCCCGCGCAGCTCGGCGCGGGTATCTACGCCTTACTGGGTTGTCCTCGATGCCGCAAGAATAAGGCGCTCGGACGGCGGCAGGTCGAAACGCGGCTCGATGCCCAGCAGCGGTCCGATGCGGGCAATGACCTTCCCGCCGGTCGGCACCGCGTTCCAGCCGGAGGTGATGAAGCCGTGGGTTTCCGGCAGCGCCTTCGGTTCATCCAGCATCACCAGCAGCTGGTACTGCGGATTGTCGGCCGGAAGGATGGCGGTGAACGAATTCAGCACCTGCTTCTTGGAATAGCGCCCGTTGACCACCTTTTCCGAAGTGCCGGTCTTGCCGCCGATGTAGTACCCTTTCACGTCGGCCTTCTTGGCGGTTCCGATCTCGGCGTTCAGCCGCATCAAATAGCGCATCTTGTCGGAGGTTTCGGTCCGGAGCACTTTTTTGGCGATGGCCCTTGCCTCCTCTTCCGACCGCTTGAGAAACGTCGGTGGAATCAGAAGGCCGCCGTTGATGCAGGCGTTGATGCCCATCACCGCCTGCAGCGGCGCCACCGCGATGCCGTGGCCGAAGGACGCCGTGATGGTGTTGAGTTCGGTCCAGCGCTTCGGCACGATCGGCGACGCGCTCTCAGGCAGTTCGGTGCGCAGCCGGTCCATCTGGCCGAGCTTCTTCAGGAATGCCTTGTGCGCGTCGACGCCCTGCGCCAGCGCGATCTTGGCGGCGCCGACGTTGGAGGAGAAGGTGAACACTTCCGCCAGCGTGATCGGGCGTCCGACAGGGTGGGTGTCGTGGATGGTGAACTTGCCGAACTTCAGCGCGCCGCGCCCGTCATAGAGCGTGTTGAGGTTGGCCTTGCCGGAATCCAGCGCCATCGCCAGCGTCAGCGCCTTGAAGGTCGAGCCCATCTCGAACACGCCGGTGGTCAGGCGGTTGATGCGGTCGGGATCGTGCGCCTCCTTCGGATTGTTCGGATCGAAATCCGGCAGCGACACCAGCGCCACGATCTCGCCGGTCCTGACGTTGGAAACGAGGCCCGACGCGGCCTTGGCCTTGTACTTCTCTTTCGCCTTCAGGAGTTCATCGCGCAGCGCGTGCTCGACGCGCAGGTCGATCGACAGCTCCACCGGCTTCTGCAGCCGGTCGGTGGCGAAGCCCGCGCGGTGCAGATCGGCCAGACCGTTGTTGTCCAGCCATTTCTCCATCCCGGCGATGCCTTGATTATCGATATTGACGAGCCCGATCAGGTGCGCGACCGAGGCGCCGGTCGGGTAGACGCGCTTGTTCTCGCGCAGGAAGCCGATGCCGGGAATGCCGAGCTTGTGGATGTTCTGCTGCTGCTTCGGCGTGATCTCGCGCTTCAGCCAGACAAAGCCCTTGCGCGACGACAGCCGCGTGCGCGCCTCCGCTTCGTCGAGGTCCGGCAGCGCCGCGGTGAGGAGTTCGATCGCCTCGTCCTTGTCGATGATGCGCCGCGGTTCGCCGAACAGGCTCGGACTCTTGACGTCGGTGGCGAGCACCGTGCCGTTCCGGTCGACGATATCGGGCCGCGCGGTCGCGATCGCATCCTGCGAGGCGGTGCGGCGCGCGCCGTGGCTGTCGGCGTCGATGGCGAACATCACCAGGCGTCCGGCCAGCACGGCATAGACGACGGCGAACGCCAGGATCGCAAGCCCCACCCGCGCCCGCGCCTTCTCGGCGCGATCGACGTTGCGCCCGTACAGCAGGCTGCGGATCAGCCGCTGCCGCCACGGCTCCGCGGGCCTCCCGGTGGTCACGCGTTCCCGGCCGGTCATCGCTGATCTCCCGGCGCCGGCACGGAACCCGTCACGGACGGCGCTTCCGCGGCCGCCTCGATGGTGTCGATCATGGATCCGATCGGGTCGGCGGCCCCCGGCCTTGCAAAACTCGGCGGCCGTTCCGGCAGGTTCTTCAACTGGTCATATTGCGTGGCGTTCAGCGGCTTCAGCGCGAGATGGCGTTCGGCGAGGCCCTGCAGCCGCAGCGGCGCATCGAGCTTGGCCCATTCCGCGCGCAGCGTCGCGATGGCGTCGCGCTGCTCGCGGATCTCGGCGTTGAGCCGCAGCACGCGCTCGACCCGCGCCGTCGATTCCATCTTGATGCGGTAGACATAGGCGGCCGCGAAGATCAGCGCGCCGATGACGAGGAGATGGATGAGCCGCATGGTTCAGCCTCCCCGCATCACGTCGGCGAGAACGGGCCAGGCCGGCAGGTGGCCGGCGGCATGGGGAGGTGCGGCGGTGCGCTCGGCAGCGCGAAGTTTTGCCGAACGCGCACGTGGATTGGCGTCAACCTCCACTTCGTCTGGAGTAACCGGACGCTTGGTCAGAATCTGAAAACTCGGCGCGGCCTGCGCCAGTTCGGGCAGATGCCGCGAACCGCCGCCGGACTTGCCGCGCGCGTTGAGGAAATCCTTGACGATGCGGTCTTCCAGCGAATGAAACGACACCACGACCAGCCGGCCGCCGGGCTTCAGCACGCGCTCGGCCGCCGCAAGCGCCAGATGCAGTTCGTCGAGTTCCGCGTTGACGAAGATCCGAAGGCCCTGGAACGTCCGCGTCGCCGGATGAATCTCGTTTGGTTTGGAACGAACCACCCGGCTCACGATATCGGCCAGTTGCTTCGTCGTCGTGATCGGCGCTTCCTTGCGCGCCGCCACGATGGCGCGGGCGACGGCGCGCGAGTGACGCTCCTCGCCGAAGATATAGATGATGTTGGCGAGGTCGGTTTCGGACGCCGTTGCGACGACATCGGCGGCGGTCGGGCCGTCATGGCCCATCCGCATGTCGAGCGGCCCACCGAGCCGGAACGAGAAGCCGCGCTCGGCCTGATCGAGTTGCATCGAGGAAACGCCGACGTCCATCACGACGCCATCGACGGCAGCGGCGCCTTCCGCGGCGCAGACCTCGGCGAGGTTGGAGAAGCGGTCCTCGACCAGGGTCAGCCGGCCGTCCGACCGCTCGACCAGATCGAACCCGCCCATGATCGCCGAGCGGTCGCGGTCGATGCCGATGACGCGGGTTCCCGCGATATCGAGGATGCCGCGGCTATAGCCGCCGGCGCCGAAGGTCGCATCGACATAGATGCCGCCATCACGCGGCGCGAGCATTTCGACTGCCTCGCGGCCGAGAACGGAGATATGGCGCGGCGCAGCCGGGCTCATGAGCCGGCCCCTGGCGGATTCCAGCGTGCTAACTCGAAGATGGACGCGAACGGGCCCATTGCGCCTCAAATCTCTGCGCTTCGCCGGGCTTTTCCGGCCAATCGGCCGCAAGACGCGAATACCATTTCGCGTCCGACCAGGCGTCCCCTGTTTCCCCGACGGAATTTGCTGGGCTGCCATGGCATACTGAACGCGAAAGAGGGCCTCGGCCGTCCCAATACCCGGTTCGGCTCTTCACCACTCAGTAACGGCGTTTAGCGTTAAGAAACGGTTGACGGAAGGCCGCGGGCTTTCGGCACTTTCAAAACCATCGAGGTCCGGTGATGCCCCCTGCACACAGTCAGACCAAAATGCGGATGGAACCCGGCGGCCGGATTGCGCGGGGCGACAGGTGGAATAGTAACAGCATTGTTGCGCAAGACTTTGTTGCCGTTCTCCTGCCCGATTGAGTCCAAGAAATGAGTTCTGGTTCGTTCGCATCTGCTGATATTGATTCGAAGAATAAACGTGCCCTTCCCGTTGCCGGGGCCAACGCAGATATGAAGACATTCACTCCCGACTCCTCGATCGTGTCCGACGTCATCCCGTCGATGAACTATGGCGAGCGCGACAACGGGCGCGTCGCCGACATGATCGTGCTGCACTACACCGGCATGCCGGATGCGGAAGGCGCGATCGCCCAGCTCTGCACCGCGGGCACCGACGTCTCGGCGCACTACATCGTGCTGGAGGACGGCCGTATCGTGCAGTGCGTGCCCGAAAGCAAGCGCGCCTGGCACGCCGGCGTGTCCTATTGGGCCGGCGAGGAAGACATCAATTCCTGCTCGATCGGCATCGAGATCATCAATCCCGGCCATGACTGGGGCTATCCGGACTTCCCGCTCCGGCAGATCGCCGCCGTGATCGCGCTGTGCCGCGGTATCATGCTCCGCCGCAAGGTGCCCTCGCATCGGGTGCTCGCCCATTCCGACGTCGCGCCGGCGCGCAAGAAGGATCCCGGCGAAAAATTCCCCTGGCACTCGCTGGCGAATTCCGGCGTCGGGCATTGGGTGCAGCCGGCGCCGATCGTGCGCAGCGAAGCGCTCAAGCTCGGCAGCATCAGCGACGACGTCGCCGGCCTTCAGGCCGCTCTGGGCCGTTATGGCTACAATGTCCCGACGAACGGCAGATACGACGGCGCGACCATGGAAGTGATCGCCGCGTTCCAGCGCCACTTCCGTCCCGCGCGCGTCGACGGCATCGCCGATCACTCGACCATGAGCACGCTGCACGCGCTGCTGGCGAGCCTGCCGGCGGATGTTCTCACTGTGGCTTCGGCGAAGTAGTTCACCGAATGCGGGCCGATCCATCGGTCTGCGAGCCGCTCGATGCAGCGGGAAACGACACCTTTAATATCCAAATCGTAGATAGTAACAGCCGATATTATTCGTTTGTCAAAATTCCGTGCGTGCGTAGCCTCGACGCGCGCGCCGCGTCGGTTCCCCAGGGCCCATCAGATCAGGCGATGCGCTGGAGGAAACACAATGACGACGACACTCGACGGCTCCGGCCTGCCCTCACGAACCCTGCTGCCGTTTCTGGATCGCGCGCACACGATCGCCCGGCCCGGATACAGCCGGTGGATGGTGCCGCCGGCGGCGCTGTGCGTGCATCTCTGCATCGGGCAAGCCTACGCGTTCAGCGTATTCAACCTGCCGATGACCAAGCTGCTCGGCATTACGCAGTCGGCGCCCGGCGACTGGAAGCTCACCGACCTCGGCTGGATCTTTTCGATCGCGATGGTCTTTCTCGGCCTGTCGGCCGCGATCTTCGGACGCTGGGTCGAGGAAGGCGGACCGCGCAAGGCGATGTTCACCGCCGGCGTGTGCTGGGCCAGCGCGTTCCTGATCTCGGCGCTTGGCGTCTACCTGCACAATCTCTGGATCATCTATCTCGGCTACGGCGTCATCGGCGGCTGCGCGCTCGGCATCGGCTACATTTCGCCGGTCTCGACCTTGATGAAATGGTTCCCCGACCGTCCGGGCATGGCAACCGGCATGGCGATCATGGGTTTTGGCGGCGGCGCGCTGATCGCCTCGCCGCTGTCGGTGTGGCTGATGGGCAAGTTCGCGAGCGCGAGCGATGTCGGCGTGCTCTACACCTTCATCACGCTCGGCTGCGTCTATTTCGTCTTCATGATGGTCGGCTCGGCGATCGTGCGCGTGCCGGCGCCGGGCTGGAAGCCGGAGGGCTACGTTCCGCCCGCCGCGGCCACCAAGCTGATGACCAAGAACGACGTGTTCGTCTACCAGGCGATCAAGACGCCGCAGTTCTGGCTGATCTGGACCGTGCTGTTCTGCAACACCACCGCGGGCATCGGCGTGCTCGGCCAGGCCTCGGCGATGAGCCAGGAAATGTTCCCGGGCCACATCACCGCGGTCGCGGCTGCCGGGCTCGTCGGCCTGATGAGCCTGTTCAACATGGGCGGCCGCTTCAGCTGGGCCTCGCTGTCCGACTTCATCGGGCGCAAGAACACCTACTTCGTCTACATGGTGCTCGGCTTCGCGCTCTACGTGACGGTGCCCTATGCGGGTGCGAACGGCAACGTCGTGCTGTTCGTGCTCTGCTTCCTCATCATCGTCAGCATGTATGGCGGCGGCTTCTCCACCGTGCCGGCCTACCTGCGCGATATGTTCGGCACCCGTTATGTCGGCGCCATCCACGGTATCCTGCTCACGGCATGGTCCGCCGCCGGCATCGCCGGGCCGGTGCTGATCAACTACATCCGCGAATACAACGTGACCCACGGCGTGCCGAAGGCGCAGGCCTACAACACCACCATGTACATCATGGCCGGGCTGCTGGTGGTCGGCTTCATCGCCAACCTCTGCGTCAAGGCGGTCGACAAGCGCCACCACATGAAACCCGAAGCTGAAGCCGATCTGGCGCAGACCGCGCCGAGCGCCGCGTAAGGAGGCCATCATGGAGCGGTCACACGCAGAAGTGCCGTTCTCGCAGCGGCTGTACATCTGGGCCGCATACCACATCACGCGCATCATCCGCTCGACGAGGCCAGGATACCTCGCCGGCCAGATCAGCGCGGACGTCGCCGCAATCGGCAATCCCACGGGAGCATAGGAAGATCATGCAAGACGCTTCGACCGCGAAAACCACACCGCTGCAACTGGCCCTGGCCTGGAGCTTCGCCGGCATCCCGTTGCTTGCGGGCGTGGCCCAGACCCTCATCAACGCCATGAAGCTGTTTCAATAGGCCGCTTGCGGAATCAGCAAACCATCACGACGAGGCGCCGGCCCGTGCGAGCCGACGCTTCAATTCCCTCAACTCCTCGAAACGCTTCGTCACGTCGCGCAAGACGGCGACGGTGCCGGTTATCTCCTGCCGTTCGTTCCGCAGCATCACGATGGTGAACTCGACCGAGATGCGCCGACCATCCCGGGTCAGTCCTGGCACCGACAACAGATCGCCATTGCCGTAACGGCTCGTTCCCGTCGCCATCGTGTGGCGAAAGCCCGCCCAGTGGCGTGCGCGCAGATTCTCCGGAATGATCAGGTCGAGCGATTGACCGGAAGCCTCGCCGGCGGTGAATCCGAATATCCGCTCCGCGCCGGGATTCCAGAACGTAATGCGCCCTTCGCGGTCGGTCGCGATCACCGCGTCGGAGGCGCTGTTGAGAATTGCCTCACCAAGTCCGGAAGGAATATTCATCGCTCATGCCTGCTCGATTCCGTCCGGCTGGTCTGAACCCGCGCCGCCGCGTTGACAAGCGAGGAATGGCGATGCCAGCGATCGGCAAACCCGATACAACAACTCCACTGTCAGCGCAGCTTGCGTGCACCACGCTTCTTCGCGGGCGTTTGCGGTCCATGGTCGGTCAGCGCATCGGCCAGGAGGTGCATGAGTTCGATCGCGTCTGATACGTGATCGCCATGCCGGTCGAGCGGATAGACGACATAGGCCGGCAGCCAGAATTCGGGCGCACCGGCCACCGCGTGAAGCCGTCTCGTCTTCAAAAGCGGCTCTACGATCCGGTGCGCGAAAAATCCCGAGCCGCCATTGTCAAGCAGATGCTGCAGCCCCAGCCAGCCGACATTCGCGGTCAGGGACGGTCCGGTGAAATGCGGGAAGAACGCGCTGTGGCGGGCGTAGAATTCCGGCCCCCAGTCGACATAGACATAGCCGGGCTTCGGCTCGGGCGCGCCTTTCGGATCGGTCGAGACCAGGACGAGCCGGTCTTCAAACAATTGCTCGACCTTCAGGCCGGGCCGGCTTTGCGGCGTGTACATCACGCCGATATCGATGCGCCCTTCCACCAGGCCCTGCATGATTTCCGGCTCGAGCGCGGTTTCGGCCCGGATCAGAATTTCCGGATGGGCCGCCTGCATCTGCGGGAGCCATCGCAACAGATATTCCTCCCACAGGCCGATGCGGCCGCCGACGACCAGCGTTCCGCTGAAGCCCTTGGGGATGCCGACGTCATGGCGTGCCTGCTCGACCGTCCGCACCAGGGCCGAGGCGTGGCGTTGAAATTGCCGGCCGGCCGGGGTGAGCGTGGCGCCGGCCTTGTTGCGAACGAACAGCGTGCAGCCCAGTTGTTCCTCGAGGGTTTGAATGCGCGTGCTGACGGTCGACTGGCTGACGTGAAGGCGTTCCGCCGCAGTGATGAAGTTGCCCGCGGTCACCACGGTCAGGAAGGTCCGGGCCAGTTCGGTGTCCATGGTGCACAAACCCCTTCAATCGACAATGTCGATATCAAATGTCGCTGCTGAGCGGATGTCAAAATTATGCGCCGCGACCGGGATTAACCATCGCTTTCGCTTGACGCGGCATGCCGAATTCCCCATGCGTAAGACGTCAGTCGGCCGGACGGCCGCTCCCGCTATGGTCGAAAGGCTGCGGGGGAGGAAAGTCCGGGCTCCATCGACATGCGGTGCCGGATAACATCCGGCGGGGGTGACCCCAGGGAAAGTGCCACAGAGAACGAACCGCTTCCCCACCCGAAAGGGAGGGACAGCAAGGGTGAAAAGGTGCGGTAAGAGCGCACCGCGTATCCGGCAACGGAAACGGCATGGCAAACCCCACCGGGAGCAAAACCGAATAGGGACGGCAACGCGGGCTGTTCGCGCAAGCGATAACGCCGCAGGGCGATGTCAGGCTCGCCGTCCGGGTAGGTTGCTCGAGGCAATGTGCAAACATTGTCCCAGAGGAATGGCCGTCACGTACCATTCGCAAGAATGGTGCCCTCCAGAACCCGGCTTACAGGCTGGCTGATATCTTGAGCGAAAGCGTTTTCGAGGAAAACGCGTCTTACTGAAAATGAGGGGTTCGGCGCCAACACGCCGGACCCCTCGCCATTTCTACGCGATGATCTTCTGCAGCAACCCCATCAGCGCCTCCGGCGCGGTGACGTTCGGCGAATGGCTGGCGTCGATCTCGTGGTAATTCCAGGCCGGGTCGCTCTTGGCGTGGCGCGCGAACGGGCCGAACGTATCCGCCGGCGTGATGCGCGTGGCGTAGATGTAGCTGCGCGGCAGCGTGAACGGACCGCCCTGCAGCTTCAGCTTTTGCTCGAAACATTTGATCGGCATATCGACGCGGCGCGGCGCGAGCCATTCCACATCGGCAGCCGAGGTATCCGATGGCGTCGGGTTCGGCGGTACGCGCCAGTTGCCGGACTGTGTCAGTTCCTGCATCCGCAGCACGGCCGTCTGGTTCAGGTCCAGCAGCGACTGTCCGTCGTCGGGAACGAAGGCGTCGATATAGATGAGCTGCCTGACCTGGTCGCGCGCCCGGTCAGCGACGCCGGTGGCGACCATGCCGCCATAGCTGTGGCCGACCAGCACGATGTCGCGCAGGTCCTCGTACTTGATGACGGCCAGCATGTCCTCGATGTGCGAATTGAGATCGATCGACGGGTTGGCCAGATGGGCGCGCTCACCGAGGCCGGTGTAGCTCGGCGTGACCAGGCGGTGACCGGCCGCCTGCATCAGCGGGTGCATCTTCTTCCACGCCCAACCCGCCGACCACGCGCCGTGACAGACAAGAAAGGTTTTCGAGGAGGCTGGGCTCATTGCGGCTGTTTCCTGAAGTTATGGTTGAAGGCTTGAATTGCGATAGTACCTGTCCATGGCGTCGTGTAAACGACAGCGCAACAATCAACGCAGTCATTCCGGGGCGGCTCGCAGAGCCGAACCCGGAATCTCGAGATTCTCCGGTGCGCAATTGCGCACCGTAGTTCGCACCTTCGATGCGCCCCGGAATGACGGGAGGAATGAACGGGGAGATATAAAGAGTGGACTTAACCACCTACGCGATCCTGCTGGCCGGCGCGCTCGCCGGCGGCTTCGTCTCGGGCCTTTCGGGGTTCGGCACCGCGCTGATGGCGCTTGGGATCTGGCTCTATATCGTGCCGCCTTCGATTGCCGTGCCGCTGGTCCTGATCTGTTCGGTCAGTTCCCAGATCTCGACACTGCCGTCGATGTGGAAGGTGATCGACTTCAGGCTGGCGCTGCCCTTCGTTGCCGGCGGCCTGATCGGCATGCCGATCGGAGCGCTGCTGGTCGCGCGCGCCGATCCGCAGAATTTCAAGCTCAGCGTCGGCGTCATGCTGCTGGTGTTTCCGGCCGCGCTTTATTTCATTCGCAAACCGATGGCCTTCCGCTTCGGAGGCCGCATTGCCGATGCCTGCGTCGGCTTTGCCGGCGGCATCCTTGGCGGCCTCGCCGGCCTGTCGGGCCCGCTGCCGACGCTGTGGGCCAGCATACGCGGCTGGACCAAGGACCAGCGCCGCGGCGTGTTCCAGATCTTCAATGGCACGGTGCTCGGCGCCGCATTGTGCCTTCAGGTCGCCAGCGGCTTCGTCAAGGCCGACGTTTTCTGGCTGGCGCTGTTGGCGATGCCTGGGACGCTGATCGGCGCGCGGCTCGGCATGCGCACCTATCACGCGCTGAACGACCGAAACTTCTACGACCTCGTGCTGGCCCTGCTGTTCCTGTCCGGGCTCGGATTGGTGTGGAGCAGCATTGCTCCGAGATAGAAGCGCATAGCCGCCATGTGCACCGAGTAGATCGCTGTACGCTGAACGGCAAAGCGGCTATCCACTCGCGCCATGTCCTCATGCGCCATGTCCTCCCCTGCTTCGCGCGAACGCCTCGGTCTGCTGCTGGGCTTCATCGGCATGGTGATCTTCGGCGGCACGCTGCCGGCGACGCGGATCGCGGTTGCGGAAATTGATCCGATTGCATTGACCGCGCTGCGCACCGCGATCGCCGGGGTCTGCTCGGCCGCGCTCCTGCTGGTGCTGCGCCGTCCGTTGCCGCCGCGCGCGCTGTGGCCGCAACTCGCCATCGCGATGCTCTGCGTCGCCGTCCTGTTTCCGCTTCTGATGTCGATGGGGATGCAAAGGGTCGACGCCTCGCATGGCGGCGTGGTGCTCGGCGTGCTGCCGATCGCCACCGCGCTCGTCGCCGTCGCCATCACCCACGAGCGACCGAAGCCGCTGTTCTGGATCGCTTCCGTCGCCGGCGCCGCGCTGGTGATCGCATTTGCGCTGCGCCAAGGCGGCGGCGCACTCGCGACCGGTGACATATTCCTGTTCGCATCCGTTGCCGTCTCGGCGGTCGGCTACGCATTCTCCGGCCGACTGACGTCGCAGATGCCGGGCTGGGAAGTCATTAGCTGGATTCTCGTCATCGGCCTGCCGCTCTCCCTGCCCGCGGCTGCGCTGACCATGCCGCACGATGTCGGCCAGATCGCGCTGAAGCCATGGCTCGGGCTGTTGTATGTCGCGCTTTTCTCGCAATGGATCGGCTTCTTCGCCTGGAACGCCGGGCTTGCAATGGGCGGCATCGCGCGGGTGTCGCAGGTACAGTTGCTGCAGCCCTTCGTCACCTTCGCCCTGGCGTCGTTCTTCAACGACGAGACCATCACGCTGCAGATCCTGCTGTTCGCAGCCGCCGTGGTGGTGACGGTCGCGATCTCCACGCGCACCCGTGCGAAGCCCGCGCCGGCGCCACAGCGACAGGACCGCGAGCCGCCTCAGTTGGCAGCGTCCTGATCAAGCCGCGGGTTCTCGGCAACCAGTTCGGCCCTGGTCCTGGGCGAACGGATGACGCGAAGCAGCACCGTCGCCGTTTTCAGGTGGCCCATCGTCGCGCTCAGCCTGATGATCTGGCTGATTGAAACGTCGCGCATCGAATCGTCGGAAATCTGCGTCGCGATCTCGATCGCACGCTTGATGGCGGCCTGGTATCTCTCGCCGTCGGCGGCCCGCTTCTGCTCGGCATTGCGTCCGCCGGCCGACACCATCGCCTCGGCAATCGCGGCGGCGGCGGCGCAGATCTCCCGAATCTTGTGAGCCGCGCCGATATCGCCCAGCGGCTGCTCATCGGCGACCTCCCAGACTTCCGGTTGCCGATCCCTGCGAAACCAGCCCATCGCGCAAGTCCTCTCGATGCCGGGAACATATTCCGACACCGAGCAGGACTGCAAGCAGGCAGCTCACTCCGCCGCCGAGATGCGGCCGAACTCTGTGACCTGCATCTCGAACAGCCCGCGATAGATGCCGCCGGGACGCGCCGTCAACGCGGCGTGGGTCCCCTGCTCGACCACTTCGCCGCGGTCGAACACCAGGATGCGGTCGAGGCTGCGCACCGTCGACAGCCGGTGCGCAATCACGATCGAGGTGCGCCCCTTCATCAGCCGCTCCATCGCCTGCTGGATCAGCCCTTCCGATTCCGAATCGAGGCTCGAGGTCGCCTCGTCCAGGATCAGCACCGGCGCATCCGCCAGGAACGCGCGCGCCAGCGCCACGCGCTGCCGTTCACCGCCCGACAGCTTGACGCCGCGTTCGCCGACCAGCGTGCCGTAGCCTTTCGGCAGCCGCAGGATGAAGTCGTGCGCATTGGCGAGCCGCGCCGCCTGCTCGATCGCCGCCACGCCGGCGCCGGGCCGGCCATAGGCGATGTTCTCGGCCAACGTGCGGTGAAACAGGATCGGCTCCTGCTGCACGATCGCGATCTGGCTGCGCAGCGATTGCTGCGTGGCCAGCGCGATGTCCTGGCCGTCGATCAGGATCTTTCCGCCGCTGACGTCGTAGAGCCGCTGCACCAGCTTGACGAAGGTGGTCTTGCCGGATCCGGAACGCCCGACCAGGCCGACCCGCTCGCCGGCGCGGATCTCCACCGACAGGCCGTCATACAGCGGCGCGCGATGGCCGCCATAGTGGAACGTGACCGCGTCGAACACGATGCGACCGCCCTGGATGTCGATCGGCTTCGCATCCGGTGCATCGGCGATCCCGATCGGCTCGTCGTGGATCGCGACCAGCTCCTCCATGTCGTTGACCGAACGCTGCAGGTTGTTGATGTGCATGCCGACATCGCGCAGATAGGCGTGGATGATGTAGTAGCTCGTCAGCACGTAGGTGACGTCGCCCGGCGTGGCGCGGCCCGCGATCCACAGCAGGACGGCGCCGCCGATCACGGATGCGCGAAAGCACAACAGCACCGCGAGCTGCGCCGTACTGGTGTAGTTGTAGCGCAGCCAGGTCCGCCGCACGCGCGTCCGCCACCGGTCGATGACACCGGCCAGCCGCGCGTCCTCGCGCGTTTCCGCGCCGAAGGATTTCACCACTGCGTTGCAGGTCAGGGCATCCGCCAGCGTGCCGCCGACCCTGGTGTCCCATGCATTGGAGACGCGCGCGGCCGGGGCGATGTAGTTCATCGAGAACGCCAGCGTCATCGACACGTAGATCACGGTACCCACCGCGATGACCGCGCCGAGCACGGGCCAGTGCAGCCCGAGCAGGATCATCGAACCCACCAGCACCAGCAGCGAGGGCGCCAGCGCCATCAGGATGGTGTCGTTGAGCAGGTCAAGCGCCCACATCCCGCGCGTGACCTTGCGCACGGTCGAGCCCGCGAAACTGTTGGCGTGCCAGTCGGTCGAGAAGCGCTGCACCCGCATGAAGGCGTCGCGCGACACGTCGGACATGATCTTCAGCGTGAACGGCACGATCGCCTGCAGCCCGATCAGGCGCAGGATCATCGACATCAGTCCCAGCGCCACGATCCCGCCGAATGCCGCGAACGCAGCTTGCCGCGCCGCCGGGTCGGAGGCGCCCAGCGTCAGCGCATCGACCAGGCGGCCGGAGAAGATCGGCATGAACAGGTCGGCCGCGGTCGCGCCCAGCAGGCCGCCGGTGACGATGGCGGCCCGGCCGGGCTGTTGCAGCCAGTGTCGGAACACGAACGGAATCACCACGCGTATGGCCGTGGGCTTCTTGTCCTTCAGAGCGGTCATGGCGTCATCCGGCTGCGCTTCCGCGCAAAAGCCGGCTCCATCTGGTTGACGCGCGGACGGCGTCGGGCCGAACGCAAGCGTCGTTGAAAAATCGATAAGTCGTTGAGAAGCTTGGGGATGCGAAGCTTGGAGATGCGAAGCTTGGAGATCGGAGATTCAGTCCCGATCAGGGCCGGCGGGGCTCGCGCTCAATGACGCGATCGAAATACCAGCACGAGCATCGGACGCGAGGGCGCGATCTGCGAGTACATCGAAATCATGCAAATCTCCCCGGTTCGAGCGACAATGCGCCGGTTATAAATGCATCATCGGTGATTTGCAACATGACAGGTGCGTGAACGCGTGTGCCGCACGCCCGCTAATGCGCGTCGCCGCCGAGCACGGCCGCGGAAGGCCTCTTCAGGGTCAGCACCAGCACGCTGAGGCCGAGATAGAACACCGCCAGCATGAAGAAGGCATCGCCATAGCTCATCACCACCGCCTGGCGGTGCACGATCTGCGACAACTGCTTCAGCGCCATCAGCGCGGCGTCGCCCATGCCCTGCATGCGCTCCGTGAACATCTTGAGGGTCTCGACCGCGGTGGCGTTACCCCAGGTGACGCTGTCGTGCAGGCGCGAGATGTGCAAATCGGTGCGCTGGTTCAGCACCTGGTTGATGACGGCGAGCCCGACCGCGCCGCCGAGATTGCGCGTCAGGTTGAACAGCCCCGACGCGTTCTTCACCCGCTCAGGCGCCAGCGTCCCGAGCGCGATGGTGTTGGTCGGCACCATCGCCATCATCATGCCGACGCCGCGCAGGATCTGCGGCATCAGCAGTTCGTGAAAATCATAATCCTTCGTGATCCAGGTCATCTGGTAGGAGCCGAGCGCAAACAGCACGAGACCGATCGCGATGATATAGCGCATGTCGTACTTCACCATCAGCCGCCCCACGATCGGCGCGGTGAGGAACATGGCGACGCCGGAGACGAACATGGTCTCGCCGATCATCAGCGGGCTGTAGCCGCGGACTTCCGCGAGATAGCGCGGATACAGGTAGGTGAGGCCGTAAAGGCCGATGCCGATACAGAACGAGATCAGGCAACCGAGGCCGAAATTGCGGTCACCGAAGGTCCTGATGTCGACGATCGGCTCCTCCACGCTCAGCACCCGCCAGAAGAACGCGATCGCCGACGCCACGCAGATCGCCGCGCAGATCGCCACGGAAGTGTCCTCGAACCATTGCGACTGCGGCCCCTCCTCCAGCACGTATTCGAGCGTGCCGAGGAAGCCCGCCATGAACAACAGGCCCCACCAGTCGAACTGATCGAGCAGCGCGAAGTTCGGCCGGTCGAAGTCGACCAGCGCGAGCACGCCGATGGTGATGCCGATGCCGGGCACGATGTTGATGAAGAACAGCCAGTGCCACGACATCAGGTCGGTGATATAGCCGCCGATCGTCGGTCCGATGGTCGGCGCCAATGTCGCGACCAGTCCGATGATGGGACCGACGATGTGGAATTTCGAGCGCGGGAACACCGTGTAGGCGGACGCGAACACGGTCGGGATCATGCCGGCGCCGAGAAATCCCTGGATCGAACGCCACAGGATCATCTGCTCGATGGTCGAGGCCAGGCCGCAGAACAGGCTTGCGACGGTGAAACCGGCGGCGGAGATCGCAAACAGCAGACGCGTGCCGAAGGCGCGCGACAGAAATCCGGAGAGAGGGATAGCGATCACCTCGGCGATCAGGTACGAGGTCTGCACCCACGAGACTTCGCTGGAACTGGCCGAAAGGCCGGCCTGAATCTGCTGCAGCGACGCCGAGACGACCTGGATGTCCAGGATCGACATGAACATCCCGAACACCATGATGAGAAACGCAAACAGCCGGCGCGGCGGGATGCGCTCGTCGGCCGCGGCATTCATCATCGAGGGCGAAGCGGTGGTGGCGTCGGCCATGATCTGCTCGGATGCGCGCCGGCGTCGGCCCGGCTTGCCGGAAAGACTACTGCGGTTGCACCGTTCCCGGCGCATCGAGATCGGCCTCGCTGTCGGCGTCGGCCGCGCCCTCGCGGGTGTCGACGGTGGCGTAGACCGACATGCCGGCGCGCAGCAGGTTCTGCTTCGCCACGTCCTTCGGGACGCGGATGCGTATCGGCAGCCGCTGGACGATCTTGGTGAAATTGCCGGTGGCGTTGTCCGGCGGCAGCAGCGTGAACACCGAGCCCGCCGCGGGCGAAATGCTGTCGACGACGCCGGCGAACTTGCGATGGCCGTAGGCGTCGACCGAGATCTTCACGGGCTGGCCGGGACGGATGCGCCTGAGCTGGGTTTCCTTGAAGTTGGCGTCGATGAAAACGTCGTTGAGCGGCACCACGTTGGCGAGCCGCTGCCCGGCCTGGATGAAGTCGCCGGTGTTGACCAGGCGGTTGGAGAACGTGCCGTCGACCGGCGCGCGCACCGAGGTGAAGTCCAGGTCGCGCTCGGCCTTGGCAAGCTGGGTCTGCAGTTCCGCGAGCTGCGCGCGGGCCTCGGCCTGCTGCGCCTTCGTCACCTCGACATTGTCGCGCGCGGCGTCGAAGGCCGCCTGCGCCGACCTCACCGCGGCGGCGCCCTGGTCGCGCCCGGCTTCCGACACCTCGAAGGTCGCACGCGATGCAAAGCCCTTGGTGCTCAGCGCCTGCTGGCGTTCGAAGTCGAGTTCGGCGCGCTTCAGCGCCGCTTCCGAAGAAGCAAGCTGCGCCCTGGCCTGCTCGGTCGCGCTCTCCAGCGCGGTGACCTGGCGGCCGATGCGGTCGATCGTCGCCTGCTGGGTCGCGATCCTGCTGCGGGCCGCGTCCACCGCAATGCGATAATCGCCGTCATCGATCCTGAACACCACGTCGCCGGCGCGAATGATCGAATTGTCGGCGGGCAGGATCGCCGCGACATGGCCCGCTACCCGCGCGCCGAGCGTGGTGTTGTTGGCGCGAACATAGGCGTTGTCGGTCGAGATATAGAAGCGCCCGATGAAAACGTAGTAGACGCCGTAGGCGATGCCTGCGAGCGCCAGCAGACCGAACAGGCCGATGAACACGTATTTCTTGCGATTGCCCGGCTTCGCCGCGGCAGGGCTGGCGGAAGGCGCAGCCGGCCTTTCGCTTTCGGCAGGCGTCTCGGCGGGGCGGCGCCGGGGTTCTTCGGCGACCTGGGCCCGCAGCTGGTCCGCAGCCTCCAGCACCGCATCGTCGTTGGCCGTTTCCGGCCCGGTACGAACGATGCGTGCCGCATGGTCTCTCGCTGCGGCCATCAACGGCCTCCCTGTTTCAGATATTGTAATGCGACTGCGGCCGAGTCTCGGCCGCGTGTGCATCACTGGGTCAAAAGGTAGCATTGACCGAACGGTTCGGTCAAGATATGTTGTTTCAGCACGCATCATAGCGCGAGAAATGCCGCCAGCCTGTACCTTGGGTTGAAATTTTCTCCAAAAAGATAAACCGATGGTTGTGTCCGATCCCAACACCCTCAAGCCCGGCAGCGACGAGGATAGCTCGAAGCACCGCCAGATTCTGGACGGCGCGCGCAAGGTGTTCATGGATCTGGGCTTTGATGGGGCCAGCATGAACGAGATTGCGCGTTCGGCGGGCGTTTCCAAGGGCACGCTCTATGTCTACTTCGCCGACAAGAGCCGGCTGTTCGAGGCCATGGTCGAGGACGAAGCGCTCGAGAAGAGCAAGATCGCCTACAATCTCGATCCCCGGCGCGATGCCGAGGTCACGCTGCGGGAATTCGGGCAGGCCTACATCGGGTCGATCTGCCGGCCGGGTGGCGGCTCGTCGATCCGCACGGTGATGGCGATTGCCGAGCGGATGCCGGACGTCGGACGGCGGTTCTACGAGAACGTGCTGGCGAAGACGATCAACCGTCTCGCCGGATATCTGCAGGCCCGTGTCGGGCCGGACGATCTTGCGATCGACGATTGCGAGCTTGCCGCCGCGCAATTCCTGCAGATGTGCCAGGCGACGCTGTTCCTGCCGTTCGTGTTTCAGGCCGAGCCGGCGCCATCGGCCGAACGCATCGCGCAAGTGGTCGACAGCGCGACGCGGATGTTCCTGCAGACCTATCAGGCGAAGGCAAAATAGACCCCTCTCCGCCGTTCCAGATCATGGTGAGGAATTTTTCCGCCGCCCAGCCAAAGGCCGCGCGGCCCCATCGTTTCGACCACTGACCACTGGAACTCTCCCGCTGTCGCGGCTGGGCATGAATAACGCACGTGGAACGGAAGCGTCGCGGGATCGTTTCCCCTTTGAGGCATGGGGCATCGAAAGAGTGGCTGGAATGGAATTCCTGAAGGGCGCACTGCTATGGATTGTCGGCATTCCACTGCCGATCATCCTTCTGATTGCGCTCTTCGTACATCCGAGTTGATAGCACAAGGCAGCCATCACCGCGCCGCGAACCGCGCGAGCGCCTCGCGGTCGACCTCGATGCCGAGGCCGGGACCATCGGGAACGGCAACCATACCGCCGACATGCTCGATGGGCTGCGTCAGGATCGCCTGCCGTATCGGATGCTCGGTGCGGTCGAATTCGAGCATCGGCTCGAGCGGCGCCAGCGACAGCGGGGTGTGCGATGGCAGCACCGCAAGCAGTTGCAACGACGCCGCGATTGCGATGCCCGTTCCCCAGACATGCGGGTTGTACCTGACGCCGAAGGCCTCGGCCATGTCGGCGATCTTTTTGCACTCGGATAATCCACCCGCCGCGCAGGTATCCGGCTGGATGATGTCCATGGCGCGTGAAGCGAGAACATCGCGAAACCCGAAACGCGTGAACTCACATTCACCGCCGGCGATCGGAATCGAGAGCGCCGATTTCACTTCGCGATATCCCGCGAGGTCCTCGGGCGGCACCGGCTCCTCGAACCAGCCGATGTCATGCCGCTCGATGAAGCGGCCGAGACGGATCGCCGCAGTCGCGTCGTAGGCGTGATTGGCATCGACCATCAGGGCGACATCGGACCCTATCGCTTCCCGCACAGCAGCCGTCACCGCGGCATCCTCTTCCACCCCGAAGCCGACCTTCAGCTTCACCGCCCTGAAACCCTCCGCGACGTAACCCGCCGCCTCCTCGGGCAGATAGCGCAGCGGATCGCCCGATCTGCGCCGGTAAAGCCCGGTGGCGTAGGCCTGCACGGTGTTGCGGATTCCGCCGCCCAGCAGGCGATGAACCGGCACGCCGAAGTGCTTGCCCTTGATGTCCCAGAGCGCGATGTCGATACCGCTCAGCCCCTCGATCACGACGCCCTTCTGCCCGTGATCGCGCAATGTCGAATAGACCTTCCGCCACAGATGATCGATGCGCAGCGGATCCTCGCCGATCAGGAGTGTTGCCACGCTTCCGACCACGGCGGCCGTGATCCGCGCGGGGCCGTAGCATTCGCCCCAGCCGACCAGGCCATTGTCAGTCTCGATCTCGACTACCATGGCCATGCGCGTATCGTACCACGCGCGGGAATAGGCGAACGGTTGCGAAAGCGTTGCCTGAAGGATGTGGGTGCGAACGTGCTTGATCTTCATCCGTTGGCTCTCCCCGCGCGGGGCTTGTGCGCGGGACTTGGCTGCCAGCCCGCTTGACGGCAACGATAGGCGGCCCGGCGCGATCCGCAAACCCCGATCTCCGAGCGCCTTCGACCAAATGTCATGTTAGTCTGCCACGATGTCCCGGCTCGCTTTCATCATCGCACTCCTCTTCGCCGCCCCCTGGGAGGAAGCCGAAAGCGTCGACGTGAGAAACTTCGGGCCAATGAACCTCAGACCGTTCATGTGCCAGGACATCACCCGGAGCAGCCTGATCGAGCGTGTCTGTTACGACGAGGCGAACCGGCACATGGTCGTCAGGCATCGCGCGGCCTACGACCAGTATTGCGAACTGCCGAAGGACGTGGCCGACGCGTTTCTGAACGCCCCTTCGATGGGCCAGTATTTCAACGCAAACATCGCGGGAGCCGGCAGATCCGGCCAATACGAATGCGGGACGCGCACGGTATCGTGAGCGGGGACGCTCGATAGCATTTTTCCAGAACTTGACATTTCTTTCCATTTTGTAAAAATCGTAAAATGGTAGCCCGCACCCGCATTCTCGATGCCGCGATGCTGGTATTCCGCCGGCAAGGTTTCCGGCGCTCGTCGATCGAGCAGGCGGCGGAGGCTGCCGGCCTGACGCGGCAGGCGCTCTACCATCATTTCAAATCCAAGGAAGCGCTGTTCCGCGCCGTCATCGAGCGGCTGCACGAGAGCGCGCTCGCGGCCGAGATCGAAGCGGCCAACGCCGCGGAAAAGGCCGGCGGCAGCCTTGCCGACATCCTCGTCGCCTCGGTCAGCGCCAAGCTCGGACAATTGGCCAATTCGCTCGACGGGTCGCCCCATGTCGAGGAGCTGTTCTCCGAACATCTGCTGCAGGCCCGTGACCTCTACCAGAAATATGCCGCCGCCTACGCTGCGCAGCTTGCGGCGACCATCGCGCGCGTCTGCCGCAAGCAGGGCCTCAAGCTGAACGCCGGCATGGCTCCGCAGGATTTTGCCCGATGCGTCGAGATGGCGATCAACGGCACCAAGTCCGCCTACCCCGCGATGCAGCCGGCCGACGCCTTCCTGAAAGACCTGGAGATCATGCTCCGCACGCTCGTCGCCGGCGCCACGGCTCCGGCGCCGAAGCCGCGTCCCGTCAAGGCGACATCAGCCAGAAAATCTGTTCCTCGATCCACTTCCCGCAAATCTGGAGATCGCAGATGAGCACGATGACGATCAACGGCACGCCCGCTCCCCTCCCCGACGATCCCGATGCGCTGCTTGTCGATGTCATCAGGGACGCGCTCGACCTCACCGGCACCAAGCTCGTCTGCGGCGCCGGCGTCTGCGGCGCCTGCACGGTACTGGTCGACGGCGTTCCCGCCGTGAGCTGCCTGATGCCGGCTGCTGCCGCGACCGGCAAGTCGATCACGACGGTCGAAGGCATCGGCACAGATGGATTGCACCCGGTGCAGAAGGCTTTCATGGCGCATGACGCCCTGCAATGCGGATTCTGCACGCCGGGCTTCATCGTCGAGGCCGCGGCGTTTCACGATAGCTGGCGGGCCGCGAAGAGTACGGCCATGCCGTCACGCGAGGAAATCGGCGCAGCGTTGTCGGGGCATCTCTGTCGTTGCGGCGCCTATGACGGCATCTTTCGCGCCGTGGCCGATGCCTGCGCCGGCCGCTTCGACGGCGAAGCTGCAGCCTCGCCGCGCATGGAGGCGCGCGACAAGGTGACGGGCGCGGCGAAATACACCGTCGATATCCATCACGACGGCCAGCTCGAAGGCGTGATCCTGCGCTCGCAGTTCGCGCATGCCCGCATCAGCGAACTGGATCTGGCGCCGGCGCGCGCGATATCAGGCGTGAGCGCGGTGATCCCGCTGCTCGGCGACGACCGCGTCGTCCGCTATGTCGGCGATCCCATCGCCGCCGTCGCGGCCATCGATCGCAAGACCGCGCTTGCCGCTATCGCCGCCATCGACGTCAGGAGCGAGCGCCTGCCGTCGGCGATCGGGCTCGACGAAGCACGCAAGGCCGATGCGCCCGTCGTGTTCGAAAAGTCCGCGCGCAAGAAGGCCGGCAACGTCTCCGAAGGCGGCGGCTCGCCGGCGCCGTGGAAAGGAAATATCCGCGGTCCTTCGGCGGCGTTCTCGAAAAAGCCGAAGAAAGTAAAAAGCTGGGTCGACGACGCACGCGGGGCGAAAAATCCACTGCTCGTCGAAGGCATCTTCCGGACCGGCACGCAGTCCCATGCCTGCCTCGAGCCGCATGCGGCCGTGGCGCGTTTCGACGGCGATCAACTCACCGTACATGTCTCGACGCAGGCGGTGTTCCACCTGATGGAGCTGATCGCCAGGCGTTTCAAGCTCGACCACGGCAAGGTCCGCGTCATCGCCGACCATGTCGGCGGCGGCTTCGGCTCCAAGGCCAGCCTCGGCGTCGAGACCACCACGGCGATCGAACTGGCGCGCGCCGCCAAAGCGCCAGTCAGGATTGCCTATGACCGGCACGAGGAGCTTTCGGTGACCGGCTATCGGCCGGCAGCCGAAGTGAAGATCGCGCTGCTGCCGTCCGAGCAGGGCGAACTGAAGGCGCTGTCGCTGACCGCCCATGCCGACACCGGAGCTGCGACCAACTCGACCATCGCCGCACTTGCCCGGCTGATCTACCCGGCCGAAGCCAAGGCGCTCGCCGATTACGACGTCATCAGCAACCTGCCGCCCGGCGCCGCGTTCCGCGGTCCCGGCGGACCGCCGATGGCGTTCGCCCTGGAACAGGCAATCGACGAAGCCGCGCTGCGCATGAAGGTCGATCCGATTGCGCTGCGCAAACGCTGGGACCCTGACCCCAACCGCCAACGGCTGTACGATTGGGCCCTCGACCTCGAAGCCTGGCGCCACCGGAAGACGACGGCATTGCAGGGGGGCCGCTATCGCCGCGGCATCGGCGTCGCTACCGGCTACTGGCTTTATCTGTGGCAGCCCGGCTCCAGGGTCGAAGTGGCGGTGAAAGGCGGACGGTTGATTGCGAGCACCGCGACGCAGGACATCGGCACCGGCACCCGTACCGTGATCGCCAATGTCGTCGCGCGCGAATTCGGGATAGAGCCGCATGAAGTGGAAGTCAGGATCGGCGATTCCAATTTGCCGGAAGGACCGGGATCGGGCGGCAGCCGGGTCACCGCCTCGGTGATCCCGCCGATGCTTCTTGCGATCGATCAGTTGAAGACAGCCATTCAGCAGAACGCGAAACGGCAACCGGTCCCCGGCTCCAACGCGCCGTGGCGCGAACTGCTCGCGGCCTCGCCCGACCTTGCCGCTTCCGGGGTGCGGCCGGAAGACAGCAAGCAGATGGCGCCCGGCATTCGCTCGCCGCTGAAGGAGGTAGGCCTGCTGGGCACGATCTTCGGCTGGATGATGCGATGGTTCTCCAACCTCGCAATCGGCGCCGGCGTTCCCAGCTCGGTACAGCTCGTCGAGGTGGAGGTGGATACCTGGCTCGGCCATGTACGCGTTCTCAACGTCCACACCGGGATCGCCGTCGGCAGGATCGCTGCGCCCGCGCTGGCGCGCAGCCAGGCGGCCGGCGCCGTCATCCAGGGCGTCGGCTACGCGCTTCATGAAGCCCGCGAAATCGATTCCCGCTCCGGCGATATCCTGAGCAGCGGGATGGAGGACTACCGCATCCCCGGCATCGCGGACACGCCTGTCATCGACGTGCATTTCGACGAAGCCGGCTTCGATCACGTGCTCGGCGGCAGCGTCGGCATCGGCGAGGTCGCGACCGTGCCGACGTCGCCGGCGATAGCGAACGCTATTCACAACGCGACCGGCATCCGGTTGACTGAGCTGCCGATCCGCCCCGACCGCCTCGTCACCGCACTCAAAGGGAGGGCCGCCGCATGACACCGACAGCCACCGCACGCGCGGAATTTCGCGCCGCCGGCACCGACCTCAGCGAACGGCGCCGCAGCGGCGTCTCGACGGGACCGCTGATCGACATATCCGCCGCGTCAGACGCGACCGGGATGCATTGGGGCGAGCATGGGCGCCTGCGCATCGGGGCGCTTACGACCATCGCCGCCATCGCTGCCGATCCGCGCATTGCCGCAGCCTATCCGGGGCTGGCTGCATCGGCGCAAGGCCTCGCGACGCCGCAGATCCGTCACCTGGCGACACTGGGCGGCAACCTCGCGCAGCGTTCGCGTTGCTGGTACTACCGCAATCCGCACATCGACTGCCTCAAGAAAGGCGGATCGAATTGCCCCGCACGCGCGGGCAATCATCTCTATCATGTAGCGTTCGATCTCGGCCCCTGCGTTGCGCCACACCCCTCTACAATGGCCGCGGCGCTGCTTGCGTATGATGCGAAGACTGCGACCGATCAGCGAAGCGGGCTCGCGACCGGCGACCTCCTCGGCGACGGCACCGACGGCACCCGCGACAACGCGCTGCAACCGGACGAGATGATCCGGAGCATCGAACTGCCCGCCCCGATCGAGGGTGAGCGCGCGCTGTACAAGCGCGCCATCAGCCGCACCCATGCCGAATGGCCGCTGGTCGAAGTCTGCGCCCGCGTCGTCATCAAGGATGGCACGTTCGATTTCCTCCGCCTCACCGCCGGCGGCATCGCCCCGGTGCCGCTTCGGCTTGCAGCGGTCGAAGCCGCACTGCAGGGCAAGCGCGCCAACGTGGCGACGATTGCGGTGGCCGCCAAGCAGGCGACCGCAGGGGCAAAGCCGCTGCCGATGACGGGATACAAGCTCGATCTGCTGAAGGGCGTGGTGCAGGATCTGCTGGAGCGGCTGGTGGGTTAGATGGAAAACCACCTTTGCGCTAATGGTACTAAACCCTCGACGTCAGTTGAAAAGGATCTCACGCGCTAACGTCTGCATAGCTGCCGGAGGACCCGCGCGGCGTTGCATAGCCCGCCGGCCGCTGCGCGCTGACTTGTTCTGCAACCATTGCTTCGAAGGCCGCGTCCAGTTGCGCGCGGGTATATTCTGGCGATGCAGTCTGACGTGGCTTCCATTCCGACTGCGTGATCGCCGTCGATGCCTTCTCGACCGTGCCGCCCACGGCCTTCGCGATATACTCGGCGCGCCATTGCGCCAGGTCGGGCCCGCCGTTCAGACCGGGAGGGTCCTGCAGGTTTCCGACCATTCCTGCGGCCTCGTTCGTCATCATCGAAGAACCGCCGTTGTAAAGGGTCGCAACGACCTTGCCGTTTACCTTCACAGTCGCATAAATATTCTGAGGCGCGTTGTCGGGCACATCCGTCATGGCCCTTGATTTGGCAGCTTGCATCCTCAACCAGTTCGTCGCCATCAGATCGCGAAGCTCGGGGTTATCCCTGACCGAGACGACCTTGAGTCCCGAGATGTCGAGTGGCTTGACGTCCGAAACCGGAATACCCGATTTCGTGTTTCCTGCTGCCGGGCTTACCTCTACGGCAGACTCAGGCAAGGCATCCGCGCGCGTCAATGTCGTCTTCGACGGGTTGACTTGTGCGGGACGCAAATAGCTCCCGGCATTGGCCACACTCGTAATCATCCACGCACCCTTCCTCGGCAATTCAGGGTGACAGCAATCTCCATGCCAATACGGAAATGACTGACAATGCTGCGGTTCTTCTTCTTGAGGAAAGCCGTTGACCGGAAAATCCTGCCGACAACGGCAGGATTTTCCGGGACAGAAGGGGAAAGAGAATTGGGATCGGCGGATGAAACGCACGGCCGGTCCGGCTGGTGAACGCGAATCTAATGATCCTCGTACCCGTCGTCCTCGTTGACCCGACTGCGGCCGCCGAACCAGCGCGATGCCGTTCTTCGGCCGGACGATCCCGTCGAATAGGGATCGCGTGACGCATAGCCGTTGCGCTGCCCTGCCCGCGCCGCGACCGCGTCGCCCGACGCCGCGGCCGGCTGGCAGATGGTGCGGCCGGAGGCGCGACGCATCAGGTCGACGTGGATGTGATCCTCGTGATGGACGTTGGAGCCCGGCGCCAGCACGGTGTTGAACTGCTGGCACGCGGAGGCATGCACGTCGCGCAGAAATCCCTGCTCTTCCGGCACGCCGCGCCAGCCGCCCTTGACCGTGATGCGCCTGCCGTCGGCAAGCGTGAAGGCCGCGATATCGAGCGCGTTGCCGAAGGCGTGCTCGGAAATATGCGCATGCGGATTGCCGTTCATGCCGCGGCAGGAATAGGCGGAGATCTGCTTGATCTCGACGACGCGCACGCCGAACCAGCGCATCGACGCCGGCTGAACCGAATCGGCGAGCCAGCGGTCGAGTGCGGAAACGATCGGACAGGCGAGCGTCGCCGCAGGCTTCATCGAGACCTGCGCGAACGCGCTGACGGAATTGCCCGGTGCCGGCCCGAGCCGGGGCAAGGCAGGCGCCGCTGCCGGCTGCGAACGAGAGGGCTGCGAATATGGAGCCGACACCGGGTAACGCTCACGCGAGGGATAGGACGGCGCAGCCATATATCCACCGCCCCGCGGGTCGCGCGATTGCGGCACGCCGTCAGCCGGCAGATCGATTTCATCCTCGCGGGACCGGACACCGGGGGCAGAAAGCGAAATCGGCCCGTTGGATGACGCCGCATAGTTCGGCTGATAGGCGCCGCCCGAAGAGTTCCCCTGATAGCTCCCTTGATAATTTCCCTGATAATTTCCCTGCGGCGCCGCCGCAGCCGGCGCGCGCGCGACCGGCCAGCGCGGCTGGTTGCCGATGCTTGCGGGCGGACGCAGGCTTTCGTCGGCAAATCCGAAGCTGCTGACGTTCTCACCGAGCGCTGCGACCTTGAGCGGATATTCCGCACCGCAAACGCCGGGACCGGAAATCGGGCTGATGCGGACCACGTCCGCGGTCTCCCTGACCGCGCCGGATTTCAGGCAAGCGACCTCGGCCTCGGCCCGCCAGGGTGCGCGTTCGGCGGATTGAAAGAATCCGCGGCCGCAGCCCGCCAGCGATACGAGGACGAAGGAGCCGACGAGATACAAACGAACTCCGCGCGTCATCCCGCGCAGGTTCGACCAATTTATTTAAAGACTCTTCAACATGTTGAGTTTACGAACTTTTCACCATGCTGCCGGGAACTTTCGACTGTGGGTATGTCTGGATGGACAGCAGCGCTGACTTTTTCAAGCGGGAACGACTCGCTAGCGTTGCGAGTTATTTGCGGGCACGACGTGAACCAAGGGAGCATTCCCAATGGATTTCGTAAGTCCACTCGTAGGCCGACTGAGCGTTGTAACCGCGTATGTCGCAATCGCTTTCGTCGGCGCTATTGTGCTCGGCGTGTTCTAGGACTCCCCGTCCAGATATGGACCTTTTCGCCCGGTGGGTAACGCCACCGGGCGTTTTCGTGATCGCCGTCCGCGTTCACGAGCGCGGCTCAGCGGACGCCTGCCGCGAGGTCACGAAGCGTTCTCCGATGTGATTTGAAATCACCGTACAAATCCGCCACGCGGACTATGGGGGCATTGTGATGCATGTCACGGAAGGTCCCGGCAGCGACGCATAGGGTCCGGGCAGGTTCACCGCCACCGTTCACAAGCCGCTCAGGAGGCCCTCATGAAGAAGCTCTATGTCATCGCTGCATTGTTGATGGCCGCTACCTCGGCGCAGGCCGGCGGCATGACGCTTCAGATCAACGGCGAGCGCATTCGTGTCGAGGCGCCGCGCAACTGCAACGCGCTCTCCTGCATCAGGATCACCGCGCCCGGCTATAACGGCACGCTCGGCAATATCGATCTCAAGGGCCTGGGCTCCAGGAGCAAGGACGACGACGTCGCCGACACCACCCCGGCGCAACCGGCGCCCGCTCCGGCGCAGGCCGCAGCGCCAGCACCGGCCGCGCCGTCCGCAACGCCACCCGCACCGGCACCGGCAACCGCTGCAC
>JAFAGM010000125.1 GCA_023422775.1 Pseudomonadota bacterium
CGTGGTCGCGCTCGTAGACGGAGTTGAGGATGTCGCCGATCGATTTCTTCACGCTCTCCGGCGTGATGCCGTTGGCCTCGTTATACTCGACCTGCTTCTCGCGGCGGCGGTTGGTTTCGGCGATCGCGCGCTCCATCGATCCGGTCACCTGGTCGGCGTAGAGGATCACCTTGCCGTCGACGTTGCGTGCGGCGCGGCCGATGGTCTGGATCAGCGAGGTCTCGCTGCGCAAAAAACCTTCCTTGTCGGCGTCGAGGATCGCGACCAGCGCGCATTCGGGAATGTCGAGGCCTTCGCGCAGCAAATTGATGCCGACCAGCGCGTCGAACGCGCCGAGGCGAAGGTCCCGGATGATCTCGATGCGCTCGATGGTGTCGATGTCAGAGTGCATGTAGCGGACGCGGATGCCCTGTTCGTGCAGGTATTCCGTGAGGTCTTCCGCCATCCGTTTTGTAAGTACCGTGATCAGCGAGCGGTAGCCCTTCTGCGCGGTGGCGCGGACTTCGCCGACGAGATCGTCGACCTGCGTGCGGGCGGGACGGATGTCGACCGGCGGATCGATCAGGCCCGTCGGGCGGATCACCTGCTCGACGAACACGCCGCCGCTTTCGTTCAGCTCCCAGCCGCTCGGCGTCGCCGACACCGCAACGCTCTGCGGGCGCATCATGTCCCATTCCTCGAACCGCAGCGGACGGTTGTCCATGCAGGAGGGCAGGCGGAATCCGTATTCGGCGAGTGTGGCCTTGCGGCGGAAGTCGCCGCGGAACATGCCGCCGATCTGCGGCACCGTGACGTGGCTTTCGTCGGCGAACACCAGCGCGTTGTCGGGCACGTATTCGAACAGCGTCGGCGGCGGCTCGCCGGGGCGGCGGCCGGTGAGGTAGCGCGAATAGTTTTCGATGCCGGCGCAACTTCCCGTCGCCTCCATCATTTCGAGATCGAAGGTGGTGCGCTGCTCCAGCCGCTGCGCTTCCAAGAGCCGGCCCTGGTCGTTGAGCTGGTCGAGTCGCAGTTTCAACTCGCTCTTGATCGACTTGATTGCCTGCACCAGCGTCGGGCGCGGCGTCACATAGTGCGAGTTGGCGTAGATCTTGATGAATTCGAGATCGTCCTGCTTGTGGCCGGTGAGCGGATCGAATTCCTCGATGTTCTCGACGGTGTCGCCGAACAAATTCACGCGCCAGGCGCGGTCCTCATAGTGCGCCGGGAAGATGTCGATGACGTCGCCACGGACGCGAAAGGTGCCGCGGGTAAAGTCGGCCTGGGTGCGCTTGTATTGCAGGGCGACGAGGTCGGCGATCAACTGCCGCTGGTCGATGCGCTCGCCCTTCTTCAGCGCAAAGGTCATCGCGGTGTAGGTCTCGACCGAACCGATACCGTAGATGCAGGACACGGAAGCGACGATGATGACGTCGTCGCGTTCCAGCAGCGCGCGCGTCGCCGAGTGGCGCATGCGGTCGATCTGCTCGTTGATCGAAGAATCCTTTTCTATGTAGGTGTCGGTGCGCGGCACATAGGCTTCGGGCTGGTAGTAGTCGTAGTAACTGACAAAATACTCCACCGCGTTGTCGGGGAAGAAATTCTTGAACTCGCCATAGAGCTGCGCGGCCAGCGTCTTGTTCGGCGCCAGGATGATGGCGGGGCGTTGCGTCGCCTCGATCACCTTGGCCATGGTGTAGGTCTTGCCCGAGCCGGTGACGCCGAGCAGCACCTGCGTGCGGTCGTTGCGGTTGATGCCTTCGACCAGTTCGGCGATCGCGGTCGGCTGGTCGCCCTTCGGCTCGTATTCGGACTTGATCTCGAAGCGCACGCCGCCTTCGGACTTTTCCGGGCGCGGAGGCCGATGCGGCGTCCAGACTTTCAGTGCGCCGTCGTCGCCACGAAATTCCGGGCGGCCGTCGCGAATCAGGTTCTCCAGCGCATCCGCCGTCGCCTTGACGCCGAGCGCTTCCATTTTGGAGCGCGGCGGGCGGGCGAGGGCCTCTTCGTCATCCTCCGCGGTGGGCAGGCCGAGCTGGCGCGCGAGTTCGGGGTCGAGCGTGGGAATGGTCGCCGACGTTCCGTAGTTGGCTTGCGGCGCTTCGTCGAAACCCGGTCGCGATGCATCGCGTTTTGCGACGTCCTCGCCGGTTCCCCTGGTCGAGGCGCGCGCCCGGTGCGCGGCGGCCTCGCCACCGGCGCGGCGGTCCCAGGAATTGTCCGGCGGTGGCTGCAAACCGGTACCCGAGCCCATGCCGGCATCGCCGCGATTGATCGCGGGATTGAGCAGTTCGGCCAGCGCCGGCCCGATCGGTTGAACCTCGGGCCGGTGGGCCTTGGATTTCGGGGTTTTGCCGGGCTTTTTGGAGGTGTCAGGTTTCTTCGCCATGCGGCGAATATGGGATGAGTCAGCCAGCGAGAAAAGGGCAAATGCCCGCGCGGATGCGGACCGTTGTCCTGTCAGTAGATGTCAGCAAAGGGGTTCGGAACCGGCCGCGTTCAGACGCAGCGGTCGCTGTCTGCCTTGGCCTGTGCGCCCTTGACGATGTCGAGATGAATCCCGCCGCAGCGGGTACAGCGCATGGTCCAGTATTCGGCGCCGCCGCGGCCGGGGATGATGCGCAGGACTGCGAGCGACGCGCTGCAGTCCGGGCAGTTGGACAATGCCGGCGTTGCCTGCAGTATCCGTTCGGGTTGCGGGACGATCTTGATGGTGGTGCCGCCTACGTCGCCAGCCGCGGCATGAAGCGGTCGATGTGGGCTTTCGCGTCCGCAATCGCCGCGTCCGGATTCGACCAGGCGAAGCCGACCTCGAGCGCCGGAAATGACAGGCCATCGATGACGACCGGCTCCAGGTCGGTCCGTTGAATCCTGGCGTGCCATAGCCCTCTCCCTGCCTCGAACGACTGAATCTCAAAGCCGCCGTAAATCATGGCGTGTCTGCTCCCGGGAATTCCCATGGCAGGAGAACACCATGGCATGGTCGGGGCCGATGTGAACGGCTTCACATCTCGGGGAGTTTTTCGGAGGGCAAAGCTGTCATCGCCCGCGAAGGCGGGCGATCCAGTATTCCAGAGAAAGCAGCCGTCAAATCGGGGGCTCGCGGCGTACTGGATACCCCGCCTGCGCGGGTATGACGTGTGGAGCGTGTCGCCCTCTCAGCGGAAGTCGCGAATGTGGTCCGCGAGCACGGCGGCATCGTCGCCGACGCCGGACAGGAAGGAGGAGTTCAGTTTCGACAGCCATTGCAGGCCGAGGAAATACAGGCCGGGCTCGGACGTGATGCCGTTGTTGTGGACCGCGTCGCCCCTGGCATCGAGGACGGGGACATCGATCCAGCCGAAATCGACGCCGTAGCCGGTGGCCCAGATCACTGAGGTGATGCCTTCCGCAGCGAGGTCGAGCCGCTGCAAGGGCGCGGTGACACAGGGCGGGTCGGGAATGGTGGCGCGCGCTGCGGGTTCTTCGGGAAGCTGCAGGCCGCGCCGTTTCACATATTCGTCGACGATGTCGAGGAAGGTGGTGAAGGCGAGGTCGCCGTCGGCGAGGCTATCGGCGAGGCCGGGCGCGATCTCGATGACGCCGCCCTCGGCCGCCTCGATATGTCCGACCAGGATCATGCCGTCGGCGGCGAAGCTGCGGAAATCGATGGTGCGGCCGCCATAGGCGCCTGAAATCACGGGGCCGAGCCGCGCCGGTCCGCGCTGCTCCGGCGTGATGTGATCGATGCGCATCGCGGCGAGCCACCAGATGAAGTCGCGGCTGCGGTAGCGGCGCGGCATCCGGCGGTGCCGTCCGACCGAGAGGTAGACGCGGCGGCCGGCGCGCTGCAATTCCTCGGCGATCTGCGCGCCCGACGCGCCGGCGCCGGCGACCAGCACGGCGCCGGGCGGAAGCTGTTCGGGATTGCGGTAATCGCTGGCGTTGACCTGAAACACCGGAAGATCGCGCGACAGCTCCGGCACCAGGGTGCGCTGATAGGGACCGGTAGCGACGACGACGTTCTCCGCCTCGATCGTTCCGTCCGCGGTCTCGGCGATGAAGCCTGCGCCGTCCCGCTGCGAGAGCCTTGTCACCTCGACGCCGCAGCGGATCGGGGGGGCGACGAACTCCGCATAGGCATCGAGGTATCCGACGATATCGGCCGTGCTGGCGAAGGCGTCCGGGTCGCTGTGCGGAAACGGAAACTCCGGCAGCCGCACCGACCAGTTCGGAAACTGGAATTGCAAACCGTCCCAGCGCTCGCTGCGCCAGCGCTCGGCGATCCGCTGCCGTTCCAGCACCAGATGCGGCAGCCCGCGCTGCTTGAGGCGGTGGCTCATGACCAGGCCGGCGTGGCCGCCGCCGATCACGAGGGTCGCTATCTTTTCATCCGGCATGGCGCTGGCCCCTGCGGCGCGCGGCGGGCTCAGCCGCCGCGCGAACAATCCAGCGCCTGAACGCGGCAAAATCGCGTTGCCCGGCCTGGAATCCCCGATACACCAGATACCAGCGCATGCCTTTCGGCACGCTTAACGCGAACGGGGCGACCAGCCGGCCGGCGGCGAGGTCGTCGTCGATATAGGGCCGGATGCCCATGGCGACGCCCAGGCCGTCGACCGCGGCCTGCAGGGCCTGGCCGTAGAACTGGAATTCCGGCCCGCGCGCGCTGACCCGCGCGACGCCCGCGGCCTTCAGCCATGACGGCCAGTCGTCGGGCGAATGGGCGACGCGGAGCAGGGTGGGACCCTTCATGTCGCCCGGACGCTTGAGCTGGCTGGCCAGCCGCGGCGCGCAGACCGGGAGCAGGTCGGCCGCGAACAACGGCTCGGCGGTCAGGCCCGGCCATTCGCCGTCGCCGAGCTGGATGCCGCAGCTCCAGTCGTCGCCGAACGGCGCCGCCGCGCCGCCGGTGGTGATGCGCACCTCGATATCGGGCTCCTCCTTGCGGAAATCCGCCAGCCGCGGGATCAGCCATTTCATCGCAAAGGTCGGCCCGACGCCGATGGTCAGGACGCGGACGCTGCTCGGCGCCGTCACCTGCGCGGTCAGGCTCGCCAGCGCATCGAAGATCGGCGTCAGCCCGCTCTGGTAGGCGCGGCCCGCCGCCGTGGTGACGAGGCGGTTGGCCTTGCGCTCGAACAGGGCGACCCCGAGCCGCTGCTCCAAGAGATGCACCATCCGGCTGACGGCGGCGGCGGAAACGTTGAGCTCGGCGCCGGCCGCCGCAAAGCTGCCGGTCCGCGCCGCGGCCTCGAACGCCTTGATGCCATTGAGAAAAAGCAGTCGTCGCACATGACCCTCAGGAAAGCTGATGCCAGGGCAAGATAACTCGGTTTGCACGCGGCTTCCAGGCGCGGCAGATAGGGGACCGGAGAGAATCCAATGACCCCGCTGATGATCGCCGCCCTTGGGGCGCTCATGGTCGCAACCGCGTTCCTGTCGGGGCTGTTCGGCATGGCCGGCGGGATGATCCTGATCGGCGTGCTGCTCACCATCATGCCGCTGCCGACGGCGATGGTGCTGCATGCGATTACGCAGATGGCCTCGAACGGCTGGCGCGCCTTTCTGTGGCGGGACCATATCCGCTGGCGGCCGGTGTTCGTCTATCTGATCGGTTGCGCGCTGGCGCTCGGCGTCTGGTCTCTCACGCGCTACGTGCCGGACAAGCCGATCGCGCTGCTGCTGCTCGGCGCCACGCCGTTCATGGCGCGGCTGATGCCGAAGAACCTCAAGCCCAACCCGGACAGCATCGCGCAGGGCTCGTTCTACGGCTTCATCTGCATGGGGCTGATGCTGATGACCGGCGTGTCCGGCCCGCTGATGGACACCTTCTTCCTCGGCGGCAATTTCGGCCGCCGCGAAGTGGTGGCGACGAAGGCGACCTGCCAGGTCGCCAGCCATCTCACCAAGCTGATCTATTTCGGCGGCATCATCGACCAGGCCGCCACGCTCGATCCGGTGCTGGCGGCGGTGGCGATCGCGGCCTCGATGCTCGGCACCACGCTGGCGCGGCGCATCCTGGAAGCCATGAGCGACGCGCAGTTTCGCACCTGGGCGAACCGGCTGATCACTACGGTTGCCGGCTACTACATCCTCTACGGAGGCTGGCTGCTGTTCACGCGCACGAGCGCGATGGCGTTCTGAACTGCGCGAGCGCGGCCGCCGCGGCTGAAGGCGCCGATCACATTCGCGCGTGCTGGACTGTGGCCATTGACTCACGGCAACGATCCGCCCAAATTCATGCAATCGCATCCACTTTGCGATTGCCCCCATCACTGCAGGAACGTCCCATGATCGACCTTCATTACTGGACCACGCCCAACGGCCACAAGATCACGATGTTCCTCGAAGAGACCGGGCTGAAATACAAGATCTTTCCGGTCAACATCGGCAAGGGCGACCAGTTCAAGCCGGAGTTTCTCGCGATCGCGCCGAACAACCGGATTCCTGCGATGGTCGATCACGAACCCAAGGGCGGCGGCAAGCCGATCTCGATCTTCGAATCCGGTGCGATGCTGTTGTATCTGGCGGAGAAGACCGGAAAGTTCCTGCCCGCCGACCTCTACGGCCGCTACGACGCGATCCAGTGGACGTTCTGGCAGATGGGCGGGCTCGGGCCGATGGCCGGCCAGAACCATCATTTCAGGAATTACGCGGTGGAGAAGATCCCTTACGCCATCGACCGCTACGTCAACGAGACCAACCGGCTCTACGGCGTGCTCAACAAGCGCCTGTCCGACCGCGCGTTCGTCGCCGGCGAATACTCGATCGCCGACATGGCGAGCTATCCCTGGGTCGTCGGCCACAAGAACCAGGGCCAGAACATCGACGACTTCCCGCATCTGAAGCGCTGGCTGGAAACGATCCAGGCGCGACCCGCCACCGTGCGCGCCTATGCGCTGGCAAAGGAGATCAATCCGAATTTCGGCCAGCCCGCGATCCGCACGGAAGAAGAGCGCAAGCTGCTGTTCGGGCAAAC
The DNA here is from genome assembly GCA_023422775.1 of Pseudomonadota bacterium. Classification (GTDB taxonomy): domain Bacteria; phylum Pseudomonadota; class Alphaproteobacteria; order Rhizobiales; family Xanthobacteraceae; genus Bradyrhizobium. Next base: position 6,941 of record JAFAGM010000125.1, read on the forward strand.
CGCCGCTGTGGTGAGGTAGTCGCGGCAGCAGCGCCTAGCTAAGAGCCAGCGCCAGCAGACCGGAGCCCAGCAGAAAGACGCTGGCAATGGTTGCTGCGAGGAAGGCATTGGAGTTGAATTCTTCACGCATGCTGATATCCGACGCCTGCCCGCGAAACAGGTCAGGCGCTCCTTGCAAAATTGTACCTGCGAATTTCATTCATTCTTGCCCGGCAATGCCAGCGGTATTGCCGGCAATATTCACCGTAGAGCAAGATTAGAAGCTTCCACACGGATCACACTCCGTTGGTTGAACCCGACAATGATATCAGTCCTTCGTTTCCGGGCTTCTTCGCGGTTCACGAAAATGGTTTCGTGATCGCGCAGCAATGTTTCATCCCCGCGCCCTGACGACACGATTTCACGTGTTGGAGAGAAGGGAGGGCCTGTGCCATTCTGTGCTGAACGGTCCGAAAGGGGGCGCTTCCGTGCCACAGCGGATATCACGCGGAATGATAGTACTATCGTCCTGGGCCTAAAGCATAAATGCTGCGGCGTATCATGAAGTCGATAGGAGACCTGCCACAATGAGCATCGCCGATCCCAACAAGACGATCCTGACGGGCGAGAATCCCTTCATCCGCCTGAGCCCGAAAGACGGCGAACCGAACTCGACGGAGGCAAGCTATTGGCGGATCATCTTTTCGCCGGCCGGTCCCGGCCACGTTCTCTACCTGAAAAGCGAGCTGACGGAACGGCGCTGGCGCGTCTACTCCGACAACATCGCGATGGCGCGGTGGCTGCAGTCGACCGTGCAGGGCATGCTCAATGCCGAGCTTTCCGACACGTCTATCCCCTGCGCGGACGCGCAATTCTCCAAGGCCGGTGATCCCCGCTACTTCTGGACTGAACACGTCAAATCGCACAACGAGGACATCTCGCTTACCTGGTTCGATATCGGCGAGCCGCTGCTGATCCACACGCAGCCGAACCAGCTACCCGACCGGCGCTACGGCGTGTGCACCGTGCTGATCCCGGCGCTCGGTACCCGTCTCGTCCGCAACGGCGTCGAGGCAGAGGGGCGATCCTGGCCGCGGGAACGGGAGGGGCGGCCGTTCTCGACATCGGCGCTGGCATTCTCTGAAAGCTGGACCGAAGCGGTCTGAGAAGGGCGGCCAATCCGAGTCGTGAATTCCAGGAATCCCGGCAATGCCGTGAGCGCATGAGGGGCGACGCTGCCCTGGCTTGCGATCTTCGGCGGTATCGTCGGTGCCGTGGTGGCCTGCTGATGATCAACGGCCATACACTGGCGGTCGAGATTCCGTTTCTGGCAGCATAGAGGCCTGCGCGCGGATGGTGGTGCAGGTGCCTTGGCCGACGTCGGGCCTCTGTTTGCCGCGTCAACCGAACAGCCAGCGGACACCGGTCCGCTGGCTGCGACTTGCGCTTCACTCGCCGATGGATCGGCGACGTTCTCAGGGCTTGAATACGTACCCCGGTCCGATGGCCACCGCGTCGGGAATTGGCGGCAGGTCGGAAAACAGCTCCGGCTTGTCCTTCATCACCTTCAAGATGTACTTCGGTTCGATGTGCGCATTGACGTCGAACGTGGATTTCAGGATTCCAAGCTTGGCCAGGCGTTCTTCGGCGCTGTAGAGCGCGCGATAATTGTTGGCTGACAGTCGCCGATCCGCCTGCTGGATGTTGAACTGCATCGCCGCCTCGGCGATTTCGGGCTTGAGCCCGGGAATCCACCTTGTGGCAACCTGGGCGGCCTGCTTCGGATTCTTTCGCATCCATTGATCGGCCTCGGAAACGGCGGCGAGGAATTTCTCGATGGTTGCGCCATTGGCCTGTACCCAGGGCCGGAGCGCGACGTTGAATCCGAGATAGGCGATCACGTCGCCGCCACGAATGAGCTCGAAGGCCCCCGGCACGTCCTTGCCGGCCACGATCGGCCACGGATCCCAACCCGAAAATGCGTCGATGCCCTTGGCGAGCAACGCCACGGTCATGTCCGGGGGCGGCGTATTCACCAGCGTGACGTCCTCCGGTTTCAGTCCGGCCTTCTCGAGGGTGGCAAGGATATAGAGATGGTTGATGGTGCCGAACGACGCCGCGATCTTCTTGCCGCGCAGGGTCGACAGGTCGCCCTTGACGATGCCGGAACCCTCGCGGGCCACGATCGCGACGGTGGCGTCGGAGCCGGCCTTGGTTGCGTTGCCGCTGTAATTGCCGAGTGCGACGAGGTCCATGCCGCGCAAGACGGCACCGATCATGGGGACGCCGACCTGCACGATCTCGCTTTCGCCGGCCTGCAGGGCGTTGAGGGCGTCGACACCGGTGGCATAGGGCCGTGCGATAGTCACATCGAGGCCATTCTTTTCGAAGAAGCCGCGTTCGAGCGCGATCGGCAGGCCGATCTGGTCTATGCCGGTCACCATGCCGGCCTTGAGTTTCGTCAGCGTCTGCGCGCCTGCCGGCGTCCACGCCAGCGCGAGCGCTGCCGCAAGCATCACCAATCGTTTCATCGCTATCCTCCCTGTTTTATCGGCCCCACCGCAGTCACCCAGTACGGCCGGGCAACGGCGTTGAGGTCCGTTCGTTTGACACCGCGCAGTTCGATCGAATGGTCATCGGTGCCGGTGACCCTTCCATATTGCTGGAACGCCAGAACGTGAAACCTCTCGGGCACGAACGGGAGTTCGACCTGTACATTGACCTTTTCCGACGTGCCGCTGAGTTCGGGCGAAATCTTTCCGGGCGCAGCCAGGGTAAGCCAGAGCTGGAAGCCGGCCCATGCGATGATGACGCCGAGAACGATGCGGCCCTTGCTTGAGTTCAACGCTTCGGAGACGAGGCTCATGCCGCACGCACCATCTGCAGCACGCGCGCCGACAGGCGCTTGAACTCGTCATCGTTGACGAGGTCGTCCCAGACCCGGGGCCGGCGCAGACCGACTTCCACCTGGTCGAGAATGCGTCCTTTCGAGAGCACGACGACGCGATTGGCTAGAAAGACCGCCTCGGCCACGTCATGCGTGATGAAAACCACCGTCGGCCGGCGTTCCTGCCAGATGCGCGTCAGTTCCTCCTGCAACGTCATGCGGGTCTGCGCATCGACGCTGGCAAAGGGCTCGTCCATCAACAGCACCGCCGGATTGTTGGCCAGCGCCCGCACGACGCCGACGCGCTGCTGCATGCCACCCGACAGTTCGTTGGGATACCGGTTGGCCGCATGCGAGAGCCCGGCCAACGCCAGATACTCCCGCGCGATCCGGTCCCGCTCGGCCTTCGGTACGCCTCGCATTTTCGGACCGAACCCGACATTGTCGAGCACGGTCTTCCACGGGAACAAAGCGAACGACTGGAATACGACGCCGCGTTCCGGACCAGGCCCGACGACAGGTTTGCCATCGAGCAGGATTTCGCCGCCGGAATAGGGAATGAAGCCGGCGATCATGTTGAGGATCGTGGTCTTGCCGCAGCCGGACGGACCGACGACCGAAACGAACTCGCCCTGCTGGACGTCGAGCGAGATGTCGTGGACCGCCGTGACGTGCGCTCCCGCGTAAGGATCGAAATAGGTCTTTGCCAGGTTGCGGAGCGAGAGCGTCTTCATGATGTCACCAATCCCCAGCGCTGGCCCGTTGCGCGTTCAAGCGGCGCCAGGATCCAGGCGTCCACGATGTACCAGAGCAGGCCCAGAATGATCATCCCGAGCAGAATTTCGGTGGTGGAGCCGGCCCGGCGCGCATCGAACATCAGGAAGCCGATGCCGCTGGTGCCGACGATGATCTCGACGGCAATGAGCGCGCGCCAGCCATAGCCGAGCCCGTTGCGCAGGCCGGTGATGATGTTGGGCAGCGCGCCGGGGAGTGTCACCTCCCAGAGCACGCGCGCGGGCGACGCTCCCAGACTGCGCGCGGCCCGCGCAAGATCTCGCGGCACCGACTCCACCCCGAGGACAGTATTGAGCACCACCGGAAACAGCACGGTATAGACGATCACGAACGTCATCGTCGTCAGCCCGAAGCCAAACCAGATCAGGAGGATCGGAAGCCAGGCAATGTCTCCGATGGCCTGGAAGAACAGCAGCACCGGCCAGCAGATGCGATGCGCCCACCGGCTGGTGCCGATCAGGATGCCGAGGGGAATTCCGAGCGCCATGCCGAGCGCCGCGCCGGTGAAAAGACGGATCAGGCTGTCCTGCAGGTAATCGGGCAGGATGCCCTTGTATGTCAGCGTGACGAACGACCTGACGACGTCGAGCGGTCCCGGCAGGAATGCCCGCGGGAATACGCCGGCTTCGGTGACGACGGTCCACAGCGCGACCACGGGAATGAACGGAACGATGGCGGCAAGCGCCGGCCATCGCTGCGTCAGCCGCACGTAACCGCTCCAGCATTGCAACCAGACGTTCATGCGCGCCTCACCATGCCCCAGCGCTCGATGGTCGATCGCTCGAGCGGAACCAGCAGAAGGCGGTCGATCAACAGCCACAACACGCCGATCACGATCATGCCGAACACGATGACTTCGGTTCGGTAGAAGTCGCGGGCCACGAACAGCATGTAGCCAAGGCCGACATTGGTCGCGATCATCTCGGCTGCGATCAGGCCGCGCCACGCAAACCCGAGCCCGGTGCGGATGCCGGTGACGATGTTCGGAAGCGCGCCGGGCAGCAGCACCTCGGTCAGCACCGCCCAGCGTCCGGCGCCGAGCGACGCCGCCGCGTTGCGCAGGGTGTGCGGAATGGTTTTCACGCCGAGCAGGGTGTTGTAGGCCACGACGAAGAATACCGCGTTGAAGATGACGAACACGATCGCGCCGAAGCCGTAGCCGAACCACAACGTCGCTATCGGAATCCACGCTATACCTGCCAGAACCGAGAAGAAGCGAAACAGCGGCGTCAGGAAGGCGGCGACGCCTGCGCTGACACCCATCGCAATTCCGAGCGGAACCGCCGTGATGATCCCGATCAGGGTGCCGAGACCGACGCGCAGCAGGCTTGCGCCGACATGGGCGATCAGCGTGCCGTCGCGGATGGAATCGAGCGCGGCCGTGCCGACCGCGCCGATGGACGGAAACACGCGCGGATTGATCTGGAACAGCGGCACGACGACGGCCCACACCGCCACCAGCGCCAGCAGCGGGGCGACAAACATCGCGGCCCCGGCGAGCGAATTTGCGCTCCGCACGATCCACGGTCTCCGTGTCTTTGCCTCCGTCGTCACCAGCACTTCATCTCCCGCACTGCACCGGCGTTTTTGCCGGCCTTGTTATTGTGATCGCCTACGGAACGGCATCGCCGCCACCGAACGCCAGCGCGGTTCCGTTACATTACCGTGCATGACGTTTGCTCTTTACCCCGGCAGTCGCGACAGCCACGCGCCGCTGGCGCGCGGTGCCGGAGGCCGCTGCCTTCTTGTTGGAAAGCTTGAATTTCGTGTACCCGAGCACCCGCTCCATCGCGGCCCGCGCCTTCCCGGCGTCGCCTGCATCGATGGCGCGCGCCGCGGCCGCGTGGTTCGGCAGATTGTCCTTGAACCAGCCGGCGCTTCCGATCGCTACGACGAACACCGTGCTGAGGATCGTGTCGATCGCGCCCCTGAAGCCCTGCAATACCGGATTGTGCGTCGCATCCAGAATCGCGAGATGGAATGCCTTGTCGGCGGCGGTCGCGCCGGCGTGATCCTTCGAGGCTTCCATCGCCGCAAGCGCGGCGTTGATCCGGCCGCGGTCATCCCTGGTCGCACGCTGGGCCGCCAGCGCGGCAGCAGCCGGCTCGATGATGGAGCGGACTTCCTGGATCGCCAGCAGCAGTTCGCGATCCGGCTCTCCCTGTCCGATCAGCCAACTCAGGACGTCGCGGTCGAGAAGACTCCATTGGTAACGGGGAAGCACATGCGTGCCATGGCGCGGGCGTACGCTGACGAGTCCCTTCGCTGCGAGCGTCTTGACGACTTCGCGCACCACGCCACGCCCAACGCCAAAACGGGCTTCGAGGTCCGGTTCCGGCGGAAGCGCAGCGCCGACCGGAATGAGGTCCTGCGCGATCTCGCGGCCAAGCGTCGCAAGCACCGTCCCGATGCGGCCGGGCTTGATCGGCTTGTCCAACGCGTTCAGCCGCGTCCTCGCCACGCGCTCTCCTCCATCCCTGCTTGTTGGCGCAGGTGAGCAGACCGCTTAGCACGCCAACGGACTTCCTGGCAATCATCGGATGTTTAACATCGGATGATTGCGGATCTGGAGCGGCCTCGTGGTTCCCGCAATGTCCGCTTTCGCCAGACGGCGGCCTTGACCGACGGCGCGCGGCTATTCGTCGAAGCGTGAACTCCTTCACACCTGTGGCCCGCGGATCGTCCTAGCTTCCCCAACCGACCATGGGGGCTGTTCTCAACGACAAGAGGAGGCCGCAATGCGTGAACCAAATCTGGAAAAGTTGAACGCGCTCGTTGGAAAGCTGGTCGGTGACCTCGGTGTCGCACTTGGCGGCGCAAGCATACTGCTCGGCGACCGTCTCGGTCTCTACAAGGCGATGGCCGATGGCGCCGTGATCACGGCGTCCGAGCTTGCGAAAAAGACCGGTCTGCATGAGCGTTATGTGCGCGAATGGCTGTCCGGGCAGGCGGCTTCCGGATACATCGACTACCACCCCGAAAAGAACGCGTTCTCACTCTCGCCCGAGCAGGCGATGGCGTTTGCCGAAGAGGGCTCGCCGGCGTTTTTTGCCGGCGCATTCGATGTCGTGCAGGCCACCTATCTCGACGAACCCAAGGTCACGGAAGCGTTTCGAACCGGGAAAGGCGTCGGCTGGCACGAGCATTCGAAATGCCTCTTCTCGGGCACCGAACGCTTCTTCAGGCCGGGCTACAACGCCAACCTGGTTCCGAACTGGATTCCGCAGCTCGAAGGCATCGAAGCAAAACTCAAGGCCGGCGCCAAAGTGGCGGATGTCGGTTGCGGCCACGGCGCCTCCACCATCGTGATGGCGCAGGCCTATCCGAAATCGGAGTTCTTCGGGTTCGACTACCACAAACCTTCGATCGAACGCGCCAGGGTGCTGGCGCAGGAAGCGGGCGTCGGCGACCGCATCACGTTTGTGCAGTCCAGTGCCAAGGATTTTCCGGCGAAGGACTACGATCTCGTGGCGTTCTTCGATTGCCTGCATGACATGGGCGACCCCGTGGGCGCGGGCAAGCATGTCAAGGAAGCGCTGGCCAAGGATGGGTCGTGGATGATCGTCGAGCCGTTTGCCCACGACCATCTCAAGGATAATCTCAACCCGGTCGGATGCGTCTACTATCACGCCTCGACATTCATCTGCACGCCTGCGTCACTCTCCCAGGAAGTGGGTTTGGGACTCGGCGCCCAGGCGGGTGAAGGCAGATTGCGTCAGGTCGCGACTGAAGCGGGCTTCAGGCACTTCCGACGCGCGACCGAGACGCCGTTCAACATGATCTTCGAAGTGCGTCCTTGACTGATCAGGGACGAGGGGGATGCGGGCTTCACCTTGCGCCATCGACGGCTTGAACCGAGACCTCTACGGCGTTGCCTGGTTTCAAGCCGCCTGCGCGCACCAGCGCCCGCCAGGTGTGGAAGCCGGGCGCGAGATGCAGCATCGCGCGCTGCCTGGCGTTCAGCTTCTCGCCTGGCGCGTCGCGACAGGCCGCCATGTACGGCCCCCATCGCATCATCCCCAGTGATTTTCCCAACCTATTGCCGAGATGGAGGAGTTCATGGAAACCAAGGTCAGCGAAATTGCCAGCGACATCTACCGCCTTTCGACCTATGTGCCGGACATTGCCCCGCCCGCGGGCTTCACCTTCAACCAGTTCCTCGTCCTCGGCGACGAGCCGCTGATGTTTCACACCGGCCTGCGCAAGATGTTTCCGCTCAACCGCGAAGCGCTCAGCCGGATTATCCCGCCCGAGCGATTGCGCTGGGTTGCCTATGGCCATTTCGAAGCCGATGAGTGCGGTGCGATGAACGAGTGGTTGGCGATCGCGCCGCAGGCGACGCCCGCGCACGGCCAGACCGGCTGCATGGTCTCGCTGACCGATTTCGCGGACCGTGAGCCGCGCGCGCTGATGGACGGTGAGGTCATCGACCTCGGCGGCGGCAAACGCGTGCGCTTCATCGATACGCCGCACACGCCGCACGGCTGGGACGCCGGCGTCCTGTTCGAGGAATCGACACGAACCTTGATGTGCGGCGACCTGTTCACGCAACTCGGCAACGACAAGGCGCTGATGGACGGCGACGTCGTCGGGCCTGCGATCGCGGCTGAAGACATCTTCAACTATTCAAGCCTCAACCCGGGAATGGGTGCGACCATCCGTGGCCTCTCCAGTCTCGCGCCGCGCACGCTGGCACTCATGCATGGTCCCAGCTTTACTGGCGACGGCGCCGCCGCCTTGCATGCCCTTGCGGACGATTACGACCGCCGCGTTTCCGGTCGGGTACGCCCAACTGACGGGATCGGCCGGTAGCTGACCAGATCGCAGAGAGTTTCTCTCCCTCGACGCCGGTAGTTTACGCCTGCCGCTTCACGATCCCGGTCGGCGTGGCGAAGCCTTCGATGGTACGAGTGCGCTTCTCCAGCCACCAGCCATACTCGGGAGTCCAGTCCTCGAACTTTTCGTTGATGCCGAGGTCGTGGGCCCAGTGCTGGGCGATGTTGGGATTGAACTGGGATTGGCGGCCGACGGCGATGAGGTCGGCCTGGCCGTTCTGCAGGATTGCTTCAGCCTGCTGCGCTTCGAGGATGATGCCGACCGCCATCGTCGGCATGTTGACCTCCCTGCGGACGCGTTCGGCGTAGGGCACCTGGAAGCCGAGGCCGCGCGGGACCTGCGCCGCCGTCGCCGAGCCCGAAATGCCGCCCGAGGAGCAGTCGATCACGTCGACACCCCTGCGCCTCAGCTCGGCTGCGAAGGCTATGGTGTCGTCGAGATTCCAGCCGTCGCGGGTGCCATCGACGGCGGAGACGCGCACGAACAACGGCATCGTCTCCGGCATCTCGCGGCGCACCGCCTCGACGATCTCGAGCGGCAGGCGCATGCGCCCGTTGCGGTCGCCGCCATATTCGTCGTTGCGCGTGTTGGAAACCGGCGAGAGAAACGAGGCGAGCAGATAGCCATGGGCGGTATGGACCTCGATCGCATCGAAGCCGGCCTTGACGGCATTCCTGGCGGCCACAGCCCAGGTGCACACCATCGCCCGGCATTCTTCGGTCGTAAGCTGCCGCGGCTCCAGCCATCCCGGCGCGACCGGCTCGCCCGTCGGGCCCACCGGCTGCCACTGCCTGGCGCCAGCCTCGATCTCTTTCCGGGTGAGCGGCCCCATGCCATCCATCGCGCGCTGCGAGGAGGATTTGCGCCCGCCATGCGCGAGCTGGATGCCGATCGCCGTGTTCTCGCGCCTCATGAACTCGACGAGCGGCTTGAAGCTCTCGATCTGCGCCTCGTTCCAGATGCCGAGATCGTGCTCGTTGATCAGGCCGATCTCCTCGACCGCGGTGGCCTCGACAAAGACGAGCCCAAAACCTCCCAGCGCGTAGCGGCCGAGATGGACGTTGTGAAACATGCCGCAGGTGCTGCCCGGCCCGGCGCGATAATGGACCATCGGCGGCACGACCAGGCGGTTCTTCAGCGTCAGACCGCGGATATTGAAAGGCGAGAACAACAGCGGGCGTGGAGGGACGATGCTTTCGGTGACTGGGGCCGCCATGTGATTTTTTCCCGTTGGGTTCGGTCGAGTTTGCTGCGTCGAATAATTCTTCATTTTGCGACAGCGGTCCAGCACGGTGCCCAGAATGTTTTGTGCAATGTACAATTGTGTCAGGACAGAATACGATCTGCGCATCGATATCGAACATTTCCGGACGTTACGATGCGTTTTCCCCTGCTTGCGCTTCTATTGATTCTTGCATCTCCCGCTTTCGCACAGAACGATCCTAAGGAAAGGGAAAGCGTTACTCCGGCCGTCGATCTCGAACTGGTGCTCGCTGTCGATGTCTCCTATTCGATGGATAAGGAGATGCTTGCGATCCAGCGCGAAGGTTACGCGCAGGCCATTGCCTCCAAGGAATTTTTCGAAGCACTGAAGAGCGGCCCGAACGGCAAGATCTCGGTGACATATTTCGAGTGGGCGGCATCCTCCGACCAGACAATCATCATCCCGAGGCGGCTGATCGATGGTCCCGAAGCGGCTGATGCCGCCGCCAGTGAAATCATGAAGATGCCGATCCGCCGGGCGTCGCGCACCTCGATCTCGGGCGCGATAAAATTCGCCATGCGACTGTTCGACGAAAGTCCGCATCGCGGCACACGGCGCGTGATCGATATTTCCGGCGATGGTCCGAACGACAACGGCCCCCCGGTCGCCGCCGCCCGCGATGCCGCTCTGGAAAAGGGCATCATCATCAATGGCCTGCCGATCATGTTGAGGGAGCCGCCCCCGGGGGCGACGGATGTCATCGCGGATCTCGATCTCTATTACGAGGACTGCGTGACCGGAGGGCCGGGTGCCTTTGTGATGACGGTCAGGGATCGCGACCAGCTCAAGGAAGGGATCCGGACCATGCTCGTTCGTGAAGTTTCCGGCCTTGCACCTGAGCGGCCGACCATTCCGTCTGCCGGCAAAGAGAAGCGGGTTTCCTGTTTGATTGGCGAAGAAATGTTCCAGCGTATCTGGGGCACATCGTCTGGTCCCCCCGCGCAGCCTGCACCTTCAAAAGGAGCAAGATATACGACCTGGCAGCAGGCGGAATACATCACCCACGCCCAAAAGTGTCTTCGTCGCCAGAAAGTGCCGGTGCTGAATCGGGTCGAATTATTGGTCACGATTGGGGTTGACGGCATGATCGTCGGAGATCCCGAGATCAAGAATCCAATCGACAATGATGAATTCAGGGGAGACGCAAAAGCAGCTCTCGCGCAGCTTCGTCAGTGCCAGCCGTTTATTGTCGATCCTTTTGGACGAACGCGGGCTGAGTTCACGCAGGTGTTTGCGTTTAACCCGAAGCCGAAAGCGACAGACCGCGAAGAAATGCCGAAAGGGGCAGATCGCCAAGATGCGAGTGCAGCAATCCAGTCGAATTTCAGAAAATGCTGGAAGGCATCGCGGACTGGGCCAACCATCTGGGTTGAACTCAAGTACAACCGCGATGGGACGTATCGTGGCCTGCCAGTGCTCCTGAACCCGGAAAACACCAAGGAATATTCGCGCACCGCAGAGCACGTGCTGCGACAGATCAACAAATGTCCGCCGGTGAAGTTTGCAAAGGACAAATATCCGCAGAAAGCCCTGAGATGGCAATTCCCGAGCCATGAGAGCGCCAACCGCTCCAGGCCGAAGCAGACTTGAAGCCGAAGAAGACTGAAGCCGAAGAAGGCGTGGGATTGTCCGTCTTCACGATAGGTCATGCTAATTTCCGTGGGAGAAACTGCCCCTTCGGGTCCGGGTGGAGGTTGGCCTGCAAAACCTCTGGAAAAAAAATATGGCCGCGGCATTTCTGTCATTTATTTCGACCGCTTCGGCATCGGCGCAGGTCGTCGCCCTCGGTGCCAGCAATACGCTGGGGTGGGGCGTCAGCGATGGACAGTCCTACCCGGCCCAATTGCAGGCGATGCTGCAGGCCAAAGTCTCCAGCCTTCGCGTGAGGAACGAAGGCGTGCCCGGACATACGACGGGCGAAATGCTGTCCCGCCTCGCCAGCGCCGTGCCCGAAGGGACAAGGATTGCCATCCTGCAATTCGGGACGAACGGCGCGCGGATGGGTGTCCCTGCAGCCACGCGTCAAGCGAACATCGCGGCCATTCTCGAAGAACTCCGCAAGCGAGGGATCAAGAGCATTCAGGTCGACGAGATGATGGACGCGGCGCTGGAAGATGGTCTGGGTCAACCGGATGGCATTCTCTGACGGCGGAGGGCTACAGACGGGTTGCTGCCCGGCTGCTTCCATCCATTCCCTGATATTCGCACACCTTCGAACGCGTTCGAGTGCAGGACAAACCGGCGATGCTGTCGCAGAGCTGCCAAAAGCTATCGACATCTGGACCGCAACGGTGCGAGTCCGACGCCAAACATCCTGTCGCGTGTCTGTCAGCGCGGCCGACTGGAGCAGGCGAATGCCGGTGCGTCCGGATGCCTCTGGATTGTGTGGATGCGTTGGGATAATTTGCAGTTCGTCGTCGTGAAGTATCTTTCATGCGGCAACAAGAAACGCTGACATAACCTTTCGTTCGGAGCTTCACGATGGTCGCCCAGCTCACAAAAAACGAGCGGCAAGTTGCACTGATCATCCTGCTCGCGATTTCCTTGTGGGGACTGGCGATGGCGGTTGCCGGACGCGGCGACCCGCTCGGCGTTCACGGCGCCATCGTGCTGCTGGCCGGCCTCGCCGGTACCTTCGCCGTCATTTCCGGCTATTACGCACCCGAGCCCGACGACAGCCGGCTCGACCATTATTTCGACGATCCGAGCCGAATGGGGATCATCCTCGCGATGGTGTGGATCGTCGCGGGGCTTTTCGTCGGCGACTGGATTGCCTGGCAGCTGGTCAACCCGAACCTGACCTTCGATGCCGCCTGGTCGAGCTTCGGCCGGCTCCGTCCGGTGCATACCTCCGGCGTGATCTTCGGATTCGGCGGCAATGCATTGATCGCCACGTCCTTCTATGTGCTGCAGCGAACCTCGCGCGCACGCCTGCCGGACCAGTTGACCCCGTGGTTCGTTCTGCTTGGCTACAATCTGTTCTGCGTCCTCGCCGCAACCGGCTACCTGATGGGCGTTACGCAGTCGAAGGAGTATGCCGAGCCGGAATGGTACGCCGATATCTGGCTGGACATTGTCTGGATCACCTATTTCGTGCTCTATCTGCGCACGCTGGCTCGCCGCAAGGAGCCGCATATTTACGTGTCGAACTGGTATTTCATGGCCTTCATCGTGGTCGTGGCCATGCTCCACATCGTCAACAGCCTCGCCATCCCGGTTTCGTTCGGCCATGCCAAGAGCTATTCGGCGTTTTCCGGCGTGCAGGATGCGATGACGCAGTGGTGGTACGGGCACAACGCGGTCGCGTTCTTCCTGACCTCCGGCTTCCTCGGCATGATGTATTACTATCTTCCGGTGCGCGCCGGCCGGCCGATCTTCTCCTACCGGATGTCGATCATCAGCTTCTGGGGCATCACCTTCATGTACATGTGGGCAGGCGCGCACCACCTGCACTACACCGCGCTTCCGCACTGGGTGCAGACGCTCGGCATGACGTTTTCGATCGTCCTGCTGGTCCCTTCCTGGGCGTCGGCCGGCAATGCGCTGCTGACGCTCAACGGCGCCTGGCACAAGGTGCGTGACGACGCGACGCTGCGTTTCATGATGGTCGCCGCAGTGTTCTACGGCCTGTCCACTTTCGAAGGTTCGTTCATGGCCATTCGCACCGTCAACGCGCTGTCGCACTATACCGACTGGACCGTCGGCCACGTGCACGCCGGCGCGCTCGGCTGGGTCGCCATGATCACCTTCGGCGCGATCTATTCATCGGTGCCGTGGCTCTGGAAACGCCAGCGGATGTATTCGCCCAGGCTGGTGGAGGTGCACTTCTGGCTCGCGCTCGCCGGCACCGTGATCTACGTCTTTGCGATGTGGAATTCCGGCATCATCCAGGGGCTGATGTGGCGGACCTACAACGAAAGCGGAACGCTCGCCTATTCGTTTGTCGACAGCCTGGTCGCGATGCATCCCTATTATATCGCGCGCGCCATCGGCGGCCTGCTGTTCCTGATCGGCGCGGTGGTCGCATGCTACAACATCTGGATGACGATACAGACGGCCGATCAGCCGGCCGACGAGCGGGTTGGCGATCGTCCGGTTGTTCCAGCGCTCACAGGCGCCTCCGCGCCTCAACCGGCGGAGTGAGGCGGCATGTTCAACCTGCATTACCGGCTCGAGCGCAAGACCATCGGCCTGGTGCTGGGCATCATCGTCGTCGCGGCTATCGGCGGCCTGGTGGAGATCGTGCCGCTGTTCACGATCCACCAGACCGTCGAAGAGGCGCCGGACATGCGTGTCTACACGCCGCTCGAGATCGCAGGCCGCAACATCTACATCCGCGAAGGCTGCTATGCCTGCCATTCGCAGATGATCCGGACGTTGCGCGACGAAGTCGAGCGCTACGGACCTTATTCGCTCGCCGTCGAATCCAAATACGATCATCCGATGCTCTGGGGCTCGAAGCGGACCGGGCCGGACATCGCGCGCATGGGCAACAAATATTCGGACGAATGGCATGTGCGGCACCTCAACAACCCGCGCGACGTCGTTCCGGAGTCGGTGATGCCGCATTATTCGTGGCTCGGCCGCACCGAACTGCGCCATGACGACCTCGGCGTTCATCTGGCGGCGCTTCGCAAGGTCGGCGTGCCCTACACCGACGACATGATCGCCAACGCGAAGTCCGATGCCTACGGACAGGCGGCGCCCGATACACCGCTCGCCGAAGGAGTGACCAAGCGTTACGGCGCGGCGACGAATGTCCGCGCCTTCGACGGCAATCCGGGCGTTCTGACCGAAATGGATGCCCTGGTCGCCTACCTGCAAATTCTCGGCAAGCTGACCGATGCTGCCCACAAACACGCGGCGGGAGGTTGACCATGGATCATGACTTTACCGTCTGGTTCTCGAAATCGTTCGGTCTGTTCTATCTGATCGCGCTTTCGATCGTCATCGTCGCCTATGCGTTCTGGCCATCGAACAAGAAGCGGTTCGATGCGGCCGCGCATTCCATCCTCGGGCACGAGGACAAGCCGTACCGGGATGAGCCGGGCAGGGATCAGCCAAACGGGGACAGGAAATGGCGGTAGAGGAGCGCGATCCCCATACCGGCTACATGACGACCGGGCACGAATGGAACGGCATCAAGGAATTGAACACGCCGGTGCCCCGGCCGGTCTATTTCTTCCTGATCACAACGACCCTGTTCTCGATCGTTTACTGGGTGCTTTATCCGGCATGGCCGCTCGGGGTTACTTTTACCAAGGGCCTGCTCGGCATCGACCAGCGCACCACCGTCAACGAGAGCCTGGCGGAGGCTGCGCTTGAACGCAGCGTCTGGTCCAAGCGCATCGAGGGCGAGAGCTTCAAGCAGATCCAGGCCGACCCCCGCCTGATGGAGATCGTGCGGCAGACCGGCCGGACGCTGTTCGGTGACAATTGCGCGCCATGCCATGGATCGAGCGCGCAGGGCGGCAAGGGATTTCCGAACCTGACGACGGCGTCATGGCTCTGGGGCGGCGATCCCGAAGCCATCGCCGAGACGATCCGCGTCGGCATCAATTCGGCCCACCCGCAAAGCCGCAGTTCGCAGATGATGGCCTTCGGGCGCGACCAGATGCTCAAGAAGGGCGAACTCGACGACGTCGTGGCTTACGTGCGCAGCCTTTCCGATCCCGCCGTCGCGAAGGATGTGCCCGCGGAGAGAATCGAGGCCGGCAAGGCCGTCTTCGCCGCCAATTGCGTCGCCTGCCATGGCGACAATGCCAAGGGCAACGCCGAGCTCGGCGCGCCGGATCTCACGGACAAGTCCTGGATCTACGGCGGTGACGCCGAGTCGGTCTACGATACCGTGTGGGGCGGCCGGCAGGGGCACATGCCGAGCTGGGACGGCAGGCTCTCGCCGCTCGACCGCAAGATTCTCGCGCTCTATCTGTTCGATATCAGGCGGGGGGACCGATGAGCGCGACCAACGCCGCGACAAGGCCGATCCGGACAAAGGTCGTGGTCTGGTCCGCGATCGGCGCCGGGCTGTTGCTGCTGCTGGTCGCCAATTCGCACCTCGTCTATGTGGCCTTCGTGTCGCAACCGGAATGCGTCGCGCATGTGCGCCAGGGCGAGGGCTCTGCGAGGGATGGAAAGTTCAGCGCGGCGCGATCGTCATGCACGCCGCGATGAGACGAGAGGGAGACCGATGATGTCGCCGATACCGGCCGTTGTTCCGCCTCTGCCGCGCGCGCGGTCCTGGAACCGAAACGTCGCTCCCGCCGCCGCTTTCGACTGGCTCAGGGCCGGCTGGCGCGACTTTACCACAGATCCTGCAACCAGCGTCAGTTACGGGATACTGGTGTTTCTGGTTTCCGTCGTCACGACGTTCGGCTTGTTCGCGCTGCGCTGGGACTACATCCTGCTGCCGGCGTTCGCCGGCTTCATGGTGGTCGGTCCGATCATCGGGATCGGACTGTACGAAAAGAGCCGGCGTCTCGCTGAAGGCAGGCGGACCAGCCTGTGGCAGATGGTGTTCGTCAGGCCGGAGTCGGGGGGACAAGTGCTGTTCGCAGGCGTGCTGCTGTTTCTGCTGACGCTGCTGTGGATGCGCGCCGCCGTGATCGTGTACGCGCTGTTCTTCGGCCTGCGGCCGTTTCCCGGTCTCGACCACATCATTCCCATGCTGTTCACGACGCAGGTCGGCTGGGCAATGTTGATCATCGGCAGCGCCATCGGCGGCCTGTTTGCAGCCTTTGCATTCGCCGTCAGCGCCTTCTCGATCCCGATGCTGCTGTCCGAACGCGTGGACGCTCTTACTGCCATGGGCACCAGCATGGCTCTGGTCTGGAACAACCTGCCGGTCATGCTGACCTGGGCGGCCATCATGCTGGTGCTGATCGTGATCGGCATCGCGACCGGACTTCTGGGAATGATTGTCATCTTTCCGGTGCTCGGGCATGGAAGCTGGCACGCTTACAAGGCGATCCGGCCGGAGCCTTGAGCGGAAGGCGTTTGGAGTTCTCTCCGATGGGGTGTTGCGGTCCGGGAGCGGAACTGACGGCGATGCCGGGCGCGAGCGCAAGCGACGAGGAGATCCTGCTCGCGAGCCGCGTGGTCGCCGACGGCGTTCGCCAGACCGATCTTGCCGTGCCCGCGATTCACTGTGGCGCGTGTATCCGGACGATCGAGAAGGCGCTCGGCGGACTGGCCGGCGTCGAAAGCGCGCGGGCCAACCTGTCAGCCAAGCGCGTCACCGTCAGGTGGCGATCCGACGGCGGCCCGCCGCCGTTTGTCGAGACCCTAAAGCGCGTCGGCTTCGAATCCCATCTGTTTGACGTCGACTCCGGCAAGGACGATGGCGCGCTGTCCGAACTGATACGGGCGCTGGCGGTGGCGGGCTTCGCCTCGAGCAATATCATGCTGCTGTCGGTCTCGATCTGGTCCGGCGCCGAGGCCGAGACCCGCGACCTGTTCCACTGGCTGTCCATGATCATCGCGCTGCCGGCGCTGGCCTATTCGGGGCGGATATTCTTCCGGTCCGGGTGGCGGGCGCTCAGGCACGGACGGACCAACATGGACGTGCCGATCTCGCTCGGCGTGCTGCTCGCCTTCGGCATGAGCGTGTACGAGACGGCGACGCACGGACCGCACGCCTATTTCGATGCCGCGATCTCGCTGCTGTTCTTTCTGCTGATCGGGCGCACGCTGGATCACATGATGCGCGAACGAGCCCGGCAGGCCGTCAGCAGCCTGGTCCGGCTCGCGGCGCGCGGTGCGTTCGTCTTGCAGGCGGACGGCACGCAGGTCTATCTGCCGGTCGAGGAGATCGAGCCCGGCATGACCGTTACGCTTGGCGCCGGCGAACGTGTTCCGGTCGATGCGACCGTGAGCAGGGGTCATTCCGAACTCGACGTTTCGCTGGTCTCCGGCGAGAGCGTGCCGCTGCATGCAACAGTGGGGTCGACGGTGCTCGCGGGCACGCTGAACCTCACCGGTCCGCTGACGCTGATCGCGACGGCAAAGGCCGGCAACTCATTCCTCGCCGAAATGATACGGATGATGGAGGCGGCCGAGCAGGGCCGCTCCGGCTACCGGCGCATCGCCGACCGCGCCGCGGCGCTCTACGCGCCGGTCGTGCATGCCGCGGCGTTCCTGACGTTCGTCGGCTGGATGATCGCCACCGGCGATCTGCACAATGCCATCACCATCGCCATCGCTGTCCTCATCATCACCTGCCCCTGCGCGCTGGGTCTTGCGGTGCCGATCGTGCAGGTGATGGCCGCGCAGCGGCTGTTCAGGAACGGCATCATGGTCAAGGACGGCTCCTCGATCGAGCGCCTCGCCGAGATTGACGCCGTTGTCTTCGACAAGACGGGAACGCTGACCTCGGCGGCGCCGCGCCTGGTTTCGAGGGCTGATATCGACGACGCGACCCTTGGTCTCGCGGCCGCACTGGCTTCGCATTCGCGGCATCCCTATTCGCAGGCGCTCGTCGAAGCCGCCGCCGGGCTGGCGCCGTCAACGGTCGTGTTCGACAGCGTCGTCGAACAGGCGGGCTTCGGGCTGCTGGCGCAATCGGGCACGACCGTCTATCGGCTGGGGAAGCCGTCATGGGCGCTCGAAGGTGCGGACCCGATGGCCGAAACTGCGTCGGTTGTCCTGACACGGGACGGCCGGTGGGTGACGGGCTTCTGCTTCGAGGACACGCTGCGGACGGATGGAGCCGCTGCCGTTGGAAGGCTCAAGCAGGATGGCCTGAGCGTGGAGATCGTTTCCGGTGACCGCGAGGCGCCGGTCGGACGCGCCGCCGCAGCACTTGGCGTTCCCTATCGCAGCGGCATGACGCCGGGTGAGAAAGTGGCGCGCATCGACGCGCTGTCCGCGGCGGGCCGGAAGGTTCTTATGGTCGGAGACGGGCTTAACGACACGCCGGCGCTCGGCGCTGCCCACGCGTCGATGGCACCGGCGTCTGCTTCGGACGTCGGGCGTTGCGCGGCGGACTTTGTCTTCCTGCGGCAGAGCCTGCTCGCGATACCGCTCGCGGTATCCGTCGCGCGCGAGGCCAGGCGCCTGATCCGGCAGAACCTGGGACTCGCGGTTGCCTACAACATCGTGGCGGTGCCGGTCGCGGTCATGGGCTTCGTGACGCCGCTGATCGCCGCCGTCGCGATGTCGGCTTCGTCGATACTGGTCGTTGCCAACGCGCTTCGGCTGAAGGGCGGGGCAGGGATTGCGGCGAGCGCTGCCCCGCATAAGATGCCGGCGCCAGCCATGCTGGAGGCCGCCGAATGAAGGACTACTTTTACCTGATACCGATCGCGCTCGGCCTTGGCCTCACGGGCCTTGCGGCGTTCATGTGGTCGCTCAAGACCGGGCAATACGACGACCTCGACGGCGCCGCCGAACGCATCCTCCATGAAGAAACCGACGCTCCCATCCGGACCACCAAGCCGGAGCGGTGATGCCCGGCGCGGAAGGCGCTGAGCTGCCAAGCCAGACGTCGGCGGTGCCGCGATACGGCAGCGAGGCAATTCCGCGATACCAATGACTTGCAACGATTGCCCGACTGTGTGCCGCCGAAGCTTTAATTAGTTCTACGGAATAACAATGTTAGCCCTGACGCAAATCGAAGGCGTAACCTGATTGCCTAGTGGCAGTCAGGGGAGCCGCGTCATGACCGACCTCGAAGCAAAACTGGAAGGATTTGAGACCCTCGCGACCGAATGCGATTTGATCGGCAAGCTGGCGACCGACAAGGCGAAACGCGAATTGTACCTTCGCCTCGGCCTGCATTACCGCGAACTCGCCGATGCGATGCGCAAGGTGATTGCGCTCAAGGCCGCCGCATAGCTGGAATTTTCTCGATCAAGGAATTTGGACGGCGCGGCGCATCACCTGCCGCGATCCCAGCTACATGGAGACGGCGGGCGAAACCGCGCTTACCGTGTGGGCGAAGCGGCGGGGGCGGTAGGTGATCCTTGACGTCATGGCCGGGACAAGCCCGGGCATGACGAGAGAGGACGGCTACGGCTACAACAAGCGCCGTTCAAATCCTCCGCGCATTCGCAGCATCTCCACGACTTCATGAAGATCAGCCACGACGGCGGCGCATCGTGCGCGCGATTCTTCCGTCGGCGTCACCATGTCGGGCACCATGATGGTGATGGCGCCGGCGGCGTGGGCGGCGGTGACGCCGTGATTGGAATCCTCCACCGCCACGCACACTTCCGGCTCGAGGCCGAAGCGGGATGCGGCAAGGAGGTAGAGGTCGGGGCTCGGCTTGCCGCGCGTGACGTCGTCGCGCGTCAGGAGCGTCTCGAACCGGTGCCGGATACCGGCCAGTGTCAGATGGGCCTCGGCGGTGCGAAGTGACGAGGAGGTGACGATCGCCATCGGGCATTCGGCTGCCCGCAGCGCATCCAGCAATTCGACCGCACCGCGCTTGAGCGGCAGGCCGGCGTTGAGAATTTCGTCGCGATTGGCGATGAAAGCCCTGCTGACCTCCGCGAGCGGAAAGCGTTCGCCATAGCGTGCGTGCAGCATGGCCTCGCAGTCCGGGCCGGGAAGGCCGACCATCGCCTGGCACAGCGTCGCGGTGTCGTCGGTGTAGCCATGCGCATGCAGCGCCGCGACCAGGCTTTCGAAATAGACCCGCTCGGTATCGAGCAGCGTGCCGTCCATGTCGAGCAGGACGGCGCCGATGTTCCATTGGCCGGTCACGTCGAGGCTTTTCACGTCGAAGCCTTCAGGCGCGCGGCGGCCTTTCGCAAGCAGTCGGGACACAGGCAGTCGCCGCCGTCGAGCGGCATCGGCAGGCGAAAGGCCTCGTCGCTGCACCAGCACGGCCCCGACAGGTTGCAGCCGAATTTTGTGCCGCAGCCGGCGCAGGCGAGGCGACGCGTGGCCTGATTTTCAAACCGGTTTGTCATGAACAGGGCGGCATCCCCAGCGGGATTGATCGGGTTCACGGCGGATATGCTCCGCGGCAGTATACGCCCGCGAACCCCCAAGGGGAATCCGGGCTGAAGTCCCCGCGATGTCGTTCCTGCGAACGCAGCTTTCGCAGGGACGGCAACCTAGTTCGTAATCCCGTCGATCTCCGCCATCTCCTCCGCGCTCAGCGTCCAGCCGATCGCCTTGACGTTCTGCTCGACCTGTTCGACGCGGGTGGCGCCGGCGATGACGCTGGCGACTTGCGGGCGTGCGGCAAGCCACGAGAAGGCGAGTTCGAGCAGGCTGTGGCCGCGCGCCTGCGCGAAGGCCTGCAGCTTCTCGACGATCTCCTCGTTGCGCGGCGTGGCGTAGCGGTCCTTCAGGGCGGGCGCCTTGGCGAAGCGGGTATCGGCGGGCGCGGCAGCGCCGCGCTGGTATTTGCCGGTGAGAAGTCCGCTCGCCAGCGGGAAGAACGGCAGCAGGCCGAGCTTGTATTCCTGTGCGGCCGGCAGCAGATCCTTTTCGATGCCGCGCACCACGAGGCTGTATTCGTCCTGGCAGGAGACGAAGCGATTGACGTTCATCTGCCGCGCCATCATTTCGGCTTCCGCGATGCGCCAGGCCGGAAAGTTCGAATTGCCGATGTAGCGGACCTTGCCCTGGCGGACGAGGTCGTCGAGCGCGCGCAGGGTTTCTTCCATCGGCGTCAGCGGATCGTAGTCATGCTGCTGGTAGAGATCGATGTAGTCGGTCTTCAGCCGCGTCAGGCTGGCCTCCACCGCGGACATGATGTAGCGGCGCGAGGCGCCCTGTTTGGTGCCGTCATTGCTCATCGGCTTGGAGTATTTCGTCGCCAGCACGATGTCCTTGCGGCGGTCGCCAAGCACCGTGCCGAGCACGGTTTCGGATCCGCCCATGCCCGCATAGATGTCGGCGGTATCGAACAGGGTGATGCCGAGGTCGATCGCCTTGTGGATCACCTTGCGCGAGGTCTCGAGATCGGTGCGCTGGCCGAAATTGTTGCAGCCGAGGCCGACGGCGGAAACACGCAGGCCGGAGCCGCCGAGATTGCGAATTTGCATGGATTGATCCTGTGGGAAGGGCGGGAGGAGGACGTGCCATTGTGGCCTGCGCGACTTTGCCCCGCAAGGTGCGGGACTACCTGTCTGGCAGCCATGCGTCACCAAAAAGTGCGGCCCCGGCCAGACGCGGCGACTGACGGGGACCGCTTGGGGCGCGTGATCCGAGACGGGGGGTCTGATCAGACGCAGGCGCAGGCTAGCCTTACTCTGTTACGCCGGCGTGACAGCCGAACTTAACCACAGACGCTGCGCCCTCAGAAAAGCTTGCGGTAGACCACGAAGCCGGAGCGCTCCGCCACCTTGTCGTAGAGCTGCATCGCGGTGTGGTTGGTTTCGTGCGTCAGCCAGTAGACGCGGGACGAGCCGGCGAGCTTCGCCTGTTCGTAGACGCCGTTGATCAGGGCGCGGCCGACGCCCTTGCCGCGCGCCGCGGCGCTGGTGAAGAGGTCCTGCAAATAACAGTTCGGCTCGATCGTCGTCGTGCTGCGGTGAAACAGATAATGCGTCAGGCCGAGCAGCTCGCCGCCGCTATCGGCGACCAGCGCATGTACCGGCTCGTAGCCATCAAAGAAGCGCGACCATGTCATCGCGGTGATTTCGGGCGCAAGCGCGGTCGGTCCCGAGCGGCCGTAGAAGGCGTTGTAGCCGTCCCACAGCGGAAGCCATTGCGCGTAGTCCTGCCGGGTGACGAAACGGACGGTGAGATCGAGGGACATACGTGATTCCATTTTGATCGCGAGCAGCGCTGCGGGCTGGTGGAAGGCCTTCGTCTTCCTACAGGCGCGGCGGTGAGTGATCAATCTTGCCGGCAGCGCGCCTACGTCGGGCTTTCGCATTCCAGAAATCAAATGGTATCTGAAAGCCCATGGAACCGGGGTTCGCGCTCCCGGTTAGCGCCCGTCATACACGAGAGGACGTCGATGCCGACAATATCCCCGACGCTACTGCCGATCCTGATGCTGCTTGCCTCCAACGTCTTCATGACCTTTGCCTGGTACGGCCACCTCAAATTCAAGGAAAGCGCGCTGCCGGTTGTCGTTCTCGCGAGCTGGGGCATCGCCTTCTTCGAATACTGGCTGGCGGTGCCGGCCAACCGCTGGGGCAGCGCGGTGTATACGGCGGCGCAGCTCAAGACCATTCAGGAGGTAATCACGCTGGTGGTGTTCGCCGGCTTCTCGGTGCTGTACCTGAAGGAGCCGCTGGGATGGAATCACGCGCTGGGCTTTCTCTTCATCGCCGTCGGCGCGTTCCTGATCTTTCACAAATGGGGGTAATTCGCGCTCGACGGTGATCGCGCGTTACGGAGGCATCTTCATTTTGCAGCCGGTGCCACACGCAAAATGCGTCCCGACGAACTGTCGGTCAGCAGCCAGAGCGCGCCATCCGGGCCCTGGCGGACATCGCGAATGCGCTCGTTGAGATTTTGCAGCAGACGTTCCTCCGACGTCACCGTGTTGTCGTTCAGCGTCAGCCGCACCAGCATCGCGCCGCGCAGCGCGCCGAGGAACAGGCTGCCCGACCATTTCGGAAACAGCTTTCCGGTGTAGAAGGCCATGCCCGACGGTGCGATCGAAGGCACCCAGTATTTGACCGGCTGTTCCATGCCGTCTCTGGCCGTGCTGTCGTGGATCTTTGCGCCCGAGTAATCGATGCCATAGCCGATCACCGGCCAGCCGTAATTCTTTCCCTTGCCGACCACGTTGACTTCGTCGCCGCCACGCGGACCGTGCTCGATTTCCCAGGGCTCGCCGGACGCAGGGTTGATCGCAAGCGCCTGCACGTTGCGGTGCCCATAGCTCCATATCTCGGGTTTGGCGTCGGCGCGGCCGGCGAACGGGTTGCCCGATGGCACCGATCCGTCGGGGGCAATCCGGATCAGCTTGCCCAGATGGTTGCCGAGATTCTGCGCCTGGTCGCGGTAGGTGAAGTGATCGCCCAGCGCCACGAACAGATTGCCGTCTCCGGCCTGCGCGATGCGGCAGCCAAAATGATTGCCCGACGACAGCGGTCCCTGCTGACGGAAAATGATCCTGACGTCGTCGAGGCTGTCGCCGTTCTCGCTCAGTTTCGCGCGCGCGACCGTGGTGCGTCCGCCGCCGTCGGCCCGCTCGGCGAAGCAGAAGTAAATCGTCCTGTTCTCCGCAAAGGTTTTGTCGGTGACAACATCGAGCAGACCGCCCTGGCCCGAAGCCCAGGCCTCAGGCACGCCCTTGAGCGGCGGCGAAATCCTGCCTTCCGCCGTGACGATTCGCATGCGGCCCGGCCGCTCGGTCACCAGCATCTTTCCGTCGGGCAGGAATGCCAGAGCCCACGGGTTGGCGAGGCCCTTTGCGATGGTCCGCACCTCGAGTTCGCCCGCCGACGAGCCGGACGCAGACTGCTGGCCGCGCGCGCCGGGGGCGGACACGATCAAGACTGCGAACATGATGGCCGCCGTCAGCGAGACGGCCGCAACGCCGTGAGGTGCTTTCATCGAGGTCCAATCGCGATACCGGTCATCGCGCATTGCCTTGCAAAGCGATGCGAAAAGCCGGGGACTAGCCGGGGATCGGCATCGCGATGGTAACCCTGATCGACAATACCGTCAGCGTGACCACAAGGCACAGCGACAAGGTGCCGATCGCCAGCGACGTGGCGATGGCGCTGGCCAATCGGGGAGAAGCAACTGGCGCGGAGTGGTTCGCAAAGCCCACCGTGCCGGGCAACCGCATCATGGGTCCAAATCCTTCGAGACGCGGGCGAATCACCCTGCGATCTCGGCCAACTTCACCGTCATGGCTGGCAATATTGCGGCGAGCGCAGCATCGAAAACGGCGGAATCAGGGCAATGGTTAACGTTATGCCCGCTGTTGTTAACCTTTGACGGCGTTCTCGCGCGAAAGTGAGCGGTCAGGCGCCAGCGGCGATCCGGGCCGGATCGTCGACTTCGGCTTCCGGCCGCCAGTCCATGGTAACGAAACCGGGGGTCTGCTCGACCCGGCGCAACCAGGCGCGAATGGCGGGGAAGGTCGTCAGATCGTAGTCGCAGCGGTCGGCAACGTGGGTGTAGCCATAGAGCGCGATGTCCGCGACCGTGAACTGGCCGGCGGCGAAATAGGCGCGGGTCTTGAGGTGGTTTTCCATCACCTGGAGCGCCGCATAGCCGCGCTCCATCCAGTCCTCCAGCGCATGCGTCTGCAAGGCGCGGCCGCCCTTGACCAGCGACAGCCAGAAATAGGCGGCGCCGATATTGGGCTCCAGCGCGTGCTGTTCGAAGAACATCCACTGCAGCGCTTCGGCGCGCTCGATCCGCGATTCCGGCGCCAGCGAGGTGCCGCCGCAGACATACCAGAGGATGGCGTTGGACTCCGCGAGATAGCGTCCTTCGGCGACTTCGAGCAGCGGCACCTGGCCGCTCGGGTTCTTCGAAAGAAAATCCGGCGTCCGGCTTTCGCCGCTCAGAATGTCGATCTCGATCGCCTGATAGGGTGCATTCAGCAACGCCAGCGCAAGGCGAACCTTGTAGCTGTTGCCGGAGCGCTGCATCGAATAGAGCTTGTACATCGTCTTAAGGAATATCCTCGGTCGAGAGGTAGCACGCACGCTGTAGCCGCAGGGCTATCGCGCCGCAACGCGGCTAAAGAATGATGCCGATATCAGTGCGTCGCAAGACCCGCGGAATGGAAATGGTCGAAAACCTCTGCCGCACTGCACGCGTGGAGAACGATTCCATTGACACGCCGGAACAATTGGAATCACGCCTGCGCGACGTGGGGCGCGCCAACCGCATGGCTCGCGCGATCGAGCGCCGCGCGCCGCAAGACAAGCGCAAAGAAAGCCAGCTCCGCGAACAGCCCCAGGGGTATGTAGCTGACGCCGGCGATGCTGCGCGACAGCAGCGGCGCGAGCCAGACAAATGCGAGCAGGCTGATCTCATAGTCGCCGAAGCGCGTAGCCGGTCTCGCCGCGACGAAGAATGCGAGCGCCGGCGCAAGCAGCATCAGGTCGTAGTCGAGGACGTGCGGGGACGCGAGCGCGGTGGCGGAGATCAGAAGTGCCGCCTTGATGGCGTGATCGCGGCCTGCATGCCAGACCCACGCGGTGGCGGCGACCGTGAGCACGGACACCGCCGTTTGCGCCATGTAGGCAGACGTCACGCCGCCGCCCCACAGCCTGATCGCGGCAAACGTGCTCTGCAGTTTCTCGAAGCCGACATTGCCTTCTTCCAGCAGCACCTTGCGCGAGAACTCGGTGGAGGCGAAGAACGCCGTCCAGGCATCGACGCCGAACATGGCTGCGGATGCGCCGACGAGAACGGTCACGGTCAGCCCTGCGGAAAAAAACGTGCGCCATTGTCTGGCGGCCAGCAATGCCAGGGGAATTACGAGCGCGAACTGTGGCTTGTAGGACAGCAGGCCAAACAATACGCCGGCGGCGAGCGGTCGTCGCGGCAGCGCGACCAGCGCCGCACCCAGCAGCGCGGCGCTCAAAAAGCCGTTCTGCCCGTGGCCGAGATTGATGAAGACGGCGGGGAAAGCGACGGCCACCGGCAGCCACAGCCGGCCGATCGCGCCGTGCTGCTGTCGCGCCGGCCGCAGGATCGCGCCGATCACCGCGAGGTAGAACGCGAAGGTAAGACCCTGCCATGCGGCGAGCGCCAGCGCGTATGGCAAGAGCGCCAGCGGCGCGGCCACGAGGAAAAAGCTCGGTGGATAGAGCCAGCTGTAGAACGGCGTATCGGGCCCGAACAATTGGCGCTCGCGGGCATGATGCAGGGCCATGTTGTAGGCGTCAGCCGCGCGTCCCTCCAGCGCCAGCGCGCCGGCCGCATAGAAGCTGGAGAAGTCGGTCCCGAGCGGCTTGCCGTTGCGGTCGACCAGGTCGTGCGACAGCGCGATCCAGCCGACGACAGCCAGGCCGGCGAAGGCCAGCAGGATCAGGCAATAGGCGCGGACGCGCGAAGCCGTCAGCCATTCGCCGGTCCGCAGCGCTTGCCAGATATGAGCCATTTTACCGCGGAACTTTACGAATATTGCGCCGTATTGCTCCGACCGTACCGGTCTCGCTTTAACGGTTCCCTAAAGTTTGGCCTTTCCCGGCCAAGCTTCTTGCGATGCAGCGCGCCGCGTCCTAGGGTGCCCTGTTCCCATCAGAAAGAGTCGTGAATTTCAGTGTTCACGACGTTTGCCAGGAGATGATGATGCCCTTCCTGTCCGCCTCGCTCGCCCGTGTGAAGCCGTCCGCGACGATCGCGGTCACGGACAAAGCACGCGCGCTGAAAGCGGCGGGCCGCAACGTCATCGGCCTGGGCGCCGGCGAGCCGGACTTCGACACGCCGGCCAACATCAAGCTGGCGGCGATCCATGCCATCGAGGCCGGCAAGACCAAGTACACCGATGTCGGCGGCATTCCCGAGCTGAAAGAGGCGATCATCGCCAAGTTCCAGCGTGAGAACGGCCTGGCTTACAAGCCGAACCAGATCATCGTCGGCACCGGCGGCAAGCAGGTGCTCTACAACGCGCTGATGGCAACGCTCAATCCCGGCGACGAGGTGATCATCCCGGCGCCGTACTGGGTGAGCTATCCGGAAATGGTGGCGCTCGCCGGCGGCGAGTCGGTACCGGTGGTGTGCCCGGCTTCCAACGGCTTCAAGCTGCAGGCCGCGGATCTGGAGAAGGCGATCACAGCGAAAACCAAGTGGATCATTCTCTGTTCTCCGTCGAACCCGACCGGCGCCGCCTATACGCGCGCCGAGCTGAAGGCGATCACCGACGTTCTGGTGAAGCATCCGCATGTCTGGGTGATGACCGACGACATGTACGAGCACCTGGTCTATGACGACTTCCAGTTCGCAACGCCCGCGCAAGTCGAGCCGAAACTGTACGACCGCACGCTGACGGTGAATGGCGTCTCGAAGGCCTATTGCATGACCGGCTGGCGCATCGGCTATGCCGGAGGTCCCGCCGAACTGATCAAGGCGATGGCGACGATCCAGTCGCAGTCGACCTCGAACCCATCGTCGATTGCGCAGTGGGCTTCGGTGGAAGCGCTGAACGGTCCGCAGGATTTTATCCCCGTGCACAACAAGGTGTTCAAGGAGCGCCGCGACCTCGTGGTCTCCATGCTCAACCAGGCGACGGGGCTGACCTGCCCGAAGCCGGAAGGCGCGTTCTACGTCTACCCGTCCTGCGCCGGCCTCATCGGCAAGCGCACGGCGTCCGGCAAGCTGGTCGAGAATGACGAGGTCTTCGCGACCGAGCTGCTCGACGCCGAGGGCGTGGCGGTGGTGCATGGCTCGGCCTTCGGCCTCGGCCCGGCCTTCCGCATCTCCTACGCCACGTCGACCAAGGACCTCGAAGAAGCCTGCCTGCGAATCCAGCGCTTCTGCGGCTCGCTTCGCTGAGGTAGGATAGTGGTCTCCGGCCGGGCGACGCGCCCCGGCCGGAGGGCCGCCGCCCCCCGGCGGCATGGCGCCGGTTCCAAGCCGGTCGCGCGCCTTCTCTCAGGGAGACAAGAATGATCCGTACTGTCCTGTCGCGCGGCCTTCTCGCCGTTGCGCTCGCCGCCGGCGTGGGCCTTGCCGCCGCGCCCGCCTCTGCCCAGACCAAGCGCGTCGAGGCTGGCGTGCTGACCTGCAGCGGCACCAAGTCCGTGAGCTTCATCATCGGCTCCAAGCGCCTGCTGAGCTGCAC
>JAFAGM010000023.1 GCA_023422775.1 Pseudomonadota bacterium
CGACGAAGCAATCCAACTATCTCCGAGTCGAGAGATGGATTGCTTCGTCGCTTGCGCTCCTCGCAATGACGGCAGGGGTTACGGCGGCGGCACGTTCGTCATCGGCTTGCGCTGTGCCAACGCGGCCACCGTCGATGTTCCGATCGGGCCCTTCTCGTCATAGAGCCAGCATTCGCCGATCGCGATGCCGTCGCTGGCGTGATGGTTGACCACGTCGAAGCCGATCCATCGCGTCACCGGCAGGCGGTGCAGGTAGAGCGTGACGTCGCTGTTGATGTAGCCGAGGCCCTTGTCGCCGGCATTGGCGAAGGGGCTGGCGAAATCGGCGCCGGTTGCGACGTGCACGAACGGCGACATCGGCGTGCCCTCGACCAACTCGCGGACCTCGCTCATCCACAACCGGCGGGGACCAAGCGAGCCCATGTGGCCTACAATCGGCCGTGTCGTCCATTTGCCGTTCATGCCGAGCTTCGGATCGGTCGGGGCCGGAATCGCCTCGGGCAACGGCGCGTCCCAGTTCGCAGGCGACCAGACGTTGCCGGGCGCATTTTCCGTCCGGCGCAACAACTGGCAGGATGCGCGCGCCATGCTGGTGCCGCCGGAGAAGAACTCCGCTTCCACCACCTTGATGCGCATGCCGTCGCGAATGAGTTTCGTGGTGATTTCCACCGGCGTCTGGATGTTCGGCAGCCGGAACATGTCGACCGTCAGCCTGGCGGGCACGAATTCGTCGGAGCCGTGACGCTCCTCGATCACGTGGGCGAGGAGACCGATGACGACGCGACCGTGCATCGAATTCGGGTCCCACGGACCGTTCGAGACTGGATTGGGGATGAAGGCGTCGCCGCGCCTGGCGAAGAAGGGCTGTTTTGTCATGGCGGGGGAACATGACGGATTCTTCC
The DNA here is from genome assembly GCA_023422775.1 of Pseudomonadota bacterium. GTDB lineage: Bacteria > Pseudomonadota > Alphaproteobacteria > Rhizobiales > Xanthobacteraceae > Bradyrhizobium. The sequence continues at coordinate 903 of JAFAGM010000023.1, forward strand.
GCGCGAAATCAAGCGCGTGCGGCGCAAGCCATCCATTCGGCACGAACGGCCGCGTCGGTCTCGCGGGCGGCGGCTCCCTTCGCCAGTGCGTTGAATGCCTCGCGCGTCATCAGTTGCGACAGCGCCCAAACGGCTGCGCCGCGAACCAGCGGGCTCGCATCGTCGAGCAGGCGCTCGGCCTCCGGCGCCAGCGACGGATCGTCGGCATTGCCGATCGCGATCAGCACGTTGCGGATGAAGCGGTCGCGGCCGATGCGCTTGACCGGCGATTTGGTGAACAGCGCGCGGAAGGCGGCATCGTCGAGCCGCGCGAGATCCGCAAGCTGCGGCGCGCGCAATTCCGACCGCGCGGACAGTTTCGCCTCGCGGCCCTGCTGCGCGAACTTGTTCCACGGGCATGCCGCGAGGCAATCGTCGCAGCCATAGATGCGGTTGCCGATGTTCTTGCGAAACTCGCGCGGGATCGGGCCCTTGTTTTCGATGGTGAGGTAGGAAATGCAGCGGCGCGCATCGAGCTTGTAAGGCGCCGGGAATGCCGCGGTCGGGCAGATCTCCTGGCAGGCGCTGCAGGAGCCGCAACGATCGCGGTCGGCTTCGTCGAACGGCAACTCGGCCGCAGAGTAGATCGCGCCGAGAAACAGCCAGGAGCCGAACTCGCGCGAGACGAGGTTGGTGTGCTTGCCCTGCCAGCCGAGACCCGCCGCCTGCGCCAGCGGCTTCTCCATCACGGCCGCGGTATCGACGAATACTTTCACTTCCTCGCCCGATGCCGCCACCAGCCACCGCGCCAGCGTCTTCAGACGCTTCTTGATGACGTCGTGATAGTCGTCGCCCTGGGCATAGGCCGAGATCGCGCCGCGCGTGCGCTTCGTCAGCAGCGCACGCGGATCTTCATCGGGGCCGTAATTGACGCCGAGCATGATGATCGAACGAACGCCGGGCCACAGCACGCGCGGATCCATCCGCCGTTCCGGATTGGCCGCAAGCCAGTCCATGTCGCCATGGCCGCCGGCGGCGAGGAACTCGCGGAAATATTTGCCGGCCTTGCCGGTCGCGTCCGGCGCGGCGATGCCGATACAGTCGAAGCCGAGGTTTTGCGCTTCGGCGGCAAGCGTGCGCTTGAGGTCGGCCGGCTGGAGTTTTGCGTTCAGAAGTCGAGGTCCACGTAGGTCCGCGACGCCGGCACGCCGGCCAGCCATTCGCTCAGCAGCGGGCGGAACGACGGGCGGGATTTCACCCGCGCGTACCACGCCTTTGCCGCCTCGTCCTCGCTCCATGGCACGTCGCCCAGATAATCGATCGCCGAAAGATGCGCCGCGGCGGCGAGGTCCGCGTAGGAGAGCCGGTCGCCGGCGAGGAAATTCCGCGTCTGCGCCAGCCAGCCGATATAGGCCAGATGATAGCGCACATTGACCTTGGCCGCGCGGATCACGTCGGTCGCCGGCGACCCCCCGCCATGCTCCTCGCTCATGAAGCGCTTGTAGATGCGCTCGGTCACCAGCGGGTTGGAGACCTCCTCGAAGAACTTTTCGTTGAACCATGCCATCAGCCGGCGCACCTCGATGCGCTCGGCCATCGATACCGGCAGCAGCCGACGTTCGCCAGCCTGCAGGCCGTGGGTCTCGTCGAGGTATTCGGCGATGATCCCGGCGCCGGGGATCGGCGGAAAGCCCTCCGTGATCAGGACCGGCGTTGCGGCCGCCGGATTGAGCGCGAGAAATGCCTCGCGCCGCTCCCAGGGCCGCTCCTCCACCAGGCGCAGGTCGAGGCCATGTTCGCCGAGCGCCAGGCGAATGAAACGCGAATGCGGGCAAAACGGATGGTGATAAAGCGTGTACATGAAATCCTTGGGTAACGCCGCGGCGCCTTCGGAACCCTAAGGCGGTCGAACCGCGTCAAGCGAATCGGGACACTAGCCAAGCAAATGCACGAGGCAACCGGAGTTTGGCTTTTTTTTGCAATTGCGGCATGGGGACGAATAGGCGAGAAGAACCCCGCATTTCCAGTCAAAATGGACCACCATGATGTCGGATGTAGTGAAGGCGGTGATTCTCGGCATCATCGAGGGTATCACGGAATTCCTGCCGGTCTCGTCGACGGGCCACATGCTGCTCGCGCAACAATTCTTCGGCCTCGGCGAAGGCCCCTTCTGGCAGAGTTTTGTGGTGCTGATTCAGCTCGGCGCGATCCTTGCGATCGTGATGCTCTATTTCACCAAACTGTGGCGCGTTGCGCTCGGCATGTTCAGCAACGCCGACGACCGGCGCTTTGTCATCGGCGTCCTGCTGGCATTTCTGCCCGCAGTGATCATCGGCCTGCTCGGCGGCAAATACATCAAGGAATATCTCTTCAATTCATGGGTCGTGTGCTTCACACTGATCGCCGGCGGCGCGATCCTGCTGTGGGTCGACCAGCTCGATCTCAAGCCGATCGAGTTCGATGCGACCCGGTTCCCGCTGCTGATGTACTTGTGGATCGGCATCGCGCAATGCGTCGCGATGATCCCCGGCGTGTCGCGTTCCGGCGCCAGCATCGTGGCGGCGATGCTGCTCGGCGCCGACAAGCGGTCGTCGGCCGAGTTTTCGTTCTTTCTCGCGATCCCCACCATGATCGGCGCATTCGCGTATGATTTCTACAAGAACCGCGGCGAGATGACGATCGATCACGTCGGTATCGTCGCAATCGGCTTCGTGGTCTCGTTCATCACGGCGATCATCGTGGTGAAGACGTTTTTGACTTACGTCGCGCGCCACGGTTTCAAGTTCTTTGCGTGGTGGCGCGTTCTCCTCGGCGCCGTCGGCCTGATCGCGTTGGCGCTGGGGAAATAGGGCGAGCCGCTGTCAGACCTGATCCTGAGGAGGCGCGGTAGCGCCGTCTCGAAGGATGAAAGCCGGGATGCCGCAGCCGCGGGGGCTACATGGTTCGAGACGGCGCTTGCGCGCCTCCTCACCATGAGGGAGGCGGCAATCAAGATGAGGGAGGTGGCAATCAAGCGTTCTTGCGCTGGAACTGCCCGGCGGCGCGGAAGCGCCAGAGATATTGCGGGGCGACCGCTTCCATCGAATCCGGCGCGATGCCGAGCCCCTCCAGCGTCAGGCCTGCGGCCCTGGCGGCGTCGGACACCACGTTGTCGGATTGCAGCATCATCACCTGGTCCGGCGTCAGCTTCAGCGCGCCCGGCGCGAACTGCAGGAACATCGCCTGGAATTTTGCCAGCCCCCACGGCAGCGAAAGCAGCATGCGCTTGCGCTCGGTGATGCGGAGGATGATCTCCATGATCTCGCGCATGGTCAGCACTTCCGGACCGCCGAGTTCGTAAACGCCGCCCGGCTTTGTCTTGCCGTCGACGGCATCGGCAACCGCGGTGGCGACGTCGCCGACATAGGCCGGCTGCATCCGCGTCGTGCCGCCGCCGATCAGCGGCAGGAACGGCGAGATCCGCGCCAGCGCGGCGAAGCGATTGGTGAATTCGTCCTCGGGCCCGAACAGCACCGATGGCCGCATGATCGTCGCCGACGGTACCGCCGCCAGCACGGCCTGCTCGCCGGCGGCCTTGGTGCGGCCGTAGCCCGAGGGCGAATTCTCGTCGGCGCCGATCGCGGAGACATGCACCATGCGCGCGCCGGTCGCGGCAGCGGTTTTGGCGATCGTTTCCGCCCCCCTGGCCTGCACCGCGTCAAAGGATTGCGCGCCGCCTTCGGTCAGGATGCCGACCAGGTTGATGGCGGCGCTGGAATCGCGCATCGCTGCTTCCACCGAGGCTGGATACCGCACATTGGCCTGCACCGGGTGGATCTGGCCGACTCGGCCGAGCGGCTGCAGGTGCCCGGCCAGTTCCGGCCGGCGAACCGCCACCCGGATGCGGTAACCGCGCCTGGCCAGCGCCCGGACAACGTTCCGCCCCAGAAAACCCGATCCGCCAAATACCGTGACGAGCGTTTCCTGGTTCGGTGCCGAATTAGAGCTCATGGCCTGATTCCTGCCGGTCAAAATTCGAGAGATATCGGTGATATTTAGCGGATTCGCGATACGCCAACGCAGCCCCGCTGTACAGCGTATTTGGACGGTGACGAAGCTATTTGACAACCGTGCGACCGGTCCTTATCAACCGGCCCAAGGCCCAGGTGGTGGAATTGGTAGACGCGCTGGCTTCAGGTGCCAGTGGCTTAACGGCCGTGAAGGTTCGAGTCCTTTCCTGGGCACCACCCCCAACCCAAGTGGTTGAAATCGCTCATTTGCAGGGAATTTGAGCCGCTGACCGGTACACAAGACCGGGACACAGCGCGTATGAACTATCGAATGGCTTACATCTACTTGGACACCGATTCGTCGCTCTGGAACTTCCGGGTGCGTACGCCGTCGGACATCCTTCGTAATCTCGACAACGACCGCGTGTTGTTGGTGTTCGACCGGTGCATGGGTGAACCTGGTTTCGAAGTTCATCCGCGCATTGGAGCCGAGGTGAAATTTTCACTGCGGACGCGCAGCGCAGCCGTGGCCGAAATTAGAAAAAACCAGGCAGCAGCTGAGCTGGCGAGGCTCTGGGCGGCCAAGCGGTCCGAGCCGAAGCAACTCGACTTCATGCAGATTATGGCGCTCGCGGGTCTGGTGCATGAGCTGTACGTCGAGTCATTTCAGCAGGAGCCCGGCGATAGGGCGGATTGGAATGGCGAACTAGCGCCAACGATCCGAACTGCAAGATTTTCAAGTACAGGGTAGATGGACCGTTCCGGCTGAAGTGCCATCAGGGTTGGGGACGAGAAAAGGCGATCGTGCGGCCCTAACCGTTACGATTCCTCAAGAAATCGTAACATCAGGGAGCATTAAGTATTGAATAAACAAGCCAAAAGGGTCGAGGCTGTGGCGTATATCAGGACCTCGTCGGCGGCCAATGTTGGAGCTGACAAGGACTCGGAGAAGCGTCAGCGGACCACTATTGAGAGCTACGCCAAGCGCGCCGGGTTCATCCTGTTCGGCGAGTTCACAGACGCCGCAGTTTCTGGAGCGGACCCGATTGAGAGCCGTGCTGGCTTTTCCGCTTTGCTCGATCAGATCGAGGGCAATGGCGTAAGGATAGTGATCGTCGAGGACGCCAGCCGCTTTGCTCGCGAACTTATCACGCAAGAGTTGGGCATCCTCGCTCTGATCAATCGAGGTGTACGAGTCCTGACCGCAAACGGCGATGATTTGACGGACAGCAGCGATCCGTCCCGCGTCATGATGAGGCAGATAGCGGGTGCGTTTCATCAGTACGAAAAGGCGCGGCTAGTTGCCAAGCTGAAGGTCGCGAGAGACAGAAAGCGGGCCCTTGGCGTCAAGGTGGAGGGTCGCAAGACCAACGTAGAGATCGACGCTGCGGAAAGTGGCGGCCAGATGCTTGCTTTGGTTCGGAAGCTTCGACGCAAGTCTCCCAAGGGTGGTCGCCGATCGCTGCGAGCAGTGGCTGCTGAGCTTGCGAAGGCTGGCTTTCTGAGCCGAAGTGGTCGACCATACGGGCCAACCGCGATCGGGCGCATGCTTGGCAAAATCCAATAGGTTAGGCTGACTAGGACAAGCCGCGCTCGCTACGTAGGCAAAAATGGCCTGTCGGTATATCCTGACCGAAGGCGGGCAGGAACTTAAGCCCGGCTCTTTCGCAGTTCTGAGGCTACGATCCAACTGTGGTTGCTGGTGCTTATCGAGACAGCCCAATCACGTCGATACCCAGTCAGCGGCTCAGATCTTGCCGAAACGGACTCTTCAACACCGTGCGTCGCGAGAACCGCATCGATCGTATGTGCTGTGCCGGTGTAACCGAACAAGTCCTGGGTGGATAACACGTCGCAATTGGTAAACGGTCCCATCGCTCCAACGTAAGTGCGCGTGCAATAGAACCGCGCGGGATCCGGTGCAGCAGTGCGCTCGGCATTTTCGTACAGTGTGTGGACAACGAGCTTAGGATTCTTCTCGATCAAGGTGAGAAGCACCCTTGCCGGTGTATCGGGTTCGTTGCGATGTTGCTCCCAATTCTGCAAAGTTCGTTCGTCCAGACCATAGAGAACTGCGAACTCGGACTGCGAGAGCTTCTGCTTTTCCCGTATCCTCTTTGGATCAACAGAACCAATCTGAGCTACATGCCCGGAGAGTCCAAATTTGCCGAGTAGAGCCGTCGCGCTCTGAACGTCGTTGGTCGCAACCTCGACAGCAACAGTCTCGCCCGAGGTTAGTTTATCGACCACGCTATGCGCGCGCTTTAGCGTCAGCCCAAGACCAATGAGCGCCTTAACCAATCCTACCGGTCGGTCGAGATCGTCTGCTTTGAGCAAAAGCCTATGGGTGGGGGAAGCGGATGATTTTGGGGACTCTGCCTTTGCAGAGGCCTGTCGATCGAGTGCCTCCTTCAATGACAATTTGATCGGCATCGGCTTCCTTCAAAAGCTTCCGGCCAATCGCGTTCAACCCGCTTCGGCCAAGGACGCCAGGCGATGGGCCATCCACATGTGCCTTGCCCACACGAAGAACGCGCCCGACCAACGAGACATTTCCAACGATCGATATGACTCCAACGGGCGTACCGACCTCAACCAGCATCACGTCCTGTTCGGCGTGGACAATTTCGATCGTTATCTCATCCTCACCAAACATACGCGATCCGCGTAGACATTGCAAAATGAATCCGATTGGGCAGCGCGAAAGCCAGCAGGGTGCGTCGATAGCCCCGATTCGTTACGCATGCAACAAAAAACGTAATCCAGGACCGTTATATTGAAGTCCAGGATGAAAATGTAAGAACCCGGGGAGGTCAGGGGGGGGGTCTGCGCCCTGATCCGCCCGACTGGAAATTGGAGAGTGGTGGTCACCGGCGGAGGGCAGCCGGCTCATAAGGCGCGAGCCGTCACGGTCTTGTGATGGCGCCTCTTCGTGTCAGTAAGCAGCCTAGCCCGACCTGACGTCTTTAGGGCCATCGAGTGCATCTCCGAGGGTGCTCAGCAGCGACGGCTGACAACAGTCCAAGCCTTAAAAATTGGTTGCCTGACGTCTCAGCTCGATAACATTATTCGTCGCCGTCAACCCGTAATCTGTACCGCTTGCGAATCCGATCGACAGAATAGGTGAGCGGCCTCGCAACATAGGTCGTAGCCGGACCAGCCTTCCCTGGGAATAAAAAATATTGTCCTGGGGGCTTGACGTGATCACCCGGGAATGAGAATAACGAATCCTGGGGAGGGGAATCTACTCCCAGAACAAAAGGCCGAGGCTCGTCCTCGGCCAATAGCGGTAAAAGGATATGCCTTATGTCTTATGATCTCTCGGCCGCGACCGCCAGTCGCGAGGACGTGTTTGCCAGCTACAACCTGGGAGCGCAGACCTTGACCATGCGTCTCCCTATCGCTCGCTTTATCGATATGTCTGACGTTCCAAACGACGGATCGGTCGACGCAGATGAGGTGTCACAGCGCCCGCTGGACAAGAGCCACGCGAGCCTTTTGGCGCAATACATTCTGAAGGGCTTGGTTCATGCTTCGGCCAATATCAGGGATGCCGCTGGCAAGGACAGCTCGTCGCATCGCCATGTCCTTCTGGCCCTCGGTGCGCAGCGCTACTATGCGCTGCAGCCGATTGTCGTGAATATTCCAGTTCCACTGGCCGATCTAAAGCCCCAGAAGCAGCTCAACCAGGCCGGTGACGACATCTCGCTGCGCATCAGCGTCTCACATGCCACCCTGATGTGGGTCATTGACGGGCAGCATCGTCGTTACGCGATGAATACGGTCCTGGATTTCCTTCGCACCATAAGGGCAACCCAAGCTTATCCCAAGAGGGCGTCGCTGTACCCAGGCAAACCGGGCGAGCACATCCCCCCTGCAGAGATGGAGGTTTGGCGCGAAGCTTTGCAATTGGCGTTGAATTTCTGCACGGTTACGATTGAGGCGCATCTGAACCTCGACGTCGAGCAGCGTCGCCAGCTTTTTGCAGATTTAAATAACAAGGGGAAAAGCGTCTCTGCGAGCATGGCGTTCGACTTCGACAACTCCAATCCAATCAACGTCTTTATCAAGGATGTACTGTTGGGCGAGGGCATCCTAACAGCTCCGGTCGTCGAAAAGGACGTTGTCGAATGGAACAATCACGACGGATCGATGGCGCGAAAGGACTTGGTAGCCATCAATTCCATCCTCATCCTCAATAAGACCAATCCTCGCGGGGCGGTGCCCAGTCAAGTGGAAAAGATGGAGGAAGCAGCTCGTCGGTTCTGGGATGCTGTTTGTTCAATTCCCGCGTTCGGTGAAGCAAAAGCGAAGCTGAAAACCGTGGCTGCTCAGCCGGTCGTGCTGAAGGCGCTGGCGAAGCTCACATATGACTTTGCGATGAGCAAGAAGGCAGACCAAGCGGCCTTGGATATGCTGTTGGACGGCATTCCCCATCTGGATTTTTCTCACCACAATCCGATGTGGCATGCTTACGAGCTGTCGTCGGCTGATCGGCAGAAGAAGCTACCTGGGCTTGCGGATTATCTGCCCCATGACAACGCAAACCGTGACTTGGGTTCGACAGACAACAATGGATTGATGCGCTTTGGCGCCAAGCACAACGACATCTATCCGGTGCTTGGGGACATCATTCGTTGGAGGTTGAAGCTCCCCAACCGTCACGAGGATGAAGCGGTCGAGGATGCCGCTTGAGTATTTGAAGGCCCCGGAAACGGGGCCTTCTCTCCATCTGCCAAAGGATCGCAATGCATTCTTGCCCGGAAGAATTCCGACGTAGGAATCTTAGAGAGGAGCCAGTCATGACACGAGCAGAAGCCAGCGGTATTCGCCTGAGTGAAGAGGATGCCGCCATGGTGAAGGGGATGATCCAGCGCGGCGATCGACAACATGACATCGCGGCATGGTTTGGCGTAAACGGGGGACGCATAGGTGAAATCTCCAGTGGGGATAAGTTTGGCTGGGTTCAGCCAGCGCCACTGGATCGGCTGCCACCTCCAGGCCCGTATTTGTCAGGCAGGTCAGCGCAGGGGGCTATCGATGCTCTCGAGCGAGCTAAAGACGCCCTGCTGGCGGCGGTTTCCGATATCGATCAGGCTTTAGAAGAGACCAGAGAAGCGGGGTGATAATCGGTCTCGCGTTCCAGCCGTTTGCGGCAGGGGGGAATCCATACGAGCTGCGGCGTAGATTTGACGTCTTTCTCCCAAACAAGCCAAGCGTATCCAGTGGCCGTCGACGCCTTCTTGTCGAGCCTGCCCCGCACCATCGGAACGCGCTCGACAAATTGGGCGAATTTGGTGGGAGGGCGCTTTTCGAACAGCGCGCGATAGCGCCCGGAACTCTCGATAAAAACCGTACGGACCAGAACCGCGACGCCAACGCGGGCGACTATCAATGAGCGAAGAACGAACTCTTCAGCCAGTCGAAATGGCGGATTCGTGATTACCCAATCGACAGTGCCGGCCTCATACGGGACGGACAGATAATCGCGGACCGGACCGTATCCGTAAGAATATGCATCCGAAGCCTCGACTTGTCCGAAATATTCCTTGAGGACTTTGGACATATGCCCTGCACCGCAAGCAGGCTCAAGCACGGAGTATCCCGTTAGAGGATGCCTGTCGTTGATGACGTGCTCTAATAGGGCTCTGGTCGCCCATGGCGGGGTTGGAAAGTCATCGGGGCTGTCCGCTGCCTCTGCCCTTTGTGCCATGACAGCGTGCGACCGATTTTGCATTGCAGTCCATCCCACCAAGCCGAATCATGTTCTGATTTTGTTCTTAGCTTAGTTAAGAAATGGTTACCAGGACCACGACCGGCACGGCAGCAAACCCAAGCGCCTGCGATTTAGAATTGCGCTCGACCGAGACGGGTTTCGATCGAGCGCTTGTTGTCACGCCGCTTTGGACGGCCTCGATATGTCGGAGGAAAGCGACCGCTTCACCCGTTCAACAACGTGGAAGCGAGTCATCATCACCGTGGTCAGCGCATGAGAGCAAAGGGCACGATCGATATCCGACGGCGTCCATGTTCGACCATTGGTCAGATTTCTCACCGTCATGATTGCCTCGACGAGCTGCCCTTCCATCCACTCCTCGACGTACTCCACGATTTTCCGGTTGATCGCAGGATCGCCCCCGGGATTGAACTCCTTCGAGAAAAATCCAAGCAAGTCACGATACCCTCGAAAATCCCTATTCGCCTTGACCATGTCACCCGAAAGGCTGTCGCCCACGATTTCCGCTGCGAGGTCTTCCAATTCGCCCTCCTCGCGTGTGCCATCCGCGCGGGAGATCCATTTCACTGCCGGCTCCTTGGTCGAAACCACAACCTGGCGAACCAACTCACCATCGGCTTCGACCAGGTCCGCGAGATAGTCGTCGCTCGAAGTGCCTCCACGGCGACCGCCTCCGGTCGAGGCGCCCTCACGTTGAGTATCGCCAGCTGAGCCAGATGCTCCACCTGGTGCCTCACCAGTGGCACGCAATGTTCCTTGAGGATCACGGCGGTATCGCGTTGGCTTCAGCAAATCACGGATGCGCTGCAGCCGCTCTAGGATGCGTTCACGCGTCTTGCCATCAGGGTCTCGCTCAGTCTTAGCCATAATCTCATCGATCTTGGCCTTGATCTCGGGCGGCATCTTTTCCCGGAACTCTGCGCCCCATACCTCGAACCAATTGGCTTCCTGGACGTCTTCCCCGTTGATGATGATCCGGCTCCGGGCTGTATCGGCGCGAACCTCCAAGCTCCTCTTCGGCTCGATATAGATCACGACGTGGTCGGCCCCGAACACAATGCCGAAGCTCGCGAGTATTCGACGTGCAATTGGGGGCGTGAGATGAACGTAAACCTCGTCCTGGAATACAATTCCAACCTTGCAGGTTCGACCGCCCCGGGTACTCATCTTCTTCGAGTCTTCTTTCGGGTCGGCGAACACCCACCAATGCGCGTCTGCAGTTGCGAGGGACACAGTGCCTTTCGCCTCTGCGTACTGGTCGAACAACGCCTTCGAACCTGCGACGGTCTGAAAATTGAAGGTCTTCGTCGATGCGGACGGTTCCTCCGAAGGCCAATCCTCTTCGTTCTGCGTCAGCACACGCACTTGAAGCTTCACGTTCTCGGGGAGCCGGAAATACCGGTTCGTCAGGTAAGTGATCAACCAGTTCATCCCCCGCCCCTCCGGTGGGAAGCACGTGTTGTTTTCCTCTGAAAGGCCGAGCAGCGTTACCTTCGTGCCATTCCGGTCGATGATGGAGGGTTTGAAGGTATCCTTGATGCGCGGTGTCCAATCGGGTCCATCGGAAAGCTCGAACGAGGCCAGGCCATAGACACCTTCCTTGTCGTCGCGGTGAAGCTTCACCATCGACCCCTTACCATCGTGCCATGACTGATAAACAAGCCCATGGCTATTGCGATGGAGAGCAGTAATCTTGGCGCCAACGCCAAAGTTCTGCGAAATGCCTTGGGTTTGGTTGGCACCTTGCACGGCCAAAGCGTTCAAATAATCCAGCATCTGCTGCGACGTCATGCCGTCGCCGTTGTCCGTGATGGAGAGTTTGTATTCTCCTGTGCGTTTGAGATTGTCCCAGTCAACATCCCATCGGATGACGCCTTCGGATGCGTTTCCAGCTTTCTGGCGCCTCTCGATAGCCTCGAGGGCGTTCTCCGTCAGTTCTCGGATTTGCTGATTGGGGGGAGTGTCGGCGGCGAGGCGATCCAAAAGGAACGCAATATTCGCCACCTGCATTGCGCGAGTGGTCATGACATCTGATCCTTTACAAGGTAGCCGGAGCTACATGGTTTAGTTGCCTGCGATCGCTTTCAGCCCGGCGGAGCAATGCTCGGGCGGGCCACGGCGACTCGAGGCACGACAAACTTAGGACGTGCAACAACGGGCTACAAGCCGATTATGTTTGATCAGGTATCGATGATGTTGAGACCATCTACCGTCATCGCACTGGCCGGTTGTCTCCGGTACACAAAGCCGGTACACACAAAAATGCCGGTGGGTTCAAAATCCCTTGCAAACCAACCTGTTTGAACGGTGGCGATCCAGTCTTTTCCTGGGCACCATCATTTCTGAAAATTGAGATTTTCCAGGCGGTTAGAGCTTGCCTTGGCGTTGCATCGGGCGGGCCGGGCAACGTTGCTCGTTCGTGCGTTTGCCGACGCGCCGTGACTGTTGAGCATTACGCTATGAAATGCCCGTCGTTGCCTCACAAGGCCGCCGCTCGGGCCGAAGAGTTTGCTGGCTCTGGCTGCCAAGGCTTGGCTGCCAAGCGCGCAGATGCCCCGCGTCTGACTCGGAGTTCGCCGATCAGGTAACGAGCAGGACGTTTGTCGGCGGAGGCAGTCGTCGCGACGTGTGAAGTCCAGTCCGCGAAACCACTGGGCATTGTTCGCCTCCATAATTTCGGATGCGAGGCGCAACCAGTGAAGGCGGCGCGGGCGACGCAATCTCTGTTGATTGCGTGTTGTGGCCGGCGCCTCAAGCTACTGCCGAACGGTGGACGATCGGATTCGTGAAGATGCGGTTTCTTCTTGCAAGAACTTCAGTGCGGCATGTTGACGCGAGAGGAATAAACGTGCGTCGGTGAATCTGAACTTCTGACGGATGAAAGTCTGCAAATTGCAGCGGAATTCATTCGTCATCGCATCTTCGCAGATGGTGCGCGAAATCAGTTTAGAAAGATTCCAATCAGCAAGCGTACAGCGATTCTAAATTCGGCGCGGTTGTCTCCGCATCTCCATTTCCCTAGTCAGAACTGGAACTGGGTGAATTGGGGCAAGTGGTGACTAACTTCAAGAACTACAAGAGCCGCCTGTATGTTGGTGCGGCCACAAGCGTTGTTTCGTTGTGCCTGATCGGCACGGGGGCTTCAGAGAGCAGGGCACAGAGCACGTCGTCGCAGACGTTGCCTCCGGTGTCGATCGATGCACCTCAGCAGAGAGCGCGCGTGACGACTCCTGTGCGGTCTCGTGGTACGGCGCAGCGCTCAACGCGCGTCGCGCCGCGGCAATCGACCGAACGGCCTCCCGCGCCGACGGCACCTCCCACCACGATGGGAACGACCCGCACTCTTGGTGCTCCCGCGCCGGCCTATGCCGGTGGTCAGGTCGCGCAGGGTGGAACGCTTGGCCTGCTCGGCAACCAAAGCGTTATGAATGTGCCCTTCAGTACCGTGAATTTTACGTCGCAACTGATCGAGAATCAGCAGGCACGAACGGCGGCGGACACGTTGATCAATGATGCCTCCGTTCGAGCCACCACCGCACAGAACGGGTTCGACGACACGCTGCAAATTCGCGGTTTCCCCGTTGGCGCGGGCGACGTTGGCCTCAACGGCCTGTACGGGCTTATTTCCTCCAATCGCGTACCCGCCCCGATCATCGAGCGGATCGAACTGCTCAAGGGGCCGGGGGCGCTCATCAACGGAATCGCCCCTGGCGGCAGCGTTGGCGGCGCCATCAACATCCTCACCAAGCGTGCCGGCGAGATACCCTTCACGCGTGTGACCCCGTTCTTCATGAGCGCCGGAAGCTACGGCGTCCAGTTGGAGAACAGCGGCCGTTACGGCGCGAACAAGGAGTGGGGCGTTCGTTTCACCGGGGTGGGACGAAACGGCGAGGCTTCGATCGACGGCGGCAACTGGCGAACCGGTCTTGGTGCGCTGGGGGTCGACTATCGCGGCGAGCGCTTCCGCTGGACGCTCGATGCCATTTCACAGAACGACGATACCAAAAACTTCCGTCCGCAGATGGGCATTCAGACCACTGTGCCCTTCATTCCTGCTGTTCCCGACGCCCGCAGCAACTGGTACCCCGGCACAGTGCTGAAGCAGAGGGACAATACCATTGCGACGGCCGCCGAATACGACATTTCCGAAGCGCTGACGGCCTATGCCGGTATCGGCTATCGCGACGGCGAGAATTACCAGACTTTCCCTGATTCTCGCGTCACCGGCTACCCCGGCGGCATGGACCAGTTCGGCAACTTCAGGCTCATCAACGCCTACTACGATTCCTACAGCAAGACGACGAGCGGCAACGCAGGCGTGCGATCGCGTTTCCAGATCGGGGACGTCGGCCATGCGGTCAACGTCGCCTTTACTGGCTACTACCAGGAGAACGGCAACGCCTATGTTGCCAACACGCCGGCCCAATCAGTGCCGTCGAACATCTACAACCCGTCACCGCTTCCGGTGGTCACCGGCACGCGCTTGCCGCCGCAGAAGGCCAACGAGATCATGTTCCGGAGCATGGCGATCGCGGACACGATGTCGTTCCTGAACGACTCGGTGCTCTTCACCGTCGGTGCTCGTCACCAGAGAGTGGAGCAGGATTCCGGCTTCAGCCCGACCACCGGTCTGCCCGCGAATAGCTACGGCGCGGAAGCGGTCACGCCCCTTGCGGGTCTTGTCGTCAAGCCACTGCAGAACGTCTCGCTGTACGCAAACTATGCTGAAGGACTGAGTCAGGGTATCATCGTCCCCAACACCTTTGCGAACCGGGGTGAAATACTTGCCCCCTACAAGTCGAAGCAGCAGGAAGCAGGCGTCAAGGTGGACTGGGGCACGATCACCACGACCGCCGCCGTGTTCCAGATTGCGCGTCCCCTCCTGATCACGACGCCAGCCAACTTCCGGGTCTACGACGGCGAACAGCGCAACCGCGGGCTGGAGTTGAACGCGTATGGCCTGTTGATGCCTGGTCTGCGCGGTATGGTCAGCGCGATGTTCCTGCGTCCGGAGATAACGAAATCGTCCAATCCGCTGGAAATCGGCAAGGACGCGGCCGGTATCCCGACCAGGACTTTCTCCGCCAGTCTCGACTGGGACACGCCGTGGGTATCCGGCCTCTCTCTCAATGGTCGCGTGATCTACACATCGGGCGCCTATCTCACGAACCTCAACAATCCGTGGCAGAAATTCTCCGACTGGACCCGGTTCGACGTCGGCGCGCGTTACGTGACTGCGTTCAACGGGCGCCCCGTCACGATACGAGCGAACATCGAGAACCTGTTCGACAACAACTACTGGCTCACGACCGGTTCATTCGTGACGGTCGGCTCGCCGCGGACCTACATCTTGTCGGCGGCATTCGACTTCTAGCCGAATGCCTCCGATCGGCAGAGGGAGATGATTCAGAAAACGGATTGTCCTCCCCGAGCCTCGAAAGTTTGAACGTTCGTGAGATCGCCGGAACGTGCGTTCCGGCGATCTTTGTCGCATTCGGATCGTGCTGATGCGCGAGCCGGTTACTCAAGGATGCTGTTCCAAGGTGCCAGTCATGACCAAACGCCTCATCGCCCTCATCGCCCTGCTCGGCGCAGCGACGCCCGTGCAGGCGCACCAGATCTGGATCGAGCAGGCCGAAGGGCAGAATGCTGTCGTGCGCTTCGGCGAATTCGGCGAGAACCTTCGTGAGGCGTCGCCGGGCTTGCTCGACAAGTTTGCAAAGATGACCGCGACGCTCATCTCCGCAAAGGGCGAGCAGAAGTCCGACGCCACCAAGACCGCAACCGGCTTCACGCTGCCGTTCTCGGCGGCCGCCGGCGATGGCATCGTCGCAGAAGATGCGAACTATCCGCTGTATGTCTGGAAGCAGCAGGGCAAGGACGTCACCAACTGGTACCATCCGGCGGCGCGCTACATCACGAGCTTTGCCGCGCAGCAGCCCAAGCTTGCGCTCGACCTCGTGCCGACAGGTCAGGACGGGCAGTTCAAGCTCACCTTCAAGGACCAACCCAAGGCCAAGACCAAGGTGACGCTGGTGACGCAATCCGGCTGGTCGAAGGAAGCTCACACCGACGAGCAGGGCCTCGTGAAATTCGACATGCCCTGGCAGGGCACCTACGTGGCCGAAGTCAGCTTCAACGACCGCAACGCCGGCGAGCGCGCCGGCGCGAACGGCGCTGAGAAATACGACGCCGTGAGCTACGCCACCACGGTGACGTTCGTGAATGCCAAGGGCCTGCCGCCAATTCCGGCCGGCCCGCCGGCAACGCCGGGCAAATGACCTCGCTGGTACATCGCGTTTGCGCCACGGGCCCGCTGATCGCGCGCATCGTGGCGGCGCTGTTCGGCGGCTATGCCCTGGCCGCGCTCTTCAGCGTCGCCGTGCTCGCATTGCCGATGAGCAAGCCGCAGGCCGTGCTGACCGGCATGCTGGCGAGTTTTGCCATTTACGCCGGCGCCGTGATCTGGGTGTTCGCGGTGCGCAGCGCACTGAAGGCCTGGCTGGGCCTGATCATCGTGGGCGTGCCGCTGTCGCTGGCGGCATGGTCTGTTTCCTGACGAAGGACGGCGCGTGAGCACGGACGACGAACCGAGAGTGGCCGGCCCCGGAATCCGGCAAAGCATGTCCGACCTGCATACGTGGGCGGGGCTGCTGCTCGGCTGGGTTCTCTATGCGATGTTTCTCACCGGCACCGTGTCCTATTTCAAGGATGAGCTCTCGCAATGGATGCGGCCGGAACTGGCGCGGTTGTCCGAGGTGCCCGATCAGGCGGTGGTGGCGCAACGGGTCGCGGATGAGTTCGGCAGGATCGCGCCGGGCACTTCGCAGTGGAGCATCCGCCTGCCTGACGCGCGCAACAACAGCGCCTATGCGTTCTGGCGCACGTCCGAGCGCGGCCCGGGTCAGCGCGCCTGCGGCGAAGGCAATTTCGATCCTGCGACAGGACAGAAAGTCAGCTCACGCGGGACGCTGGGCGGCGATTTCTTCTACCGTTTCCACTTCCAGTTTCACTACATGCCGGTGGTGTGGGGCAGATGGCTGGCGGGTGCGGCCGCCATGTTCATGCTGGTGGCGATCATCAGCGGCGTCATCACCCACAAGAAGATCTTCGTCGATTTCTTCTCCTTCCGCTGGGGAAAAGGGCAGCGCTCGTGGCTGGACGCGCACAACGCGCTGTCGGTGTTCGGATTGCCGTTCCATTTCATGATCACCTACACCGGACTGGTGACGCTGATGGCGCTGTACATGCCCTGGGGCGAGAGCGCGGCGTTCAAGACGCCGGCGGAGCGTCAGCAGCTTTCGGCTGAACTCAGCGCCTTCACCCAGCCGGGCAAGCCGAGCGGGCAGAAAGTGGCGCTGGCCTCGGTCGAGGCCATGGTGCGGCAGGCGGAGGAACGCTGGGGCCGGGGCAACGTCGGCCGCGTCAATGCCGTGCATCCCGGAGACGCGGCTGCGCGCGTGGCCGTGACGCGCGGTGACCCGGGCCGGCTTTCCATGAGTCCGCAATACATGGAGTTCGACGGCAGTACCGGCAAACTGCTCGCCGTTCGGGATCATGTGGGGGCAGCGGCCGAGACGCGCGGCGTGCTCTATGCGCTCCACCTCGGGCGCTTCAGCGACACCGAAACGCGCTGGCTGTACTTTCTCGTCAGCTTCATGGGCACGGCCATGGTCGGCTCGGGCCTTGTCATGTGGACCGTGAAACGGCGGCAGAAGCTGCCGGATCCGGATCGTCCCTATTTCGGCTTCCGCCTCGTGGAGCGGCTGAACATCGCGAGCATCGCCGGGCTTTCGGTCGCAATGACTGCGTTCCTGTGGGCCAATCGCCTGCTGCCGCACCCGATGGAGGGCCGTGCCAACTGGGAGATCAACACGTTCTTCATCGTCTGGGGCCTCGCGCTGCTGCATGCCCTGCTGCGTCCGGCGAAAGCAGCCTGGGTCGAACAGTTATGGACGGCGTCAATGCTGCTGTTTCTGTTGCCCGTCCTGAACGCGCTGACGACGCAACGTCCGCTCTGGCGCAGCCTTGCCGAAGGCGACTGGGTATTCATCGGCATGGACATCATGTGCTGGGCGCTGGCCTTGCTTCATGCCGTCCTGGCGATACGCACGGCCCGGCGGCCGGCCGCCGCTACATCCAGGCGCAAGACAGATCGGCAAGCGCCTATGGCCGTCGCGTCGAGCGAGGGAGCGCGATGATTCACCTCCTCGCCATCGCGCTGTGCTTTGCAGGCTTCTCCGCGTTGGCATTCGCCACGCGTCGCCAGCAGCGCGATATCGTCGGCAGGGCGCTGCGGGCGACCACAAAATACGCCCTTCGCGTTGCCGGCGCCTGCGCCCTGTTGTTTGCGCTCGGCATGCTTGTCGCTCAGCATGGCTGGGGTCTTGGGCTGGTGATGTTCAGCGGCCATACCAGCCTGGCTGCCGGGCTGGTGTATTGCGCGCTTATCCGGCTTGTGCGGGCGCAAGCCCGTCCGCGGCACGGCCCCCGGCCCTCCGCCCAAACCAGTTAAAAATAATTCAGCAAAAACAATCGCCTGTGCGGGCATCCAAAAATCGCCACGCGATCGTTAAATCCCCGCCCAAAAACAGTGCCCGGCCGCTCGCCTCCGGTGGCTTTGGGCGCTAGTGTTCCCGCCGAACTGACCTGAGACACGAGGCTTCCCTGCATGACCATACGCCTGCATCGCGGCGATCTGCCCGATCTGTCCCGCTACAAGGATTCGGTGGCGATCGACACCGAGACCATGGGACTCAATCCGCATCGCGACCGGCTCTGCGTGGTGCAGATGTCGAACGGCGACGGCAGCGCCGATGTCATCCAGATTCCCCAGGGCCATACCGACGCGCCGAACCTGAAGGCGCTGCTGGCGAATCCTGACATCACCAAGATCTTCCACTTCGCCCGGTTCGATCTCGCCGCGCTCTACAACGCCTTCGGCGTGATGCCGCAGCCGGTCTACTGCACCAAGATCGCCTCGCGGCTGACCCGCACCTATACCGACCGGCACGGCCTGAAGGATCTGGTGCGCGAGGTGCTCAACATCGACCTGTCGAAGCAGCAGCAGTCGAGCGACTGGGGATCGGCGAGCCTCAGCGAGGCGCAGCTCGCCTATGCCGCTTCCGACGTGCTGCATCTGCATGGCTTGCGCGAGCGTCTGGATGCGATGCTGGCGCGCGAGGGCCGCAACGAGTTGGCGCAGGCCTGCTTCGACTTCCTGCCGACCCGCGCCAGGCTCGATCTGGGCGGCTGGGAGGCCGAGGATATCTTCGCGCATTCGTGAACGGCTTTTGAAGCGGCCATTTTGGACCGTTTCCGCCCCGTTTCGGTCACACTCATGGCGCGTGTCCGGGCTGCATAATCCCGTTATCTCGGGTAGAATGCCGTTCCCTCGCATCGCCCGGAGCCGTGTTGAACTCGATACAGAACCCAGCGCTGGGCACCGGATTGGAGGCTCGCTTCGCCGCGGCTGCCCGCCACAGCCGGATGGTGCGGGTGCTGCGTGTCGCGGTCCCGGCGGCTGTGATGCTTGCATTGTTGGGCATCGTTGCCGTGTCGGTCTTCAATCCGTTCCGGATGCTGCTGCCGAAGCTGCCGGTCGACATCGGCAATCTCGTGGTTTCCGGCACCAAGATCACGATGGAATCGCCGCACCTTGCCGGCTTCTCGACCGACCAGCGGCCCTACGAACTGTGGGCCAAGGCCGCGGTCCAGGACCTGACCGCGCCCGACCACGTCGAACTGCAGACGCTGCGGGCCAAGGTCACGATGGAAGACAAGAGCACGGTGACGATGGACGCCCAGACCGGGCTCTTCGACAGCAAGCAGCAGCTATTGGATCTGCGCAAGGATATCTTCCTGCAATCCTCCACCGGCTACGAAGCCAGGCTCTCGCAGGCCTATGTCGACATCAACAAGGGATCGGTGACGTCGGACGAGCATGTCGACGTCAAATTGCTGAATGGAACGCTCACCGCCGACAAGCTCAGGATCATCAACAGCGGCGAGGTGGTACGGTTCGAGGGCAATGTCGTGATGAATCTGGTGATGGAAAGCCCGACCGCGCCCGAACCCGAGCCGCCGCCACCGCAGCCGGCCGCGACGCGGTCCAACCCGGGCAGATCCGCCAACACGAAGTGATGTTCATGATGCAGTTCTTCTCGCGCAGTCTTGCCGCGGCGGCATTGGCACTCGCGCTGATGGCCGCCGGCGCCGCGCATGCGCAAGGCGCC
Source organism: Pseudomonadota bacterium (assembly GCA_023422775.1). Classification (GTDB taxonomy): domain Bacteria; phylum Pseudomonadota; class Alphaproteobacteria; order Rhizobiales; family Xanthobacteraceae; genus Bradyrhizobium. The sequence continues at coordinate 20,843 of JAFAGM010000023.1, forward strand.
ATGTCGGGCGTGCCGAACGCGATGCAGGGTTTTTCGCAAAACCGCGATCAGCCGATCCAGATCGAGGCGGCTTCGCTCGAAATGCGCGACAAGAAAAAGGAAGCGACCTTCGCCGGCAATGTGAAGGTCGTCCAGGGCGACACCACCATGACCTCGAAAACGCTGGTGGTGTTTTACGATTCCGGTCCAGGCTCCGCCCCGGCCACGCCGGCGCCTGCCGCGGCCAAGGGCTCGAAATCCGGGACCATGCAATCCGCCACTCCCGGACCCGGCGGAAGTTCGTCGATCCGTCGGCTCGAGGCCAAGGGCTCCGTCGTGGTGACGCAGAAGGACCAGGTCGTGACCGGAGAGACTGCGATCTTCGACACGAGGGCCAACCTCATCACGATGGTGGGCGGCGTGGTGCTGACGCAGTGCAAGAACGTTCTGCGTGGCGACCGGCTCAAGGTGGACATGACCACCGGCGTGTCGCGGGTCGAATCCGACAGCGGCAAGGTCCAGGGCATGTTCATCCAGGGGCAGGATTGTGGTCCAGGGACGGGCGGGGCCAGGCCGGCGCCTTCGATCCCCTCGCTGATCCCCGGGAAAAAATAACTATATCAAGGTCTTAAAGATTAGTTGAAGCGCCGGCTGTTGAAGCCTGGGGGGCGAGCCTGTATCTACAGGCGGGGCGCGGCGGGGTGTTTCGCTGGGCAGGGAACATCCATTCATTCATGGTTCGCTGGCGAATCGATTCGCGGGCGGGCGCGTCGCGGATCGTGAAAGGTTAAGCGAAGCGGGATGGTGGACTTACTCGGCATGTTCCGTCGACGTCCCGCAAAGCGCGGGTCGGCAGGATTTGCGCGCTCGCGCGATGACATCACCGCGCTCGGCGATTCCTTCGGCGAGATGCTGACGAGCCCCGTGCGCGATGCGCCGCCGATGGCGCGTGCCGCCTCGCTGCCCGGTCTGGAACTGCCGCCGCAGCCCGACGTCGCACCGCCGCGCGAGGAAAGACCGCGAGCACACGCCCAGGCTCCCAATCCCAGGCCGCCCAATCCCGCAAGTCCGAGGACCAACGGCGCCGCGGCTCCGCGCGCCGCCAAGCGGCCCGGCTTTCTCGCCGTGCATAGCGTGGAAAAGAGTTTCGGCACCCGCCAGGTCGTGCGCGGCGTAAGCATCTATGTCCGCCGCGGCGAGGCGGTCGGACTGCTCGGCCCGAACGGCGCCGGCAAGACCACGGTGTTCTACATGATCACCGGGCTGATCAAGGCCGATCGTGGTGCCATCGAACTCGATGGCCACGACGTCACCAAACTGCCGATGTATCAGCGCGCGCGGCTTGGCATCGGCTATCTGCCGCAGGAAGCCTCGATCTTCCGCGGCCTCACGGTCGAACAGAACATTCGCGCCGTGCTCGAGGTCGTCGAGCCCAACCGCAAGAAGCGCGAGGCCGAACTCGACTCGTTGCTGGATGAATTCAACATCACGCGCCTGCGCAAATCGCCGTCGATCGCCCTTTCGGGCGGTGAGCGCCGCCGGGTCGAAATCGCGCGCGCGCTGGCGACGCGCCCGAACTACATGCTGCTCGACGAACCTTTTGCCGGCATCGATCCGATCGCGGTCGGCGACATTCAGGACCTGGTCCGTCACCTCACCAATCGCGGCATCGGCGTCCTGATCACCGACCACAATGTGCGGGAAACGCTGGGCCTGACCGACCGCGCCTACATCGTCTATGCCGGGCAGATCCTGACCGAAGGCAGTCCGGAAGAAATCGTCAACGATCCCGATGTACGTCGCCTTTACCTTGGCGAGGAATTCCGGCTTTAGCGAACTGCCCGCCGGAGTACGGTCGATTCGGCTATAAATTATTGCGTTTGTTCAAGAATTTATGGTGCGCCCGGACCGGAAGCCGGCTGCCACTTTTGCCGGCCGCGCCATAGCCAAATTTTGGCTTTCGTCAAGGCGTGTACAAGGCCGGTGGAGTAATATAAGCAAGAATCGGACCAACTCACATTGGATCGGTTTCCTAGCCTCCCATGGCACTGACACAAAGACTAGAGTTCCGCCAGTCGCAGTCGCTGGTCATGACGCCGCAATTGATGCAGGCGATCAAGCTGTTGCAACTGTCGAACCTCGACCTTTCGGCCTTTGTCGAGGAGGAACTGGAGCGCAACCCGCTGCTGGATCGCGCCAGCGACGGCCCCGAAGCGCCGGTTGCCGGCGAGCCGGTCACCGATCACCCCGAATATGCCGATTCCGGCAGCTATGGCGAGGACGGCGGGGGGGAATCTGCCGATATGGCCGGTTCCGGCGACGGCTTCGAGCCCGGCCAGGAGGAGTGGCTGAACCGCGACCTCGGCAGCCGTACCGAGATCGAGCAGACGCTGGATACCCCCCTCGACAACGTGTTTTCCGAGGAACCCGCCGAAGCCGCCGCGCGGGCGGCGCAGGATGCGGCGCCCACCGCCTACACCGAATGGGGCGGCGGCGCCTCCAACGATGACGACTACAATCTCGAAGCCTTTGTCGCCGCCGAGGTGACGCTCGGCGGCCATCTGGCCGAGCAGCTTGCCGTGGCCTTCACCGCGCCCGCGCAGCGCATGATCGGGCAATATCTGATCGATCTGGTCGATGATGCCGGCTACCTGCCGCCGGACCTTGGACAGGCCGCCGAACGGCTCGGGGCGTCCCGACAGGACGTCGAGGCCGTGCTGACGGTGCTGCAGAAGTTCGACCCGCCCGGCGTCTGCGCCCGGAATTTGAGCGAGTGCCTCGCAATTCAGCTGCGTGAACTGAACCGCTACGATCCCGCCATGCAGGCGCTGGTGGAAAATCTCGATCTGCTCGCCAGGCGCGATATTGCCGGCCTGCGCAAGCTGTGCGGCGTCGACGACGAAGACATCACCGACATGATCGGCGAAATCCGCCGCCTCGATCCCAAGCCCGGACTGAAGTTCGGCTCGGCGCGGACGCAAACCATGGTGCCGGACGTGTATGTGCGGCCGGGCCCGGACGGCGGCTGGCATGTCGAACTCAACAGCGACACGTTGCCGCGCGTGCTGGTCAATCAGGTCTATTACACCGAGCTGTCGAAGACGATTCGCAAGGACGGCGACAAATCCTATTTCACCGATTGCCTGCAGAATGCGACCTGGCTGGTGCGCGCGCTCGATCAGCGCGCCCGCACGATCCTGAAGGTCGCGACCGAAATCGTGCGCCAGCAGGATGGTTTCTTCACCCATGGTGTCGCGCATCTGCGGCCGCTGAATCTCAAGGCGGTGGCGGACGCGATCCAGATGCACGAATCGACGGTGTCGCGGGTTACCGCCAACAAATACATGGCGACCAATCGCGGCAGTTTTGAACTGAAATACTTCTTCACCGCCTCGATCGCATCGGCCGATGGCGGCGAAGCTCATTCGGCGGAGGCGGTCCGTCACCACATCAAGCAACTGATCGATGCGGAGGCTCCGTCCGCGATTCTCTCCGACGACACCATCGTGGAACGATTGCGCGAATCCGGCATTGATATTGCCCGCCGTACGGTCGCGAAGTACCGCGAAGCGATGCGTATTCCTTCCTCGGTCCAGCGCCGCCGCGACAAACAGAGCATGCTCGGTAATGCGCTTTCAGCCCCTGCCGCTTCCTCCGACCGGTCCCGCGACACGGCCTCGGTCTGATTGCGTTCGCGCCAGATCGCGATAGTCTCGGATTCCCGCGCCAAAACAGAAGGAGAGTGGCCACGGTCTTCGAAAAGATCCCCAGCAGAACCAGCGTGATCGAGGCAAAGCGAGGCATCCAATGACCCTTCGAATCTCCGGGAAAAGCATCAGTGTCGGCGACGCCCTTCGTTCGCGGGTGAGCGAACGCACCGATGAAGTCCTGAGGAAATATTTCGACGGCAACTATTCCGGCCACATCACGCTGAGCAAGGATGGTTTCGGTTTCCGTACCGATTGCGCGCTGCACCTGGACTCCGGGATCACGCTGGAAGCCGACTCCAACGCCACCGACGCGTATGCAAGCGCCGACCAGGCGCTCCTGATGATCGAGAAGCGCCTGCGCCGCTACAAGAGCCGGCTGAAGGACCGTTCGGCCCGCAAGGCCTATGCCGCCTCCGCGGCCCTGGCCGAACTGGATGGGCCGATGCTGGATGCGCCGAGCTATGTGATCGAGGCGCCGGCGGAGGGCGACGAGGAAGTCACCGCCTACAGCCCCGTCATCATCGCCGAAGCAACGACGTCGCTGAAGCGGCTTTCGGTGAGCGAGGCGGTCATGGAACTGGACCTGACCGGGGCTGCCTGCATCGTGTTCCAGCACGGGTCCAGCGGCCGGGTTAACATCATTTACCGCCGGACGGACGGCAATGTCGGCTGGGTCGACCCGCCGGCGGTTACCCCCTGACATCCATGGCCGACAGCATTGACGCCCACAGCCGCTCTCCCTATGGTCCGCCGCCTCGACGGACGGGGTCCGGGATTGGCCCTATGGGGGAGTTGGCACCGGCCATGCGTTGGAGTAGAAGCCCCCAAAATCGGGACCTTGGCTAAGCCAGCCTCCCAAGCTCTCCTTGTTGTCGCCCCGGTTCTAGAACCTAATTCGTAACCTGACGGCTCATTTCACCTCGGAACGCCCCATGACGATTACCGATCTGGTCGCACCCGAGGCGATTCTCCCGGCTTTGAAGGTCATCAGCAAGAAGCAGGCGCTGCAGGAACTGGCGGCACGCGCCGCGGCGCTGACCGGGCAGAACGAGCGCGCGGTGTTCGAAGTGCTCCTGCAGCGCGAGAAACTCGGCACCACCGCCGTCGGCTATGGCGTCGCCATCCCGCACGGCAAGCTGCCGAAGCTCGAAAAGCTGTTCGGGTTCTTTGCGCGCCTTGAACGCCCGATCGATTTCGAGGCGATGGACGGCCAGCCGGTCGATCTGATCTTCCTGCTGCTGGCCCCGGAAGGCGCAGGCGCCGACCATCTGAAGGCGCTGGCGCGGATCGCGCGATTGTTGCGCGACCAGGACGTCGCCAAGAAACTCCGTGCCTCGCGCGACGCCCAGGCGATCTATTCGGTGCTGGCGCTGCCGCCGGCGAGCGCGGCGTAGGGGTCATTGCCCATTTTGCCGCAGACCGGCGACGCTTCGACGCACGTCCACGGGCTGGCCCAATCCCTGCCGGGACAGAGCAACCATCTCGAGGGTGAGGTGGAGAAATTCCTCTCGACCGTGGGCGCGGACTGAGATTGGATCTGACTATGTCTTGAAGGACGATACGCGGGGTTGCTATCCCACGTATCGGAATTCCTTCTCTCGCTTACTTTAGCGCGGCACTACGTCAGCGGCACCAGGCGCGCTCGTCACTGACTACGGCAAGCGGTGTCGGTGAAGCGGCAAGAGCTGCTTCAGTGTACGCTGACGGCCTGAAGCTCGTTGCTCCATGCATTGGCGATCGCAGCTTCGCGGCTGTCGGTCAGCATGATCGGCGTACCGTCGGCGGCATGCAGCGCGAACAGCTTCAGCCCTGGCGCGATCTTCGGCGCCTGCGGAAACAGTCCCGGCACGTCCTCGGAACGGACCTGCTTCACGTAGGCGATGTGGCCTTCGCCCAGATGGGCCAGTGCCTCGACGGAAACCTTTTCGGGTTCGAACGTAACACTCACATCACTCATGGTCTCGACTCCTCCTGGAGATTAAGCGGTCGAGTCCGCTACGGGTTCCATTATTCGTGTTCATTGATAGCAATTGTCTTAACGACCCTTTCAGGCTCCGGCCTGGCGAGGTCGATCGACAACAGCCCGTTCTTCAGGTCCGCGCCCAGCACCTGCATCCCCTCCGCCAGCACGAATGTGCGCTGGAAGTGGCGAGCTGCGATGCCGCGATGGATGTATTGCCGGGCCTTGTCGTCCTGCTGGCGGCCCCGGATCACGAGCTGGTTTTCCTCAATGGTCACATCGAGCTGGTCACGGGTAAATCCCGCCACCGCCAGCGTGATGCGCAGCCTTTCGGGCTGGCCGTTGGCACGATCACACCGCTCGATGTTGTAGGGAGGGTAACCGTCGGCGCCTTTGACGACGCGATCGAGCGCACGCTCGATTTCGTCGAACCCAAGCAGGAACGGACTGGACAACGAAGGAACACGAGACATCACAAAGTCCTCTCGAAGCGACTTTGAGGGGCCCTTACGGCGCCCCATTCAACCGGCCGGCCGACTAGCCGTCCGGTCACCAACGAATATGGGGGGCATTTTGGGTGGGTTCAAGTGTCTCAGAAAGCTGTGTAAATCCGCCGCGGGAGGGGGATTTTCGGGTGTCATTCCGGGATGGTCCGAAGGACCAGACCCGGAATCTCGAGATTCCGGGTTCGCTTCGCGCCCCGGAATGACTGCTCAGGAACCCACCCGCTTGCGGCCATCGACGGTAAACAGATGCAGCTTGTCGCCGGCTGCCGCGACCTTGATTCGCTCGCCGATGGCCGGGCCGATGGCACCGGGAATCCGGACGATGATTTCGCCGGGAGGCAGTTCGCCCGGGGTGGCGGCGACGCCCTGACCTTCGTGCTGCCTGGTGCCGTAGACGAAGGTTTCGGCGCCGACGCGCTCGATCGCTTCCACGGTGAGGCCGAGCGAAACGCCGCCGGAAACCGCTTCGCCGGTGATGACGAAATCCTCCGGCCGGATGCCGAGAATGCCGGCCTCGTTGAGCCTGATATCGCCGCCCAGTTGCGACTTCAGTTCATCGGAACGCAGCCGCATCAGGTTCATCGGCGGTGCGCCGATGAAGGAGGCGACGAAAGTCGTTGCCGGCTTCTGGTAGATGTCGAGCGGATTGCCGATCTGCTCGACCACGCCGCCGTTCATGACCACGAGAATATCGGCCAGCGTCATCGCCTCGAGCTGGTCGTGGGTGACGTAGATCGAGGTGGTGGAAAGCCTGCGCTGCAATTTCCGGATTTCGACCCGCATTGCGATGCGAAGCTTGGCGTCGAGATTCGACAGCGGTTCGTCGAACAGGAACACCTTCGGCTGCCGCACGATGGCGCGACCCATCGCCACGCGCTGGCGCTGGCCGCCGGACAATTGCCGCGGCTTGCGCTCGAGCATCGCGCCGAGTTCGAGAATGCGCGCGGCTTCCTCGACGCGCGTCTTGATCTCGGGCTCGGCCATGCCGCGGTTGCGCAGGCCGTAGGCCATGTTGTTGTAGACGCTCATGTGCGGATAGAGCGCGTAGTTCTGGAACACCATCGCGATGTCGCGGTCGGCCGGCTCGATCTGGTTGACGACGCGGCCGCCGATGTCGATCTCGCCGCCGGTGATGGTCTCCAGGCCTGCGACCATGCGCAACAATGTCGACTTGCCGCAGCCGGAGGGGCCGACCAGCACGCAGAACGCGCCGTCGGCGACCTCGAAATCGATACCCTTGATGGCCTCGAAGCCGCCCGGATAGGTCTTGCGGACGTTGCGGAGCGTTACGTTGGCCATTTCACTTTTCCGTCTGGACCAGGCCGCGCACGAACAGCCGCTGCATGAAGATGACGACGGCGACCGGCGGCAGCATGGCGAGGACCGCCGTCGCCATCGCGAGCTGCCACTCGGCGAGTTCGTCCGTCGTTACCAGCATCTTCTTGATGCCGATCACGATGGTCTGCATCGAATCCTTCGTGGTGATCAAAAGCGGCCAGAGATACTGGTTCCAGCCATAGATGAACTGGATCACGAACAGCGCGGCAATCGTCGTGACCGACAGCGGCAGCAGCGTGTCCCAGAAGAAGCGCCAGGGACCGGCGCCATCGATGCGCGAGGCTTCCAATAGTTCATCCGGCACCGTCATGAAGAACTGGCGGAACAACAGCGTGCCGGTGGCGGATGCGATCAGCGGCAGGATCAGCCCGGCGTAGGTGTCCAGCATGCGCAGGTCGGCGACCACCTTGTAGGTCGGGTAGATCCGCACTTCGACGGGCAGCATCAGCGTGATGAAGATGATCCAGAACGCAGTCTTGCGGAACGGAAAGCGGAAATAGACCACCGCGTAGGCGGAAAGGATCGAGATGAAGATCTTGCCCACGGCAATGCCGATCGCCGACACGAAGGAGTTGATCAGCATGTTGGCGACGGGCTCGCGGCTGGTGCGCGAGCCGCCGACGAAGACGGCGCGATAATAATTCTCCAGCGTCTGGCTGCCGGGCGTCGCCGGCATGTGGCCGCCGACCACGGTCGCGGCGTCGTGGGTCGAGGCGACCAGCGCGAGATAGACCGGAAACGCCACGATGAAAATGCCGAGCGTCAGGATGGCGTAGGCGATGAAGTCGCTGAGCGGGCGGTGCTCGACCATCAGTACTGCACCTTGCGTTCGACATAGCGGAACTGGATCGCGGTGAGCGCGATCACGATGATCATCAGGATCACCGATTGCGCGGCCGAGCCGCCGAGGTCGCCGCCGAGACGGCCGTCGGCATAGACCTTGTAGACCAAGGTGGTGGTGGCGCCGGCAGGTCCGCCGCCGGTTACGGCGTCGATGATGCCGAACGTGTCGAAGAAGACGTAGACGACGTTGACGACCAGCAGGAAAAACGTGGTCGGCGACAGCAGCGGGAACACGATGGTCCAGAAACGCCGCACCGGACGGGCGCCGTCGATGGCGCTGGCCTCGATCACGCTTCGCGGGATCGCCTGCAGGCCGGCGAGAAAGAACAGGAAATTGTAGGCGATCTGCTTCCACACCGAAGCCATCACCACCAGCAGCAGGGCGTGGTTGCCGTTGAGCAGCGGGTTCCAGTCGACGCCCAGGCCGCGCAGCGGACGGGAGAGCATTCCGAGCGAGGGCTGAAACATGAAGAACCAGAGCACGCCGGCAACCGCAGGCGCCACCGCATAGGGCCAGATCATCAGCGTCTTGTAGCCGGCGGCCGCCTTCAGGTTCTTGTCGGCCTGCGTGGCGAACAGCAGCGCGATCGACAGCGACAGCGTCGCGACCAGCGTGGAGAAGATCGCGGTCACCATCATCGCCTTGTAATATTCAGGCTGGGCGAACAGCGTCTGGTAGTTTTCGAGGCCGACGAATTCGGAAACCAGTCCGAACGCGTCCTCGCGCAGAAAGGATTGCCAGACCGCCTGGCTTGCCGGCCAATAGAAGAAAATAACGGTTATGACGAGCTGCGGCAGGAGCAGCAGGTACGGCAACAGACGGTTGTTGAAGACGGTCGTCTTTTCCATTCACACGCGCTCGTCATTGCGAGGAGCGTAGCGACGAAGCAATCCACTACTACCACTTATGCGGTGCTATGGATTGCTTCGCTTCGCTCGCAATGACGGCCGCCCCCCGATTAGCCGCCTATTTTGCCGTCTTCTCGAAGGTGCGCAACATCGCATTGCCACGCGCCACGGCGGCGTCGAGGGCTTCCTTGGGTGTCTTCTTGCCGTCCAGGGCTGCTTCGATTTCTTCCGCCCAGACGTCGCGCATCTGCACCATGTTGCCGAAGCGCAGGCCACGCGAATTCTCGGTCGGCTCCTTGTTGGTGAGTTCCTTCAGCGGCGTCTGCAGGATCGGGTTCTTCTCGTAGAAGCCATCCTTGATCGACTTCTCGTAGGCCGCCTTGGTGATCGGCAGGTAGCCGGACTTCTGGTGCAGGTCGGCCTGGCGGTTGGTGTCGGACAGGAAGGTGAAGAACTTGGCGACGCCCTTGTACTCTTCCGGCTTCTTGCCGCCCATCACCCACAGCGAAGCGCCGCCGATGATCGAGTTCTGCGGTGCGCCCTGGACGTCCGGGTAGTAGGGCATCGGCGCCGAGGTGAAGTCGAACTTGGAGGTGGCCTTCGCGGTGCCGTAGTAGCCCGAGGAGGTCAGGAAGATCGCGCATTCGCCGGAAGAGAAGCGGGCCTCGTTGGCGCTGCCGCGCCCGCCATAGCTGTAGGTCTTGTCCTTCTGCAGGTCGACGAGGTTCTGCAGGTGCTTCACGTGCAGCGGCGAGTTGAATTTCAGCTCGGTGTCGAAGCCGTCGAGGCCGTTGGCCTTGGTGCCGATCGGCACATTGTGCCAGGCCGAGAACTGCTCGATATGCGCCCAGCTCGCCCAGGCGTTGGAGAAGCCGCAGGTCTCGTGGCCGGCCGCCTTCAGCTTCCTGGCTGCGTCGAATACTTCCGGCCAGGTCTTCGGGATCTCGTTGACGCCGGCCTTCTTCAATTCATCCTTGTTGATCCACATCACCATCGAGGACGAGTTGAAGGGGAACGACAGCATCTCGCCCTTCGAGGTCGAGTAATAGCCGGTGATGGTCGGCAGGTAAGCCTTGGGGTCGAACGGCTCGCCGGCCTCCTTCATGAGCTGGTAGACCGGCTTGATCGCGCCGGTGGCGCCCATCATGGTCGCGGTTCCGACCTCGAAGACCTGAATGATGTGCGGCGCGTTGCCGGCGCGGAACGCGGCGATGCCGGCGTTCATGGTGTCGGGATAGGCGCCCTTGTAGGACGGCACGACCTTGTAGTCGGACTGGCTGGCGTTGAATTCCTCGGCGAGCTTGTTGACGACGTCATTGTTGGCGCCGGTCATCGCGTGCCACCACTGGATCTCGGTCACAGCGTGGGCAGGCGTTGCAAGCGCCAGCGCAACGGTCACCGCCGCGGCTGCGCCGAATTGTCGAAATGCCATGGAATTCCTCCGGGTTGGGGTCATCATCTTCATTTCGCGCGATAACAGCGCCGGATGACGTGCAAATGACCGTATAAGCGAAAGCAGCGTATCGGGGAAGCGTACGGCAGGAAAAGCTGTAAATTAGGCGAAGACACGATCTCCCTGTCGCCCCTGCGAACGCAGGGGCCCATAACCACAGCCGTCTGTGATTGAAGAAGGGCGACTACCACAGCCCCAAAAACCGAAGCCGCGGCGTACGGGCCCCTGCGAACGCAGGGGCGACTGGACCTCAGCGCTTGCGCTCGGTGCCGCAGACCACGCCCTTGGCGACCAGGGCGTCGATCTCGCCTTTGGAGTAGCCGAACTCGCCGAGCACCTCCGACGTGTGCTGGCTGAATTTCGGCGGCGTCCGGCGCAGGCTGGGTTTGGTCCGCTCAAGCCGGATCGGGGAGGCGACGCCCTTGTACCAATCCTTCTCGATGATGTCGCCGCGATGCAGCGTATGCGGATTGGTCAGCGCCTGGTCGATCTTCTGCACCGGACCCGCCGGCAGGCCGGCCGCGAGCAGGCGATTGCACAGCGGTTCCGCCTCGTGCTGGCTGAATACGGCGGCGAGTTCGGCGCGCAGCGCGTCGCGGTTGGCGATGCGGTCCTTGTTGCGGGCAAAGCGCGGATCGGTGCCGAGTTCGGGCTTGCCGATTTCCCTGGCCAGCTTGCGGAAGGTTCCGTCATTGCCGACGCCGATGAAGATGTTGTCGGTTTTGGTCGGAAAGATCGCGTAGGGAACGAGATTGGGGTGCTCGTTGCCGGTCAGGCCGGGCGGCTTGCCGTGCATGAAATAGTTCGCGGTGTGCGGATGCATGATCGCAAGGCCGGTCTCGTACAGCGTGGTCTCCAGAAACTGGCCGAGACCGGAACGCTGCCGCTCCGAGAGCGCCATCAGGATGCCGATCGCGGCGTAAAGCCCGGTAGTGATGTCGACGAGGGGAACGCCGATCCGCATCGGGCCGCTTTGCGGCGAGCCGGTGGCCGCGATCATGCCGGTCATGGCCTGGATGATCGCGTCGTAGCCGGGATTGCCGCCGCGCGGGCCGTCGGCGCCGAAGCCGGAAATCCGACAGTGCACGAGCTTTGGAAACTTCGCGCGCAGCACGTCGTTGCCGATGCCCCATTTGTCGAGCGTTCCCGGCTTGAAATTTTCGATCAGGACGTCCGCCGTCTCCAGCATCTTCATCAGCACGGCGCGTCCACCCTCGGAGGCGAGGTCGAGGCCGATCGAGCGCTTGTTGCGGTTGATGCCGACGAAATAAGCCGCGTCCTCCTCATGGAAGGGAGGGCCCCAGTCGCGCACCTCGTCGCCGGCCGGCGGCTCGACCTTGATGACGTCGGCGCCGTGGTCGGCCAGGATCTGCGTGCAATAGGGGCCGCCGAGCACGCGCGTGAGGTCGACGACGCGCAGGCCGGTCATGGCGCCGGGAGCGGCTTGTGAACTCATGGAGAAAACCTTCGCTCAGGATGAGAATGGAGCTTCCTGAGCTAGCGGTCTTCCGGCGCGGCAGCAATGGCTTGGCGCGCACGGGCGCATGACGGGATGTCGGCGCGCGGCCAATTCCGTGGCGCGAACGGCCCGCCCGATATCACGGCGGGCCGTTCAGTTGCGGACGTCACACGACCGTCAGGCGCACATCCACGTTGCCGCGGGTGGCGTTGGAGTAGGGGCACACCTGATGCGCCTTTGCGACCAGCGCCTCTGCGTCCGCCCTGGGAACGCCGGGCAGCGCGACGGCAAGGTCGATATCGAGGCCAAAGCCGCCTTCCGAACGGGGGCCGATGCCGACCGTGGAAGTCACCGTGGCTTCCGCGGGGACCTTCGGGCCGCCCTGCGAAGCGACGAACTTCATCGCGCCGATGAAGCAGGCGGCATAGCCGGCCGCGAAAAGCTGCTCGGGATTGTTGCCGGCGCCACCGCCGCCGCCGAGTTCCTTTGGCGTGGAAAGCTTGACATCGAACGCGCCGTCGAGCGTTGCGGCGGTGCCATCGCGGCCGCCGGTGGCCTTGGCGCTGGTCTTGTAGAGCACGTTCACGGACATGTCGGTCTCCCTTGGTTTGCCGTTTCGGTGTTCTATATTGCGCACAATTAGATTGTGCGCAATATATTTTATTGCAAGGTGCGCAATTCAATTGTATGCAATTGAAATCAAGCGCTTGGAGGCCGGGATCATAGGCGGCGCGCTGCTCGATGACGAGGTTGTGATGGCTAGAAAACACGCGGCCGACCTGCCGCTCAGGCTCGACAATCAAATCTGCTTTGCGGTGTATTCCGCCGCGCACGCGTTCAACCGCGTCTACAAGCCGCTGCTCGACGAACTCGGGCTGACCTATCCGCAGTATCTCGTCATGCTGGTGCTGTGGGAGCGCGACGACGTCCCGGTCAAGGAGATCGGCGAACGGCTGTTCCTGGACTCCGGCACGCTGACGCCGCTGCTCAAGCGGCTGGAGGCTGCGGCGTTGATCAAGCGAACGCGCAGCACGGAAGACGAGCGGCAGGTGCTGATCGCACTCACGCCCAGGGGCGACTCGCTGCGCGAGAAGGCGCGGGCCATACCGCCATTGGTCCTCGCGGCTTCAGCCTGTTCTGTCGGCGAGATGGTGACGCTCAAGAACGAGATCGTCGCGCTAAGGGATAGGCTGAATAAGGTGTTGGGGGAGTAGGGGAGTTAGAGGCGCTTCCTGGCGAAGGCGCGGCCGGAAGCGGACTTTAAATATCTCTCGAATGCAACGGCTTGCGTCTCGTTGCTGAATGCGACGTAGGTCTTGATCCGCCACGGTCCGTACTTCGACGTGTGCGGCACTTCGCCGGCGTTGTGCTTTGCCAGCCGCGCACGAAGGTCGTCCGTGATGCCGACGTAAAAGTGGAGAGAGTCGAGACTTTCGAGAATGTAGACGTACTTCATGGGCTATCCTGCCGCCACATGCCATTGCTTGCAGGATACAGCGCTTTGAGAAAGGTTGAAGGGATGATCGGACAGGGCCCGGCTTCGCCCTGCGGGCTACGCCGCGGCAGCCTTCGCTTGCTTCGCTACGATGGAGCTCGGCTGGCTTGCCGAGCCGTAGCTTGCGAAGCAAGCGAAGGCTGGTGGAGCCAGGCGGGATCGAACCGCCGACCTCTTGCATGCCATGCAAGCGCTCTCCCAGCTGAGCTATGGCCCCTTAAGAATCGCGCGCCTCAATCGGCGTGCGGGCAATGACCCTGAACCACAGTTCAGGGCATATCTCAAGTCTCTTCATCGCCTCCGACGTCACCGATGATGTCGGTCACGTCCTCATCGCCCTCTTCCTCGTCGGCGATGAAGGTCGAATCGTCGTCGTCATCGTCCTCAATGGTTTCGTCGATCTCGATGTCGTCCTCGGATTCGGGAACCGCGGCCTTGACCTTGCCGGTATTCTCCTCGGCATCGGCCTCTTCGAGCGAAACCAACTCTTCGGCCTCCGCGGCCTCCGGCATGTCGGAAGCAGCAGCTGAAGCGGCGGCGGCGCGTGCGGCTTCGCCACGGGCGGCCCGCGGCGGCGCAATCGGCGCGATCGGCACGACCTCGCCGGTATAGGGCGAAATCACCGGATTCTTGTTCAGGTCGTAGAACTTCTTACCCGTCGTCGGGCAAATGCGCTTGGTTCCGAGGTCGGATTTGGCCACGTGTGGATCCTGGGAATTTCTGAAAAACGGTGCTTCACTTGGCTAGTTGAGCGGCTGCTGTCAATAGCGCTTTGTCGCATTTGACGGCCGCGTGACGTCATGTGGCCCATGTGATACTGCGGCCGATACTGCGGCCCCCGCAGAGGACACAATCTTGGCCCATTCCGCTACCCCCACCCCGCTTGAATCCCGTTCCAGCGGCCCCCTGACCGGGAAAGTACGCGTTCCCGGTGACAAGTCGATTTCGCATCGTGCCCTCATCCTGGGGGCGCTTGCGGTCGGCGAAACCGCCATTTCCGGCCTGCTTGAGGGCGAGGACGTCATCAACACGGCCAAATCCATGCAGGCGCTGGGCGCCAGGGTGGAGCGGACCGGCCCGTTTGCCTGGCAGGTCAGGGGCGTTGGCGTTGCGGGTTTCGCCCAGCCGGCTGCGCCGCTCGATTTCGGCAATTCCGGTACCGGCTGCCGGCTGGTGATGGGGGCGGTGGCGGGATGCCCGATTACGGCGGTTTTCGACGGCGACGCCTCGCTGCGTTCGCGGCCGATGCGCCGGATACTCGATCCCCTGGAACTGATGGGCGCCAGGGCCGGCGAGGCCGGGGAAGGCGGCCGCCTGCCGCTGACGCTGCACGGCGCCCGCGATCCGGTGCCGATCCTCTACCGGACCCCGGTGGCATCGGCCCAGATCAAGTCGGCGGTGCTGCTGGCGGGGCTCGCCGCGCCCGGCGTCACCACCGTGATCGAGCAGGAAGCCAGCCGCGACCACACTGAACTGATGCTGAAACATTTCGGCGCCGAGATCGTCTCGGCGAATGAAGGCAGCCACGGCCGCAGGATCGCGCTGACGGGCCAGCCCGAACTGCACGGCGCCGATGTCGTGGTGCCGGCCGATCCGTCGTCCGCGGCCTTCCCGATTGTGGCGGCGCTGATCGTCGAGGGCTCGGATATCGTCTTCTCCGACGTCATGACCAATCCGCTGCGCACCGGGCTATTCACGACGCTGCGCGAGATGGGTGCTTCGATCGAGGAGAGTGAAGTTCGCGGCGACGCCGGCGAGCCGATGGCGCAATTGCGCGTGCGCGCGTCAAAACTCCGCGGCGTCGAAGTGCCGCCGGAGCGCGCGCCTTCGATGATCGACGAATATCTGGTGCTGGCGGTGGCGGCGTCGTTCGCCGAAGGCGCCACCATCATGCGCGGCCTGCAGGAACTGCGCGTCAAGGAATCCGACCGGCTGGAGGCGACCGCCGACATGCTGCGCGTCAACGGCGTCAGGGTAGAGGTTGCCGGCGACGATCTGATCGTCGAGGGGCGCGGGCATGTGCCCGGCGGCGGCCTCGTCGCCACCCACATGGATCACCGCATCGCGATGTCGGCGCTGGTGATGGGGCTCGCCGCCGACAAGCCGGTCAAGGTCGACGACACGGCCTTCATCGCCACCAGCTTTCCGGATTTCATCCCGATGATGCGTTCGCTGGGGGCGGAGTTTTCATGAGCGGGGCGCGATGAGTGCATCCTTCGACCGCGACGCGCTTCTCGACGCCTTCGATCGGATCGGGCGTGCTGCCGTTCAGGCGGGAGCGAAGCTGCAGATCGCGATCTATGGTGGTTCGGCGCTCATGCTGGCGAGCAACTTCCGGTTCGCTACCGAAGACGTCGACGTTTCCAAACTTGACCGCCCGCTGCCCGATTGGCTGGCGACGGTCGTCCGCGAAATCGCAGAACAAAATCGCTGGCAAGAAGACTGGTTCAATGACGGAGTGGCGTTTCATCTCAGCCCGCTTGCCGACAGCGCAGCCGATCATCTCGAGTTCGGCACGTTTCCTCGTGACGGCGAGCCGGCAGGACTTGTGGTTTCGGTCCCTTCAGCGGAATACTTGCTGGCGCTCAAACTGAAGGCATTCCGGATCATGGACCCGCTTCGCGGCGAGACCGAGCGGTTGGATATCCTGAATTTGATGCGGGTAGTCGGGATATCGACCGCAGTGGACGCGATAGCTTTATTGGGTCGATACTTCCCCCTCAGCGCGGCCTCGCCCGAGAAGCAGCAGTTCCTGCTCAAAAATATGAATCGCACGGGAGCGGCCGATGCGCCCAAATACCCTCGCTGAGGCAGTTGAAGCGATCGAGGCCGGTTCGCCGCAGGATGTCGTCCTGGCCGAATTCGTGGACGCTTTTGATTTGGCGCCCACCGATCAGGATCGCTACGCGTCGATTGAGCGCGAGCCGAAACTGACAGGCGACAATCGGCTTGACGCACTTGTGGGCGCCATCGCCGAATATCTGGCAAAGCAGCGCCGGTTGGGGCGCGTTCCACACTGGGTCTGCGATCCGGCGCGTCGTCTGGATCGCCCATGGTTTACGGCGGCAGACCCTTCAGACGCCATGCGCGAATATCTGACCTTCAGTAGCCCTGCCGAGTTTGCTTCCCGCAACATTTTCACCGAAGAGCGGCCGCTTCGTCGCGCGCGTGGCCCGTACCCATCCAGGCAATAGGACACCATGATCATCGCCATCGACGGACCCGCCGCGTCGGGCAAGGGCACCCTCGGCAAGCGGCTCGCTCTCCATTACGGCTATCGCCACCTCGACACCGGCGTGATCTATCGCGCGGTGGCGAAGGCGTTGCTGGATGGGGGCTACGATCTCACCGACGAGGCACGCGCGGTCGCGGCCGCGATGGTGCTCGATCCGGAAAAGTTCGGCCATCCCGAATTGAAGTCGCAGCGCATCGGCGACGCCGCCTCCGTCGTGTCGGCGATCGCCAGCGTGCGCGAGGCGCTGGTCGATTTTCAGCGCCGGTTCGCAGCCGATCCGCCCGGCGCCGTGCTCGACGGGCGCGACATCGGCACCGTGATCTGTCCGAATGCCGACGTGAAGATTTTCGTGGTCGCCGATCCGCAGGTGCGGGCGCACCGCCGGACGCTGGAAGCGCGCGCCCGCGGCGAGGAGGCCGACGAGGCGCTGGTGCTGGCCGATATCCTCAAGCGTGACGAACGCGACCGCAATCGCGCCGCCGCGCCGCTGAAGGCGGCCGGCGACGCCCACATCCTGGATAATTCCAATCTCGACATCGAAGGCGGCGTTCGCGCCGCCATCGCCATCATCGAAGCCGTCCGCGCCGGGCGCTGACGGGTCGTCTGCCGGCGGCATGGCGGGCCCGTTTCGGGCACAAAGGCCGATAAATCAGGCATTTCCGGCTTGCCGAAAATGACCCTTGGGGCTATATCCAGCCCCATCCGTGGCCGCCATCGATAAGATCAGGGCTGTCCGGGCGGGCCGGCCGGAGGTTTCAACCCCCGCCGTCATTGGAGGAAAGCCCGCTCCAGGCTCCTGAAGTCGATACGCTCGTTTCAGGCTTTGGATAAATCAATACGTATCGAACGTGCAGGCATGCTGCCGGCCCGCTGTTGCGCCTCCCGCAAACAGCGGTCGTCAGGTTTTGCGGACCCCTGACACCTCTCGCGCGATGCGCCCTTTAACCCGAATGGCCGGCAATGCCCGCATCTGGAGAACAAATGGCTTCGACTGCTGCTTCTTATAATCCTACCCGCGACGATTTCGCTGCAATGCTGGACGAGTCCTTCGCCGGCGGCAATCTGCAGGAAAGCTCCGTCATCAAGGGCAAGGTGGTTGCAATTGAAAAGGACATGGCCGTCATCGACGTCGGCCTGAAGACCGAAGGCCGCGTGGCGCTGCGCGAATTCGCCGGGCCCGGCCGCGAAAGCGATCTCAAGGTCGGCGACGAGGTCGAGGTATTCCTCGACAGGATCGAAAATGCGCTCGGCGAAGCCGTGCTGTCGCGCGACAAGGCGCGCCGCGAGGAAAGCTGGGGCAAGCTCGAGAAGGCCTTCAACAACAACGAGAAGGTTCACGGCGTCATCTTCAACCAGGTCAAGGGCGGCTTCACCGTCGACCTCGACGGCGCTGTCGCCTTCCTGCCGCGCTCGCAGGTTGACATCCGCCCGATCCGCGACGTCGCGCCGCTGATGAACAACTCGCAGCCGTTCCAGATTCTGAAAATGGATCGCCGCCGCGGCAACATCGTGGTGTCGCGCCGCACGGTTCTCGAAGAGACCCGCGCCGAACAGCGCCAGGAACTGGTGCAGAACCTCGAAGAGGGCCAGGTGATCGACGGCGTGGTCAAGAACATCACCGATTACGGTGCGTTCGTTGATCTCGGCGGCATCGACGGCCTGCTGCACGTCACCGACATCGCCTGGCGCCGGGTCAACCACCCGACCGAGGTGCTCACCATCGGCCAGACCGTGAAGGTCAAGATCATCAAGATCAACCACGAGACCCACCGCATCTCGCTCGGCATGAAGCAGCTGCTGGACGATCCGTGGCAGGGCATCGAGGCCAAGTATCCGCTGAATGCGCGCTTCACCGGTCGCGTCACCAACATCACCGACTACGGCGCGTTCGTCGAACTGGAGCCGGGCATCGAAGGCCTGATCCACGTCTCGGAAATGTCGTGGACCAAGAAGAACATGCACCCCGGCAAGATCGTTTCGACCTCGCAGGAAGTCGAAGTGCAGGTCTTGGAAGTGGATTCGGTCAAGCGCCGCATCTCGCTCGGCCTCAAGCAGACCATGCGCAACCCCTGGGAAGTCTTCGTCGAGAAGTTCCCGGTCGGCTCCACGGTCGAAGGCGAGGTCAAGAACAAGACCGAGTTCGGTCTGTTCCTCGGTCTCGACGGCGATGTCGACGGCATGGTCCACCTGTCCGACCTCGACTGGAAGCTTCCGGGCGAGCAGGTCATCGACAACTTCAAGAAGGGCGACATGGTCAAGGCCGTGGTGCTCGACGTCGATGTCGAAAAGGAGCGCATCTCGCTCGGCGTCAAGCAGCTCGAAGGCGATCCCTTCGCAGAACCCGGCGACGTCAAGAAGGGCGCGGTCGTGACCTGCGAAGTGCTCGAAGTGAAGGAAGCCGGCATCGAGGTGAAGATCTCGGGCACCGACTTCACCACCTTCATCAAGCGCTCCGAACTCGCCCGCGACCGCAACGATCAGCGCGCCGAGCGGTTCGCCGTCGGCGAGAAGGTCGATGCGCGTGTGATCCAGTTCGACAAGAAGGCCCGCAAGGTGCAGGTCTCGATCAAGGCGCTGGAAGTCGCCGAAGAGAAGGAAGCCATCGCGCAGTACGGTTCCTCCGATTCGGGGGCGACGCTCGGCGATATTCTCGGCACCGCGCTCAAGAACCGCGACAAGTAAGCGCGGCTCACCTGTCGACCAACATCAGGCCTCGGTCTCGACCGGGGCCTTTTTGTATGTGCGACTACCCCCACTCCCCGTCATGCCCGCGACAAGCGCGGGCATGACGGTGGCAGGGTGCGCAAGGGACTTGTTTTCTTCATATTGCACCGCAATTGATGTAATCAGATAACGCTTCGGTCACGCTGAGATGCAAAACGTGCGTGATACTTCAGGAGAAATTCGATGTCGCTCGATTCGGACGTGATCGTCGATCGCCGCAGGATCCGTCGCAAGCTGACCTTCTGGCGTGTCGTGGCCATCGTGGTGGCGATTGCGGCGATCGTCGCCGTCGGCCTCGTCGCGACGCCGGGCGGGCGCGCAGCGCTGACGTCGTCGGGATCGATCGCGCGCGTCAACATCGAGGGCCTGATCCGCAGCGACCAGCAGCGCGTCGAGGCGCTGGAGCGGCTGGAGAAGTCGCGGGCTGTCGCCGTCATCGTGCACATCAATTCGCCCGGCGGCACCACCGCCGGTTCCGAGCAGCTTTACGACTCGCTGGTGCGGCTGAAGGCCAAGAAGCCGGTCGTCGTGGTGGTCGAGGGGCTCGCCGCCTCGGGCGGCTACATCACGGCCCTTGCGGCCGATCACATCGTCGCCCGACAGAGTTCGCTGGTGGGCTCGATCGGCGTGCTGTTTCAGTTTCCGAATTTCACCGAGCTTCTGAAGACCGTGGGCGTCAAGGTCGAGGAGGTGAAATCCTCGCCGCTGAAGGCTGCGCCCAACGGTTTTGAGCCGACCAGCCCGGAAGCGCGCGCCGCACTCGACGCGCTGGTGAAGGATTCCTACGCCTGGTTCCGCGGCCTGGTGAAGGAGCGGCGCGGGATGGACGATGCGTTGCTCGAAAAAGTAGCGGACGGTCGGGTTTTCACCGGCCGCCAGGCGATGGAACTGAAGCTGGTCGATCAACTCGGCGATGAAAAGGCGGCCATTGCCTGGCTGGTTGCCGAGAAGAAGATCAAGAGCGACACGCCGGTGCGGGATTACAGGCTGACCCCGCGGTTCGGCGACATGACGTTCCTGCGCACGGCGGTCTCCATCGCGTTCGATGCACTTGGCCTGAGTTCCATCGCGCGCCAGATCGAGCAGGCCGGCGTCGCACAGGCGGTCGATCAGCTCAGCCTCGACGGCATGCTCGCCCTGTGGAGGCCCGCAGCGCCCAATTGATGCGCCGCGGATGCCGCGGATTGCATCCTCCCGCACCGCGAGTGTTGCCGCTGTGCCGCTTTGGGCCGCCCGTCGTCCTTTTGGCGCAGCCCAAAATTGATTTAGCGTCTTGACAGATCAAGGTATTTTCACGGAAATGGATATCCGCACGACCCCGGATCCCAACCTCGATGATCAAATCCGAACTCGTTCAGCGCATCGCCGAGCACAACCCGCACCTTTATCAGCGGGATGTGGAGAACATTGTGAACGCGATCCTCGATGAGATCGTCGCAGCGCTGGCGCGCGGCGACCGTGTCGAACTGCGGGGATTCGGCGCTTTCTCGGTAAAGCATCGCCCCGCGCGCGCAGGCCGCAATCCGCGCACCGGCGCCCATGTCCCGGTCGACCAGAAGAGCGTTCCGTTCTTCAAGACCGGCAAGGAAATGCGCGAGCGGCTGAACCGCGACACCGGCGGTTCGCCGGAGGCGGGCGCTTAACTGCTCTTTGGGTTTTGAATATCTCTAGCCGTGTTGCGGGTTTTGGACCCGCCGATCTCCGTCACTACGAGAGATGGTCATGCGAAAGTTCATCACGGCGCTGGTCGTTATTCCCTTAGGGATCATCTTCATCGTCTTCGCGGTCGCCAACCGTCATTTCGTGACGGTGTCGTTCGATCCCTTCAATTCGGTCAATCCGGCATTGTCGGTATCGCTGCCGCTGTTTGTCGTTATCATCGCGGTGGCCATTCTGGGCGTGGCGGCGGGCGGCATGGCGACCTGGTTCAGGCAGCACCGCTGGCGCCGTGCCGCGCGCCAGTATGAGTCGGATGCACGCCGGGCCAGGGCCGAGGCGGCCGACCTGCGGGCCGCCGCGGCGGTGTCCCGGCTTGACCAGCAGCGGCTTCCGGCGCCCTTGCCGCGCGGAATCTATGGGTCCGCCGGGCGAGACAAGCAGGGCGCGACGTTGTAGAACGCGCCCCGTCAGCCCGTTCCAGCCCGATCAGGGCTCGAAAACCGCCTCTGAGAGACCATGTCCCTGCTCGTCAAAATCTGCGGCCTGTCCACGCGCGAGACGCTCGACGCAGCGCTCGTGGCCGGCGCCGACATGGTGGGCTTCGTGTTCTTTTCCCCGTCGCCGCGCCATCTCAGCCTTGAGACTGCGCGTGAACTCGGCCGGCAGGCCAGGGGCCGGGCCGGCAAGGTGGCGCTGTCGGTCGATGCCGACGACGCGACGCTGGAGAACATCGTCGAGACGCTGCAGCCGGACCTGCTGCAGTTGCACGGCAAGGAGACCATCGCACGGGTGCGCGATATCAAGGCGAAGTTCGGATTGCCGGTCATGAAGGCGATCGCGGTCGAGACCGCGGCCGATCTTGCCGCACTGCCCGGCTACACGAGCGTTGCCGATCGCATCCTGTTCGACGCCCGTGCCCCGAAGGGGGCCACCCGCCCCGGCGGGCTCGGGGCCGTGTTCGACTGGCATCTCCTGGAAAAACTCGATCTCGCGCTGCCCTTCATGGTTTCGGGCGGACTTGGCGCCGACAACGTCGCCGAGGCGGTTCGCGTCACCCGCGCCGGCGGAGTCGATGTATCGTCCGGCGTCGAGAGTTCACCGGGCATCAAGGATCCCGAGATGATCCGCAATTTCATTCGCGCCGCACGCGCCACCGAAGAACTGATGGTCCGATGAATCCAAACCTTCCCAATTCATTCCGCAGCGGTCCGGACGAGCGCGGGCATTTCGGCATTTTCGGCGGACGCTTTGTCGCCGAAACCCTGATGCCGCTGATCCTCGACCTGGAAAAGGCCTACGCCGACGCCAAGGCCGATCCGGCGTTCCAGGCGGAAATGAACGGCTATCTCAAGACCTATGTCGGACGGCCGTCGCCGCTCTATCTCGCCGAGCGGCTCACCGAACATCTCGGCGGCGCGAAGATCTACCTCAAGCGCGAGGAGCTGAACCACACCGGCTCGCACAAGGTCAACAACGTGCTCGGCCAGATCATGGTCGCGCGGCGCATGGGCAAGAAGCGCATCATCGCCGAGACCGGCGCCGGCCAGCATGGCGTCGCCACCGCCACGCTGTGCGCGCGGTTCGGGCTCGAATGCGTGGTCTATATGGGCGCGGTCGACGTCGAGCGGCAGCAGCCCAACGTGATCCGCATGGAAATGCTGGGCGCGAAGGTGGTCCCGGTGCAGTCCGGCGCGCGCACGCTGAAGGACGCGATGAACGACGCGCTGCGCGACTGGGTCACCAACGTCCACAACACGTTCTATTGCATCGGCACGGTGGCGGGCCCGCATCCCTATCCGATGATGGTGCGCGATTTTCAGTCCGTGATCGGCGACGAGACCCGCAGGCAGATGCAGGAGATCGAGGGCCGCCTGCCGGATTCGCTGATCGCCTGCATCGGTGGCGGCTCGAACGCGATGGGGCTGTTTCATCCCTTCCTCGACGACCCCTCTGTGGAAATCTTCGGCGTCGAAGCCGCCGGCCACGGGCTCACGCAATTGCACGCGGCCTCGATTGCCGGTGGCCGGCCCGGCGTGCTGCACGGCAATCGCACCTATCTCCTGATGGACGATGACGGCCAGATCCAGGACGCGCATTCGATCTCGGCGGGACTGGACTATCCCGGCATCGGGCCGGAGCATTCATGGCTGCACGAAACCGGCCGGGTCACCTATTTGTCCGCGACCGACGACGAGGCGCTGGCGGCGTTTCAGCTGCTGACGCGGCTCGAAGGCATTCCGCCGGCGCTGGAGCCGGCGCATGCCATCGCCAAAGTGATGGAGCTCGCGCCGAAACGTCCGCGGGATCATTTGATGGTCGTCAATCTTTCGGGCCGCGGCGACAAGGACATTCCGCAGATCACGGAAATTCTGAAGGGCAGGAAGAAGTGACCACCCGCATCGACGCACGCTTCGCCGAACTCACCGCGCAAGGGCGCCCGGCACTCGTCACCTATGTAATGGCCGGCGATCCCGATCCCGGAATGTCGCTCGACATTCTCAAGGCGCTGCCGAAGGCCGGCGCAGACATCGTCGAGTTCGGCATACCCTTTACCGATCCGATGGCGGACGGGCCGTCGATCCAGGCGGCGGGTCTGCGCGCGTTGAAGGCCGGCATGACCTTGAAGAAGACGCTGGAGATGGTCCGCGGTTTCCGCAAGGACGATGACGCCACGCCGCTGGTGCTGATGGGCTACTACAATCCGATCTATATCTACGGCGTCGACAAGTTCCTTGACGACGCAAAAGCCGCTGGCGTTGACGGTCTTATCATCGTCGACCTGCCGCCCGAGGAAGATACCGAGCTCTGCATTCCCGCGATGAAGGCAGGGCTCAACTTCATCCGTCTGGCGACGCCGACGACCGACGACAGGCGCCTGCCGGCGGTGCTCGCGAACACGTCGGGTTTCGTCTATTACGTCGCCATCGCCGGTATCACCGGCGGCGCGGCCGCCGACGCCAATGTGGTCGGCGAGGCCGTCGCCCGCATCAAGCGCCACACGAAGCTGCCGGTTTGTGTCGGCTTCGGCATACGCACGCCGGAGGCGGCAAGGGCGATCGCTGAGAGGGCCAACGGCGCCGTGGTCGGCACCGCGCTGGTCGATGCGCTCCATGGCAGCCTCGATGCCGAGGGCCGCGCGACACCCAAGACCGTCGGCGCCGTCGCCGACCTGGTGTCCGCCCTGGCGCAGGGTGTCAGGGGTGCGAAAAAACAGGCTGCAGAATAAGCCATAATTGCGTGGAATAGGCCTGAGTCGCGGCTTGTTGGGCTGAGCCTGGGTCGCCATATTCTAGCGTAGCGTTTTCGAGCGAAGTGGGCGCCGGTTCGCGTGAAGAAAACGCGTCAAGATATGATGTCAATGCGCTTAACCGCATTTCGGAGCGAAACATGAATTGGCTCACCAATGTCGTCCGGCCAAAGATCCGCAACATCCTGCGGCGGGAGACGCCGGAGAACCTGTGGATCAAGTGCCCGGATTCCGGGCAGCTCGTGTTCTACAAGGACGTCGAGGCCAATCAGTTCGTCATTCCCGGATCGAACTACCACATGCGCATGGGCGCGGTGGCGCGGCTGAAATCGGTCTTCGACAATGAGACCTGGTACGATATCGTGCTGCCGGAAGTGACGGCCGATCCGCTGAAATTCCGCGACGAACGAAAATACGCCGACCGCATCAAGGACGCACGCGCCAAGACCGGGCTGAACGACGCGATCAAGGTCGGCTACGGCAAGCTCGAGGGCGCCGGCGTCGTCATCGCCGTGCAGGATTTCGATTTCATGGGCGGCTCGCTCGGCATGGCCGCCGGAGAGGCGATCGTGCGCGGGCTGGAGCTTGCGGTGGAGAAGAAGTCGCCCTTCATCGTGTTCGCGGCCTCGGGCGGCGCGCGGATGCAGGAGGGTATCCTGTCGCTGATGCAGATGCCGCGCACCACCGTCGGCGTGCAGATGCTGCGCGAAGCGAAGCTGCCCTACATCGTGGTGCTGACCAATCCGACCACCGGCGGCGTCACCGCGTCCTATGCCATGCTGGGCGACGTGCAGATCGCCGAGCCGGGCGCGCTGATAGGCTTTGCCGGCGCGCGCGTCATCGAACAGACCATCCGCGAGAAGCTGCCGGAAGGTTTCCAACGCGCCGAGTATCTGCTCGACCACGGCATGATCGACATGGTGGTGCACCGTCACCAGATGCGCCCGACATTGGCGCGCCTGTGCCGGCTGCTGACCAAATCCCCGGCGATCGACGTCGCCTCCAAGCCCGCGCCGCAGGTGACGGACCCCGCCCAGATCGTCTCGGCGGCGGATCCCGTGCCGGCCGCACCGCACGCGTGAACTTGCCTGCCGCCAACCCCGAGCCGATCGATGAGTTGATCGCGCGGCTGTCCGCGTTGCATCCGAAGCGGATTGATCTCGGCCTCGAGCGCATGCAGCGGCTGTTGAAGCGGCTCGATCATCCCGAGCGCGTGCTGCCGCCGGTGATCCATGTCGCGGGCACCAACGGCAAGGGCTCGACCATCGCCTACCTGCGCGCGATCCTCGAAGCCGCAGGCCTGCGTGTCCACGTCTACACTTCGCCCTATCTGGTGCGGATCAACGAATGCTTCCGCATCGGCGAGCGCGGCGGCGGCAGGCTCGTGACCGATACCGAACTGCGGCAGGTGCTGGAACAGTGCGAGCAGGCCAACCAAAGCGAGCCGATCACGATTTTCGAGATCGAGACCGCGGCGGCGTTCTGCCTGTTCGCGCAGCATGACGCCGATGTCGTGCTGCTGGAGACCGGGCTCGGGGGAAGGCTCGACGCCACCAATGTCATCGACAGGCCGGTCGCGACCGTCATCACGCCGGTCAGCATGGATCACATGGAGTTTCTCGGCAATTCGCTGAGTTCGATTGCCGCCGAGAAGGCCGCCATCATCAAGCGCAAGATGCCGGTGGTCTGCGCCGAGCAGACGGCGGAGGCGATGACTGTCATCGAGGCGCAGGCCGGCCGCATGCGCGCGCCGCTGCATGCGGCCGGGCAGCAATGGCATGTCGGCGTCGAACGCGGACGACTGGTCTACCAGGATGAGCGCGGCCTGATGGATCTCGCGGCGCCAAAGCTGTTCGGCCGGCATCAGTTCGACAATGCCGGACTCGCGATTGCGACGTTGCGCGCGATCGACGCGTTCAGGATCGGGATGTCCGCGTATGAAGCCGGCATCGTCAACGCCGAATGGCCGGCGCGGATGCAGCGGCTGTCCGCAGGCGCGCTCGTCGATCAGGGACCGAAGGCGTGCGAGATCTGGCTCGACGGTGGACACAATGCCGAAGGCGGCCGTGTCGCGGCCGCGGCGCTGGGCGACCTCGAGGAGCGGGTATCGCGCCCGCTGGTGGTGATCGCGGGCATGCTGGCGAACAAGGATGCAAGTGCGTTCCTCGCCAATTTCGCCGGCCTGACGCGCCATATCATCGCCGTGCAGATTCCCGGCCGCGACAATGCGATGCCGCCGGACCGCCTGGCGGATGCGGCGCGCGCGCTCGGCATGCGCATGGAGACCGCAGCAAGCGTCGAAGCCGCGCTGCACGCGCTGTCACGCCTGGCCTACGAAGTGCCGCCGCGGATTCTGATTACCGGATCGCTTTATCTCGCCGGCCATGTGCTGGCCGCCAACGGCACGCCGCCTGCATAGCCGTCAGGGCATCAAATGAAATGCCGCTGGAATCGCTTCCAGCGGCGGCCCGGGAAGAAGTATCGATTGCTTATGAATTCGCCAGCCCCGGTACCCAGGTTTCTAGCCAAGGCGATCAGATGCGGCGACAGGGAACTCTCCTTGCGCCAAATATCCGAGCCGCATGTTGCGCTGCGGTTTCACCCAAATGAGGTAGGCGCTTTCCTTTGTTTTTGCTGGAAAAACAACCCTCGGGATAGGTCGAATGAACATGCGTCTTGCAGCGACCGGTCACAAAAACAAAACGGCCGGCTTGGCGCCGGCCGTTTCAAAACCAGATAACGAAAAGCCGCTCAGACCGCAGCGGTGATCCACTGCTGCAGCTTCTGCTTCGGCGCTGCGCCGACCTGGCGGGAAGCCATCTCGCCGCCCTTGAAGATCATCAGGGTCGGGATCGACATCACGCCGTATTTCGAGGCCGTCTTCGGGCTCTCGTCGACGTTCAGCTTCACGATCTTGACCTTGTCGCCCATCGCGCCGGAAATCTCGTCGAGGGCAGGGGCGATCATGCGGCAGGGGCCGCACCACTCAGCCCAGAAGTCGACGACCACGGGCCCTTGCGCTTTGAGCACTTCGGCTTCGAAATCGGCGTCAGAAACCTTGCCAACGGCCATGGAATACCTCGTTCGGTTAGAAATAACGGGGCGCAGCGGAGATTCGCGCCTGGGATGATAACGGCAAACCTATGAATGCGATCCTGCCGGGTCAAGCGCGGTCACGCCGAGATGACAGGATGCCAGCTCGGCCTCCAGCGCGGGGGCGGAAATCTCCATTAATTCAGGGGTTTCGGTCCAGAGCAGCGCGGCGCGGATCGGCCGCTGGGGATAAAGCCTGGCCAATACCGCCCGGTATAGCGCGAGCTGGCGGACATAGCCCCTCGGGGCCTCGGCGGGGTCGCTTGGCGGGGCATGATTGGTCTTGAAATCGACGATCAGGACCTCTTTCTCGGTGACGACGAGGCGATCGATCTGCCCGGAGACAAGGGCCGGGCGGGCGCCCGGCCGTTCCAGCCGTCCGACGATCGAGACCTCGGCGCGGCTGCCGGGGGCGAACACCGGCGCGAACCGCGCGTCCGCGATCAGGGCCAGCGTGCCGTCCGCCAGCGCCTGCTGTTCTTCCGCGGTCCAGCCGGCGGCGTTGCGGGCGAGATAGGCCAGCGCGGCGTCGCGGCGTCGCTCGGCGGTGATCTCGGGCAGCGACTGCAGCAGCCGGTGCGCCAGCGTGCCGCACTGCAAGGCGCGGGTGCGCCCTGTAAGCGACTCGGCCGTCCGCACCTTGCGACTGTCGCCGTCGGCGGGGTCGGATGGCCGCAGCAGGCCATCCGCCGATCGCTCCGGCTGCGCGGGTGTCAGCAGCCATGATGGCAGCACGACCGGCGCGGTTGGCGCTGCCGTGGCTGCGGCGCCGGCGGCGGGCGCCGCTTCCTCCGGACGCGTGTAGCGCTTCACCACGCCGGCGGCAGTCTGGATTTCCTGAAGCTGCAACTCGGAACGTTCGAGGCCTTTGCCGATCAGATCGTACCAGGACCCTGGCCGGACCTTCTTCGTGTTGCCCGGCAGGCAGCCACCGACGATGAGCCGGTCTGCCGCGCGCGTCATCGCCACGTACAGCAGCCGGCGATACTCATCCTCGGTGTCGTCAAGCATCGCCGTTCGCGCCGCGACGACCGCGGGAGGGTCTTCGGCCTTCCTGCCGGCCCAGACCACGACTCCCGGCGCATGCGGAGCGGCATTGCCCTGCGGCAGGTTGATGAGCCGCAGCCGCTGCGTATCGGAGGGCGAGGTCGTGGTGTCCACCATGAACACGACGGAAGCTTCCAGGCCCTTGGCGCCATGCACGGTCATGACGCGGACTTCGTCGCGCGAGATTTCCATGTCGCGCTTCACTTCGGTGTCGGCGGCGCGGAGCCACGCCATGAATCCCTGCAGCGAGGCCGGCGCCTTGCGCTCGTAGTTGAGCGCGAGTTCCAGAAATTCGTCGAGCGCGTCGTTGGCCTCGTGCCCCAGCCGTCGCAGCATCCGCGCGCGGCCGCCGTCGCCGCCGAGCAGCCAGGCGTAGAACGTGAACGGCGTCTCGCTGACGAAGCGGCGCTCGCATTGCTCGAGCCGCCACAGCGCATCCCGCAGCCGGCCGTCGGTTGCGGCGCGCTCGGACAGCGCGGAGCGCAACGATCCCCTGCGCTCCCAGGCGAGCGTGAACAGGTGGTCGTCGGTCAGGCCGAACAGCGGGCTCTTCAGCGCCACCGCCAGCGCGAGGTCGTCCTGCGGCAGCAGCAGCGCGTCCGCAAGGTTCATCAGGTCGATGATCGCGATGTGCTCGGTCAGCTTCAGGCGGTCGGCGCCGGCCACAGGAATGCCGGCGTGCTTCAGCGCCTGGATCACGGCGTCGAATGCGTTGCCGCGCCGCCGCACCAGCACCAGCATGTCGCCATAGCGCAGCGGACGGCGGCCGCCCTTGCTGCCCGTCATGGTGCGGCCGTCGACCAGCGACTTGATCTCGGCCTGGATGCGCCGCGCCAGCTTCACCTCCGGACTGGTCGCCGCGATGCCGTCGAACGGCGCGCGCCAGCCTTCGATCTCCTGCCTGTCGTCGCTCTCGGCGAGCTCCCAGAGATCGATCACGCCGGGCCCTGCGTCCTCGAGCGCATGGTGGATCGGGTAACCGGTCTCGACCGCATGGATGCTGCGGAAGATATCCTGCTCGCGGAACACGTGGTCGACGGCATGCAGGATCGCCGGTCCGGAGCGGAACGAGTAGGTGAAGGAGACCGGATCGAACTTCAGCCCGGCGTCCTCGAACTTCTTCTTCAGCGCGCGGCGCCGCAGGTCGAATTCGCGCGGGGCCGCGCCCTGGAACGAGAAGATCGACTGCTTCTCGTCGCCGACCGCGAACACCGTCCGCACCACGCCATCGCGGGCGCCGGCGCCCGAGGTGAACTCGGAAATGATATGGGCGACGATGTCCCATTGCCGGGGACTGGTGTCCTGCGCCTCGTCGATCAGCACATGGTCGACGCCGCGGTCGAGCTTGTAGTGCACCCAGCCGGCGGAGACCTTGTCGAGCATCGCCAGCGTCCTGTCGATCAGATCGTCATAGTCGAGCAGGCCGCGCTCCAGCTTCTCGCGCCGGTAATTGGCCGCCGCTGCAGTCGCGATATGCAGCAATGCCCCGGTGCGATCGCGGGTGATGACCGCGCGGCGCTTCGCAATCAGGGAAGCGAGGCGATCGATTTCCGAATCGAACAATCGACCAATGGCCGCGTTCTTCTTGACGAAGCCGTTGGTGACGACTGTTGCTCTCGGCGTGCGTTCATCAGTGAGAAATACCCCGAGATATTCGTCGACCTGAGCGGCTCCGGTAAACGCCAGCGCTTCTCGAAGCCGTTCAGCCTGTTTCTGGTCGGCCTTGCTGCTCGTATCGAGAACTGATGCGACCTCTCTCCATTGCGATCGCGGCAGGTTCGGTCCGTCGATGATATCGCGCTCGACATCCTCGATGCGATCGTCGGGGCTGACCCCGAGCGCCGCGGAAACCTGCGCTGCCGCGGCATGCGCGCTGCCGGCTGTGTCCGTCCACGCCATGAAATGATCGCGGCTCAGACACGCTTCGCGGATCACGTCCTTGAAGGTGACGTCGGCGGCGCTCGCCATCGCGGTCAGCAGCGCGCGCCCGGTGGCGCTTTCGGGGTTGCGCGACGCCTCGAGGAAGACGCCGAGATTGGCGCGCTCCATCATCTCGTTCTGGTCGCGGTCGTCGAGTACGGCGAAGCGCGCCGGGACGTTGGCCTCGAACGGAAATTGCTGCAGCAGCCGCGTGCACAGCGCGTGGATGGTCTGCACCTTCAGCCCGCCCGGCGTCTCCAGCGCGCAGGCAAACAACTTGCGCGCCGACTTGCGCAGCCTCGCTGTGGGATTCGCAATGCCCGCTTCGCGGATCGCTGCATCCAGCGCAGCATCGTCCAGCGTGACCCAATGGCCGAGCGTCGAAAACACCCGCTCCGCCATGTTGGCAGCGGCCGCCTTGGTGAAGGTGATGCAGAGGATCTTTTCCGGGGGGACGTCATCGAGCAGCAGCCGGATCACGCGCTGCACCAGCACATGGGTCTTGCCGGAGCCCGCATTCGCCGAAACGAAGGCGGAAGCCGCCGGATCGGACGCGCGCGCCTGCGTGGCGCGAACGGCGTCGGGGATGGTGCGGGGCGCCTTCACCTGATTTCCTCTATTCCCAAGCCGCCGGCCGCCGACCATTCCTTGATGCGGGCGAGATCGTCATAGGCGCCGTAGCGGTTCGACCACATCGACAGGTTCAGCGACGTATAAGGCGTGTCTGCGTTCTCGAATTTGCGGATCAGCGCTTCGAGCTGTTCGAGCGCGTAGTCGGCTGCCTCGTCCGGCGCTTGCGGCGTCTCGTTCTTCAGCTTCAGCTCCAGCGAACGCTCGTCGCCCGGCGGATTGTTACCGCTGAGCCTGACATAGACGAGTTCGCCGACGGACGAGCCGGCGTCGATATCCGGAAACCCGCCTTCGCGCAGGATTGCGGCTTCCAGCGTCAGCTGCGGCGACAGCCCCATGCGCACCTGCTTGCCGGTCGGCGGTTGCCCGGTCTTGTAGTCGAGGATCACAAAACTTCCGTCACGGTGTCGCTCGATGCGGTCGGCGCGCGCGGAGAGCGTGAAGATGCGTTCGTTGTCGAGCGGGATCTTGATCTCGCCTCTGATCTCGGCGGCAATCCTCTCGATGTCGCCGCGCCGCGCCAGCTCCCAGTCGGCAAACCATCCGGCGATGCGCTGAAACCGCGGCCACCACAGCGCGCGCGCTTCGGGCCGCTCCATCAGCGGCGCAAAACATTTCTCGCCGATGCCGCGCAGCACCAGCGCGGGCCGGTCGGGAAGGGCGCCGGCAAAGGTCTTGGTGAATTCACCGAGCGCCTCATGGATCGCCGAGCCGCGATCCGCCGCGGACAATGGCATGTCGACGGGATCGAGCGGATCGAGCCGCAGGATATGCCTCGCATAGATCGTGTAGGGGTCGCGCAGCCAGTCCTCGATCGCGGTGACCGAAAGTTTCAGCGGCCGCGCTGCAAGCGGCGGTCTTGGCTCCGGTTGCAGAATCGGCTCCACGATATCGGGCTGGTCGAGTTCGGCGGCGAAGCGGACATAGTCCTCGCCGGCACGCCTGGCCTCATCCCAGCGTTCCTCGCCGGCGACGGCCTCCAACCGGTGCAGGAAGCGCGAGGCCACCGCGGGCGCGCCGCCGACCTTTGCCGAATGGGTCAGGATGACATCGTTCGTTCCCAGCAATTGCGCGAAGTCATGCGCTGATAGCCCGATGCGGCGCTCCGGCAGGTCGAGGCCGAGTTCATGGCGCATCGGCCGGCTCAGCCAGGGATCGACGCGCGGCGCCGGTGGCCATACGCCCTCGACCAGCCCGCCGAGGATGACGCGATCGGACTCCGTCAGGCGCGCTTCGAGCTGGCCGTAGATATGCAGATGCGCGCTCGCCGATTCCGGCCGCCGCACCATGCGATCGGCGAAGGCGGTCTGGAACACTTCGGGATAATCGCCGAACTGCGTCATCAGGCCGCTCGGCTTGTTCTCGGCCAGCAGGTCGTCGAACGCCATCGCGAGCGCGGAGCCCTGGCTGTCTTCGAAGACGACCGCAACGCCGTTGTGATCGCAGGACAGCGCGATCAGCACTTCACGATGACGGTGCGCCAGCTCGGCGAAGTCATAAGGCTTCGATGAGGCGACGCTTTCCAGCGGCGACAACGTCTTCTGCAGCGCTGCGATCAGCGATTGCGCCTGATCGAGATCGTGGTCCTTCAGTTTCGTGCGCTGTTCGGAGGCGTGAAGCGAGGAGGTCTCCTTGCGCCGGAGCTTTCCGAGTTCGGCGCGGAAGCGATCGAAGTCGCGCGCAAGCCCGCCGCTTCCTGCCTGTGGCCGGGTGCCGCGCAACACCGCGAGCTCAAGCACCTCGATGGCGCGCTTGTGCGCGCCATGCGCGCGGCCCAGCCGAAACAGCGGATGCTTCAACAGCGCAAGCAGTGTCGGCGGCTCCAGGCCCCTGGCTGCGGCTTCTGCCGTGAGGCGTGCAAAAATGCCGGCCGGCGTGTCCAGCAGCGCGTCACCGCCGGAATCGTCGAATTCGAGATTCCAGCGGGTCAGGGCCGCCATCACCCGCCGCGCCAGCGCGCGATCCGGCGTCACCAGCGCGGCCGATTTATCCAGGTGCCGCGCCTCGCGCATCGCCACCGCGATCGCCAGCGCCTCCATCTCCGGGTTGGGCGCTTCCACGACCGCGAGGCTGGTCATGCCGCCGGCGATCTTCGCCGAGACATCCGGCCGCGCCAGCCGGTCATGCCATTGCTCGGTCGCGGTGGAGGGGCGCATCGTTTCCGACACCAGCACGTCGCGCCCCTGTGGCGCCGGCGTGCCAAGAATTTCGACGTCGCTTCGCTTGATGCCGAAACGATCCAGCAATCCCTGCATGGCGAATTGCGGATGGTTCGAGGAAGGCTGCATGGTGAACCTGCCCTGCGCGTCCCTGATGCCGCCGATCGTCTGCCAGGCATCGTCGTCCAGGTCGGTGTCGAGCCCCGGCAGCACCACCGCGCCCTGCTTCAGGCCGGCAACGGCGGTGAGGAATTTCGCGGTCGCCGGCATCGAGCCGGTCGAACCCGCCGCGATCACCGGGCCCTCGTGATGCGCGGTCAGGCGCGCGGCTTCGGCTTCGATCAGGCGGTCGCGCCGCTCGGCAGGCTCGATCCGGCCGATTTCCTTGAGATGCTCAGGCCAGATCTTGCGCGCGATGCGCAGGAATTCCAGCGAGTGCTGCCAGTATTTGTCGAACTGGTCCGGCACCAGCCTGTCGAGCGCTTCCCATGCGACGCCACGCGTGACCATGTCGTCCATCAGCCGCGCCAGGTCGCCGGCCAGCGCCAGCGTCGATGCCGGGCCGCCGACGACCAGCGGCGCCGAAACCGGACTCTTCGCCCACGCCGCGACCAGGTGCGCCAGCGTCAGGCGGCGTTCGAGTTCGCCCAGTTTTGGCGGAAGGTCGAGCGGCGCCACGCCGCCGAATTGTTCGGCGCCTTCGGAGAACGCCAGTTCGTCCTCGTCGATGTCGCCCAGCGCCACGATGCGCGGCAGGATCGCGGCATCCGTCTTCAGTTCGTCGAGAAAGATTTCCCGCGCCCGGCGCCCGGCGCGCCGGGTCGGCAGATAGAGCGTCGCCCGTGCCAGATCGAGCGGATTCGAGCGCGCCTCGAATCCGTCAACCAGGGCGCCGTCGATCAGCGCAGCGATGACGGTGCGCAGGAACGGCACGGACAGGGGAACGCTGAAAACGCGCATGGGATTCCTGATTCGAGGGTGGGGGCAATATAGGGAGGTAGCAAGGGAAGGTCATGGGTGGGATACGCCAGCATCCCCAATACACACTGTCGTCACCCGCCACCGGGTCGGCCGAATGGCCGCCCGATGACAGGCTCCGGCGGGTGACCCAGTATTCCAGAGACGGTAGTAAAGAATCGAGAGGCCGCGGCGTACTGGATGCCCGCCTTCGCGGGCATGACGATCCAGCGGGACGCGAGATCCAGTCCTACGCCACGCTTTCCAGAAACGCCTCTTCCGCGGCCTGGACCGCGTCGGGGGTTCCGACATGCATCCAGACGCCGTCGAGCCGCAAGCCGAACATCCGCTCCTGCTCGTTGGCGCGGTCGAACATCCTGGTCAGCGAGAACTCGCCGACGGGTGCGTCGGCAAACAGCGACGGCGACATGATCGCGGCGCCGGCATAGACGAACGGCACCACCTGATGCTCGCGGCGCTTGCGCAGCGCGCCGTCGGGCAGCATCGCGTAGTCGCCGCGGCCGGCATAGCCGATGCTGCTGGTGGTCGGTGCCATCAGCAGCAGGATGTCCATCCGCTCGGGATCGAAGGTTTCGGCCAGTCGTGTCAGGTTAGGTTGCACGCCGTCGATCCACATCGTGTCGGCGTTGACGTGAAAGAACGGGCCGCTTCCAAGCAGTGGCAGCGCCTTTACGACGGCGCCGCCGGTGCCCAGCACCACGTCGCGCTCGTCGGAAATGATGATGCGGGGTCTGGCGCGGCTCGCGGTGTGCTGGATGATCTGGTCCGGCAGATAGTGCACGTTGACCACGGCCTCCGTGACGCCGGCGCCGGCGAGCTTGTCCAGCACGTGATCGAGCAGCGGCTGGCCGGCGACGCGCACCAGCGGCTTCGGCATGTGGTCGGTCAGCGGCCGCATGCGCAGGCCGAGACCGGCGGCGAGGACCATGGCTTTGGTTGGCATAACGGACATCTGTGGCGCTTCTCGAACCATCCAATCGTGCCGCGCATCATATCACGGCGATTCGCCCAACCAGCAACTGTAGGGTTTTACAGCGTTTTCAAGCAAAGGGCATACCGGTTTGCCCGCGGAAAACGCATCAAAATCCAGGGTCCCGTTCTGATTCGATCAGGACCGTTACCGCTGTAGTCGCCGGGCGTGACGGCTGTACGACGCGGCCCGCGCGCTGGACTTCAAGCCTGGGCTTCCTCGGCCCCGCGCTTGGCCGCCTTCTTCTTCTTGTCGCCCTGCTTGAGGAAATTGACGCCGATCTGGTCGCCATTGACCCAGGCGAGTTCGCAGCGGCGGTAGGCCAGTCCCGTCGACGACAGCAGCAGGAAGAATTCCTTCAGGTGCAAACCCTCGACCGAACCCTCGACCGTCAGCTTGGCGCCGGTCTCGGAGACGTCTTCCATCACGCAGTCGCGCCGCCAGGTGCCGTCGATGCCCATCATGTGCGCGGCAAAGCCGCGCTCGAATACGACCCGATCTCCCTTGCGCCGTTCCACTGCCGCCATGACCGCAATTCCCGTGTCGAAGAAAGCCAGGGCCACGCCTGCAGCATGGCTGGTTCCACATTAGAGGTGGGCCGGCTAACAGGAAGTAAATCAGGCCACGGGCGGCGGCACGTTCGCCGCATACCATTGGCGAAACGCCGCCAGCGCCGGATGCGCCAGCGAACGGCCCAGATAGGTCCAGATCCGGGGCTGGTGGCGAAGATATTGCGGCTTGCCGTCGCGCCGGTTGAGCCGGGCGAAGGTGCCGAGCAAACGTGTGTTTCGCTGCGCCGACATGATCGCGTAGAGCTCGGCGAACCCGGCCGGATCGAAACCGGCGTCGGCCGCGCGGCGCGTGCGGATGTAGCGGGTCAGCAGCGTCAGTTCGAGCTGTTCGGGGATATCGATCCGCGCATCCTGCAGCAGCGACACCAGATCGTAGGCCGCAGGGCCCAGCACGGCATCCTGGAAATCGATCAGCCCGATGCGCCGGATGCCTTCGCGGTCGCCGAGCCAGATGATGTTGGGCGAATGAAAGTCCCGCAGCACCCAGGTCCGCGGCGCGGCGGCGGGCTTCTTCAGGAGGGCGCGCCACATCGCGCCGAACTCGTCGCACCGTTGCTGGCTTATTTCGGCGCCGCGATCCGGCAGGTACCATTCCAGCATCAGCGCGATCTCGACCAGCCATGCATCGATATCGAATTGCGGAATGTCGTACGTCATCTGCGGCGTCAGCGGCAGCGTTTCGGGCAGGGCTTCGCGATGCAGTTCCGCCAGCATGTCGGTCGCAACCTCATAGCGATCGGCGATCGGTTGCGGCGGGTCGCCTTCGGTGATGCCGGCGCTGCCGAAATCCTCGGTGATCAGGAAGCCGGAATCGAGATCGCCGTGATGAATCGCGGGCGCCGAGAAGCCGCGGGCGCGCAGCCCGTTGTCGATGGCGACGAACGGCTTGACGTCCTCGGCGAGATGCACGGCTGCGCTGTAGGATTTTCCCGCATAGATCGGCGGGCCGTCCGGACGCCGCGGCGAATTCATCAGGATCGACGTGCCGCTGCTGCCGGTCAACCGTGCATAGGAGCGGGTCGAGGCGTCGCCGGGCATGCGTGCGCGGGCCGCGTTCAGAAAGCCGGCTTCTTCGAGGAAATTCCGCAGATTGCGCAGTCGCTCCACTTGCGCCGCGGCCTTGCCATGGCCGGTAATCGCGGCGGCGCGCGCGCTGGATCCGAGTGCGGGGCGATGGCTGAAGGCGATGTCGATGCGATCTTCGGGCAGCGCATCGGGTGCGCGCTCCGGCCACTCGATCAGCGCCAGCGTGCCCTCGGGCAGCGGCGACAATCCGATTTCCTCCAGCTCGCTCGAATCGTTGATGCGGTAGAGATCGGCGTGAAGCAGCGGGAACGGCACGTCGTAGCTCTGCGCCAGCGTAAACGTCGGGCTTGGCACTTCGAGCGCCGGATCGTTGGCGAGATAGCGGATCATCGCCCGCGCCGCAGCGGTCTTGCCGGCGCCGAGATCGCCCGAGAGCGTGATCACGTCGCCCGGTCCGACCAGAAGCGCAAGGTCCGCCATCAAATGCGCCGTCGCGTTCTCGTTCGCCAGCGCCACGGAAAATGTCGCGGGCGCGGTCATTCGGCGGCGTTGCGGTGGGCGTTCTGGTCGACCGGAAAGTCGCAGACGACCGTGGTGCCTTTGCCGACCACCGAATCGACGCGCACCTTGCCGCCATGCAGTTCGACAAAGGAGCGAACCAGTGACAGGCCGAGGCCGGCGCCGCGATGCCGCGAGCCGTGGGAATGGCTCTCGAACCAGTCGAACACCTTGTCCTTGACGTCGGACGGAATGCCGGGGCCGGCATCGCTGACGGTAAAGGTCACGCGATGATCGGTCCGCCGCGCGCTGATCGTGACCGCCGCATCATGCGGCGAGAATCCGACCGCGTTGGCGAGCAGATTGTACAGCACCTGCACGACGCGCCGCTCGTCGCCGGTGAAGTCGCCGATATCGGGGTCGATGTCGACCTTGAGCTCGATGCGGTCGGTCGCCAGCCGGTCCTGGATGCCCTCGGCGGCGGCCTCAATGGCTTTCTCGATATTGACCGGGCCGAGCTCGAGCTTCATCGCTCCGGCATCGATGGTGGCGAGATCGAGGATGTTATTGGTGAGCGCCAGCAGCGCGTTGGTCGATTTGGTGACGTAGTCGAGATATTCCGCCTGCTTCTTCGTCAGCGGGCCGGTCGAGGGGTCGCTGAGGAAGTGGGCAAAGCCGATGATGGTGGTCAGCGGCGCGCGCAGTTCGTAGGAGACGTGGTGGACGAAATCGACCTTCATCTGGTCGGCCGTCTCCAGCGCCTCGTTGCGTTCGCGCAGCGCGCGCTCGACATTCTCGGTGTCGGTGATGTCCTGGAACGTCAGCATGGTCGCGCCGTCGGGCAGCGGCATGGTCATGCAGTCCAGCACGCTGCCGTCCTTGCGTTCGAGCTTCAGCGAAACCTGCGCGCGGTTGTCGATCGCGGTGATCGCCTCGCGCAGCGCCCGCCAGGTCGGCGCATCGTCGAACAGCGGCATGCACCAGGCTTCCACGGTCTCGATGTGCGGCTGTTCCTTGAGCGCTTCCGCCGGCAGCTTCCACATTTTCGCAAATGAAGGGTTGAACAGCTCCACCCGGCCGTTGCTGCCGAACACTGCGACCGCTTCGGCGAGATTGTCGAGCGTCTCGTGCTGGACCCGGGTCAGCCGGTCGAACCGGCGCGCCAGGTCGAGGCTTTCGGTGACGTTGTCGAACAGATAGGTGACGCCGCCCTCGAGGTTCGGCGTGGTGACGACGCTGAGCGCGCGTCCGTCAGGCAGGAACCAGGAATAGTTCTCCGGTTCGACGGCGCGATAGGCTTCGTGCAGCTTGGCCTTCCAGGCGCGGAAGTCCGGCTGTTCGGGCAGCTTGCGCGTGGCGCGCAGCCGGTCCAGCACGCTGGAATCGTCGGGATTGGAATCGAGGAAGGCCTGGTCGAGGCTCCACAGCCGCCGGTAGGATTCGTTGTAGAAGGCGAGGCGCCGCTGGCCGTCGAACACGGCAACGCCCGATGACAGCTGGTCGAGGGTGCGGCGATGGGCTTCGGCCATCCGCTCCATGGCATCGCGCAACGCGGTCACCTCGCCGGCGTCGATGGCGATCCCGGCGCTGCCGGCGTTGAGCTTCAGCGCCTGCACGTCATAGATGCGCCGCTCGCCGCCGACCACGATCGGCAGCCGCGCGCTGAAGCTGGAGTTGTCGTTCAGCACCCGGTTCATCTCGGCACGCTGATCGTTCTCCAGCAGTTCGAGGTTGCGTTGGATGGCATCGGCAGGACTTCCGCCCTCGGTGGCCCGGACATAAGCCGCATTGGCGTAACGCAGATTGCCCTCGGCGCTCTTGGCCCATATCGGCCAGGGCGCGGCGGCGGCGAAATCGCGCAGCAGCTCGGTTTCTTCCTGCAGCGTCCTGTAGCGGAGATTGGATTCCGCGAGTTCCCGTCGCAGCCCGCCGAGTTCGCGAATCCGCACGATGGCCTGGCCGCCGATGGCGCGGCCCATGGCCTCGATGGCGCGGCCGTTCGAGGTGGAGAGATTGAGCAGAAAACCTTCGCCGGCCTCGCGCAGGGCATCGACGGCATGGTCCATCTGCAGCGCCGGTTCCGGCGGCAGCCAGGTACCGAATGCGAGGATGCGCTGCGGTGAATTGAACGCCGCGTCCTGTGCGATCAAGAGCGAGGTGTCGCCGCTGATCTGCGGCCGGTTGTCGCCCGCTGCCCAGGCGATCAGGATCTGGGGCTCGGCGAACAGGAGGGCGCGCAACCGGTCGGCCTGCACCTGCAGGTCGGCGATATCGGCGCGGAGGCGGAGTTCGGTCCGGGTCGCCAGGATGCGGGTGCGCATCATGAGAATGGCGGCCACGACCGTAAAGCCGAGCAGGGATAGCGACGCCGTCAGCGCCGCGAATTCCTGCTGATTGAGGTCGAGCCATGCCGAAATCGCCCGCGTGACGGCCAGTTCGCCGGCAAGCGCGGGCTCCGGCAACGCGGTGAGGGCGGTGGCGAGCGCGATCAGGCCGTGGCGCGCCAGTGAGGTGCACGACAGCAGGTTTCGACGCATCGCCGCGACTACGCCCGACATTATTTGCCCCAAAAACGCACGACTGCAGGCCCGGCCCTTACCCCCAGCGCATAATCCGCCAAAGTGTTGGCGGTTTGGCGATGAGATTATGCGCCAGCTATAAAGACTTAGAGCACGCCCGGACGCAAAACCGGTCCCACTTCTTGCGGTCGCGCTCTGCTCGAATCAATTGAGAGTATCCCCTTCGGGAGTCGGCCGGTAAGAGTCCAGATCGTGAACGCAAAACTGCCTGTGAAAAAACCACCGCCGAAACCGGCGATGTCGGACCTTGCCGACCAATTCGGTGTTTTTGATGGTGTTTTTGCTCAGCGCCCGGTCGAACCGAAGCCGCCGCTGCCGCGGTCGGTCGTCGACAATGACGCGACCGGCACAAGCTCTGCCTGCACCACCGGTGCGATCACCATCTGCGCGATACGTTCGCCGCGCCGGATCGGAAACGGCGCCTCGCCATGGTTGATCAGCAGCACGTTGATCTCGCCGCGGTAATCTGCGTCGACGGTCCCGGGCGAGTTCAGGACGGTGACGCCGTGTTTGGCGGCAAGCCCGGAGCGCGGCCGCACCTGCGCTTCATAGCCCGGCGGCAGCGCGATCGTCAGCGCGGTCGGCACCATCGCGTACTTTCCGGGCGGCAGGATCAGCGGCGTGTCCGCCGGCACCGCCGCGAGCAGATCGAGCCCGGCGGCATCGGCGCTCTGGTAGGCCGGCAGCGCCAGGCCCTCGCCGTGCGGCAGTTGACGGATATCGACCCTGACTGTCGCGTTCACGAATTCGGCTCCACGGTCTTTGCGATTTTCGCGACCAGTTCGGTCGCGACCTGTTCCTTGGTCATCACGGGCCAGGAATCAACGTTGATATCCTTGCCGTCGCGCGTCAGCAGGTGGACGGTGTTGCGGTCGCCGCCCATCACGCCGGTCGCGGGCGAAACGTCGTTGGCGACGATCCAGTCGCAGCCCTTGCGCGCGATCTTGGCCCTGGCGTTGTCGATCAGGTGCTCGGTCTCGGCGGCAAAGCCGATGACCAGCGGCGGGCGCTTGTCCTTCAGCTTCGAGATCGTGGCCAGGATGTCCGGGTTTTCCACCAGTGCGAGCTGCGGCATGCCGGCGGAGGTTTTCTTCAGCTTCTGCTCGCCTTCATTGGCGACGCGCCAGTCGGCAACGGCCGCAGCGAAGATCGCGATATCGGCCGGCAAGGCGGCCTCCACCCGGTGCAGCATGTCGCGCGCCGATTCCACCCGGATCACCGTGACGCCGGCGGGATCGCGCAATTCCACCGGGCCGGAGACCAGCGTAACGTCGGCGCCCGCGGCCTGCGCCGCGGCGGCGATGGCAAAACCCTGCTTGCCGGAAGAACGATTGGCGATGTAGCGCACGGGATCGATCGGCTCATGCGTCGGTCCCGCCGTGATCAGCACGCGCTTCCCGGCGAGGGGGCGAGGGCGCGGCGGGCGGAGAATGTCGATGGCTGCGGCTGCGATCTCGACGGCCTCCGACATCCTCCCGACGCCGGCTTCGCCGGCCTCGGCCATCTCGCCGGCGTTGGGTCCGATCATGTGGACGCCGTCACGCCGGAGTTGCAGCACGTTGCGGCGGGTGGCGGCGTTGTTCCACATCAGCGGGTTCATCGCCGGCGCCAGCAGGATCGGCCGGTCGGCCGCCAGCAGGATCGCGCTGGCGAGATCGTCGGCGAGACCATTCGCCATCTTCGCCATCAGGTCGGCAGTCGCGGGCGCCACCACGATCAGATCGCACTCGCGCGCCAGCCGGATGTGGCCGGCGTCGAATTCGCTGCCGGGGTCGAACAGGTCCGTATAGACGCGCTCATGCGACAGCGCGCTGGCGGAAAGCGGGGTCACGAATTGCTGCGCGGCATGGGTCAGCACGCAGCGGACGTCGACGTGCCGCTCCTTCAGCCGCCGGATCAGTTCCAGCGATTTGAAGGCCGCGATGCCGCCGCCGATGATGAGCGTAACACTGGTCTGGCCGACGGGATTGGTGCGCTCGACGCCCGGCCGATCTGCCGGAGCAGGCGATGGGGCGGACGGCGCGGCCGGCACCGGGCTACCCTCGCAGTACTCCCGCAGGATCACCCGGACCTCCTCCTCGACCGAGCGGCCGTTCCTGGCCGAGCGGAGCCGCAAATAGGACTTGATGGCATCGTCGAGCTTGCGGATGGTCAGGCTGGCCATGGGGCCTCCGGCGCAATGTGCCATCAATGCTAGCACATTGTGCTGTCACTGCAATCACAATTGCCGGATGGCGACCAGAATCCCGATAAAGGTCGCCGCGATGATCCAGAGCGCGACCGTGCGCCAGCGGCTCTTGCGGCCCTCGGCCCGGCCCAGCGCCGCGATCGTCTCCGGCGACAGCGTCACGCCTTCCCGGGTCATTTTCTCCATGTTCTCGAGCACGGCAACCGCCCGCGATGCAATCGCCGGCAGGCTCGCCGCGACGCGGCCGAGTTCGCCCGCCCCCGACATCGCGCCCTGAATTCGTCCGATGGGGCCGAGATTGCGCTCGATCCATTCGCGCACCACGGGATCGGCGACCTTCCAGATGTCGAGCCTTGGATCGAAGCCGCGCGCCACGCCCTCGACCACCACCATGGTCTTCTGCAGCAAAATCAGTTCGGGCCGGGTCTGCATGTCGAACAGGCCGGTGACCTCCAGCAGCAGGGTCAGCAGTTTCGCCATCGAGATTTCTTCGGCGGTGCGGTTGTGGATCGGCTCGCCGATGGCGCGGATGGCCTGCGCAAAATTCTCCACCGAGTGATGGCCCGGCACGTAGCCGGCCTCGAAATGCACCTCGGCGACGCGGCGGTAGTCGCGGGTGATGAAACCGAGCAGAATTTCCGCGAGGAAGCGCCGCTCCTTCATCCCGAGCCGGCCCATGATGCCGAAATCCACAGCCACCAGCCGGCCGGCATCGTCGAGAAACAGGTTGCCCGGATGCATGTCGGCGTGGAAGAAGCCGTCGCGCAGCGCGTGGCGCAGAAAACTCTGGATCACCTTGCGCCCGAGATCGGGCAGGTCGACATGCGACTGCTGCAGCCGCGCATGGTCGTTGAGCGCGATGCCGTCGATCCACTCCATGGTCAGCACGTTGTGGGTGGTGCGGTCCCAGTCGACAGCGGGCACGCGGAAGTCCGGATCGTCGCGCGTATTCTCCGCCATCTCCGACAGCGCGGCCGCTTCCAGCCGCAGATCCATCTCCATCGCGACCGAGCGCGACATGGTGTTGATGACCTCGATCAGCCGCAGCCGCCGCGCTTCGGCCGAATGCGCCTCGGCATTGTGCGCGACGAAGAAGAAATCGGAGAGGTCGCGGCGGAAACGCGAAGCGACATTGGGCCGAAGCACCTTGACCGCGACGGCACGGCGGACGCCATCGCGTTCGGTCTCTCCGCGATGCACCTGCGCGATGGAAGCGGCGGCCACCGGCGGGCCGAGGCTTGCAAACGCCTGCGCCACAGGGCGTTCCAGCGACGAGGCGATGACCGCCTCGGCGTCGCTTTGCGAAAACGGCGGCAGCCGGTCCTGCAGGCTTTCGAGGTCGCGCGCCATGGCGACGCCGACGACGTCGGGCCGGGTCGCCAGGAACTGGCCGAGTTTCAGATAGGCCGGCCCCAGCCGCGTCAACGCGCGCGACAGCCGCGGCCCCGATTTGGCGCCGGGGCGTTCGATCAGCCGCGCCAGCCGCAGCGCCAGTTGTCCGGGAGGCGGTACGAGACCCGGATCGATAACGCCGAACACGCCCTCGCGCGCGAATACGAAAGCAGCGCGGACGAGGCGCGCGATGTGGGTCGCCGAAGAAATCACAAACGCCAGCCCGAATGCAGCGCCACGATGCCGCCGGAGAGGCTTTCCCATTTCACCCGCGCAAAGCCGGCGGCGCGGATCATCTCGGCGAATTGCGTGGGCCTCGGAAATTTCCGGATCGACTCGACGAGGTATCGGTAGGATTCCGCATCGCCCGTCACGGCACGGCCGAGCGGCGGGATCACGTTGAAGGAAAAGAAGTCGTAGAGCCGGTCGAGCCCGGGGACATCGACGGTGGAGAATTCCAGGCAGAGGAAGCGGCTGCCGGGCCGCAGCACGCGATAGGCCTCAGCGAGCGCGGCATCGATCCGCGGCACGTTGCGGATGCCGAACGCGATGGTGTAGGCGTCGAAGCTGCGATCGGGGAAGGCCAGCGTCTCGGCATTGCCTTCCACGAACGAAACCTGCTGGTCGAGATGGCGTGCCACCGCACGGTTGTGGCCGACCGCAAGCATATCGGCATTGATGTCGCAGACGGTGGCGTGGAAGCCGGTGCCAGCGGCCTTGGCCGCGCGGAAGGCGATATCGCCGGTGCCGCCGGCGACATCGAGCAAGGCGAACGGCGCATCGCCCCGCGGCGGGTTGAGCGCGTTGATCATGATGTCCTTCCAGGCCCGGTGCAGGCCCGC
Source organism: Pseudomonadota bacterium (assembly GCA_023422775.1). Taxonomy (GTDB): domain Bacteria; phylum Pseudomonadota; class Alphaproteobacteria; order Rhizobiales; family Xanthobacteraceae; genus Bradyrhizobium. The sequence goes on from JAFAGM010000023.1 coordinate 65,194, forward strand.
CGACATCAGGTCGTTCATCAGGTCGTAGCGCGACGCGACGCTGTGAAACACGTCGTTCACCAGCGTCTGCTTGTCCCCCAGGGGCACGTCCCTGAAGCCGAAATGGGTGGTCTGCTCCGGTTGGCTCATCCTTCGGTCCCGCCTCTATTCCCGTCATTGCGAGCGAAGCGAAGCAATCCACCTGTCCACGCGGGGATGGATGGATTGCTTCGTCGCTTCGCTCCTCGCAATGACGAGGAGTGTGCGGCGGACCATAGCGCGCCCGCCGCAATGGGGCTATCACGTCACCTCCGTAAGGTGAATGCCTCCATGCCCGAATTGCCTGAAGTTGAGACCGTCCGCCGCGGCCTGCAGCCTGCCATGGAGGGGGCGAAAATCCTGAAAGCCGAAGCCCGGCGGAAGGATCTGCGGTTTCCTTTTCAAAAGGACTTTACCGCCCGGCTGGAAGGCCAGACCGTGACCGGCCTCGGCCGTCGCGCCAAATATCTGATGGCGGATCTCGCCTCCGGCGACGTGCTGCTGATGCATCTGGGCATGTCCGGCTCGTTCCGGGTGCTCGAAGACGGTGGCGGCAATATGCCCGGCCAATTCCACCATCCGCGCGGCGAGGATCGCGCGCACGATCACGTTGTGTTTCACATGTCGTCGGGCGCGGCTGTCGTGTTCAACGATCCGCGCCGCTTCGGCTACATGAAGATCATCGCCCGCAACGCGCTGGAGGACGAGCCGCTGTTGAAGGGGCTGGGTCCCGAACCGCTCGGCAACGAGTTCGATGCCGCGATGCTGGCGCGTTCCTGCGCCAACAAGAAGACCAGCCTGAAGGCGGCGCTGCTCGACCAGCGCGTGGTCGCCGGCCTCGGCAACATCTATGTCTGCGAGGCGCTGTTCCGTTCGCACCTCTCACCGCGACGGCTGGCGGCGACGCTCGCGACAAGAAAGGGCGAACCGGCCGATCATGCGAGGCGCCTGGTGTCGTCGATCCACGACGTGCTCAACCAGGCGATCAAGGCCGGCGGCTCCTCGATCAGCGACCATCGCCTGACCTCCGGCGAGCTAGGCTACTTCCAGCATTCGTTCCAGGTCTACGACCGGGAAGACGAGACGTGCCGGACCGCCGGCTGCAGCGGCATCGTGCGCCGCTTCGTCCAGAACGGGCGCTCGACCTTCTGGTGCTCGAAGTGCCAGAAGTGACCGGAACGCCTGAGGAACGGGTATCAGCTCCGGGCCGGCGCTCGCAGGAAGCGCGCGCTGTCGGTTTCGATACGGGGGAGCGCGGCCATCGCCGGAAGACGCGCGGGCGTTTCCACCAGTTCCTCGATGATCGGCTCGTCGCTGGCGACCACCTCGTTGCCCATCCGCGCGCAGATCCACTGCCAAAGGGCGCGGATCTCCTCGGCGGATTTGCCGCCCGGCGCGAATTCGCAGACCGCAAGCCCCGCGCTCAGCGCGTCCTGGTGATCGTTGCGCATCACGATGGAGGGTCTGGCAAGGACATCGTCGACGTCGAGCGCGGCCTCGTCGCCGAGCGAGGTCTCCGCGCCGGCGAGCCGCGCCGCGGCCCTGATCGGGGTCTGGTTCAGGACATAGGCGAACGGCTTGCGCCAGGCCCTGACGACGCTGAGGGTTGCTGCGGTCGCCTCGATATCGGCGATGCTCGGGCGCGCCGGAATCAGGCAGAAGTCGGCATAACGGATCGCCGAAACGGTCGCGGCGGTAATCCCGCCGGCGGTATCGACGATCGTCACCGTCACGCCCTCTCGCTCGAGCGATTGCAGGCGCCGTTCGACCTGCCTGGCATCATAGATCGCTTCGACGACCGGCGCGGCGTGGGGACGGCGACGCCTCCAGTTCGAAACGGTGCCCTGCGTGTCGGTCTCGATCAGGCGGACATTGTGCCCGGCCCTGATGGCGGCGAGTGCAAGGCTGATGGCAAGCGTGCTCTTGCCGGCGCCACCCTTCTGGGTGGCCAATACGATCGTCTGCATTTCAGATCCTCTGGATGGCTTTCAGGCATTTGAAGTACGCCACGAGCAGGGCCGCATTCTGCGGCGCCGGATTACGCGCTCGTTCAGACGTGCCCAGCCCGATCCAGAAGTCAGGGATCGCGGTTGTCCGAATCAGTCAGTTTGCAATGATGCCCGATTATGGAATTGTGGTCATCCGGGCAAATACTGCCGGTTGGCGCAATTTTGCCGATCAGACGACGACAAGAACCAGGAAAAAAGCATGACGGGTCAATGGCGTGATCGCGCAGCCACCAGCTTTCAGTGTCTGAAGCAGCCGGCGACCGGCAGCCGCGGCATGGTGGTCAGCAACCATCCGCTGGCCTCGAGCGCCGGCGCCGAAATGCTCGCCGCCGGCGGCAACGCCGTCGATGCCGCGATCGCGACGCTGTTCACGCTGACGGTGGTCGAGCCGATGATGGTCGGCATCATCGGCGGCGGCATGGCCCATATCCGGCTGGCCGACGGCAGCCACCGCTTCATCGATGGCCAGAGCACGGTGCCGCTGGCGGTCAAGCCCGATACCTACAAGTCCAAACCGGGTTCGGCGCACGACGTGTTCGATACCGTCGGCGATGAAAACCTGACCGGCCCAAAGGCGGTGGCGGTGCCGGGATCGCTGAAGGCGTGGTGCGAGACGCTGCAGCGGTTCGGCACCATGAGCCTTGCCGACGTCATGCAGCCCGCCATCAAACATGCCTCGCGCGGCTATAACGTGACGCCGTATCTGCACGAATGCATCGCCGACAGCGCCGGCGAGATGCGCAAGGACAAGGATATTTCGGCGATCTATCTGCCGAACGGTGAGCCGCTGAAGGTCGGCGAGCGCGTGGTGCAGGCGGAATATGCGGAGACGCTGACCTACATTTCCCAGCGCGGCGAGGCGGCGCTGTACCACGGCCCGCTCGGCGACATCCTCGTCGACTACATGAAGCGGAAGGGCGGATTCATCGTCCGCGAGGATCTCACTGGTTACAAGACCGTCGAGCGCCAGCCGATCCGCGCCGATTATCGCGGCTGGGAAATCCTGGGGCCGCCGCCGCCGGCGGCTTCCGGCGTGCACATCGCGCAGATGCTCAACATCCTCGAAGGCTACGATATCGCAAAGCTCGGCTTCGGCTCTGTCGAGACCATTCACTACCTCGCGGAAGTGCTCAAGATCGCCTTTGCCGATCGCGCCGCTGCGAGCGGGGATCCTGATTTCATCAACGTGCCGGTCGAGCGCCTGACGTCGAAGGCCTATGCCGACGAACGCCGCCGCGCGATCGATTCAGATCGTGCTCAGGCATGGGGCGCCGGCATCCAGCAGCTCGAAAGCGCGCACACCACGCACATGACGGCGGCGGATGCGTTCGGCAACGTGGTGGCGACCACGCAGACCATCAACAATCTGTTTGGCGCGAAGATCCTGATTCCCGGGCTCGGCGCCGTGCCGAACAACTACATGAACCTGTACGATCCGCGTCCCGGCCACGCGCTGTCGCTGGCGCCCGGCAAGCGCGTCACCACCTCGATGTCGCCGATGATGGCGCTGCGCGACGGCAAGCTCGTCTACGCGCTCGGCCTGCCCGGCGGAAAGCGGATTTTTCCAAGCGCAATGCAGGCGCTGATCAACCTGATCGACCACGGCATGAGCCTCCAGGAAGCGGTCGAGGCGCCGCGGGTCTGGACCGAAGGCAATGCGCTCGAAGTCGAGTCCGCCGTGCCCGAAAGCGTTCGCGCCAAACTGACCGCGATGGGCCATCAGGTGCAGGCGATGCCGACCGTTGCAGGCGGCATGAACGGCATCGCGTTTCACGAGGACGGCGGAATGTCCGGTGCAGCCTGCTGGCGCGCCGACGGCACGCCGATCGGCATCGCCGGCGGCCTGGCGCGCGCCGGCATCAGGTTCACGCTGGCGTGAAGCGGATGGGCTCCTCATCCTGAGGAGGCCGCGAAGCGGCCGTCTCGAAGGGATGGCCGCAGGCGCGATCGGTGGCCTTCATGGTTCGAGACGCGCGTTCCGCGCTCCTCACCATGAGGCTATGATGAGGGCGATGTCGGGGAAGAAAGTAGTGCGACCATGCTCACGGCCAATGAACTCGAACGCTATGCCCGCCACATCGTGCTGCGCGAAGTCGGCGGCCCCGGCCAGACCGCGCTGAAGGAAGCCTCCGTGCTGGTGATCGGCGCCGGCGGCCTCGGCGCGCCCGTGCTGATGTACCTCGCTGCCGCCGGTGTCGGCACGCTCGGCGTGGTCGACGACGATCTGGTCTCGCTGTCCAATCTGCAGCGCCAGATCATCCACACCACGCCCGACATCGGACGACGCAAAGTCGACAGCGCGGCCAGCGCGATTTACGCGCTCAATCCGCACGTTCATTTCGAGGCGCATGCGGTGCGCCTGAATGCGAAGAACGCGATGACGCTGATCGGCGGCTACGACCTCGTGCTCGACGGCTCCGACAATTTCGAGACCCGCTATCTGGTTTCCGATGCGTGCTTCTTTGCCGGCAAGCCGCTGATCACGGCGGCGCTCGGCCAGTTCGATGGATCGCTGACCACGATCCGCGCGCATGAAACCGACGAGCAGGGTGAATTCAACCCGACCTATCGCTGCCTGTTTCCCGAACCGCCGCCGCCCGGCACCGTGCCGGCTTGCGCCGAAGCCGGCGTGATGGGCGCGCTTGCGGGCATGCTGGGCTCGATGATGGCGCTGGAAGCGATCCGCGAAATCGTCGGCTTCGGCGACAGCCTGGTCGGCCGGCTGGTGATGGTGGATGCCCGCGCGATGCGCTTTGAAACCTTGCGCTATGCGCGGGATCCAGCCAACCCGCTCAACGGCGATACGCCCGTCATCACCGATCTGAGCGGATACACGGGCTAGCGTCCGCCGGCTTCATCTCACCGCTTCTCGCTGTCCATATGCGCGAGCTGCGCGTCCGGATAGCGCGCGCCTGCCGCGACGCCGGGCGGGAATGCCTTTGCCAGCGCGGCGAGATGCGTGTCATTCAATTTCACGTCGAGCGCGCCGAGCGCCTCGGAAAGGCGGTCGCGGCGGCGTGCGCCGACCAGCGGCACGATATCGTTGCCCTGCGCCGCGACCCAGGCGATCGCGACCTGGGCCGGCGACGCGCCGAGATCGGCGGCGATGGTGCGCAGCGATTCCACCAGCGCCAGATTGGCGTCGAGGTTGCCGGCCTGGAAGCGCGGGCTCATCGCGCGGAAATCCTTCGCGCCCCGATCCGCAGTCCAGTGTCCGCTGATCAGCCCGCGCGACAGCACGCCATAGGCCGTGATGCCGATGCCGAGTTCGCGGCAGGTCGGCAGGATGTCGTCCTCGATGCCGCGCGAGATCAGCGAATATTCGATCTGCAGGTCGCTGATCGGATGCACGGCATGCGCACGCCGGATCGTATCCGCGCCTACTTCCGACAGGCCGATATGCCGGATCCAGCCCGCCTTCACCATGTCGGCCATGGCGCCGATCGTCTCCTCGATCGGCACATCCGGATCGAGCCGCGCCGGACGATAGATGTCGATGGTCTCGAGGCGCAGCCGCTGCAGCGAATAGGCGACAAAGTTCTTCACCGCGGCCGGGCGGCTGTCATAGCCCAGCCAGTTCTTCACGGGATCGCGCAGCGCGCCGAACTTGACGCTGATCTGCAGGTTGTCGCGGCTGCGGCTGGCGAGCGCCTCGCCGATCAGCATCTCGTTGTGGCCCATGCCGTAGAAGTCGCCGGTGTCGAGCAGGGTGATCCCCGCATCGAGCGCGGCGTGGATCGTGGCGATGCTCTCGCTGCGGTCGGCCGGGCCGTAGAAGTCCGACATGCCCATGCAGCCGAGGCCGATGGCTGCGACATTGGGGCCGGTAGAACCGAGTTTGCGTTGTTCCATGATGGCTCTCCTCTGACATCGGTGGCAGCGTTCGCGCCGTGATGACGAGACTGATGTAGACCCTTCCGATTGCGGAGATAAGCTGGACAATTTCAAATAGCTTGTTCAGTATATTGAACAATGAAGGATTTTGATCTCCGCGACCTCGATGCTTTCGTCGCTGTGGCGCGCACCCGGAATTTCCGTCGCGCCGCGGTGGAGCAGGGCGTCTCCGTCTCGAGCCTCAGCCAGCGGCTGCGCGACATGGAGGAGCGGCTCGGCGTCCGCCTGATGAACCGCACCACGCGCAGCGTCGCGCTCACCGAGGCTGGCGAACTGCTGCTGGCCCGTGTCGGCCCGGCCATATCCGATGTCGGTGAGGCGCTGGATCAGGTACGCGGCTTGCGCGCCGTGCCGTCGGGGCGACTGCGCATCAACGCGCCGCCGCCGGCGATCGACCTGGTGCTGGCGCCGATGGTCGCGCCGTTTCTTGCGGCCCATCCCAACATCGATCTGGAGATCGTCGGCGACAGTTCGTTTGTCGATATCGTTGCCGGCGGCTTTGACGCCGGCGTGCGCTATGGCGAGCATCTGGCGCAGGACATGATCGCGGTCTCGCTCGGCGCGCCGCAGCGTTACGCAGTGGTCGCCTCGCGCGAATATGTCGCGCAGCATGGCCGGCCGGAACTCCCGAAGGACCTGCTGGAGCATGCCTGCATCCGCACCCGCTTCGGCAGCGGCGCGATGCTGGATTGGGAATTCGAGAAGGCGGGCCGTGTCGTAAAGGTCTCGCCGCCGGCCAAGCTGATTGCGACCTATCTCGGCCTGGCATTGCGCGCCGTCCATGACGGTGTCGGCTTCTGGCTGACGTTCGAGGGCTACGTTCGCTACGGCATCAAGTCGGGCACGCTGGTCAGCGTGCTCGACGACTGGTGCCCGCCGTTTCCGGGGCCGTTCCTGTATTACCCGAGCCGCCGCCAGCCGCCGCCTGCACTCGCCGCATTCGTGGCCTTCGTCGCGGAATGGCGCAAGCGCGAGCGGCGCAAGGATAAATGAAACCGTAGCCGCGCAACCGACTCACCGTCGTCCCGGTGTTCGCTACGTTCGCCGGGACGACAACCTCACAGCATGCTCGGCAGCACGCGGTCCGGCGGCTTGTGGTTGTCGAGGAAGGTGCGGATATTGATGATCACTTTCTCGCCCATCTCGACGCGGCCTTCGATGGTGGCCGAACCCATATGCGGCAGCAGCGTCGCCTTGCCGGCTTTGGCGAGGCGCACCAGTTTGGGATTGACCGCGGGTTCGTGCTCGTAGACGTCGAGGCCGGCGCCGGCGATGTCGCCGGCTTCGATCAGCTTGATCAGCGTGTCCTCGTCGATCACGCCGCCGCGCGCGGTGTTGACGATATAGGTGTCCTTCCGGATCAGCTTCAGCCGGCGCGCCGAGAGCAGATGGTATGTCGCAGGTGTGTGCGGACAATTCACCGAGATGATGTCCATCCGCGCCAGCATCTGGTCGAGGCTTTCCCAATAGGTCGCGCCGAGTTCCTCGGCGATCATGGGCGCCACGGGGCGGCGGTTGTGATAGTGGATCTGCAGGCCGAACGCGCGCGCCCGGCGGGCCACGGCCTGGCCGATGCGGCCCATGCCGATGATGCCGAGGCGCTTGCCGCCGATCCGGTGGCCGAGCATCCAGGTCGGCGACCAGCCCGGCCAGTTCTTGCCCTCGGTCAGGATCGAGGCGCCCTCGATCAGCCGGCGCGGCACCGCGAGGATCAGCGCCATGGTCATGTCGGCGGTGTCCTCGGTCAAAACCTTCGGCGTGTTGGTTACCGTGATGCCGCGCGCATGGGCCGCAGTGACGTCGACATTGTCGACGCCGTTGCCGAAATTGGCGATCATGCGCAGCTTGCAGTCGGGATGCCCCAGCATCTCCTCGTTGATCACGTCGGTGACGGTGGGCACCAGCACGTCGGCCGAGCGCGCGGCTTCGGCAAGCTGCTCTGGAGTCATCGGCGTATCGTCGAGATTGAGCCTCGCATCGAACAGTTCGCGCATCCGGGTCTCGATCGAGTCCGGCAATTTGCGGGTGACGACGACGAGAGGCTTTTTCTTAACCGACATGTACTGCTCTCATGAGGCAATGGGTCGCCAGAGCTCGCCGTTCAGACCTCATTAACCCGGTTGTTCGACACTGCTGATGCCGCGCGGTCCCGGTGTCCCGCTGTTTCGTCGGGCAAGTCCTTGGGTTCCCAAATACTTGCCACGGATTCTCAGCGGAAAATCCGGGCACGCTTGTTCTCAACGTTCCGTCCTCTCTATCAGAAGGCCGGGCCAAGACAAGAACCCCCTCGGAGGTCGAATATCCGGGGGTGACCAAAGCGCGGCGCAGGGGTTTGGGGTTTTTCGGGCGTTAGCGAGCGGTTCAACTCGAAGAATTTGAGTTGGGAAGCTCGGCAGGAGACGAGTTGATGGCGTTGGGGCGTTTCTGTTCGATGTCGGTGCTGGCGGGGTGCTGGCTTGTCGCATCGGTCAGCACAGGTTTTTCGGCCAAGGATTCGGCCATGACGACGAGCGGCCTTCCGGTGCCGCGATATGTCAGCCTCAAATCCGACCATGTAAACGTCAGGGCCGGTCCGACCAAGGAAAACGACGTCGCCTGGATCTATACCCGATCCGGCTTGCCGGTCGAAATCACCGCCGAATTCGAGAACTGGCGCCGCGTGCGCGATTCCGAAGGCGCCGAGGGCTGGGTCTATCATTCGCTGTTGTCGGGCCGCCGCACCGCGGTCGTCACCATGAAGAGCAAGGACGAGCTTGCGCCACTCTACGATCGCGCCGATCCCGGCAGCGCGGTGGCAGCCCGCCTGCAGGCCGGCGTCGTCGCCCAGGTGAAGAAATGTTATTCAGGCTGGTGCCGCGTCACCGGCAACGGCTTTGACGGCTGGATCGAGCAGCAGCGGCTGTGGGGCGTCTACGCCGACGAGAAGGTCGATTGAAGCGCGGCTTAAAGCCGAAGACGTAGGGTGGGCAGAGCGAAGCGTGCCCACCATCACGAGCACAGCGTTACATGGTGGGCACGGCGCAAGGGCGCCTTTGCCCACCCTACAAC
>JAFAGM010000014.1 GCA_023422775.1 Pseudomonadota bacterium
TTCCCGATCAGGATCGCGATCGAGGACCAACTGCCGGTCAGCGAGAACGAGGACATCGTGGTCGAGATGTTGCCGTCGACCACGGCGCCCACCGCGACCAACATCCGCGACAAGCGCGGCGTGCTGGAATGGGCGTTCGAGACGAAAGCAGGCGAGGTCCGTGCCATCAATTTCGCCTGGCGCATACGCTGGCCGAAAGACAAGAGCGTCGTGATGACGCCGTCGGGGTGAGTCGACGAGGGCAGACGCAAGCTTCCGATCCTGTTCCACTACGGCGGAGGATCGGAAGCGTCAGGCGCTATCGCGGTTGGACGCTCAGGCCCAGCCGCCGCCCCGGTAGGTGACCAGGTGGTCGTGGACGGCGCCGACGCCGGCCGCGGACTCCGCGGCTACCCGGATCGCCTTTCGCTCGGCATCCGAATCCGCAACGCCCCAGAGATCGACGATGCCGTTGGATACGGTGACGTTCAGCAGTCCGGTGTGGGTCCAGGTTTCCTTTTTCAGGCTGGACAGGATGCGATCCCGGATCGCCTTGTCCGTCGGCGCGATGTCGAGCAACTGGCGCGCGGTCGCCACCGCCTGGAGCAGGTTGGCCCTGCTCACTACACCGACGAGTTGCCCGTTCTCCAGGACCGGCAACCGCTTGACGCCGTTGTTCCCCATGACGGTGGCTACTTCATGGAGCGGCGCCTGGGGCGTGGTCGTGATGACATCCCGCGTCATGACATCCGAAACCCTCCGGCTATGCGATTTGACGTATTCGGCCGCCAACGTATCGCTCTCGGTCCAGACGCGAAGCCACCAGGACCGGTGGCGTTCGGTCCCAGCCTCGACGCGGTGCAGCAAATCACCTTCGCTGACGATGCCGACGAGCTTGCCGTTGTTGTCCACGACCGGAACCGCGCTGATCTGCTTTTCGAGAAACAGCTTTGCAACCTCCTGCACGGTGGCGGAGGGGCCCACGGTAATGACCGGGGCAACCATGACGTCACGGACAAGCATGGCACTTCTCCCATCATTGGAATGATCATCAAAAGCCTCAGAGCGCGGCACCTGTCGTTGATTCAGGTCAAGCTGCTTTCGATCGGGGCGGGCCGACCGGTGCGAGGCAGAGGTAGGGTTCTGCCCTGCAGCGCGCGGCCTTGCCGTCATCGACAGCTTCCCGTTTGATGCCGGCATCAACGCACCGAGGGCCGCCCAACAGGTCCGCGAACAGGGAGAAGCCAGCCGATGCCTTATGAACATATTCTCGTCGACGATCCCAGGCCGCGGGTCCGGCGCATTACGCTGAACCGGCCGGAGAAGCGCAATGCGCTGAATAACCGGCTGCGGGCGGAAGTGTTCGAGGTATTGGAAGCGGCCGATCGCGACCCTGATGTGTCGATCTCGATCCTGCGCGGCGCCGGTCCGTGCTTTTCTGCGGGCTACGACCTGTCGGCGGACAATCGCGTCGACCAGCCCTATCACTCGGCGTCGGGTCCGGGCCAGTGGTCGCGCCATGTCGTCGAAGGCTGGTTCTCGATCTGGGATCTGGCGAAGCCCGTGGTCGCGCAGGTGCACGGCTATTGTCTTGCCGGCGGCACTGAACTCGCGACCGCCTGCGATATCGTCTACGTCGCCGACGACGCCCAGATCGGCTATCCGCCGGTGCGGCTGATGAGCCCGCCCGACATGCAGTATCATCCCTGGCTGGTCGGCATGCGCCGCGCCATGGAACTGATGTTGACCGGCGATGCGATGTCCGGCCGCGAGGCCGCCGAATGGGGCTTTGCGACGCGGTCGTTTCCGCTTGCAGAACTCGACACCCGTACGCTGGATTTCGCCGAACGCGCCGCAAAAGTGCCGGTGGAACTGCAGCAGCTCAACAAGCGCTCGGTGCACCGCGCGATGGAGATCATGGGCGCGCGCGCAGCAATGCGCGCCGGCACCGAGATCCAGGCGCTCGCGTTCACGACCGAGGCCAGCAGGAACTACATGTCGACTTTCCGCCGCGACGGATCGAGCGTAAAGGCACAACTCGACCAGCGTGACACCACGTTCGGGGATTACCGGACGAAGAAGGGATGATCGCTCACCGCTGTCATGCCCCGCTTAAAGCGGGGCATCCAGTACGCCACGGCCTCTCGGTCAATCACAAACCTCTCTGGGGTACCGGATCGCCCGGTCGAGCCGGGCGATGACACCTGTGCTGTGGCGACAGTCCGGGAATCACTTCGCCTTCAGGAAATCCGCGACTTCCAGCAGCACGAACTCGTTGTCGTCGGCCTTGTTCGGATCGCGGCTCGAGGAGAACGGCAGGTTGTTGTCGTTGCCTACGATGATGTGAGTCTCATCGACGCGGTCAACGTTCTCGATGGTGAAGAACGGGAACGTCAGCACGCCGTCGTTGAGCGGCTTGCGCGCCTTCTTGTCGGGATCCCTGATCTTCATCAGGTCGATATAGGCGATCTTGCGGGCCGGCTTGCCGACATTGGCGTCTGTGAGTTCGACCTTGTAGACGCGCTTGAACTTGGCGAGATCCGGAAAGCAGTTGTCGCCGCGCTGGCCCTGCGGGCAGGCCTTGTCCGCAGTGCCTTCGGCGTTGTCGCGCTCGATGATCAGGCCGCTGGTCCCGTCGATCATGTTGAAGTCGCCGATGGCGTTGCCGTTCTGCTCGAAGACGTAGGTCCAGAAGCGCCCGGTGAACTTTTCTGCGGCGACGTCGAACTCGAGGATGCGCGCGGCTTCCTTGCCGTCGACCTTTTCGACGTCCTTCTTCCCGGCATCCCACAGCGGCCCTTCCAAGAGGCCGTAGAGGAACTTGCCGTCCTTCGAGGCGGCAAAGCCTTCATAGCCCTTGGAGCGGCGCAGATTGACCGTGGTGTAGGTCGCGCCCGGGGCTGCCGGCGACTGCACCGACCAATGATCGGGCGAGCGCACGGGCTTGCCGTCGGCCATGGTGTCGAACACGGCGAGGATCTTGCCGGTCTTGTCGGCCTTCAGCACATAGGGGCCGAACTCGTCGCCGATCCAGAAGGTGTCGCCGACGATCTGGAAACCCTCGGTGTCGAAATCGGCGCCGGTCAGATAGCGCTTCGCGGTGTTCTCGTGGAGGATGCGGAACGGCACCTTCTTGTCGGGATCGTGCAGGAAGACGGTTTCCTGCCGTTCGATTTTGCCGGACGCCCAGTCGATCTTGTGCCGGTTCAGGTACAGCATCGAGTCGGCCGAGTTGTAGCGCGAGCCCATGCCGTTGTCGGTGAGCACCCAGAACGAGCCGTCCGCCATCACCTTGATGCCGGAATGGCCCTGCAGCGGCTGGCCCTTGAACGGCAGCGACACGCCGGTCGGCCGCTCATAGGATTTTCCCATCACGCTGCCGACGGCGTCGACGCGCTTGCCGGTGGTGTACTTGCCCGAAGTCTTGAGGTCGTCAGGCGCATCCGCAGGCGCATCGATGAAGGTCTGCGCCGGCAGCACGGCGTGGCCCTTCAGCGTGGCGGGAAATTCGCCTTCGCCCTGCGCAAACGCAGCGGTACTGGCCAGAAGGACTGATACGACGGAGCAAAGCAGGGACATGCGCATGATCGATCTCCAGGGGGAATTGATGATGCGCCGTTCTGGCCAGTGGATGTAACGGGCGGCTGACAGTTCTATGAAGGACGTGTGTCGCCGTTGGATAAAGGGTGCGGCGCTACGCCACCGGCCGCATGGTCTGCGGCAAAAGGAACGGCACGCCCTGCTCGGTGTAGTCGATCTCGACGTCGACCTCGAAGATCCGGCGGATGGTCTCGGCCGTGATCGCCTCGGTGCGACCGCCGTCGACGGCGAGCTTGCCGCGATGCAGCAGCACGATCCGGTCGGCGAATCGCATCGCGAGGTTGAGATCGTGCAGCACGGCAACGACAGCGGTGCCGCTCTGCGCGCGCCGCCGCGCCGTCTCGACCAGGTCGATCTGATGGCGCATGTCAAGGCTGGACGTCGGTTCGTCCAGCAGCAGCAGGCCCGGCCCGTGCAGCGCCTCGCCGCAGGCGAGCTGCACCAGGACGCGGGCAAGATGCGCGCGCTGCTGTTCGCCGCCGGAGAGCGTCGGCAGTTGCCGGTCGCTGAAATGCGTCAGTCCGACCTCGGCGAGCGCGGCATCGACCAGTCGTTGCGCAGCGGCGCGGCCGGAATCGCCCGCGCCCATATGAACGATCTCCTCGACCGTGAACGGGAAGGTGACGCTGACATGCTGCGACAGCATCGCGCGATGGTGGGCGAGTTCGCGCGGCGGATAGCTGCGGATATCGCGCTGCTTCAATTCGATCCGGCCCTTCGTCGGGGGAAGGTCGCCGGACAGCATCCGCAACAGCGTCGACTTGCCGGCGCCGTTGGGGCCGACGATCGCGACCATTTCGCCGGCCGCGATGCGCAGGTCGACGGCGTCAACCAGCGTCGCGCTGCCGACCGCCAGGGAAAGCGACTGCGCCTCGAGAATAAACGTCATAGCGAGACCAGCCCGCGCTGCCGCAGCAGCATCCCCAGAAAGAACGGCGCGCCGATCGCAGCCGTCAGGATGCCGATCGGCATGTCCGCGGGCGCGACGATGGTCCGCGCCAGCGTGTCTGCGCCCACCATCAGCCCGGCGCCGAGCAGCATCGAGGCCGGCAGCAGCAGCCGGTGCGCCGGCCCGATCAGCAGCCGCAGCAGATGCGGCACCACGATGCCGACGAACCCGATGACGCCGCAGACCGAAACCGCAACGCCGGTCATGGCCGACACCAGCACGATCGAAATCCGCTTCAGCCGCTCGACATCGACGCCGCTATGAAACGCCTCGGCCTCGCCGAGCACCAGCACGTCGAGCCCGCGCGCGATCGACAGGCAGACGACGAGCGCGATCCCCAGCACCGGCGCCAGTGTGGCAAGCTTGGCCCAGGTCGCGCCGCTCAGCGAGCCCAGCAGCCAGAACGTGATGTCGCGCAACTGGCGATCGTCGGCGATGAACACCAAAAGCCCGATGCCGGCATTGGCGATCGCGGCGATGGCGATGCCTGCCAGCAGGAAAATCGCAATCGAGGTCCGGCCCGAACGGCTCGCAATTCGATAGAGGGCGATCGTCGTCGCCAGCGAGCCCGTGAAGGCCGCGACCGGCAGCAACTGGTTTTGCATGAAGCGCAGGCTCTCGCCGATCTGGCTGTCGACGAAGACGATCGAAGCTGCAGCCGCGAGCGCCCCGCCGGAGGAAACGCCGACCAGCGCGGGATCGGCGAGAGGGTTTCGAAACAGCCCCTGCATGATCGCGCCGGCCGCCGCGAGCAGGGCGCCCACCATGGCGGCGGCCGCGATCCGCGGGATCCGGATCGACCACAGCACGAGCTGGTCGCGCGCGAGGTTTGGACCGGTATCCGCCCAGAGGCCGAGCGCGGCGGGCAGCCGCGCCAGCGGAATTCCCGCAGCACCCACGGTGAGCGCGACCAGCGCCACGCCGAGAAGCGCGATCAGGAGGCTGGCGAGGGTCAGGGAGGCGGGCGGGCGAAACGCATATCCGCTGCGGCGCTTCGCGCGTTCCGCGCGGGAGTCCGCCATGTCGGTCGTCATTGCCGGCAGTTGGCCGTCAACGCCGCCGGCGTGAACTTCTCCGCCTGTGGCGCCAGCGCTGGATAGAGCTTGATCGACAGATCCCGCGCCGCCGCCGCCGTGCGCGGCCCGAAGCCGAGCAGATAAAGGCCTTCCATGGAGATGAAGGTCTTGTTCACAGCTACCGGCGTCAGCGCGAAGGCTGGATGGACGTACACCGCCTCTGCATCCACCGAATCCTTGCCGCGCTGGATCGACAGCACCACGTCGGGCTTGGCCGCGACGATCGCCTCGTCATTGATGATCTTGTAGCCGTCATAGCCGTCGATCGCGTTGACAGCGCCGGCCAGCGCGATGATTTCATTGGCGGCGGTCTTCTGGCCCGCGGCCATCGCCCGGCCGTTCAGCATCGACATCACGAACATCACGCGGACCGGCTTCGTCACCCTTGAGCGCAGCGCGCGCAGTTGCGCCAGATCGTCCGCCACGACCGCGGTCAGGCATTCGGCCCGTTTGTCCGCGCCCATGGCGTGGCCGACGAGCTTGATCTTGTCGAGCAGGCCCTGTTCGGAAAAGGTTTCGGGAACCAGCACCAGCGGCACTTTGGCCGCCTCCAGCAGGTCCATGGCTTCCTTCGGCCCGGAGCCCTGCACGGCGAGCACCAGCGAGGGGTTGAGCCCGAGCACGCCTTCGGCCGAGAGCTGGCGCATGTAGCCGACGCTCGGCTTGCCGCGCGCGGCGGCCGGATAGAGGCTCGTGGTGTCGACGCCGGCCAGCCTGTCCTCGAAACCGAGCGCGTAGAGGATTTCGGTGATCGCACCGCCGATCGAAACGATCCGCGCGGGATCCGATATCGTGACGTCGCGGTTGCGCGCATCATGCACCGTTATGCCCGCGGCTACTGCGGCGCTCCCGAGCAGGAAGCCGCAGGCGGCGGCCGATAGTGCGAGCGTGCGGCAGAATGTCATTGCTGGTTCACTTAATCGGGTTCGCTTGGTCAGGTTTACTTGGTCAGGATCAGCTTGTTCTGCGACGTCAGCCGCAGCCGGTAATTCTCCTGGCCATGCGCGATGATGATCTCGCGCTCCACCGCGAACAGCTCGCGGCTGTCGATCCGGTTGCCGCTCATGGCGACGGAACGCGTCGTGGGAGCAGGGCTTGCGGCATGCGTCGGTGCGTCGCCGAGCTTTCCTCCGGAAGGAACGGTCATCTTATCTGTGAAGCCCCGATTGCGGTATCCCAAGGCATGTTTGTACAGGCCGGCCCCGTCGCAATCCAACCGCTGCAATTTACAATCGATATAAAGTGGGCTGCGTGGTTGTTGACCGGTTCCGCAGCCCGGCGTAACCACATGCATGCGATGTGGGCAGGGGTGTGTCCCGGTCGCGAACATTTGGTAGCCAGCAAGCAACCGCTTTTTGCGGCGCCCGCCAGCCAGACCCAAGAGACAAATAACAGGTTGGGGCAGTATGGCTTTTCGGGCTAGGCATTCGCGCGCCCTCGTTTTGGGCGTGTCGGCATTCTCATTGGCGTTGATGTCGTCAACGGTCGCGTTCTCGCAAACGGCCGAGCCGGATTCCGTCACGCGCGCGCCCGAGAAAAAGCAGAAACAGTCGAATCGCAAGCCCGCCGCGCCGCAACAGCAAGCGCAGGCCGCGCCTGTGATGAACGCGCGGGCGCAGATTGGTGCTGTGCCGGTGCAGTCACTCGATGCGATCACGGTGTCGGCGTCGAAGACTGAGGAGCGCGCCATCGAAGCGCTGGCTCCCGTCAGCGTGGTGACGCTCGAGCAGATCCAGGGCCGTCAGGCCAGCACGCTCGGCGGCCTGCTCTACAACATTCCCGGCGTCTGGGTGCAGGACCGTGGCGACGAGCCGTCGACCTCGATCAATATCCGCGGCCTGCAGGATTTCGGCCGCGTCGCAGTGGTGGTCGACGGCGCGCGGCAGAACTATCAGCGCACCGGCCATTTCGCGAACGGTTCCTTTTTCTTGAACCCGGAACTGGTCGGCGGCATCGACATCGTCCGCGGTCCGACCGCCAACATCTACGGCTCCGGCGCGATCGGCGGCGTGGCGTCGTTCCGCACCAAGGACATCGAAGACGTCGTCCGCCCCGGCGAACGTTGGGGCGTGGACGCCAAGACCATTCTCGGGACCAACTACGGCCGAGCGCTTGGTTCGGTGTTCGGCGGCGTTCACGTCAACCCGAACGTCGATGTGTTCGCCGGCGCCACCTACAGCACGCAGGAAAATTACAAGGACGGCAGCGGCTTCGAAGTCGCCAACACCGGAAACCGGCTCACCGCCGGCATTGCCAAGCTGACGGTGCGACCGGCTGACGGGCACGAAGTCAAGCTCGGTACGGTCTTCCAGGAGGATCTGTTCAGCGTCGGCCAGCCGCCGCGCCGTGCCGGCGACCCCAACTCAACCAATGCGAACGGGACCAACAACCTGAACGGCACCTCGATCTACCGGTCCGACGTGAAGAACTACACGACGACGCTGGGCTGGAAATATTCACAGCCGGACGACAAGTGGTTCGACTGGGACGCGAAGGTCTACTGGAATCGCACGGAGAATGACCAGATCAAGACGGGCCATACCACCGCGACTCCTTCCGCCTTCTGCGGCGGCGTGCCGGGGAATGCCGTCTCCGGCTGTATCGGCAGCAACCGCGGTTACCTGCTCGATACGATCGGCGTCGACGTCTACAACACGACGCGTTTCGAGACCTACGACTGGCGGCATGCCGTCACCTACGGGCTGGATGCCTTCCAGGACAAGGTGACGACGAACGATCTGAGTGGAACCTCCGATGTGACCACTCCGGGCGGCCGGCGCACGCTGTCCGGTGGCTTCGTGCAGTGGAAGGCCAACTACACCTCGTTGCTCGAGGTGATCGGCGCGTTGCGTTACGACAATTACCAGCTCTCTTCGGCGACCTCGTCCGCCAGCGGCGACCGCCTGTCGCCGAAGATCACGGTCGGCCTGATGCCCACGGCCATCCTGACGCCCTATGCCAGCTATGCCGAAGGCTACCGCGCTCCCTCGATCACCGAAACGTTGGTGAACGGGCCGCATGCCGGCGCGACCGTCAACGACTCGTTCTTCCGCTGTCCGTCGGGCACCCCGGGACCGGGCGCCGATTCGACATTCTGCTTCGTGCCAAATCCGAATCTGCGGCCCGAGGTCGGCAAGAACAAGGAGATCGGCTTCAACCTGAAGAAGAACGACCTGTTCACGTCGGGCGACAGCCTCCGCGGCAAGTTCAACGTGTTCCGCAACGATATCACCGACTTCATCGACCAGGTTGCGTTCGGCACGCCGCTCGTGGTTCCGACCGGGCCGCCGCCCGCGCCGAGCATTACCGTCCTGCCGTTCCTGCAGTACCAGAACGTTGCCGAGGCCAGAATCCAGGGATTCGAGGCCGAGACGATGTACGATGCCAATCTCTGGTACGTCGGTGTTGCCGGCTCGTACCTGCAGGGCAAGAATCTGCAAACCGGATTCGGGCTGTACAGCATCCCGCCGCAGAAGATCACGACGACGGCCGGCATTCGGCTGCTCGATCGGACGCTCGTGCTCTCGGTCATGTGGACGTCGGCGGCGGCGAACAAGAACATTCCTCCGACCTATACGCCGGCAACCGGATTCGACCTGGTCAACCTCTACGCCCAGTACCAGCCGACGCGGGACCTCACGCTCAATTTCTCGGTCGAGAACCTGCTCAATCAGTACTACCGTCCCTATGCCATTCCGGTCGGCAGCACGGGAGACACTCAAAACGACGTGAAATGGGCCAGTGCCGGCCCTGGGATCGTATTCAAGGGTGGCCTCAGATATCATTTCGGAGGTACCTGACACGAAGAATCCACGGTCTCGCGGAAGACCATCACCTCCAACGCACCGGGCCGTGCTGATGCTCCAGCGCGGCTTCGGCGCATTCGTGTTTCCACCCAACCCGATCGGTACGCCAGGCGCACCCCAGCAAGGAGATTTCTGATGTTTATCGCAATGAACAGGTTCCAGGTGAAGATCGGCTCGGAGGCGGCTTTCGAGACCGTCTGGCGCAGCCGGGAATCCTATCTCGGCAGCATGGCGGGCTTCGTCGAGTTTCATCTGCTCAAGGGCCCCGTCTACGAGGACCATACGCTGTATTCGTCGCACACGACCTGGGTCGACAAGGCGGCGTTCGAGGCCTGGACCCGCTCGGAGGAGTTCCGCCGTGCGCACGCCCGCGCCGACAACAAGACCGGCGAAAGCCTCTATCTCGGCCATCCCAAGTTCGAGGGCTTCGAGGTGATCCTGAGCGAGGGCAAATCCAGCGCTGCCGCCTGACGGGAGGGTATCATGCTGAGCACGGAACTCGCCGATCTCAAGGCGCACATGGCGGAGAATCCCGGCGCCGTCATCGAGGACGTGGCGCGGCAGCGAAAGGTCACGCCTCGCGCCGTGCTGGAGGCGATGCCGGCAACGATGGTGCGGATCGGCGATGGCGGCGAGTTCGCCGCCGCGATGGGCGACATCGCGGAGTGGGGCGAGGTCACGCTGATCGTTCATACCGACGATGCGATCTTCGAATTCACCGGCGCCATACCGGCGGGCGAAGTTGGCCGCGGCTATTTCAACCTGATGCAGCCCAAGGGGCTGCACGGCCATCTCCGCCACGAGCGCTGCGCGGCAATCGCCTTCGTCGAGCGGCCGTTCATGGGAAAATCGTCGGCCTTCATCGCGTTCATCAACCTCGATGGCGGCATCATGTTCAAGGTGTTCGTCGGCCGCGATGAGGCGCGTGCGTTGCGCGGCGATCAACTGCAACGCTTTCACGCGCTCGCAGACAGGATCGCGCCGCCCGGCACGGCGTAACCGATCCGCTGACCTGCCCGGGAGACGATCATGCAGCGAAGAGTGCTCGACTTTATGATCCGTTGGTGTGGCGCGGCCGGCGTGGCCGCTCTGCCGGGGGCTGCACTGGCCGCAACCGACGTCGCACTGTTGCCGCGCAACCTGTCACCGTGGAACATGTTCGTGAATGCGGACGTCGTGGTGCAGGCGGTCATGGTGGGGCTCGCCTTCGCCTCGCTGGTGACGTGGACGATCTGGCTGGCCAAGACCGTCGAACTCCGCCGCAAGACTGCGACCGCCAGAAAGCGCCTGAGCCTGCTGGAGACCGACGCCGTTCTGGCTGATGTCGAGCAGGAAACGCACAACGGGAAGGATGCCGTGGCGCAGATCATCCAGTCCGCCGCGCGCGAGGTGTCGCTCTCAGGCGATCGTTTCGACGATGGCCTCAAGGAGCGCGTTGCGTTGCGGCTGGATCGGGTAGAGGCCGCGATGTCGCGGCAGATCGCCCGCGGTACCGGCGTGCTCGCGACCATCGGCGCCACCGCCCCATTCGTCGGCCTGTTCGGAACGGTATGGGGCATCATGAACTCGTTCATCGGCATTTCCGAAGCCCACACCACCAACCTCGCCGTCGTAGCGCCCGGCATAGCCGAAGCGTTGCTCGCGACCGCGCTTGGTCTGGTGGCGGCGATTCCGGCGGTGGTGATCTACAATCACCTTACCCGCTCGATATCGGCCCATCGGGCGCTGCTTGGCGACGCCTCGGCGATGGTGCTGCTCCTGATCAGCCGCGAGGGTGATCGCGGCTCGTTCCGCCTGGCGCGCGCCGCCGAGTGAGCGAGGGGAGGCAGAGCGATGGGCGTCAAGCTGGGTAACGTGGTCGGCGGACGGAGCCGCGGAGGCGCGGACGATCTCGTCGAGGCTCACGAGATCAACGTCACGCCCTTCATCGACGTCATGCTGGTGCTCCTGATCATCTTTATGGTCGCAGCACCGCTCGCCACCGTCGATCTTGGCGTCGATCTCCCGGCAAGCACTGTCGAGCCTGCGCCGCGCCCGGACAAGCCGGTGTTCGTCACGGTGAAACCGGATCTGTCGGTCGCGGTGGGCGAAGACGTCATTGCGCGCGATACGCTGACCACCACGCTCGACAGCGCCACGCAGGGGAAGAAGGACGAACGCATCTATCTGCGCGCCGACAAAGCTGTCAGCTACGGCGACCTGATGGAGGTGATGAACCTCTTGCGCGACGCCGGCTATCTCAAGATCGCGTTGGTTGGCCTCGACGGCCGAAGCTAGCCATGAATGCGTTCGCGCTCCATGAGGTTTCGGACCAGGCCGTATTGCGCCGCTGGGGCGTATCGGCGGCGGCAATCCTGGCCGTCCATGCCGCACTGATTGCGATCGGCATGAACTGGATCCGGCAGCCGCCGGAGCCCGGTGTCGCACTTCCGGCGATCATGGTGGACATGGCGCCGGTATCGTCAGCGCCGCAATCGACGCCGCTGGAGCGCGCCCCGGATCAGTTGATGGATCAGGCCGACGCTTCGCCGCCCGAGCCGGTCAAGCAGCAGGAGGTGGTCGAGGAGCAGATCGCGCCGACCCCGCCGCAGGAAAAACCGGAGGTCGTGGCGCCGCCCGAGCAGAAGGTGGAAATGAAGCCGGCGACCGAGCCCGCCAAACCCGTCCCGGAGGCAAAGCCAACGCCGGTCAAACCAAAGGTCGTCCGTATCGAGGCGAAGCGGCCGAACGACTCGACCCCTGCGCCGCGCACAGCGGCGCCACCGCGCGTCGAACGCCAGGCCCAGGCTGCCTCCGCGGCCAGCGCCGGCGCAATTGCCTCGGCGGTCGCGACTTACAATCAACGGGTTCGTGCGCATCTGATGCGCTTCCACCAGTATCCGTCGGCGGCCAACCGTCAGCCCGGCGTGGCCAGGCTGTCTTTCACGCTGAGCCGCAGCGGGAAGGTAGCCGGAGGCCGGCTTGCCGGATCATCAGGTGTTGCCGCGCTCGACGCTCAGGCCATGGCGATGCTTCGCCAGGCCTCGCCTTTTCCGGCGTTCCCGCCGGAAATTACGCAAGGCTCGATGGGCTTCAACATCCCGGTGATTTTTACTGTTCCCAGGTAGCGGGACCCGCCTATTCCTTCACCGCGCCGGTCAGCGACGAGACGTAGTAGTCGACGAACAGCGAATAGAACAGCGCCACCGGTAGCGAGCCGAGCAGGGAGCCCGCCATCAGCGCGCCCCACTGGTAGACGTCGCCGGTGACGAGTTCGGTCAGGATCGCGACCGGCACCGTCTTATTGGCGCCGCTCTGGATGAAGGCCAGCGCGTAGATGAATTCATTCCACGACAGCGTGAACGAGAAGATGCCGGCTGAGATCAGCCCCGGCACGGCCAGCGGCAGCGTGATCCGCCACAGGATCTGCAGCCTTGTGGCGCCGTCAACCAGCGCGCATTCCTCCAGCTCATAGGGGATCGACTTGAAATAGCCGATCAGCAGCCAGGTGCAGAACGGCACCAGGAAGGTCGGGTACACCAGGATAAGCGCCAGCGGCGAGTCGAACAGGCCGAACTGCACGATCACGGTGGCGAGCGGGATGAACAGGATCGAGGGCGGCACCAGATAGGCGAGGTAGATGCCGAGCCCAACATAGGGGCTGCCGCGGAAGCGCAGCCGTTCGATCGCGTAGGCCGCGAGCGTCGAGGCGAACAGCGACAGGAAGGTCGAGCAGACTGCCACGATCATCGTGGTCCACAGCCAGGTCGGATACGCGGTATTGAACAGCAGGTGCTTGATATGCGCGAGCGTCGGCGAGGTGATCCAGAACGGATTGTGATCCTTGAAGTTCAGCAGCTCCGCGTTCGGCTTGAACGAGGTGATCGCCATCCAGTAGAACGGGAACAGCAGGATCAGCACGAAGCAGGCCAGCGGCAGATAGATCATCATCACGCGCCGCGCGCGGGAATCCCACGACATCGTGTCCGGCGTGGCGCTGGCGACGTTACTGTTGCCCGGTGAGGCGGCTACGTCAGTCATTGGCTTCTCCCTGCTGCCATTTGCGGCGCGCGAGGCCGAAGTAGCTGAACAACGTTGCGAACACGAGGAACGGAATCATCGACACCGCGATCGCGGCGCCCTCGCCAAGCTCGCCGCCGGCGATTCCGCGCTGGAACGCCAGCGTCGCCAGCAGATGGGTCGAGTTGACCGGCCCGCCCCGGGTGATGGCGTAGACGAGCTGGAAGTCGGTGAAGGTGAAGATGATCGAGAACGTCATCACGATCGCGAGGATCGGCATCATCATCGGCAGGGTGATGAAGCGAAAGCGTTGCCAGGCGGTGGCGCCGTCCAGCATCGCCGCCTCGTAGAGCGAGGGAGATATGGTCTGCAGGCCCGCCAGCAGCGAGATCGCGACGAAGGGAATGCCGCGCCAGATATTGGCTGCGATCAGCGAGAACCGCGCCGACCACGGCGTTCCCAGGAAGTCGATATTGGTCGAGCGGACGCCGAGCACATCGACCAGCAGGTACGAGATGATCGAGAACTGCGGATCGTAGATCCACCAGAACGCCAGCGCCGACAGCACCGTCGGCACGATCCACGGCAGCAGCACGATGGCGCGCAGCAGGCTCTTGAACGGAAAGTGGTTATTGAGCAGCAGCGCGAGCCAGAAGCCGAGCGCGAATTTCCCGAAGGTCGCGACCGCGGTGTAGAACACGCTGTAGAACACCGCGCCCCACCACAGGGGATCCTTGAACAGGTACTGGAAGTTTTCCAGGCCGACAAAGACGCCGCTGCCACCGATCGTGGTGTCGGTGAAGGCCAGCCAGACGCCGAGGCCGAGCGGGTAGGTAAGGAACACCCCCAGCAGGCCGAGCGCGGGCGCGAGGCACACGATGATCAGGAATGCCTTGTTGTCGAGCAGCCGGGTGAACCAGCCCGGCTGATGCTGCGCGTATGTTCGCGCGGATACCGTCGTTACGGACATTCCGTAATTGTCCTGTTGTGACTGTTGCGTCATTCCGTGTCGACGCACGGCATCGACCCCGGAATCTCGAGGTTCCGGGCCGGCGCCTGCGCACCAGCCCGGAAAGATGTGGCGTGACGGCCCTTAGCGGTTCTGGCGCCGGAAGTAGCGCTTCGCCCGCTGCTCGGCTTCCGCGGCGGCGGCTTCCGGCGTCGACGCGCCGGTCGCGACCGCAGCACACATCTGCACCAGCACGTAGTCGGCACTGACCGCGCCTGTCGCGGTCGAGATCGGACCCTTGTAGCCGTCGTAATAGGTGCTCTGCATGGTATCCCGGAAGATCTTGACCTTGGGATCTTCCGACCAGACCTTGGCATCGGCATAGGCGGCCAGCGGCTGGGACCAATAGCCCGAGTTGGCGTTGAGCCACGGCTCGTACTGGTCCTTTTCCAGCATGTACTGCAGGAAAGCCTTTGCCGCGTTCGGATACTGGCTGTGCTTGAACAGCATCGCGTTGAGCGTCAGGCCGGCCATCGGAGAGACCTTGGCGAGGCCCTTCGGCAGCAGCTGGTGCTCGCTGTCGTCGGCGATCGCCTTGGTCGCCGGATCGTTCTTGAGCGAGAAGTACAGCGAGACGCCGTTGGCGGTCAGCGAGATTTCCTGCGCCGAATAGGCGCGGTTGTTGCTGACGTCGTTCCAGGAGGGCGTGCCCGCGATGAAGGTCGGGTAGATATCCTTGACCCACTTCAGCGCGTTGATGGTCTCCTTGCTGTTGATGGTGACGTTGCCCTCTTCGTCAAGCAGCGCAGCGTTGTGCGACCACAGCACCCAGTTGGCAAAGCCGTTGCCGTCGCCCTTGGCATTGCCGAGTGCGAAGCCGGCCGGCTTGCCCGCCTTATGCAGCTTCTGGAACAGATCGGTGATTCCGGCATGATCTTCAGGCACCTTGTCGAAGCCGACCGATTTGAGGATCGACTTGCGGTAGATCAGCGGGCCGGCGGTGGCGCCGAACGGCAAGCCGATCCAGGCATTGCTCTTGTTCTTCATGCCGTAGTTCTTGGCGAGCGGCAGCCAGCCGCCATACTTCTTGCCGAGGTAGTCGGCGACGTCGGTCAGCTCGACCAGCTTGTCGACATAGATGTGCGGCGCGTCGGAGAAGCCGATGATGACGTCCGGGCCGGCGCCCGAATTCGAGGTCACCGCGGTCTGCTGGTTGATGTCTTCCCAGCCGACGAAGTCGACCTTGACCTCGACGCCGGTTTCCTTGGTGAACTTGGCGCAATTGGCGCGGAACACGTCCTCGTCGGCTTGCACGAATCGCACCGGGCGCAGCA
The DNA here is from genome assembly GCA_023422775.1 of Pseudomonadota bacterium. Taxonomy (GTDB): domain Bacteria; phylum Pseudomonadota; class Alphaproteobacteria; order Rhizobiales; family Xanthobacteraceae; genus Bradyrhizobium. The sequence continues at coordinate 15,693 of JAFAGM010000014.1, forward strand.
TGCGCAAGGACGCGCCTTTTTCGATCGCGAACTTCGGGGTCGGAACGTCGGCAGCCTTGATGGCGGAGGTGGTCTGGGCCGAAGCGCCGGTCGCCGCCAGCGCGGCAGCGGAAACGCCCAGAGCCAACGCGTCACGGCGGGTGATATTGGTCGTCATAGTGAGAGCTCTCCCTGTTTTCTGTTCCCGACGTTTCACCGCCGGTGAACCCATTGCCCTCGATTCCAGTCGGAATCGCAGGCCTATCGCCTCTGTGATTGTTACGTCTCTCCGGGCGCGGACCGTTCTCCGCTTCGCCCTAAGACGCCTTCCTGCCGTCCTAGCTGTTCGGACCGCGATCCATGCTGACAGGTTGCCAGCGACGAAGCGAGGTGTTTTGCAGCACCGACGGATTGACACAGCTTACCGGCCACATGCCCGACAAGACCAGTGACAATTCGTAGCCTACGCGGCGCTTGCGTGCTTCGTCAAAACGTGCCGACGCAGAGGCGACATGCGCGGTAAGCGTGACGTTTTCCATGGAAAGCATGGGGTTGTTGTGGGACGGCGGTTCCTTTTCCAGCACGTCCAGCGCGGCATGTGAAATCCAGCCCTCCTGCAGCGCCTTGATCAGCGCTTCCTCGTCCACCGTCGCGCCGCGGCCGGTATTGATGAAGATCGCGCTTTTTTTCATCTGCCGGAAGTGCTTCTCGCCCAGCATGTGGTGCACTTCCGGCCGGGCCGGGGCGTGCATCGACAGGAAGTCGGACTGCGCCAGCACCTCCGACAGGGTCGCCGGGATCACGCCATGGTCGGAAATCAGCGTCTCCTGGATGAAGGGATCGTAGGCGATCATGCGCAGCCCGAACGGGGCGGCACGCTTGGCGACCGCGCGCGCGACGCGGCCGAACGAGATGAAGCCGAGCGTCTGCCCCATCAGCCGCGGAATCTTCAGCAGCGCCGGGCGGCCCTCGGACCAGCGCCCGGTGCGCACCATCTTGTCCTGCTCGACCAGCCGCCGGAAGCCCGCCAGCAGCAGCATCATGGCGTGGTCGGCGACCTCCTCGATGAAGGTGTCGGGGATGTTGGTGACGGGAATGCCGCGGGCGGTGGCGGCCTTGACGTCGACCGAATCGACACCGACGCTGCCGAGCGTGATCACCTTGCAATTCTGCAGGGAGTCGATGACCGCCTTGGTGATCGGCATGCCCTTGGCGTAGATCGCGTCCGCGTCTTTCGCGGCGGCGATGAATTCGGCTTCGTTGGCCGGCGCCTCGATGATCTCGGCCCCGATCGGATCGAGCGCTTCCTTCTCGTAATCATAGCCGCCGCCGGCGACCGTGAAGCTCGCGCCTTTCGGCGTCACCACCCTGAATTTCGACATTTCCTGCTCCCGATTCATCTTCGGTGTTGGTTTGAGGCGGCGGGCGCCGCCGCGGTTGCTTGACCGCGATTTCCCCTTTTACGCGACCTGATTGTCATGCGCTACAATCATTGGTTGATTTACTCAGTAAAAACACGGACTTGCGTCATCTTCGTAAGGAAGCGCTAAAGGGTCTCACGATATCGTGCGACGAATCGACCGACCAATCGCACGCTTGTTTCCGGAGATCCACTGTGAAGCTGACCAATCTCAAGATCACCCCGAAGCTCGGCATTCTCGTGGGCATAACCCTGCTCGGCCTCTGCGCCGCCGGCATCCTCGCAGGCTATTTGATGCAGCGGGAGATGCTGAACGGGCGCGTCGAGCAGACCCGGGCGATCGTCGACATGGCGCGTAACATGGCGCTCGGGCTGCAGAAACAGGTCGAGGCGGGCCAGCTGACCAAGGATGCGGCCATTGCCGAGTTCAGCAAGCGAGGCAATACGCTGACCTACGACAACGGCGCCGGCTACGTGTTCGCCTACACCATGGACGGCATAACCGTGCTGGCGCCGGTTCCGGCGCAGATCGGCCAGAACCGCATGGACGTCGAAACCGCCGGCCGGAAGCTCGTGCGCGAGCTGCGCGACGGCATTGCCAAAGACGGCCATGTCACGCTGCGCTACGAATATCGCAAGCCCGGCAGCGAGGAACTGATTCGCAAGTTTTCCTATGCGGTGCCGATCCCCGGCTGGAATATGTTCGTCGGGACCGGCGCTTATCTCGACGACCTCGACGCCCGGATGAAGCCGCTCGCCTGGCTGCTCGGGCTCGCCATTCTCGGTATCGCGGTGGTGTCGGGCAGCATTGCCTGGATGATCGGCCGCAGCATCGCAAAGCCGCTCGGTGAACTCGGCGCCCGCATGCAGGGTCTCGCCGAGGGCAAGCTGGATGGCGCCATTCCCGGCGTCGGCCGCGGCGACGAGATCGGCGCGATGGCTGCGACCGTGCAGATCTTCAAGGACAATGCGGTGCGCATCCGCGGGCTCGAACAGAAGGAAGCCGATCTGCAGGCGCGCGCCACGGCCGAGCGGCGGGCAGCCATGGAGAACATCGCCAGCGATTTCGAACGCAGCGTGACCGGCATTGTCCGCTCGGTATCGACGGCGGCGGCAGGCATGCAGACGACGGCGCAGTCGATGACGGCAACCGCCAGCGATGCCAGCGCGCGGGCGGCGACCGTCGGGGCGGCGTCGCAGCGTTCATCGGACAATGTCGGCACCGTGGCGTCCGCCGCTGAAGAGCTTTCGAGTTCGGTGACGGAAATCTCCCGCCAGGTGGCGCGTTCCAGCGAGATCGCCAGCAAGGCGGTGAGCGATGCCGAGCGCACCAACGCCACCGTCGGCGCGCTCTCGACCGGCGCCGAGAAGATCGGCGAAGTGGTGAAGCTGATCCACTCGATCGCGGCGCAGACCAATCTCCTGGCGCTCAACGCCACCATCGAGGCGGCGCGCGCCGGCGATTCCGGCCGCGGCTTTGCGGTTGTGGCATCGGAAGTGAAGGCGCTCGCCAACCAGACCGCGAAGGCGACCGAGGAAATCTCTTCCCAGGTTGCGGCGATGCAGGCCTCCACCAGCGAAGCCGTGGTCTCGATCGGCGGCATCACCGAAACCATCTCGCAGATGAGCGAGATCACGGTCTCGATCTCGTCCGCCGTCGAGCAGCAGGGCGGCGCCACCCGCGAGATCGCCCGCAACATCCAGTCGGTGGCGGCGGGATCGAACGAGATCTCCACCCATATCGGCGGCGTCACCACCGCGGCGACCGCGACCGGAAAGGCGGCGACCGAGGTGCTGGCGAACGCCCGCGAACTCGACACCCAGTCCGGCATGCTGCGCAGCGCGGTCGACGAATTCCTGGTCAAGGTGCGCGCGGCGTAGGGGCGGCGCTATCGTCGGTACGGCAGCAGCAATCTGCCGTGCCTGACGTTTGCTTCCGGAGCAAAGCCGGTTGGCGGCTTGGCGCAACAGCCGATCCGCGAACCAACCGGGCGGGGCGCACACCATCCGCGGCTTCGAGACCTCGCTGACCGGCTATATCACGCCGGACTGGCAGGCCGTGCTCGGCTACGCCTATACCGACGCGCGCATCTCGAAGGATGTGGCGGCGCCGGGTGTGAACCCGCCGATCGTCGCCGGCAATCGCGTCCAGCTCGTGCCCTACAACCAGGTTTCGCTGTGGAACAAGTACCAGATCGACCCGGTCTGGGCGGCGGCGCTCGGCGTGATCTATTTCTCGGATTCCTTTGCTTCGTCCGACGACAGCGTGCGCCTGCCCGGCTTTGTCCGCTTCGATGCTGCCGTTTACGCCAGGATCAACGAGATGTGGCGCGTGCAGTTGAACGTGGAGAACCTGTTCAACAAGGGTTACTGGGCGACTGCCGACGGCAACAACAACATTTCGCCGGGACAGAGCAGAACGATTCGACTAGCCGCCCGTGCAACTTTCTGAGGTTGTCTGTGTCGGCCGGTCTGCCTGTCTGGCCGATCGTCTGACACCAGGGAAATGGTGGCGATGCGTCCCGCCTGGCCGGCTCGCTTGCCGCCGCCCGGAGCGGGAGTATATTGCGCCGATGGCTGTCAGCTCGCCCGGTCTGAAAGCGTTTTTGCTCGCCACGCCTTTCTTCGGCGGCCTTACGGACGCAAGCCTCGAGCTGCTGGTCTCGATGCTGGTCGAGTGCCGCTTCGACGCCGGCGCCACGGTGGTGGCGGAAGGCGAGCCGGGGCGCTCGATGTTCGTCGTTCACTCCGGCGAACTCGTGGTGAGCAAGTTGGCGGATGCGGGGCGTGTTATTCGCATGGCGCGTCTCGCGCCCGGTGATTTCTTCGGCGAGATGACGCTGATCGAAATGCAGAACCGGTCGGCCACCGTCGTCGCGGAGAGTCCGACCGTGCTGTACGAGCTTACGGCCCGAAAACTCTATGAGTGCTACAAGGCCGATATCCAGGCGTATGTGATGGTGATGCAGAACATCAACCGCGAGCTCTGCCGGCGGCTCCGCCGCGCGGATCGTCGCATTGCCGAGCTGGAGATGATGCACGGGAGTGAGCGTTCCGCACGCTGAAGGGTGGGCAAAGGCGCTCTCGCACCGTGCCCACCATCCATCAACGAATCATGGTGTGAAGGGTGGGCACGCCCACCCTGCGCAGTCCTGTCAGACCTCATCCTGAGAAGCCGCGGTAGCGGCGTCTCGAAGGATGAATGGCACGATCGGGGCCACATGGTTCGAGACGCGCGCAAGCGCGCTCCTCACCATGAGGATCGGCAATTACTGCTTCTCGATCCCGGCGTCTGCGATCAGCTTGTCCCAGAGCACCAGCTGCTCCTTCAGGAAGGCGTCGAACTCTTCCGGGGTGCCTGAAAACGCCTCCATGCCGCGCTCGGCGAGCCGGTTCTTGATATCGGGTCGTTCGATGACCTTGCGGATCTCCGCGTTCAGCTTGACGACCATATCCTTGGGCATGTTGGCCGGGCCGAGATAACCCTGCCACGACGTGATGTCGAAGCCCTTCACCGTGTTGTCCATGGTGGGCAGGTGCGGCAGCAGGGCCGACGGCTTCCTGGTGGTGACCGCCAGCGCCTTCAGCGCCTTGGCGTTGACGTGGGGCAGGCCGGTCGGGACGTCGATGAACATCATCGAGACGCGGCCGGCGATCAAGTCGGTGAGTGCCGGCGGCGAGCTTTTGTAGGGGACGTGAAGCAGGTCGATCCCGGCGAGGCGCGCAAAGGTCGCGCCCGACACGATCGCCGAGGAGCTGCCGCTGGCGTAGGAGTATTTGCCCGGCTCCTTCTTGGCCAGCGCGATCAGTTCGGCCACGGAGTTTGCCGGAATGTCCGGATGGATCACCAGCATGAAGGGCAGGTCGCCGGTCCGCGCGATCGGGGTGAAGTCCTTGATCGGGTCGTAGGTCATGTTCTTCAGCAAATACGGATTTGCCGAATGCGTCGTGTTGGTGGTCACGAACAGCGTGTAACCGTCCGGCGCGGAGCGCGCCACGTAGCTCGCCGCGATCGAGCCGTTGGCGCCAGCCTTGTTTTCGATGACCATGCTGACGCCAAGCGCCGTGCCGAGCTCCTTCCCGATCAGGCGCGTCGTGGTGTCGGTGCCGCTGCCGGCGGCGAACGGCAGCACCAGCGTGATGTTGCGGTTGGGGTAGGGGGCCTGCGCGGAAGCCGTTGCAACGAGTGCAAACATCAGGGGCGCTGCCGCCGCAAGGTGCCGGTAACGCTTCAAAGTCGTCAACATATGGTCGTTTCCTCAACTGTCTTATGAACGATTGGCCGGGAAGCTAGCCTGCCCGGGATCAAAGTGGAAGCCGGTAAGAAGCTACGCCGCAGGCTCCGGATACATGCGTTTCTCAGGCCTTTGCCGAGGCGCGCCGCGATGCGATGACCACGCCCGCCAGCACCAGCACATAGCCGACCAGGTGGAACAGTCGCAACTGCTCGCCGAGCAGCAGGATCGCCATTGCCGAGCCGAATACCGGCACCAGGTGAAAGAACGGTGCGGCGCGGTTCGGCCCGATCAACGCCAGCCCGCGGTTGAAGAACGTGTACGCCAGCGTGGAAGGAAAGATTACGACATAGGCCAGCGCCGTCATCGAAATCAGGTCGAACTTCAGCGTCGCGCCGGTCGAAAACTCCCAGATCGAGAACGGCAGCAGCATCATCGCGCCGCAACAGGTGGTGAACGAGATCAGCGACAATGCGTGCGTCACCGGACGCCTCGGCATCAGCGCCGAATACAGCCCGAACGATACCAGCGAACTCGCAAACATCAGGTCTCCCCGGTTGAAGCTGATGCCGGCGAGCGTGCTGAAGTCGCCGCGCAGGATGATGGTCAGCACGCCCGCGAGCGAGATGGTGATGCCGGCGAGCTGTGCGCCGGTCAGGCGGACGCCGAACAGGGCCAGCGACCACAGCGCCACGAACAGCGGCCCGGCCGACTGGATCAGCAGCGCATTCAGCGCCTCGGTATACTGCATGGCCCAGTAGGAGATCGCGTTGTTGTAGGCGAACCCGATCGCCGACAGGAACACCATCATCGGCAAATGCGCGCGCAGCACTGGCCAGTCGCGCTTCAGATGCGGCCAGGCGAACGGGAGCAGGATGAGAAAGGTGCCGATCCAGCGCAGGCAGGACAATGTCAGCGGCGGTACGTGGCCGGCGACGTGGCGCGCCAGCACGATGTTGCCGGCCCAGAACAGCGAGGTCAGGCTGAGCAGCAGGTATGGCTGGTTGTTCAGCCACCGGATTGGATGGCGGGCGGGCGGCGCTGGTGCGGGGTGGGTCATGTCTCGCGGCGACTTGTGCCGGATTCCTGGTGAGAGACAAGACCCGTGCGTGCAATGCTACAATGTCCGGTATCGCCGAATGCGTGAGGAGCCGTGGATGGGTGTGGATTTGCTGAATGTGAAGGGTCTGCGGGAGATGGACCAGCAGGCGCCGGTGGTGATGGTGAACCTGATGCGCTTCCGCGAGCGCTCGCTCGATGGCGACGGATCGGGCTGGGACGCCTATCTGCGCTACAGCGCGCTCACGGTGCCGATGATCAAGGCGCGCGGCGGCACGCTGCTGTGGACCGGCGACGCCAAAACGGTCGCGCTCGGACGGCAGGACGGCAATCAATGGGACTACCTGGCGCTGGTGTATTATCCGACCGTCACCGCTTTCCTCGATATGATGACGTCGCACGACTACGAACAGCGCTGCGACCGCCACCGCACCAACGGCTGCGCCGAACACGTGATCATCGCGACGAAGGAGGCGTACAGCAAGTTCAGGATGAGGTGAGGTGAGGCGTGCATGATCAACACCCACCGCTGTCATGCTCCGCGAAGGCGGAGCATCCAGTACGCCGCGGCTTCTCGGTCCGATCCGAGGTCTCTGGAATACTGGGTCACCCGCCGGAGCCTGTCATCGGGCGCGCATTCGCGCGACCCGTTGGCGGGTGACGACAACTTCTATTCCGCGAGTGTCAAAACTTCCGCACCAGGTCCGGTGTGATCTCGCTGAGGGAGCGGATGCCGAGCAGCGCCAGGTCGCGGTCGATCTCGGCCTGCAGCAGCGTGATCGCGCGCTGCACGCCGGCCTTGCCGCCGGCGATCGCGGCATAGAGGAAGGGGCGGCCGACCCAGACGAAATGCGCGCCCAGCGCCAGCGCCTTGATCACGTCGGTGCCGCGGCGGATGCCGCCGTCGACCATGATCGTCATGCCCTTCGCTTCCGCGGCGATCTCCGGCAGCGTGCGCAGGCCGGACATGGTGTAGTCGAGCTGGCGGCCGCCATGGTTGGAGAGCATCACGCCGTCGACACCGCTCTCTCGCGCGATCCTGGCGTCCGCGGGCGAGACCAGTCCCTTGACGACGAGCTTGCCCTTCCACTTCTTGCGGATCAGTTCGACATGCTTCCAGGCGAGCTGGTCGCGGTGGCCGATATTGCGCATCAGATTCTTGGCCAGCACCGGCGGACCGCGCTTGGCGTCCATGTTCTCGAAATGCGGCATGCCGAAATTCTTCACAGTGCGGGCCCAGGTGCCGAACAGCCAGTGCGGATGCGTCACCGTATCCCAGAACACGCGCGGCGTGATCGCGAGCGGCACTTGAAAGCCGTTGCGGATGTTGTTCTCGCGGTTGGGCGGCACCGGCACGTCGGCGGTGACGACGAAGGTGTCGTAGCCGGCGGCGGCGACCCGGTCGACCAGCGGCTCGATGCGCTCCGGCAGGCCGGCGAGATAGGCCTGATACCATGCGGCGTCGTTCTCGCGCCGCACGTCTTCCAGCGTGATCAGCGACGAGGCGCTGAGAATCATCGGCACGTTGGTTTCGGCCGCCGCCCGCGTCAGCACGATGTCGCCGCGATAGGCGCAGAGCGCCGAGGAGCCCATCGGCGGTATCCCGAACGGCGAGGCGTAACGCTTGCCGAACAGTGTCGCGGTCTGGTCGCGGCCGGAAACGTCGTTGAGCACGCGCGGCACGAAACCGTATTCGTCGAAGGCTTTCCGGTTGTCGCGCACGGCCGCATCGGTCTCGGCGCCGCCGGAAATATAGCCGTAGAGGAACTTCGGAATCCGGCGCCGCGCGGTCACCTCGAAATCGTCGAGCGTGAGATATTTCTGCAAGGCCCGTGGCACGGAGTTCTCGGTGCGGGTAACGGTAGCGGGCGGGGCGGTGGTCGCTGAGGTCGATTTGTCGAGCACGTCGGGCGTTTCCGTTATTCCTGGTTCTTGATCGAAGCTACCGTCTGGCGGGCGCGGCCGGCGGGCTGCTGCCGAACTTGCTGCTGTTGATGGACTGGCTGAGCTCGCCGAACATCTTGCGGGTGTCGGCGATGACAGAACCGGATTTCTTGTTGAAACTCTCGATCAGTTCGCGCAGCGAGATCACGGTCGGCAGCAACTCGCCGCCATATTTGTCGCTGGCGAGGCTCCCCATGAAATCCTTTGTCTTGTCCAGCGCGCCGTCAACGGCGGCGATGCCGTCTTCGGCGGTCGAGATGATGCTGGTGATCCTCGCGCCATTGCCGGACAGCGAGGCAGTGAAGCTTTCGAAATTCCGCAGCGTATCTTTCACCGCCGCCTCGTTGTCGGAGATCACCTTGTCGACGTTGCGCAGCGCCAAGCGGATCTTTTCCTGGGTGTTGAGCGTCCCGAAGGGGTCGGCGGACAGTTCGGGAATGCCGTCTTCGCCCTTTCGCGGCGGCAGCGCCTCGTCGGAGCCGCCGGTGAACGAGATCGCGGCAATCCCGGTCAGCCCCTGGAACTCGAGGCCGACCTGGGTGTCGCTCTTGACCGGCGTGTTGCCGTCGATCATCGCGAGCGCCACGACGCGGCGGGGATGGTCGAGCTTCAGCGAGACCACTTCGCCGACCCGGATGCCGGAGAAATTGACGCTGCCACCCTTGCGCAGGCCGGAAGCCGAGCCTTCGAAAATCACCCGGAACGGCACCTGCTGCTTGATGCCCGCGAGCCTCCGGTAGGTGAGGAACGCGCCGAACGACCCGGCAATCAGGGCCAGGGTCAGGGTGCCGATCATCAGATTGCTGGCGCGCGCTCTCATCGAAAACCTTGCGAAGCGGGCTCCACAGATAGCGGATTTGCCGCAGCAAGTCACCGCGCCCGGCGACCCGGAACCAAGGGACAAGGGGCGCTGCGAGGGTGGCGATTTCCGTCCTTCCTCGGAGACATTGGCGCAGCCGACCGGCACGTCCAGGCTGGGGACCAGTGCCTTTGCGTGCCTGTTTGTCCGTCGAGCCGTAAGCCGCGACCAGATTGATGTGAGCTTGAACGTCCGTGCCGGTCATATTTAACGAGTGGAATGCATTTCTGGAGTGGCGCAAACGTGACAGGCTGCGTGCCCGATTGAGCTCGGATATCTGCCTTTCACGAACTCACGTCCTGGGCAGCTTGAGGCTTTCGCGACGCCACGAACACGCCGGTCAGCACCAGCGCGAAGCCGACGAAGTGGAACACTTGCGGGTGCTCGCCGAGAAAGACGATGGACATGACGGTGCCGAATACCGGCACCACGTGGAAGAACGGCGCGGCGCGGTTGGCCCCGATAAGCTGCACGCCGCGATTGAAGCAGAGATAGGCGAGGGTGGAGGGAAACAGCGCGACGTAGAACAGCGTCAGCAGGTTCGCGGCGTCGATCCGCATCAGCGGCCGCGCGAACAGTTCCCAGACGAACAAGGGGATCAGGCAAGCTGCTCCGGCGCCGAAGGTGAAGGCGACGAACGACAGGCCGTGAATGTTCGGCCGCTTCAGCGACAGCACCGAGTAGAGCCCGAAGATCGCCAGCGCCACGATGAAGATCAGGTCGCCGCGGTTGAACTCGATATTGGAAAGCTTGGTGAGGTCGCCGTGCATCAGGATGACGAGCACGCCGGCCATCGACAGCATGATGCCCGCGGCCTGCGCCAGCGTCAGCCGCACGCCCAGCAGCATCAGTGACCACACCGCGACGACCAGCGGCCCGGCCGATTGCAGGAGCAGCGTGTTGAGCGCTTGGGTGTGCTCCAGCGCCCAGTATTGCAGGGTGTTGAATGCGCCGATGCCGGTGATCGAGAGCACGATCATGATGCCGAGGCGGCCGCGAATCGCGGCCCAGTCGCGCACCAGATGTTTCCAGGCAAACGGCAGGATGACCAGGAACGCAAGCGACCAGCGCAGGAAGGAAAGCGTGACGGGCGGGATGTGGCCGGCAGCCAGCCGTCCGACGATGGCGTTGCCGGCCCAGCACAGCGCCGTTATGCTGAGCAGCAGATAGGGCTGGTTGGCGAGCCAGCTTGCCGATGACGAGGAAGTAGTGGGTTCGGAAGCCGACATCTGGACCCGGTTCATGACGCCGCGGCCCGCCCGGCAAGGTGCGCCGGGCCGGTGATGTGGCCCGGCCGGAGTCACAGACACGGATTTGACCGGTTCATCAATGACGCAGACGCATCGCCCCCATGCGCGCCGGCGCAGCCACCTGTTTGATGTTGCAAAGACCGTCGCGACCATGCAATCTTAGGACGATTTATCAGTACGATCCAACCTCGGTTTGTTTTTGGGTATGCCGCGGTTGGTCCGGTCCAGTTTCATTTGAGTTATCGAGCGATCGTTCGATCGATTGGGACCACGGCAGGCGGCGGCGCGTTCAGCGGCCGGGTTTGTCCGTGAGATCGAATTTTGCAAACGGGTGGGTCATTCCTTTGGACAAGCCATCGCCGGCCGAAGAGGTCGCGGCGGAAACGCGTCAGGCGTTCGCGGTTCGCGCCAATTCCATTCTGGCATTCATCGAGTGTGACGAAGAGTTGCGCCCGAAACTACGTGAGGCGATCGTCGAGGCGATGCTGTGGGCGCAGACGCAGCCCAGGCTTTCCGGATAGCCACGCTCGTCGCAAGGCGCCGAAGGAAGTCCGGCTCACGCCGTGAGCGGCCGTGTGATCGCCTCGGCCGCCTTCACGGCGTCGTCGGGAGCGAGTTCGACCTGCAGGCCGCGCTGGCCGCCGTTGAGAAACACGCTCGTGTGGACCAGCGCCGTCGTCTCGATCGCGACCGGCACGCGCTTCTTCTGGCCGAACGGGCTGATGCCGCCGACGTGGTAGCCGGTCAGGCGTTCGGCATCGGCCGGGCGCATCATCCTGGCGGCCTTGCCGCCGAACGCGCCGGCGAGTTTTTTCATGCTGACTTCGCAGTCCGACGGCACCACGGCGCAGACCGGCTTGCCGTCGACCTCGGCCATCAGCGTCTTGAGCACGCGGGAGGCCTCGACGCCGAGCGATTCGGCTGCCTGCAGCCCGATGCTCTCGGCGTCGGGATCGTAGTCGTAGGCGTGCAAGGTGAATTTCACGCCCAGCCTGTCCAGCATCTGGGTTGCGCGGGTGGTTTTGGACATCGCCGTTCCGTCTTTGCCGAATGTTAATGCGACGGGGTAGGGGACGGTCCCGCCGCCGTTCACAAATATTACGGGGATTCAATGGGTTGTAGACCGTCCAAGGCCCCATAAAGCCGCCTTCTTGCTTGCCTAGATCACTCGCTTCCTTTATCCGGTGGGGCTGCCTTGGATGCGAACGGCCCCGGCCGTGACTTTGGCTGGGCAAGGCTAGCGCATGATCCGGAACAATGGCTACCGGTTTGCCGGGAACTTCATGCTGGGACCAACTGAGTTGCAGGGAACACGTTAGAAATGGCCAATGTTGTCGTCGTCGGCGCCCAGTGGGGCGACGAAGGGAAGGGCAAGATCGTCGACTGGCTGTCGGAGCAGGCCGACATCGTCGTGCGCTTCCAGGGCGGCCACAATGCCGGCCATACGCTCGTCATCAATGGCGAGACCTACAAGCTGGCGCTGCTGCCGTCCGGCGTGCTGCGCCCCTCCAAGCTTGCGGTGATCGGCAACGGCGTGGTGTTCGATCCCCAGGCTTTCCTCGACGAAGTCGAAAAGCTGAAGGGGCAGGGCGTCGCCATCAGCCCGGACAATCTGCGGATCGCCGAAAACGTCACGCTGATCCTGCCGCTGCACCGCGAACTCGACGCGCTTCGCGAATCCTCCAACGCCGTCACCGCGATCGGCACCACGCGGCGCGGCATCGGGCCCGCCTATGAGGACAAGGTCGGCCGCCGCGCGATTCGCCTGATGGACCTTGCCGACCTCGACACTCTGCCGCACAAGATCGATCGCCTGCTGGCGCACCACAACGCGCTGCGCCGCGGCCTGAGGCTGGAGGAGATCGACGCCGGCGGGATCCTGAAAGAACTCACCGCACTGGCGCCGAAGCTGTTGCCCTACACCGAGACAGTGTGGCGGCTGCTGGATCTCAAGCGCCGCGAGGGCAAGCGCATCCTGTTCGAGGGAGCGCAGGGCGCACTGCTGGATGTCGACCACGGCACCTATCCCTACGTCACCTCGTCCAACACCGTGGCGGCACAGGCGGCGACCGGTACCGGCCTGGGCCCCGGCGCGGTCGGCTATGTGCTCGGCATCTGCAAGGCCTATACGACCCGTGTCGGCCAGGGGCCGTTCCCGACCGAACTCAACAACGAGATCGGCGAGGAAATCGGCCGCCGCGGCAGGGAATTCGGGGTCAATACCGGGCGCAAGCGCCGCTGCGGCTGGTTCGACGCCGTGCTGGTCCGGCAGACCGTCCGCACCTGCGGCATCACGGGCCTGGCGCTGACCAAGCTCGACATTCTCGACGGCTTCGACTCCATTGAGGTCTGCACGGGCTATATGCTGGACGGCAAGGAGATCGACCATCTGCCGGCGGGCGAGGGCGCCCAGGCCCGGGTGGTGCCGGTTTACGAGACCATCGAGGGCTGGAAGGAGCCGACCGCCAATGCCCGTTCATGGGCGGATCTGCCGGCCCAGGCCATTAAATATGTTCGGCGGGTCGAGGAACTGGTGGGTTGTCCCATTGCGTTGCTTTCCACCAGCCCCGAACGCGAGGATACTATTCTGGTTCAAAACCCGTTTGAGGCTTAACGGGATGTTACCGAGGCCAGTATTATTGAAGCGACATGGCTGATTACTACCCGCTGATCGCACGCGCCATCGCCGGCCTGGACCCCAGTGCCCCCGGCGAGAGCCGACGTGCGCTCTACGAGCGGGCCCGCACCGCGCTGATCGCGCAGTTGCGCAGCGTGCAGCCGCCGCTCTCCGAATCCGAAATCACCCGGGAGCGGCTGTCGCTGGAAGAGGCCGTCCGCAAGGTCGAGTCGGAAGCTGCCCAGCGCGCCCGCGAGGCGTCGCGTCCGGGCGGTGGTGCCGCGCCGCGCGGCGGCGACAATTTCCGCCGTGCCAATGCCCGCCCGCCGGACGCCGCGCCTCAAGCCGGTGGTCCGTCCGCGCCGGGAGCTCCGCCCCGGCCGCGTCCGCCCGGTCAGCCGCCGGCGCGCGATGCCCGTCCGCCGCTTGGCCAGGAAGAGCAGCGCCCGCCGCGCAATTCGCGACCGGACGGGCAGCCGCCCGCTCCGCCGCGCCCGCAGGCGCCGCAAATTCCGATGCAGGATGCCGAACTGCCGCCGCAGATCCGCGGCGACCGGCCGGGCGGCCCCCGCCGGGGTCCTGACAATGGCGGGCCGCAGATGCCGCCGCCGCCGGGCATGCGCGGTTTTCGCGATATCGCCGCCGACGCCGACGATCTCGGCCGCGCCGCAGCGCAGGCCAACCGCGCGGCGCGAAAGACCTATGCCAACGTGCCGTCGCCGTCGCCGGAGTTCGACCGGCTCGAGCCGAGCATGGAGAATCGCGGCGCCGATCCGGAAGCGCCCTATTCCTACGAGGAATCGCTGGAGGAAGCGGATCGCTACGCGCCGCAGCCGCCGCAAATGCCGCCGCCGCGCGAGCGTTCGCGGCTGTCCGGGGATCGCGACCGCGAGCCGAAGAAGCCTTCGCGGGCATTGGCCGCGTTTCCGTTCAAGAGCGCGATCGCGGTCGGCATCGTGCTCATTCTGGTCGGCGCCGGCATCCTGTGGGGCAAGGCGGCCGTTACCGCGATCAGCGGCCTGTTCAAATCCCAGCCGGTCGCGGAAGCGCCAAAGGATCCGGCCGCGCCGCAGTCGCGCCCGAAGATCCCCGATCGCGTCGGGCAGCCTTCGTCCTCGGAAAACATCGCGCCGGTCGCGCAGCGCGTGGTGCTCTATGACGAGGATCCGAGCGATCCCAAGGGCAAGCAGTATGTCGGCTCGGTGATCTGGCGCACCGAACAGATCAAGGCGAGCGGCAACCAGAAGCCCGATATCGCCGTGCGCGCCGACATCGAAATTCCGGACCGCAAGTTCAAGATGACGATGTCGTTCCGCCGCAACACCGACACTTCGCTGCCGGCGAGCCACACCGCCGAACTGACCTTCATCCTGCCGCAGGATTTCTCCGGCGGCGGTGTCGGCAACGTGCCCGGCATCCTGATGAAGTCCAACGAGCAGGCGCGCGGGACGCCGCTGGCGGGGCTTGCGGTGAAGGTCACCGACGGCTTCTTCCTGGTCGGTCTGTCCAACGTCGATTCCGACCGCGCCCGCAACCTGCAGCTCCTGAAGGAACGCTCCTGGTTCGACGTACCGCTGGTCTATGTCAACCAGCGCCGCGCCATCATCGCGATCGAAAAGGGCGCCCCCGGCGAACGCGCCTTCAACGAGGCGTTCGCGGCGTGGGGAGAATAGGGGCGTTTTCCACGCCCTGACCTCTCCCTTGCTTCCCCCGACTTCGCCTTGCCAGGCGGCCGGACGCCCGTCCTCCCCAATTCCCGCAGACCTCGGCGCCCCGGGTTCCACCCCCAAATGGGTGAGATGCGGCCGGGTTCCGCCTGGTCAGTAGTATTGCGGTAAAATGGAAGCCGGGTTGCAACCCCCGGTTAGGGAAATCGCCGTAGGATCGGGCGTTATTTTGCGGGACGCGTTCGACACCATTCTTTCGATCAAACGACAACACGCGGAATCAGTTTCGAAACTGGTGTTCAATGCTTGTTCATTTTCTGACCGATGAGCCGACGAAGATACCAGCGATCCGCGCGATCCTGGGGCCGGAACACGACGTAGCGCCCCAGGTGCTGGGGACTGTCAGCACGTCCGACATCTCGGACGGCGTCGTGATGATCGACGCCGAT
This sequence comes from Pseudomonadota bacterium, assembly GCA_023422775.1. Classification (GTDB taxonomy): domain Bacteria; phylum Pseudomonadota; class Alphaproteobacteria; order Rhizobiales; family Xanthobacteraceae; genus Bradyrhizobium. Next base: position 31,172 of record JAFAGM010000014.1, read on the forward strand.
CTGCGCAAGCCCGCGCCCGTGGAGCAGCTCAAGGTCGTCCTTGGCGACCTGCGCGACGTCTCCGAAAAGCTCTTCGTCGTCCAGAAGCACCTCCACCACATGGTTTCGCAGGCGTTCGCGCTCGGCGCGACGAGCGTGGTTTCGCGCCCGAAGGAAATCGTTACCAAACTGGCGGAGATCGAAGTCGCCCAAAAGGCGGCTCAGGAGCGGATGCTGGCCAACTCGGCCAAGGCTTCGTCCGAGATCACGCAAAGTGCGGCGGTGTTCGGGTCCATGTTCACGGCGATACGGGACGGCAGGCCGTTCAAGCTGTCGGACGCCGAGGCCGCCACGTCGGAGATCATCAACGGCATCGAAAGAAACGGACTGACCTCGTGGCTCAATGACGTCCGCCGCTATCATGAAGGAACGTTCCAGCATTGCCTGCTGGTGACGGGCATTGCGGTCGGCTTCGCGATGGCGATCAAGTTCTCCGCTGCCGACGTCAAGCGCCTGGGCCTCGCGGCAACCCTGCACGATATCGGCAAGGCGCATATCCCCTTGTCGATTCTCGACAAGCCCGGACGCCTCGATCCGGAAGAAGAGAAAATCATGCGTACCCACCCGGTGATCGGATACGACATCCTGAAGGCCCAGCCGGAGTTCAGCGACGAGATCCTTGATGGCGTGCGGCACCACCACGAATATCTCGACGGTTCCGGCTATCCCGACGGACTGACGGCGCCGCAGATCTCCGACCTGGTGCGATTGCTGACGATCTCCGACATCTACGCCGCGCTGATCGAAGCGCGGCCGTACCGGGCGCCGATGATAGGGCCGGCGGCCTACAAGATCCTCGAGGGGATGGAAGGGAAGCTGGAAGGCTCGCTGGTGAGGGCGTTCCGGAAAGTGGCTCTTGCGGCATGAGAAAAGTTACGAAGTTGAGGTAAGGCTTCGGTCCTGACCATGCCGCAGGTCAATTTCAGTCGCCGTGGAGCCGGACACCTCGATGGAGCCCAACTAGTCATGCCTGCCGTATCGTCGGATCTGCGCGCAGAATTGAACGGCGCCGAAAGGGAAGGGCCCGAGCACGACGCCAAGATTCTGGGGGAGGTGACGAGCCTGTTCCTGTCGAACGTCGATCACCTCACTGATTCCCAGATCGCCGCCGTCGACGGCGTCCTTGCTCAACTGATCGGGCGTGTCGGGGCGGCAACGGTGGTTCCTCTCAGCGAATCCCTGTCGATGCTGGAGCGCGCGCCGCGCCAGACCGTTCGCTCGCTGGCATTTCACGACGACCCGCTGGTGGCTGTGCCGGTCTTGAGAAACTCGCCTTGTCTGTCGGACAAGGATTTGCTCGAAATCGCGAAAAGCCGCGGCCAGCAGCATCTGCTCGCGATATCGGACAGAAGGACGCTCAACGAAGCGCTGACCGATGCCTTGATGCGGTTCGGCGACGTCGGCGTCTCCAACGCGCTGGCGAGGAACGTGGGAGCGAAATTCTCCGAGTGTGGCTATGCCACGCTCGTGGGGCGCGCCGAGCGTGACGAAAGCCTCGCCGAAAAGATCGGCCTTCGGCTGGACCTTCCCGGCAACCTGCTGCGCGAGTTGCTCGGCAAGGTTGCCGACGTGGTTCTGGCGCGGTTCCTGACGGCGCCGCGACCCGTGGTGCGGGAGAAGCCGCAGACCCTGGCAGGAGCGGCCGCCGGGCAGAACGTGGCCCGGCCAAAGGCGATCGACTATACCCAGGCGCAAAGCGAGTGTGTCGCGCTCAATCGCACCGGCAAGCTCGGCGATTCCACGGTGAACCGGTTCGCGGTGCGCGGCGAATACACCCATGTCGTAGCCGCGCTGGCGCTCAAGGCCGACGTCAAGGTGGAGGCCATTGCACCCCTGCTCGATGCCGACCGGATGTATGGACTGATCGTCGCGTGCAAGGCGGCGCGGGTGAGCTGGTCGACCACGACGATGATCGTGCGCAACCGGCCGAACTGCCCGCCGGCCACGCAACGCGAACTCGACCAGTGCGTGGCGATCTATGAATCCCTGCTGCTGTCGGTCGCGCAATGGACGATCCGCTTCGGCTCGGATCGAATTCTGGCAAAGAAGAACGAGCGGCCGGCAAACGCGCCGGCGTGAAGTTGCAGGCGCAACGCGCGCCGCCCCCGGCAATTTCATTCAATGCGACCGAAGGCAGGTGGTCCGCTTGATCGTGGGCCAGCGGGGCTGCAACGGTAGCTCGCCAGGGCGCCGATTTGAAAGCCGGGTCGGATCTGGTTACAAGAGCGTGAATTCCAAGCGGATGGAGAGTCTGGTTTCTTGATGCACCGGTTCACGCAGAGGTTGCCATGAAACGCTATCTGATTTTCGCGATCATCGGCCCGTTCATCGGCGGCCTTCTGATGCTGTTCGCGGCCACGGTGACGTCGGGTTACTGGACGGACACCAACTGGTCGGAGATCGGCAAGTTCCTCGGCGCGTTCTTCAAGACGCTGCAATACAGCTATCTGTTCGGCATCGTGCCGGCGCTGATGATAGCCGCGATCGACGATATTCTCTGGCATGTCAAGCGCATCGGGCCGGCGTTGCGGATACTGATCGTCGGCCTCATCGGCTTCGTCGCATCCGCACTCCTCTACGGTTCGCGCGGGCCGGATACCGGCGTGCTGCAGTTCGTGCTGTACGGCCTCGTCGGCATGGTCCCCTCCATGATCGCGTCCTGGCTGGCGCGCAAATACGGAGACACCCTGGAACCGGTGCGCTCGACCTGAAGGCCGGCCTGCGATCCTGCTTGCGACCCTTGTCCGGTGTTCGCTGCGTTCGCCCTGGCGGAACCGGAGGGCGTTCGAGGACGCCGGTGCGATCGTCAGGATTTACCTGACTTCGGCGCTCAATATGGCGCTTGGCAGACTAATGTCAGGCTGGTCCGATCGCCAATTGCAACATAAGGAAATCTACAACGTTGTCAGTGTTCGGCGGCAAAGAAAACATGCGCACTACCGGGATCGCGGGGTTGGGCAACAGGCTGTTCTCGCGCTCCGGCCGCAGCAATGACGCCGTCTGGCCGTTCACGGCACTTATCTTGACGGCGGCCATTCCGGTGCTGCTGCTCGGCGGGTGGATGGCCTATATCACCGCCGACCAGGAGCGAAGCTATGCCCGCAAGGATGCGACAGAGGCGCTGACGCAGCTCGCGCATCGCATCGAAGGCGAGATTTCCCGCGAACTGCAGGTCGCCGAAACGCTCGCCAGTTCGGCAGCTCTCGATCAGGGCAATTTGGGCGATTTCTATCGCGAGGCAACGCGAATCGTGGACTCTCGTACGCTGTGGGAGACGGCGTCGCTGACCAAGCCGGATCAGGAGCAGGTGCTGAATGTGTTGCGGCCGCTCGGCGCTCCGCTCGGCCCCGTGACCGACACCGAAAGCTTCAACACCGTCCTGCGCACCCGAAAGCCGGTGCTCGGCGGACTTGGTCCGTACCAGGCCGCCGTCGGCAAACAGCTGGTGTCGCTGCGAGTCCCCGTCATTCGAGACGGTGAGCTGCGCTACGTCCTCACCATTGGTCTCCTGCCGGACCAGATCGGCACGATCCTCGGGCAGGCCGGACTGCCCGTCGGATGGGCCGGCACCGTCATCGACGCGAAGGAAAAGATCGTCGCACGGACGCCGGATACGAAGATCCCCCGTGCGGTCGCAACGACACCCGATGTGCAGGAAGCCATCGCGCGCGGCGGATCGAATTCGCCGCGAACCCAGACGCGGGAAGGCGTGGACGTGGAGACCATCCACCATGTCCTCGCCGGTACCGACGGATGGTCGGTTCACGTGGGTGTGCCGGTGTCGGAGCTGAACGCGCCCGTGTCCCGCTCCTTGCGGCTGCTGTTCGCTGGAACGACCGCGAGCGTCGGGCTGGCGATCGCGCTTGGACTGGTGATCGCCCGCGAAATCGCCCAGCGACGGCGCATGGAGGCGCTGCAATCGGCCGCCGCGCTGCTGGACAGTGAAAAGCGAGGGGCGCTTGCAATCGACGCGGCCGAACTCGGAACCTGGCGCTGGGACATGGCTGCAAACGAGTTCAGCGGCTGCAATCGCTTTTGCGCATTGCTCGGCTTGCAGAGTTCGCCATCGGGTGAAGCAAGCTGGTCTGCAGATCAGATTATCGCGCAGATCGAGCCATCGCACCGCGCTGCCGTGGCTTCATTCGGCACGACCTGCCTCGAGAGCGGCAAATCCGGCAGCGTCGAATTCCTGATTCAATCCGACGATCGCGGGGAATACTGGTTGCGCGCGGCGGGGAGGGCGGAAGGGCCATCCAGTCGAAGCCAGGTGATTCACGGCGTGCTGGCCGACATCGATGTTCCCAAGCGCGCGGAGGCAGAGCGCTCCCATCTGCTTCGACGCCTGGCTTCGGCCCAGGAAGAGGAGCAGCGGCGGATCTCACGAGAACTGCACGATCAGATCGGACAGACCGTGACCGGGCTGTCTCTCGGTCTGAAGGCGCTCGAGCAAGGGTTGGTCAAGGGAAGCAACGCAACGGCGGCAACCGAGCAGGTACGATGGCTCGAACAGCTCGCGGCACAGATTGGCCGTGACATTCATCGCACCGCATCGGACCTGCGGCCGACGGCGATCGATGACCTCGGGATTTTCAGGGCAATCGAAGCCTATGTTGCGGAATGGCAGGAGCGCTATGGCGTTCGCGTCGATATTCAGACGTTCGGCCGTGATAACCCGTTGCCCCCTGATGTCGCGGCGGTCTTGTACCGGTTGGTGCAGGAGGGGTTGACCAATATCCTCAAGCACGCCAAGGCGGACAAGGTAAGCATCGTGCTAGAAAGGAAAATGGATGGGCTGGCGCTGGTCATCGAGGACGATGGAATAGGTTTCGACCCGGAGAATCTCGGCCGCAAGGCTTGGGGCGGCAGTCAGGCCCCCGGGTTGGGTTTGTCCGGCATGAAGGAACGGGTTGCCCTGCTCGATGGCACGATCGCGGTCGAATCCGCTCCAGGAAAGGGAAGCACCATTTTTGTTCAGATACCGCTGGATGCAATGGAGACCGTCAGATGACGCCGGTTCGCATCGCTCTCGTCGATGATCACCCCGTCGTTCTCGCCGGCATTCGCGCGCTGCTGCAGGGCGTGCCTGAAGTTGAACTGGTCGGGGAAGCGAATACCGGCGCAACCGGCCTGCAGGCCATTTGCGAATGCGCACCCGATATCGCGGTGATCGATCTTTCCCTGCCCGATTTCAGCGGCATGGAACTCGCGCGCCAGGTGGGCAAGCGATGCCCGAAGGTGAAGATCATTGCCCTGACCGTCCACGAAGACCGTGCCTATGTTCATCCGGTCCTTGAAGCGGGAGCGAGGGGCTATCTGCTGAAGCGATCGGCCGGGGACGAATTGCTTCGCGCCATCCGGGCCGTCAACCAGGGCGACGTCTATCTCGATCCCGCGATAGCCGAGAAGGCGTCGATCAATACGCCCGAGCTCGCCTCGGCGAGCGACGGCGATGGCGGCGAATTGAGCCGGCGCGAAGAGGACGTGCTCAAGCTCGTGGCCCAGGGATTCAGCAACAAGCAGATCGCCGGACAACTCGAAGTAAGCGTCAAGAGCGTCGAGACCTACAAGGCGCGGGCATCCGAAAAGAAGGGGCTCTACAGCCGCGCCGATATCGTCCGCTACGGTATCAAGCAGGGCTGGCTCACGGCCGCGAACTGAGCGTTGCCAGCGGTGGCTGCCGCTACCTGACTGGTCTCGCCTGCGGTGTAACCTGCAGGTCGCTCATCGGCACACAGCTCTTCTTTCGGCGCTGGTTTCGTGGTGCGCCCTGTACCCTCAGGACCTTGCCTGCCGAACACGAGCCGTCGTTGACGTAGATCGTGGAGTAGGGGTCCATCATCAACGGTTCGTTGGGATAGATCTTCTGTGCAGAGGCTGGCTGTGCCGTGAACAAGATCGCCAGAAGCAGAGCCGGGCCTGCGGCCTTGTGCAAGGCGCGCTGCGACGCCGCCGTGCTTGAGGAGAAGGCTTTGTTTGAACGGCAGATGGTTAGGCGCACTTCTTCAATCCCCTTGATGCCAATGCCTGTCGGCAGTCGGCCGCACGTTCCGCGATTTGCTGTGGATCACATCGGTCACCGGGATGAGATAGCGGGCGTATGTTTCCTGAAGTTTTCGAATCATCTCGACGTTTTCTGCTGATGCGTTCAAGCCAAACACTCCGTTCCGGCAAACCAGTAATCCATCGGCGCAAAGTCCACCAAGCGCCTTCGCCGCCTCCGCGTCGCTGGTATAGATGCGGGCGGCGACCTGGGACAGTCCCCAGCCTTCTTCCGGGCTCGACCAGATGAGAAGCAGCGCTTCGATCTGCGCCACCGAGCCGATGTGCTTCAATATGAAATCCCTGATGTCGTCTGGGACGTAGTGCGATGCCATGCCGTGACCGGTTTGGTGATATCCAGCAGGGCCGGATGCCTGGGATCGGCGATCCACGAAAGATGACGCCCCCCGGATTCGTCCACCGGGAAGCACTTAACCCGTGCGTCGCTCCGGCGCGCGTTGGGTCTCTTCGCATTCGCCCCGCATGCCGGGCGTTTCCACGAGCAACGCTGCTCGCGCAGCCTCACCTTCATACTCGTCGACCAATGGCTGAAGCTTCGCCGAGAATGTCGGGTCGGCTGCACCGATCGCCAGTCGCTTGAAGAAAAAAGCCCGATCATACATTTGCTGGCTTCGAGACTGCTTGATCGGCTTGCGTTTGGTTCGGTCCACCCTTGGCTCCCGGATTGTTGTGCACTTTTCCGCCCGACCGGCCGCCATCCTAGAGCGCAATCACGCCACGGCGCGTCAGGAAAAACCTGTCAGTTGTCATGACGTCCCTTCCTCAGCGGCCTCCTTGCGCGAATCATTAAGGCAGACGAGGCAGACGGCCCTGGAGGCCAGCCGTCCGTTGACGGCCAGCCGTTCGTAACGGTGCGGCGTTCTTTCCGAACATGGAACGCAGAAAGCCAACGGCTGTATTTCAGTTGTCTTGCGCCTGAACATTTCATGCCCCCTTGCAGTAAGCGTCCGCGACAGTGCGGCCCTAATCCTCGCTCTCGTCAGCCCCAACGATTGCCACCGCAAGCACGAAGCTGAGCGCACCGGCCGAGATGAGTGCGTTGAGCCTCAATACGGAGGGAGAAACACCGAGCCCGTAATGGATGACCAGCACGGTAAACAATGCGGTCAGGCTTGCGCTTCCGAAGAAGATGACGAGCACAACGGCCAGATCGATGACTCTCATCGCTATCTCTCCTTGCCCGCGAGCAATTCGATGGTCACAAGGCCCACGACGAGTGCCGCGCAGATCAGCGCCTGCTCGCGAAGCGCGGACCGGGAGAAGCCGAGATCGTGGTGTGCGATGTGCGCGATCACGTATGCCACGATCGCCGCGCTGCCTGAGGCGAAGATCAAATTGATTGCGAGATGAGCGAGCCTTTTCACCTGTCTGCACCTCTTGCCGCTGTCGACGTGCCCCAAGATGGTCTCGATGGTGTGGATCGGTCTGTTGCGCTTTCCCGCTGCCCCCGGCGCAACGCGGGCGATAATAGAAATGACGCCTGATTTGGGAATGTCAGGAAAATCCCGTCAGGCGCAGGGCTTGCCGGGCAGTGCTGGTGTCAAGTGACGGGCGCTCCGGATGATGACTGCCTGTCGGGCAAATCACTTCCACATCAGTCACCGTCAATCCGTCCATCCCTTCGCGCAAAGATATTCCGCTCGCGCCGTCGGGCAAATCAGTGGTCTAATTCCGCGCGTCTCACCCGATGAGAGGGGCGCTCGCGATCGTCACGAACGTGCGGTGGGATGCGGTGGACGCGGATTGCGCAAAAGACGAGCGCGCAAGAAGCGTACGGCGAAGTCGTGTGGTCCTGACGCCGCGGTGCTGGCGTCAAGTTCTGTGAAAAGAGCGACGGTGGCAAAAGAGCCGTTCACCGGGGAGATCACGTTATAAGCTGTAAAGCCACTGCGCAGGGAAGGCCGGAGTGTTCCCGCTGAACCTGTATGCTCGTGTGCGCGTTTTTAAGTGCGCAAATGCACACGAGACCGCGGGTGCAGCGCGCACCCGGCCTTCCCTGCGCTCTCTATTTCGAGAGAGCGGCAAGCTCAACCGCAAACCTCGGGCGAACCGCGCCGCGAGAACACGAACCTATGTCCCCGTCATTGCGATCCGTCGACTCGCAATGATGGTAACAATCATCACCCCGCGACTTGTCCGCCGCAGTTCAAAGAGCGAAGGCGGTAGGATTCGGCACGGGAGAAACAGGGCCGAATGCGTCGTGATAATTTGACGCAACTTGCGCCTCGCATTCGCGTTACCATGTGATGACCATGACAAACGACGATATCTATACGCCGCCGCGTCCACGTACCGAGCGACCGTCCCGCGGCCGCGCGGCGGGTCGCGGCCCCGTTATCGACCAGGAGGGGCGGGAGATTCCTGATGCGGACCTGCGTTCGCAGTTCGAGGGATTGCGGTTCGATTTCGCGCATTCCAGCGCCAATCCATTCGGCGATCTGACGCGTGAGCAGCGGCTGGCGCGGCTCGATGCCATCGCAAAGCTTTTGGACGTCGCCTTCATCGTGCCCGGCACCAAGATCCGCTACGGCATCGATGGGCTGATCGGCCTGATCCCGGTCGTCGGCGACATCATCACGACGGCGATTTCGCTCTGGGTGGTACGCGAGGCGCGCGCGCTCGGTGCGCCGTGGTACATCACGGCGCGGATGCTCGGCAATGTCGCGGTCGACGGCGTGGTCGGGCTGGTGCCGGTGGCCGGTGACGCCTTCGACGTCATGTTCCGCGCCAACGTCCGCAACGTGCGGATGCTCAAGCGCTGGCTCGATAAACAGCCGCGGCTGTAGCGCTAAGACCAGGCATCAAAGATGGCACCAAAAAACATGCCCCCGGCAGTGACCGGGGGCAGTCCGTCTGGCGATCACGAAAATCTCAGGCTGCGTCGGCCTTGTCTTCGGCGCTGGCGGGCGCACGCGGGCGGCGCGGCAGCGGGAAGGCTTCACTTTCATACAGCGAGCGGATGCCGCTCTGGTCGAAGCGGGCTTCCTCGACCTGCAGGTAGGCGCCGTTCAGCGAGTCCGCCGGCAATTCCTCGATCGCGAAGCGAACCGCTTCGGCCGCGGTGCCAAAACGCCGATAGGCAAACCCGGCCCGCTTCTTCTTGCGGATCGCGGCGGGAAACAGTTCGGCGGCGGTATCGTAGCTGAATGGACGCATGGGCTGTGACCTCAATCTTTTTGGCTCTTGCGTTTGAGCGTATGGGGATTGGACGACGGTGGGCCAGCTGGGCGGGCCACGCCGTGCACGTCATTTCGATCTCTAATATAGGCTTGTTTGACAGAAATGCGACTCCTGAAGCCGCTCATCGGGGGTGATGATGAATCCGCGCATGGCTCCCCCTGGAACAAATTAAATCAAGTTATTTCAATGGCTTAATGTGCCTAAAACTTACCCAGCAATACCAGGATGAGGAGCACGATCAAAATCACGCCGCCCAGTCCCATGCCCGAATGGCCATAGCCATAGCCGTAACCGCCGAAGCGGCCCGAGAAGCCGCCCAGCAGGGCAATGACCAGAATGATGATGAGTATCGTTCCAAGGGTCATGGCGCGCTCCCCCGAAAGGTTGCCGGGGCTCGCGGAAGCGCCCCGCAGCCGGAGCAAAGCACATTCCGGGTCGCGAGTCCTTGGTCGATCTGCCGAAGAGCGCACCGGGCAAACCGGGAAGGGCATCCCATGCAACAAGAACCCCGCGCGACAAGTCCTTGGTCGCGCGGGGTAAAAGAGAGGTTGGATGGTTGCTTGAACTATTTCGGCTGCAGCTTCAGCGCGGCCGAATTGATGCAGTAGCGCAGGCCGGTCGGGCCGGGGCCGTCGTTGAAGACGTGGCCGAGATGGCCGTCGCATTTCGAGCACAGCACCTCGGTGCGGATCATGCCGTGGCTGATATCGCGCTCCTCGTCGACATGGCTGTCCACCGCAGGCGCCGTAAAGCTCGGCCAGCCGCAGCCGGAGTCGAACTTGGCGTCGGATTCGAACAGCGTCTGGCCGCAGCCGGCGCAGGTGTAGGTGCCGTTGCGGTGCTCGTGCTCATACTCGCCCGAGAACGGCCGCTCGGTCGCCTTCTCGCGCAGCACCGCGTACTGCATCGGCGACAGTTCCTTGCGCCATTCGGACTCGCTCTTGACGACCTTGGCTGATGTTTTGGTGTCGGACATCTAATCTCCTTTCAGAACGCCTCAGTTGGTGGCCTTGGCGTTGCTCACCAATGTCGGCTTCTCGATGTAATGCTCCGCGAAGATCTTCTTCAGATTCTCGACCTTCGGGATGTCGTTGAACACAATATAGGGCTGCGTCGGGTGCAGCGTCAGGTAATCCTGGTGGTAGTCTTCCGCCGCGTAGAACGCCTGCAGTGGGCCGACCTTGGTCACGATCGGCTTCTTGTAGACCTTGGCGGCGTTGAGCTGGGCGATATAGGCCTCCGCGATCTTCTTCTGCTCGTCGTTCACGGCAAAGATCGCCGAGCGATATTGTGTGCCGACATCCGGGCCCTGGCGGTTCAGCTGCGTCGGGTCGTGCACAACCGAAAAGAATATCTGCAGGATCTTTCCATAGCTGATCTTCTTCGGGTCATACCTGATCTCCACCGCCTCGGCATGCCCGGTGGTGCCGGTGCCGATCATGGTGTAGTTCGCCGTCATCTTGCTGCCGCCGGAATAGCCGGAGACCGCGTTGAGGACGCCGGCGGTGTGCTGGTACACGCCCTGAACGCCCCAGAAGCAGCCGCCCGCGATGACGGCGGTCTGGATACCGTCGGCCGCCTTCACGTCGGTTGCAGGCGGCGGAATGATGACCGCCTCCTCCGCGGCGCGCGAGGAGGAGACGGCGAACACGGCAAGAGCCAGCGCGCCGATTGCGGCAGCGCACAGCGAAAGGCGGCTGAACTGGCGAGGGGACATGGTTTCCTCTTGGGGCGTATGGGTTGGGGGCAGTCTAGAGCCGGAGCGCTGTTACGCAATCGGCTCGTTTCTCTCCGATGTGCCCAAGATACGGCCCCGGCCGCGGATTGTTACGAAGGCGCGTCACACGAGTTCGTGAATAAAAATGGCGCCCGTCCATGGGTTTAGGGGAGGACGTTGGAAGGCAAGGTCAGTCTCACCTGGATCATTCCGGGGTTCGATGCTTCGCATCGCCACCGGATGGCCGTGACTCAAACCACCACACTCAGCCGTTTCGCAGCCCGCGTGATGCCGGTGTAGAGCCACCTGGCGCGGCTGTCCTGGAAGGCAAAGCTTTCGTCGAACAGCACCACGTCATCCCATTGCGAACCCTGCGATTTGTGCACGGTCAGCACGTAGCCATAGTCGAACTCGTCATAGGGCTTGCGCTGCTCCCACGGGATCGCCTCGACGCCGCCCTCGAAGCAGTCCTGCCGCACCGAGACCTTGGTGACCTTGTGGCCGAACTCCTCGTCGGGCGAGAGCCGCATGCTCAATATCTGCGATTTCGATCGCGGCTGGGTGCGCGACTTCACCCGCCACAGCCCGCCATTGAACAGGCCCTTCTTGCGGTTGTTGCGCAGGCACACCAGCTTGTCGCCGGCGACCGGGAAGGGATCCTCGATGTTCTGCTTCTGCCGCACGCGCATGTTGTAGGCGCGGCGGGTGTTGTTGCGGCCGACCAGCACCTGGTCGGCGCCCATTACCCGGTCCGGGTCGAGCTCGCTGCGCGACACCACCTCGCTCTCGCCATGGCGGCCGATTTCGAGTTCGCGGCCCTCGCGGATATCCATCGACATCCGCACGATCGGGTCGTCCTGGGCCTGGCGATGTACTTCCGTCAGCATCGCGTCGGGCTCGCAGTCGGTGAAGAAACCGCCGCCCTGGATCGGCGGCAACTGCGCGGGATCGCCGAGCACCAGCAGCGGGCAGTCGAACGACATCAGGTCGCGGCCGAGTTCGGCATCGACCATCGAGCATTCGTCGATCACGATCAGCTTTGCCTTCGAGGCCGGCGCGTCGTCCCAGAGCTCGAAGCTCGGCTGCTCGACGCCGGACTCCTTGGCGCGATAAATCAGCGAATGGATGGTGGAGGCGTTGTCGCAGCCCTTGTTGCGCATCACCAGCGCCGCCTTGCCGGTGAACGCGGCAAACTTCACCTCGCCGTCGACGCCGTCGGCGATGTGCCGCGCCAGCGTGGTCTTGCCGGTGCCGGCAAAGCCGAACAGCCGGAAGATGGGCGGGGTGCCGTTCCGGCCGGGCTTGGCCTTCAGCCAGTCGGCAACGGCGTTGAGCGCGGAATCCTGATGCGGCGTAAAGGTGGTCATGGGGTCCAGATAGCGGAGCGGGCGAGGGGCCGCGACTCACGAGAAGCATAAAGCTAACCATTCGCCCGTTCCATGCAAGCAGGCTTCCGTCACGCGGAATTGCGGTTTCGTGGCCGAGGCTAGACTTGAGGCCAGCCGCCACTACACTGAGCGAAAACAACAAGCATTGTGGGAGCGGCATCATGAAATTCGGTATCTTCTACGAGCTGCAACTGCCGCGCCCGTGGGAAGAGGGCGACGAACTCCGGCTCTACCAGAACGCCCTCACGCAGCTCGAGACCGCCGACCGGCTGAGCTACGATCACGCCTGGGTCGTGGAACATCACTTCCTGGAAGAATATTCGCACTCGCCGGCGCCGGAATCCTTCCTTGCCGCTGCCAGCCAGCGCACCAAAAACATCCGGCTCGGCCACGGCATTTTCCAGCTCACCACCAACCATCCTGCCCGCGTCGCCGAGAAAGTCGCGGTGCTCGATCTGCTCTCCAACGGACGCTGCGAGTTCGGCATGGGCGAGAGCGCTTCGATCACCGAACTAACCCCGTTCGGCCGCGACATGGAGACCAAGCGCGAGGTGTTCGAGGAGGCGGTTCAGGCGATTTTTCCGATGTTCACCAAAGTGGGGACCGAACATCACGGCAAATATTTCGACATTCCCTTGTGCAACGTGGTGCCGAAACCCGTGCAGAAGCCGCATCCGCCACTGTGGATGGCGTGCTCGCAACTGCAGACCATCGAGCGGGCCGGCGAGAGCGGCTTTGGCGCGCTCGGCTTCCAGTTCGTCAGTGCGGAAGCGGCGCACGCCTGGGTGCACGCCTATTACAACGCGATCACCAAGCGGCTGAAGAAGCTCGCCGACTACGAGATCAATCCGAACATGGCGCTGGTGTCGTTCTTCATGTGCGCCAAGACCGACGAGGAGGCCCGCGCCCGCGCCGATGGCGCAACCTTCTTCCAGTTCGCGCTGCGCTACTACGGCGCGTCGCAGAACCGGCAGCGGCCGGCGCCCGGCACCGTCAACATGTGGGACGAATACAACAAGTGGAAGCGCGAGAATCCGGAAGCCCAGGAGGCGGCGCTGCGCGGCGGCCTGATCGGTTCACCCGAAACCATCCGCAAGAAGCTGCGGCGCTTCCGTTCCTCGCACATCGACCAGGTGATCCTGCTCAACCAGGCCGGCAAGAATACCCACGAGCATATCTGCGAGTCGCTCGAACTGTTCGGCAGGGAAGTGATGCCGGAGTTCCAGAACGATCCCGAGCATGACGCCTGGAAGAAGGGCGTGATGAGCGGCGCGATCCAGCTCGAGGAAATCGACACGGAAGCGTTCAAGGATCGATACGGTAAGCTCGCAGTGAGCGTTGCGCCGGCGGCGAAGGTGGCGGCGGGCTAATCCTCGCCGGCCCTCTCCGCATCATTGCGAGCGCAGCGGCTTGTCCGCCGTAGCTCTTAAAGCGAAGGCGGAAGCAATCCATAGCGCGGCATAGCCGATGGATGGATTGCTTCATCGCTTTTGCTCCTCGCAATGACGGCGAATTGGGTCGCAGCAGCACGTCCTCGGGAAGGCTTCGTGAGTTCGGCGGTGTTGCTGGCGTATTCGCCGTTCGATCAGGCGAGGAGGGCGCCCGCGCCTTCGGTCAGTAGAATCGGAATTCGTTATCAGCACACGTTGAACGCAACCTTCCTACGTCGGGTTCGGACGGTGGATAAAAAATCTCACATGCCCGATGCCGAACGTTAGACGGTGGTCTCGATTACGACACCGTGCAGACTGAATTCGTGTGACTGGAAAATATGCATCACGCTTAACCCAAGAAAAATGCATCGTGGCGGATCGAGATCCGGCAATAAACCTGTTGCATCGGCCCGAGCACACAGTGCTGTCATTGCTATTTTTGTGGAGCTCTCGACACACGTTCGGAGCATCATCATCATTCCTGCATCGCATCGAACAACGGTGCGATCGTTCAGGAGATTGTGATGAGGCGTCGTGAGTTCCTAAAACTGTCGCTTGGTACTGCGGCGGTTGCATCGATTTCGCCAACGGCGCGTGCGCAGGCATCGCTGAAGGAAATCCGGATCGGCTACCAGAAGACCGGCGTGCTTGTCATCGCGCGTCGGCAGCTCGTGCTGGAGAAGCGCTTCGCCGCCCGGCAGATCGGCGTCAAGTGGATCGAGTTCACTTCGGGGCCACCCTTGCTGGAGGCCATGAGCACCGGCAGTGTCGATCTTGGCGCTGTCGGCGATACCCCACCGATTTTCGCGCAAGCCGCGAACGCCAACGTCGTCTATGTCGCGGGATCGCGGATCACCAACGGGCAGGGCATTCTCGTTCCCACCAACTCAGGCATTCGCACCATCTCCGATCTTAAGGGGAAGCGTGTCGGGTTCACCAAGGGCTCCAGCGCGCACAACGTGGTGATCGCCACCCTGGAGAAGGCGGGGCTGACCTATGAGGACATCACGCCGGTCTACCTCACACCGCCCGATGCGGGGCCGGCCTTCGCCAATGGCAGCATCGATGCGTGGGCGGTCTGGGATCCGTATTTCGCGATCGGCGAGAAGCGCCAGAACGGCCGGATCCTCATCAACGCCGTGGAAGTCGCCAAGACCAATTCGTTCTATCTCGCCAATCGCGATTTTGCGAATTCGCAAGTGGCGGTAACCCGCGATGTGATTGATGGCCTGGCGGAAGCGGCGCGCTGGGCCGAGGCCCATCGCAGCGAGGTCGCGAGCGCGCTTGCTGCTGTCACCGGCGTGCCGCTCGAAGTGCAGACGGTTGCTGCCAACCGCGCTTCGTTCCTGATCGGCCCGGTTACCGACGAGATTGTCACGACGCAGCAGGCGGTCGCCGATCGCTTCCACAGACTCGGCCTGATTCCAAAGCCGATCGCCGTGCGCGACATCGTCTGGCGCCATACCCAGAGCTGAAATCCAAAGAAAGAGGACGTAATCCATGACGCGTTTGATTCAACGCATGATCGCGAGTGCCGTGCTGTCGATCAGCATTGTTGCTGCTGCGGTCGGCCCTTCCTACGGCCAGGACAAGGTCGTTCGCATCGGCTTCCAGAAATACGGCAAGCTGGTGCTGCTCAAGAGCAAAGGCACGCTCGAAGAGAAGCTAAAATCGGCCGGCCACAAGGTGGTGTGGACGGAATTTCCGTCAGGTCCGCCGCTGCTCGAGGCCCTCAATGTCGGGGCCATCGATTTCGGCAACACCGGCGAGGCGCCGCCGATCTTCGCGCAGGCTGCGGGGGCACCCATTCAGTACGTCGCCTATGAACCGCCGGCGCCGAAGGGTGAGGCCATCCTGGTGCCGAAGGACAGCAAGCTGACTTCGGTTGCTGAACTCAAAGGCAAGAAGGTCGCGCTGAACAAGGGCTCCAACGTCCACTATCTGCTGGTCAAGGCGCTGGAGAAAGCCGGCGTCAAATATTCCGAGATCGAGCCGGTGTTCCTGGCGCCGGCCGATGCACGCGCGGCGTTCGAGCGCGGCGCGGTCGATGCCTGGGTGATCTGGGATCCGTTCCAGGCCGCTGCCGAGGCCGCCACCGGCGCGCGCACGCTCGCCGACGGCATCGGCATTGTCGCGAACTACCAGTTCTATTTCTCCTCGAAGAAGTTCCTGGATAGCGATCCGAAGATCGTCGATCTCGTGCTGGCGCAATTGAGCGAAGTCGACGACTGGGCCAAGGGCGACATCCATACCGTCGCCGAGCAGCTTGCGCCGGCGATCGGGCTATCCGTCCCCGTCGTCGAAGTTGCCCTGAAACGGCAATCCTACGGCATCAAGCCGATCACGGAGAGCGTCGTCGCCGACCAGCAGCAGGTCGCGGACACCTTCTTCGCGCTCGGACTGATCCCGAAGCAAATCAGGATTTCTGACGTGGCCCGGAGGTCCGGATCGTGAGCACGCAACCCAACGCCAACATCCTCTGGTTCCTGCCGACCCATGGCGACGGTCGCTACCTCGGCACCAGCACCGGCGGGCGAGAGGTCAACTTCAACTATTTGCGCCAGATCGCGCAGGCCGCCGACCAGCTTGGATATTTCGGTGTGCTGCTGCCGACAGGGCGAAGCTGCGAGGATTCCTGGGTGGTCGCCTCGGCGGTGGCGCCATGGACCGAGCGGCTGCGGTATCTCGTGGCGGTGCGGCCCGGCCTGCAGTCGCCGAGCGTGGCCGCGCGCATGACCGCGACGCTCGACCGGGTGTCGAATGGACGCCTGCTGGTCAATGTCGTGACCGGCGGTGACCCGGTCGAGAACAAGGGCGACGGCATCTTCCTGAACCATGACGAGCGCTACGAGGTGACGCGCGAGTTCCTCAACGTCTACAGCGATCTGCTCGCGGGCAGGACCGTCAACGTCGAGGGCAAGCACATCCGCATCGAGGACGGCCGCCTCTTGTTCCAGCCGGTGCAGTCGCCGCGGCCGCCGCTCTATTTCGGCGGATCGTCGGACGCCGGCATCGACGTCGCCGTCGATACCGTCGACAAATATTTGACCTGGGGCGAACCGCCGGCGCAGGTCGGCGAGAAGGTCAACCGGGTCAAGGCCGCGGCTGCGGCGCGCGGGCGAAAGCTTTCGTTCGGCATCCGCCTGCACGTGATCGTGCGCGAAACCAATGCCGAGGCCTGGAAAGCGGCGGACGAACTGATCCAGCACGTCACCGACGAGACGGTGGCCTCGGCGCAGAAGATCTTCTCGCGGATGGATTCGGTCGGCCAGCAGCGCATGGCGCAACTGCATGGCGGCCGCCGCGACAAGCTGGAGATCAGCCCGAACCTTTGGGCCGGCGTCGGCCTGGTGCGAGGCGGCGCGGGCACCGCGCTGGTTGGCGATCCCGCAACCGTCGCGGCCCGGATCAGGGAATATCAGGATATCGGCATCGATACCTTCATCATGTCGGGTTACCCGCATCTGGAGGAAGCCTATCGCTTTGCCGAACTGGTGTTCCCGCTGCTGTCGCTCGCACAGCCGAACAACGTGACGCCGATCCGCGTCAACACCGGGCCGTTCGGCGAAACCATCGGCAACGAATATCGGCCGCAGAAACAGGCATCGCAATCATGAGTCTCATCGACAGTCTTCCGCGCACGGGCGCGCCGAAATTGCCGCGGGTCGACGGCATTATCCCGTGGATCGTGCCGCTCGCGATCATCCTGATCTGGCAGCTTGCCTGCGTCACCGGCTTCGTGTCTGCGCGGGTGCTGCCGGCGCCGAGCGACGTTGCGCTAGCGGGCTGGAAGCTCCTGCAGTCGGGCGAACTCGCTCGCAACATCTGGGTCAGCTTCTGGCGCGCCAGCGTCGGATTTTTGATCGGCGGCAGCATCGGCTTCACGTTCGGCCTTGCCAACGGCCTGTCGCAGCTCTCCAGCAAGCTGACCGACACCACGCTGCAGATGGTGCGCAACATCCCGCATCTGGCACTGATCCCGCTCGTGATTCTCTGGTTCGGCATCGACGAATCCGCAAAGCTGTTCCTGGTCGCGCTCGGCGTGTTCTTCCCGATCTACCTCAATACGCTCCACGGCATCCGCACCGTCGATCCGCAATTGATCGAGATGGGCCGCATCTACGGCATGACCGACGGCGAATTGTTCCGTCGCGTGATCTTTCCCGGCGCCTTGCCGTCGATCTTCGTCGGCGTTCGCTTCGCGCTCGGCATCATGTGGCTGACGCTGATCGTGGCTGAAACCATCGCCGCCTCGTCCGGGCTCGGCTACATGGCGATGCAGGCGCGCGAGTTCATGCTGATCGACGTCGTGGTGCTCAGCATCCTGATCTATGCCTTGCTCGGCAAGCTCGCCGACAGCGCCTCGCGCGCGCTCGAACGGCTGACGCTGTCCTGGCACCCGGCCTTCCAGAAACACTGAGGAACACATGCAAGAAGCCCTTCGCTTTCTCTCTCCGGGCCCCGAGCCGGTCGCCAGCTCCGATTTCGTCGAACAGTCGCGGCTAATCCAGCGCAGCCCGGAAGCGAGCGCCCGCGGACTGTCGCTGACCATCCGCGGACTGCGCAAATCCTTCGGCGACAATGAGGTGCTGCGTGGTATCGACTTGCATATTCCCGCCGGGCAGTCGGTGGCGATTGTCGGCCGCAGCGGCTGCGGCAAGAGTACCTTGCTGCGGCTGATCGCCGGCCTGGAGACCGCTACCGCCGGCACCATCAGCCTCGGCGAGGACGCCCGGCCGGGGGACGTCCGCGTCATGTTCCAGGAGCCGCGGCTATTGCCGTGGGGACGGGTGTCGTCAAACGTCGAGGTTGGCCTCGGACGCGAGCGGAATTCGCCGGATGCGCAGGCGCGCGCCGAGCGCGCGCTGGTGGAGGTCGGGCTCGCCGAGAAGCGGTCGCAGTGGCCGGCGGTGCTGTCGGGCGGGCAGAAGCAGCGCGTGGCGCTGGCGCGCGCGCTGGTCAGCCAGCCGCGCGTTCTTGCCTTTGACGAGCCGCTCGGTGCGCTCGATGCATTGACGCGGATCTCGATGCAGCGGCTGCTCGAACGGGTCTGGCACGATCAGGGGTTTACCGCGATCCTGGTGACGCACGACGTCGCCGAAGCGGTGGCCCTGGCCGATCGCGTGCTTGTCATCGAGGACGGTCGCATCGCCCATGATTTTGCCGTCGATGCCCCGCGTCCAAGGCAGCGCGGTTCGGTGGCGCTGGCGGCGCTGGAAGGGGCGATCCTGAAAAATCTTCTGGAGGGGACGGAAGATACGTCCGACTTGTGAGGTCAGCCATGAACTCCATCGTCCGTTCCGTGAAAATCGACAGCGCGGCTTCCTCCAGCGATTTTCGCAACGCCATGTGCCGGCTGGCGGGTGGCGTTAGCGTCATCACCGCGGGAAGAGGCAAGGACATTTCCGGCATGACGGTCACCTCGGTGTCGTCGCTGTCGGTCGATCCGCCGGCGTTGATCGTTGGCATCAACCGGAAAGCCTCGTCCTGGCCGCTCGTGAAGCGCTACGGCTTCCTTGGCGTCAATATCCTGACTTCAGACCAGATCGATATCGCCGAGCGCTTCACCGGCAAGGGCGGGCTGAAGGGCGCGGAGCGGTTCGCCGGAGCCAACTGGACGACGCGCGCCTCCGGCGTGCCGCTGCTGATCGGCGCGCTGGCCGCGATCGATTGCGAGGTCGAGGATGTCGTCGAGCGCCATTCGCATGCGATCGTCATCGGAAGGGTGCTGGACATTGCGGTGTCCGGGCGTAGTGCGGCGCTGGCCTATTGGCAGGGACGCTATGTCGCGATCGACCAGGACGAGGATGCGGCGAAGCTGGCCGAGGTGAGCGTGCCCGCGCGTCACATGGCACGAAAATTCTGACCCCGGCCGGACGGACTGGCCTTTTCGCTGCGTACGATTTAAACCCGAGGAATGAAGCGTCTCGCAACCTGGGCCTTTTACGCCGTCGGCGCGATCGCGATCGGCTATCTCGCCCTGTACGCCTATGCGGTCTTCAGGGGCAATGACCTGCAGCCCGGCGATCCCATCCGCATTTTCCGAAAGCCGGACGCGCCGAGTTATTCTTGATTGGCTCGCGTCCCTGACGCGGCGCAGCGTGCAACGGTGCGCCGCAGAGCCGGGACCCAACGGGCATGGACCCCGGCTTAGCAGCGCACCGCAAGCGCGCTGCGCTGCTCCGGGGAACGCGTCCAACATCCTACCCCGCCGCGACGAACCGCTGATGCTCGCCCGATCCCGCGGGGGTGATCGGTATGCCGCCGTCGGCATATTCGTTCAGCTTGTTGCGCAGCGTGCGGATCGAGATGCCGAGGATGTTGGCGGCATGGGTCCGGTTGCCGAGGCAGTGCTTGAGCGTCTCCAGGATCAGGTCGCGCTCGACGTCGGCGACGGTGCGGCCGACCAGCGCACGGGTCACCTGTTCGGCAGCGAAGGTGGCGTGGGCGACTGCGGGCGCGGTCCTGGCAAGGTCGAGGCGGTCGCCGTCGGGGGTGAGGATCGCGTCGGGGCCGATCTCGTCGCCCTGCGCCATCAGCACCGAGCGGTGGATGGTGTTTTCCAGCTCGCGGACGTTGCCCTGCCAGCGGTTCGAGGTCAGCACCCGCCGCGCATCGGCGGAGATCGGCCGCAGCGGCACGCCGTTGGCGTCGGCATATTTCTTGGCGAAGTGCTGCGCCAGTTCGAGGATGTCGGCCGGACGATCCCGCAGCGGCGGGATCTTCAGGTTGACGACATTGAGACGAAACAGCAGGTCCTCGCGGAAGGTGCCCGCGCGCACGGCCTCGCTGAGATTGCGGTTCGAGGTGGCGATGATGCGGATATCCACCGGCACCGGCCTGGTGCCGCCGACGCGGTCGATCACGCGCTCCTGGATCGCGCGCAGCAGCTTCGATTGCAGCCGCACGTCCATCTCGGAGATTTCGTCGAGCAGCAGCGTTCCGCCGCTGGCCTCCTCGAACTTGCCGATCCGCCGGGCGACTGCGCCGGTGAACGCGCCTTTCTCGTGGCCGAACAGTTCGGACTCCAGCAGATGCTCGGGGATCGCCGCGCAGTTGATCGAGATGAACGGCCGCTTGGCGCGGTTGGAGCGGGTGTGGACATAGCGCGCCAGCACTTCCTTGCCGGTGCCGGACTCGCCGGTGATCATGACGGAGGCGTCGGAACCTGCGATCTGCTGCGCCAGCTTGATGACCTTGCCCATGGCCTCGTCGCGATAGACGAGGTCGCGCGAGTCATTGGCGACGGCGGCGAGTACGGCTGCGATCAGTTCCGGATCGGGCGGCAGCGGGATGTATTCCTTGGCGCCGGCGTGGATCGCGGCGACCGCGGCGCGGGCATCGTTGGAAATGCCGCAGGCCACGATCGGAACATGGATGTGTTCTGCCTCGAGCCGCATCACCAGGTCGCGAATGTCGAGGAAGACGTCGACCAGCAGCAGGTCGGCGCCCTTGCCGCCGCGCAGCACCGACATCGCCTGTTCGATCCCTTCGGCGTGGGTCACCGAAGCGCCGTTGTCCATCGCGATCTTGGTGGCGGTCGTGAGCTGGCCCTTCAATGTGCCAACGATGAGAAGCCGCATGTGTATCTCCTGTCCGTCTGTTCGCGCCTTTCTGGCGCGTATCGCCAAAATTGCTAGCCGCGTTCGGCCTTGATGATTTCCGTCATGGTGACGCCGAGCTTGTCTTCCACCAGCACCACTTCGCCACGCGCCACCAGGCGGTTGTTGACGTAGATGTCGATGGCCTCGCCGACCCGGCGGTCGAGTTCCAGCACCGTGCCGGGCCCGAGCTTCAGGAGCTCGCCGACGTCCATCTTGGACCGCCCCAGCACCGCCGAAACCTGCACCGGCACGTCGAACACGGCCTCGAGGTCGGCCGCGATGCGGGATGCCTGTTCGTCCTCGTTGTAGGCGAGATCGTCGACCGGCGGCGCGTCGGCCGCGTTGAGGTCGGGAAGCGGTACGTGTGCGTCGGTGTCACTCATGGTTCAGTCCTCATGGCCTACGCTCCGGCCTGATCGCGGGACGCCAGGTAGCGCCCGACAAGTTCGCTGATCTTGGCTTCCACGGCCGCGCGTTCCAGCACCACGCCGCCGTCGGCCCATTCGATCCGGCAGTCGCCGGTCGCAATACCCGGCTCGGCCAGGATCACGAGCCGGCCCTCGAATCCGCTCTGTGTCGCCTGTCGCTCGATGTTGGCGCGGGCGGCCTCATAGAGCTGGTCGTTGATCCGGACGACCAGATGCGGCGTCGCGACCAGGTGCGAGAAGCAGTCGCTGATGAGCGCCGTGATCTCGCCGAGCGGCTCGCGGGAAATCAGTTCGCTGCACAGCTTGCGCGCCACCGCGACCGCGACATCGACGGCCTCGGTTTCCACCCTGGCCTCGATGCCGGAGAAACGCACGGCGATGGCCTTGATGGCGATGCCGATCTCCTCCAGTGCGAGCGCCGAGCGGCGGTCGCTTTCCGCCTTGGCCTCGTGCTGAGCCGCCTCATAGCCGGCGCGATAAGCGCGCGCCTCGGCTTCCGCGATCTTTTGCGCGATCTCGGCCGCGGTGGCGGCACGCTCGCGCGTCTTGTCCGGCGCGGCGAAGTCGGTGTCGAACAGGAATTTCGCGGGTGCGGCCATCAGTACACCAGTTCGTCGTCGGCGCGGTTCTTGGTCAGAGTGATTTCACCCTTCGCGGCCATGTCCTTGGCGAGGTTGACCAGCAGCGCCTGCGCCTCGTCGACGTCACGCAACCGCACCGGTCCCATCGCTGCCATGTCATCCATCAGCATCTTGCCGGCGCGGGACGACATGTTGCCGAGGAAGAAGCTGCGTACCTCCTCATTGGCGCTCTTCAGCGCGATGCCGAGCTTGTCCTTGTCGATGTTGCGCATCAGCGTCTGTGCCGAGGCCGAGTCGAGCTTGATGAGGTCGTCGAAGGTGAACATCAGCGCCTTGATGCGCTCGGCAGATTCGCGGTTTTCCTCTTCCAGCGAGGTGATGAAGCGGGTCTCGGTCTGGCGATCGAAATTGTTGAAGATTTCGGCCATCACCTCGTGGGCGTCGCGGCGGCGGGTCTGCGACAGGTTGGACATGAATTCGGTGCGCAGCGTCTGCTCGACGCGCTCGATGACCTCCTTCTGCACCGCCTCCATCTTCAGCATGCGGCCGACCACGTCGAGCGCCAGATCCTCGGGCAGGATCGCCAGCACGCGCGCGGCGTGCTCCGGCTTGAGCTTCGAGAGCACCACCGCAATGGTCTGCGGGTATTCGTTCTTGAGGTAGTTGGCGAGCACCTCTTCTTGGACGTTGGAGAGCTTCTCCCACATGTTGCGGCCGGCGGGACCGCGAATTTCGTCCATGATGCCGGTGACGCGGTCGGACGGCAGGTATTGCTGCAACAGCCGCTCGGTGGCGTCGAACGTCCCCATCAGCGCGCCCGATGCCGACATGCGGGAGACGAATTCGAGCATCAGGTCCTCGACCACGTCGGCCTCGACGGTGCCGAGCGTCGACATATGGATCGAGAGTTCGCGTACCTCGTCGTCGTCGAGCTGTGCCCAGACCTTGCCGCCATACTGCTCGCCCAGCGCCAGCATCAGGATGGCGGCGCGCTTTGGACCGCTGAGCGGCTTGCTCTTCGGCCGCCCGCTCTGACGGCTCGCCAGCGCCGAGATGACGGTCGTGATGTCGTTGGCGTTGCTGTTTTGCGGTACGGCCATGTCAGCCCTCGGCGGGTTCGTTCAGCCATTGCCGAACAATGGAGGCGGTCTCGTTGGGATTTCGTTCGGCCAGTTCGCCGACCCGGTGCACGGCCTGCGCATGGACCTGGCCCTGGACCTGGGCGACGTCGATCAACTGGGAGGCGGCGCTGGTGCCGGGGATCAGCGCCGGGCCGGACCCGCCTTCCTGCGCGCTGCCATCCGCCAGCGCGGGCAGCGTGCTCTCCGTCAGGGCCGGAACGACTTCGGAGGCCAGGATGCGCCTGACCAGCGGCCGGATCACCATGAACAGCACGACAAGGCCGAGCAGCATCATGACGCCAAGCTCGATCACGTACATGACGTCATCCTTGGTGAACTGCAGCATGCCGAGCAGGCCGCCCGGTTCGACAACCGGGGGAACGGAAGGCGCTTCGGCAAAGCGGAGGTTGACCACCTCGACCTGGTCGCCGCGCTTCTGGTCGAAGCCGATTGCCGAGCGCACCAGTGCGGCGATGCGGTCGAGCTGTTCCTTGCTGCGGTCCTGATAGACCATCTCGCCTTTTTCGTTCTTGGAATAGGCGCCGTCGACCAGCACCGCGACCGAGATCCTGTTGACGCGTCCGGCCTCGGTGACCTCGGTCTTGGTGACGCGGGAAATCTCGTAATTGTTGGTCTCTTCGCTCTTCTTGCTCTGGTCGCGGGCCGCAGCCCCGCCTGAGGCCTGGTTGCCGGGAAGTTCGTTGTTGACCGTGACCTGGCCACTGTCGCCGGCGCTGGCGGAGGATTCCTCGCGGGTCTGGGTCGAGCGCAGCACCCGGCCTTCGGGATCGAACTTGTCCGAGGTCTGGGTGACCTTGTTGTAATCGAAATCGGCGGTGAGCTGGACGCGGGCGCGGCCCTGGCCGACCACCGAGGAGACGATCGCCTCGACCTCGTTGCGCATCCGCTTCTCGAACGCAGTGCGGCGCTCGTCGCCGACGGCGAGTTCCGCATCCTTGGTGGCGCCGTCGGCGAGGAGCCGGCCGGCTTCGTCGACAATCGACACGCGCTGCGGCTTGAGGCCGTTGACGGCAGACGCCACCACGTGGCGGATGGCGCGGATCTGCTGCGGTTCGAGGCTGCCGCGCACGCGCACCACGATCGAGGCGGACGGCTCCGGCGTTTCCCGCGCAAAAAGCGGCCGTTCCGGCAGCACCAGATGGACGCGGGCGGCCTGGATGCGGTCGATGGCGCGAATGGTGCGGGCGAGTTCGCCTTCGAGCGCACGCAGATGATTGATGTTCTGGACGAAGCTCGTGGTGCCGAGCGCGTCGGATTTGTCGAAGATCTCGTAGCCGACGCCGCCGCCCTTGGGCAGGTTGGCTTCGGCGAGCTTCATCCGCAGCCGCGTGACCTTGTCCTTCGGCACCATGATGACGGCGCCTTCGTTACGCAGCTCGAAGGGAATCGCCTGGCGTTCCAGGTCCTTGATGATGCTGGAGGAATCTTCAGAGCTAAGGTCGGTGAACAGCGTGGTCATCTGGGGCGTGGTGACGCGCATGATGACGAAGGCGAAAAAGCCGAGCAGCGCGGTTGTTACCGCGACCATGGCCATCAACCGCGAGGCGCCCAGTCCTCTCAGGAAAGCAACGAGACTTTGCACCAACCGCCCCCAGGGATTCGGCCCCAGGGACCGACTGGGCAATTATTGCCTAGGGGATGGTTTCCATATGGTTAACGACCGTTAAAGCCGGCGTTAATAGTTCGGGCATGAAAAAGACCGGCTTCGCAGAGCGAAGCCGGTTTTCGTCAAATGCCGCTGGTTGGGTAGAGTTTACTGGCGATACTGCTGGATCCGGGTGGTCCGCAGGCCGGCCAGGCCATGCTGGTCGATGGAAAACTGCCAGGACAGGAATTCGTCCACCGTCAGCGTATAACGGCTGCATGCTTCCTCAAGGGAAAGCAGGCCGCCGCGGACTGCGGCTACGACTTCTGCCTTGCGGCGGATCACCCAACGTTTGGTGCCGGGCGCGGGCAGGTCAGCAATTGTTAACGGACTGCCGTCAGGCCCGATGACGTATTTTACCCTCGGGCGGTGGGGTTCTGTCATGGCGTACTCACAAACTCTCAACCACTGAACTCACCATGACAACCTACGCGCCTCGGCTTAAAATTTGCCTAAGCACAACCGTTCAATGCGAATCTCCTTGAAATTTGACCTAAAAGTTCCATGACCCGGCCTCTGCCGGGGTTAATGGCGTCGCATTCAACCCCGAAAGATGCCGAGCCGGAGTGGGTGGCTGGGGGTCTGTCCGCTAGGTGGAGGCGCCCGGACGGACCACGCGCTTGATCTTGTCGGTGGTGTAGCTCATCCCGCCGATCGAAAGCAGCGGCGGAGAGGCGCTGAGATCGACCGAATCGACGATGCCCTGGACCTCGGTGGAGATCGCCACGTTATTGCCGGTGCTGTCCTTGCCGGTGGCGGTCAGGGTGTAGGTGCCGGCCGGCCATTGCACGCCGTCGTTGCCCTTGCCATCCCAGACGAAACTGGAGCCGCCCTGTTTGAGCGTATAGGACCCGGAATAGGCGGTCAGCCCGGCCGAATTGGTGATCGTGATCGTCGCGGTCGTGTCCTTCTCGGAATTGAAGTTCCAGGTGGCGGATTTGTCGAACTGCGCCTTGCTGCCGTCGACGGCAACGGTATTGCCGACATAGACCAGCGCCTGCGTCGCCTGCGCGCTCTTCTCGATCTCCACCAGCGCCTTCAATTGCTCATTCTGCTTGAGCTGCTGCTCGATGCCGGCGAACTGCACGAGCTGCTGGGTGAACTGGTTGGTATCGAGCGGGTCCAGCGGGTTCTGGTGCTGGAGCTGGGTGGTAAGCAACGTCAGGAAGGTCTGGAAATTATCTGCAATCCCCGTCGTCTTCTCGGACGCGGTGTTGTTGGCCGTCGCGGTGCCGGTCCCGGCCGCCGAGACGATCTGCGACGGCATGGTTGCTTCGACTCCCATGGCGGTCTCCTTTAAATCCTGATGTCAACGCCGCCGCTCGAACCGAGCATGCGGCCATAGCCGCGGCCGGCGACGACGGAAGGAACGCTGTCTTCCTCGCTGACGACGAGGCGGTGGGCGTTCGGATTGGACTGGCCGCCATCGTTCTGGCCCTGCGAGGATTGGTCGCGCAGGCTGAATTGCAGCCCGTTATTACCGGTCGAAAGTCCGGCATTGTCCAGCGCGCGCTGCAACTGATTGGCGTCCTGACGCAGCATCTGCAGCGTCTCTGGACGTTCGACCGTCAGATGCGACGTCATCTGGCCGTGCCGATCGATATCGATGCGGACATCGATGCGGCCGAGTTCTGCCGGGTCGAGCCGGATTTCGAAACGGGTCTTGCCGCTGTTGGCGGAAGCGGCGATCTCCATCGCAAGCCCGCTCAGTGGCACCGCCGCGCCTGTGGCTGCGGTGGCGGTGAGTTGGGCCGCGGGAGCAGATATGCTCGAGGCGGATACATGCTGCGTCTGGATCGCGCCGGCAGCATGATGTGTAACGCCGGAAGAATTGATCGGTGTTTGGCCGGCATCCGCGATCGCCGATTGCGCATTGGCGGGAGCACCCGACAGCGTGGCGTTATTGCCCGATGCATCGGCTTTTGCG
This sequence comes from Pseudomonadota bacterium, assembly GCA_023422775.1. Lineage (GTDB taxonomy): Bacteria > Pseudomonadota > Alphaproteobacteria > Rhizobiales > Xanthobacteraceae > Bradyrhizobium. The sequence goes on from JAFAGM010000014.1 coordinate 58,316, forward strand.
GCTTCCGTCTTGCTGTTCTCGCCTTTCGGCTTGCCTGCGGCTTCCGTCTGCGATGCGGCGGAGGCAGAAGCGTTGGCCGCATCTGTCGTCGCGGCGGCGGAGGTGTCCGTTGCGCCGGCCGCGTCGTCCTGATCGCCGGTGGCCGTGCCGCCTTCCTTCGCGACAGCGGGGTTCTTTGCCTGAACGGCGGTTTTCGGCGCCGCGGGCGTCGTGGCAACCGTTGCGGCGGCTTGTGCAATTCCCGTCGTCACGGTGGTGTCGGCAGAAGCGGTCGCCGTTCCGACGGCCTGACCGACGACATCCTGCGTTTTGATCTTGCTGCCGTCGGACTTGGCGCCCGCAGTCGAAGTTGTATCGGGGTCGCCGCCTTCAGCGGCAGGCGTGGCCGGAGCGGTCTCGCTTGCCAGCGAAGCGGAAGCGGCAATCGCCGCGGCGGCGAAAGCAAGTGGCGCCGCCGTCTTGTCGGCTGCAGTCGGGGCGGGCGCGGAGGCCGCCGGCGCAGTGGTTGCGGGATTGGTGACGGCGACGGCAACGGCATCGGCCGTCACGACAGCCGTCCCATCCTGCGCCGCTTCGGTCTGATCCTTTGCCGCAGCATCGTCGCCCGATGTCGCCTTTTTGGTTTCATCCGATTTGCCGGACTTGGACTTGTTGGACTTCGTCGATTCACCCTTGCCCGATGTGTCGGCTTTTGCGTCCACCTTGGTGTCGGCTCTGCCGTCGTCGCGGGGCTTGGCCGCGGCGTCGCGGTCGTTGGCGTCGCTGTGCGCGGCCTTGTCTGACGCAGCCTTGTCCGACGCGGCGGCCTTGTCGCGCGCGCGGCTGTCGGATGCTGCCTGCGAATCGTCCGGGCGGCGCGCGGCGGGGGCTGAGTCCCGTGCGCGGTCCTGCACGCGATTGTCGTTGTTGCTGGCGGCTGTATTGCTGTCCACCAGCGTCGCGAAACTATCGGTTCCGGCGGATTGACCGGACTCGGCCCGCGCTGACTTCGCCTGCGCGTTCTGAAAAGATGCGTTTGCCAATACTTCTGACGTGACACTAACCACGGGCGACCCTCGCGCTGGAACCTCGATCATTCATTGAGCAAGGACCGGGCCAGCCGGGCCTGAAGAATAATACCAAGATATTTCAACGCGTTAATGGGGAGGTGCTAGGGCCTGGAGCCCCGTCCGTGGTCCCCCTTTTCTGCCCGGCGGCAAGATTTGCCGTCCTGGATTCATCCCAAAACGGGGGGCGGCTGATTGCCTCCCGGGAATACGGCCTATATTAAAGAGCGGCGTCCGATCCGGCCCGGTCTGGCCGAATGATGCCATAAGACCTTATATACAAAAGGCTTTTTAACCCTGGCCGCGAGCAGCGCGTTGCTCCCGCGATTGAAGTCGATGACCCCCGCCATGCCAAACAGTCTGGATCTCGAAGGACGTCCGCAGGACACACGGATCGTGGTCGCCATGTCCGGCGGCGTCGATTCGTCGGTGACGGCCGCCCTGCTGAAGTCCGAGGGCTATGACGTGGTCGGTATCACGCTGCAGCTTTACGATCATGGCGCAGCTACCCATCGCAAGGGCGCCTGCTGCGCCGGCCGCGACATCCACGACGCCCGCAACGTCGCCGAGCGGATCGGCATTCCGCACTATGTGCTGGACTATGAAAGCCGCTTCCGCGAATCCGTGATCGACAACTTTGCCGAGAGCTACGCGCTCGGCGAGACGCCGGTGCCGTGCATCGAGTGCAATCGTTCGATCAAGTTTCGCGATCTGCTGTCGACCGCGCGGGAGCTTGGCGCGCATGCGCTTGCGACCGGGCACTATGTCGCCTCGCGCCGCCTCGGCGACGGATCGCGCGCACTGGTGTGCGCTGCCGATTCCGATCGCGACCAGAGCTATTTCCTGTTTGCGACCACGCGCGAGCAGCTCGACTTTCTGCGCTTCCCGCTCGGCGACATGACCAAGCCGCAGGCGCGCGAACTGGCGCGGCGCTTCGGCCTCGAAGTCGCCGACAAGCAGGACAGCCAGGACATTTGCTTCGTGCCCACCGGGCGCTACACCGATATCATTGGCCGGCTGAAGCCCGGCGCGATCGAGCCCGGCGAGATCGTCGATCTCGCGGGCAACGTCATCGGCCGGCATCAGGGCATCGTTCACTTCACCGTCGGCCAGCGCAAGGGGCTCGGCATCGCATCCGGCGCGCCGCTCTATGTCGTCAAGCTCGATGCGGCGAGCCGCCGCGTCGTGGTCGGACCGCGCGAGGCGCTGCGGATGGACCGCATCCGGCTTCGCGACGTCAACTGGATCGGCGACGGCGCGCTCGATCGCGTGATCGGCGAAGGCATCGAGATGTTCGTGCGCGTGCGATCGACGCGCGCGCCACAGCCGGCCTGGCTGCGCGCGGTCGACGGCGGCTACGAAGTCGAACTCGTCGCCGGCGAGGAAGGCGTATCGCCAGGCCAGGCTTGCGTGTTCTACGATGCGCCGACGGGCCAGGCGCGCGTACTCGGGGGCGGGTTCATCAAGAGCGCAACCGCACGGAGTGCGGCAAAGGCAGGAGCGCAGGACACACCTGCGCCACTTGCCGAGGTGATGCGCGGCTGAAAAATCAGGGCAGAGGGAATGGCTGGGGACATCGACCGCGAGGGGGTCGAAAAGGCTTATGGGCGCTGGGCGCCGGTCTACGATCTCGTGTTCGGCAAGGTGTTCGATCACGGCCGCCAGTCGACCATTGCGGAAGCCGACAAGATCGGCGGGCGCGTCCTCGATGTCGGCGTCGGCACCGGGCTATCGCTGTCGGAATATTCGCGCAGCACGAAGCTGTGCGGCGTCGATATTTCCGAGCCGATGCTGCGGCGGGCGCTCAAGCGCGTACGCACGTTGGGACTTGCCAACGTCGAAACGCTGGCGGTGATGGACGCCAAGAACCTCGCGTTCAGGGATTCCTGTTTCGACGCGGTCGTGGCGCAATATGTCATCACCGCGGTGCCCGATCCGGAACGCACGCTGGATGATTTCATCCGCGTGCTGAAACCCGGCGGCGAACTCATCCTGGTCAACCACATCGGCGCCGAGAGCGGGCCGCGCCGGATCTTCGAACTGGCGTTCGCACCGCTGGCGCGGCGGCTCGGCTGGCGGCCGGAATTCCCGTGGGCGCGACTGACCGACTGGGCTGCCAGGCATGGCGGCGTCACCTTGACCGAACGGCGGCCGATGCCGCCGATGGGGCATTTTTCGCTGATCCGCTTCCGGAAGTCGTGAAGCGCATAGCGTTTTCGGGCGAAGCTTGCCCTTGGACTGATCCGAGGGTGGACGCCGGTTCGCGTCAGGAAATAAAGCGACAAATTGGCTGCGGAACCTCGGCGCGCGCAGGCCGTTTCCCCACATGGATATCAAACGCGCAATCCTGCTCTCATGTGTGTTGACGGCGATTTCCGGCGTGGCTGGCGCACAGGCTCCGCCCGGGCAAACGACGCCCGCGCCCCGAACCGCGCCGCCATCGCCTGATCGCTCGGCCAATTGCGCCCCGATGCATCCGGCGCCGCACGCCGGCACGACCACTCCGGAGGGAACTACCACGGGGCAGCGAGCCGAGCCGCTTGGTGACAGGCTGGCCCGCTCCGATGGCGTGCTGTGCCCGCCGCCGGGGGTTGATCCGGAAATGCACGCGCCTGCACCCGACGCTGGCAAGACCCCGGTGATTCCGCCGCCCGGCAGCCCCGGCGGCGACCCCGCGATCCGGCCGAAATAGCGCTGTTTTGCCGGCATTTTGCGGAAGGCACGGGTTTGCTTGACAGGCCCCGGCGCTGCTTCTTATATGCCGCGCGTTCGCGACCGCGGCATGCATTGCCGTGACGGTGGACTGTGGCGAGGTAGCTCAGCTGGTTAGAGCACGGGAATCATAATCCTGGGGTCGGGGGTTCGAGTCCCTCTCTCGCTACCAAACAGCTCAGCAGAACAATGACTTACTCCCTGCTGATCGGCCTAGCCCCTCGCCCGGAAATCCCCGCAGCAAATCCGTAGCAGACGTTCGGTGCTAACCGTGCTGCACGCCGTGGCATTGTCGGCGCAACGCCATCGTGCTGCGCGCATGCGCAGCCCCCACGACATTCTTCGGGCCCGGCAGAGCGCGGTGGATAATCTCATTGGTGCCGAGGCTGTCTGCGCTCAGCAAGACGATCTCGGCCCGCCGGACGGGAGACGGCAGATAATCAACTTTGCGTTGCCGGGAGATCTGCTCGGCATAGTGCCGTCCGACAGGTCCGGATACTCAGCGGACGCGATCCGGTCAGTATCGTTGTGTCGTCTTACTTGCGAGGCGTTCACCCAAATTCGTGCAGCAGAGGCCGCATTTTCTGATTCGAATTAACGAGTTTGCCGCCCGCGAAATCATGCTGGCCCAGGAGCACATGTTGCTGTTGGTCGGCGCACGGCAAAAGAGAAGGTCGCGTCGTTTCTCGTCGGTTGGCGACAACGTCTGGGGCGACAAATAATCGTGCTGCCTTATGAGCCGACAAGACATCGCAGACGATCTGGGATTGACGATTGAAACAGTGAGCCGGACGCTGACTTGGTTCGAACGCGAGAAGATTCTCGTCATTCGCTCCAACGGAATTCGGCTTCTGGATTCAACCCGAATGGCAGCCATTGCTGCGGCAAGAAAAACCTGGAACGGACAGGCGCGAGACGGCGCCCCTCATCGGCCGCCAACAGTAAAATGCCCGATCTGCACGTCTGCTTCATCGTATCGCATTGACCTGGATCAAATTGGATCGAGCAACGGGATCACGCGGCGGAGCAAAAATTGTCGTTCAATTTGACGCAGCGCAAACATCGAAGCGGGGTTCGGGGCGATCTGTCATCTCATTCGCTGGCAGAGGATCATCATGGACCCCGCAACCACCGTGCATCAAGGCCGAGCGCTTTGGCTTTCAACCATCGCTTTCACGATCTGCTTCGCGGTCTGGACGATTTTCTCGATCATCGGCATCCGCATCAAGCAGGAATTGGGTCTGAACGACACCCAGTTCGGTCTTCTGGTGGGCACGCCTATCCTGAGCGGGTCTTTGATCCGGCTCGTGCTCGGCATCTGGACGGATCAATATGGCGGTCGGCGAGTCTACACCGTCGTCATGCTTTCCGCCGCGGTCGCCACCTATTTTCTGACCTGGGCGCGTACGTATCCCGAATTCCTCGTCGCAGCCTTCTTCGTCGGTATCGCGGGAGGCTCGTTCGCGGTCGGCGTCGCCTATGTCTCGCGATTTTATCCCGCGGGCAAGCAGGGCATCGCGCTCGGCATCTTTGGCGCCGGCAACGTCGGCTCGGCCGTCACCAAGTTCATCGCGCCCTTCGTGCTGGTGGCCTATGGCTGGCAGACGGTGGCGCAGGTCTGGGCGCTTGCCATCGGCTTGATGGGCGTCGTGTTCTGGCTGTTCTCGGAAGAAGATCCTGTCGTTCGTGCGCGGCGGGAGAAGCATGAGAAGCCCAAGAGCGCATGGCTCGAACTCGAACCGCTGAAGAATGTTCAGGTCTGGCGCTTTGCGCTGTATTATTTCTTCGTGTTCGGCGCCTTCGTCGCGCTGGCGCTGTGGCTGCCGCAATACCTCATCAAGGTCTACGGCGTCGACATCAAGACCGCCGGCATGGTGGCTGCGATGTTCTCGCTGCCCGCCAGCGTATTCCGGGCCTATGGCGGCCATCTCTCGGATCGCTACGGTGCGCGGCGCGTGATGTACTGGACCTTCCTGGTCGGCGTTGCCGCGACTTTCGTTCTGTCCTATCCGCCGACCGATTACCTGGTGAAGACGGTCAACGGAACGGTCGGTTTCCACCTCGAAATGGGACTGGTGCCGTTCACGGTGGTCGTGTTCGTGCTCGGCTTCTTCATGGCGCTGGGCAAGGCGGCCGTCTACAAGCACATCCCTGTCTACTATCCCAACAACGTCGGCGCCGTCGGCGGACTGGTCGGAATGATCGGCGGTCTCGGCGGCTTCGTGCTCCCGATCGCGTTCGGCGCGCTCGTTGACCTGACAGGCCTGTGGACGAGCTGCTTCATGCTGCTGTTCCTGCTGGTCGCGGGTTCCCTGGCCTGGATGCACCTCGCGATCCGGTACATGGAACGCGGTGTCGTTGGCGAAGCGCTGAAGAGGCTTCCTGAGCTTCCCGAGATGCAGGAGATCCACAAGCCCGAGCATGTCGGTGCACTGTCCGGCGCCGTCCTGACCGACTGGCGTCCGGAAGACAAAACCTTCTGGGAGACGAAGGGGCGGGCGATCGCGCGGCGCAATCTCTGGATATCGATTCCGGCGCTGCTGCTGTCCTTCGCGGTGTGGCAGGTGTGGTCGGTAGTGGTCGCGAAGCTGCCTTCGGTCGGCTTCAAGTTCACGACGGCCGAGCTGTTCTGGCTCGCGGCGCTGCCGGGCATCTCCGGCGCGGTGCTGCGGATCTTCTATTCCTTCATGGTGCCGATCTTCGGCGGTCGGCTCTGGACCACGCTTGCGACCTGGTCGCTGCTGATTCCGGCGGTCGGCATCGGCTATGCCGTCCAGAATCCATCGACACCTTATCCGGTGTTCCTGGCTCTGGCGCTGTTGTGTGGCTTCGGCGGCGGCAATTTTGCCTCGTCAATGGCCAACATCTCCTTCTTCTTCCCACGGGCTGAGAAGGGCAACGCGCTTGCGCTGAATGCGGGCCTGGGAAATCTCGGCGTCTCGACCGTGCAGTTCGTGGTGCCGCTCATCATCACGGTCGGCGTATTCGGCTGGTTCGGCGGCGACCCGGCGACGGTCGCCGGCGGAACGCAGACGTCGTCGCTGTGGCTGCAGAACGCCGGATTCATCTGGGTGCCGTTCATCGCCGCCAGCGCGTTCGCGGCATGGTTCGGCATGAACGATATCGCCTCCGCCAGGGCCTCGTTCGCCGATCAGGCGGTGATCTTCCAGCGCAAGCACAACTGGATCATGTGCTTGCTCTATACCGGGACCTTCGGCTCCTTCATCGGCTATTCCGCAGGCTTCCCGCTGCTCGCCAAGACCCAGTTCCCGGCGGTCGACGCGCTGCCATTCGTCTTCCTTGGGCCCCTGGTCGGCGCGCTATCGCGCTCGGCGACGGGCTGGGTCTCCGACAAATGGGGCGGGGCGCGCGTCACCTTCTGGGTCTTCATCCTGATGATGCTCGGGGTGCTCGGCATCCTCTACTTCATCGGCATCAAGGATCAGCCGGGCGCATTCTGGGGCTTCTTCGCGATGTTCCTGGTCCTGTTTTTTGCAACCGGTGTCGGCAACGCATCGACCTTCCAGATGATCCCGAACATCATGCGCAAGGAAATGGACCGGCTGATGCCGACCGCCGATGCTCAGACGCGTCAGCGCCAGGCCGAAAAGGAATCGGCCGCCATCACCGGCTTCACCTCGGCGATCGCCGCCTTCGGTGCCTTCTTCATCCCGAAGTCCTACGGGACCTCGATTGATCTCACCGGCGGCGTCGAAGGCGCGCTGTGGGGATTCTTCGTCTTCTACGTGATCTGCGTCGTGATCACGTGGGCAGTCTACACCCGCAAGGGTGGCGTGCTTCATGACGTCGAACGGGGCGTCCGGATTTCGCCCGTCACTCAAGCCGCCGAATAAGGAAGCGAACGATGAGTCATTTTCTCGACCGCTTGACGTTCTTCACGCGAGCCAAGGCCGAATTCGCCGGCGGCCACGGCGTGATGACGACCGAAGATCGTTCCTGGGAGGAGGGCTATCGGAAACGCTGGCAGCACGACAAGATCGTCCGGTCCACCCACGGCGTGAACTGCACCGGCTCCTGCTCGTGGAAGGTCTACGTCAAGGGCGGCATCGTCACCTGGGAGACGCAGCAGACCGACTATCCGCGTACGCGGCCGGACCTGCCCAACCACGAGCCGCGCGGCTGCGCGCGGGGCGCGAGCTATAGCTGGTATCTGTATTCGGGCAACCGGGTGAAATATCCGCTGGTACGCTCGCGGCTGCTGAAGCTGTGGCGCGAAGCCCGCGTGCTGATGACGCCGGTGGCCGCCTGGAAGTCGATCGTCGAGGATCCGAAGAAGCGCGCTTCATATGTGCAGAAGCGCGGGCTGGGCGGCTTCGTCCGCGCCAACTGGGCCGAGGTCAACGAGATCGTGGCCTCGGCCAACGCCTATACCGCCAAGACCTATGGCCCGGACCGCGTGTTCGGTTTCTCGCCGATTCCGGCGATGTCGATGGTAAGTTACGCAGCCGGCGCACGCTATCTCTCGCTGCTTGGCGGCGTCTGCATGTCGTTCTACGACTGGTATTGCGACCTGCCGCCGGCTTCGCCCCAGACCTGGGGCGAGCAAACCGACGTTCCCGAAAGCGCCGACTGGTACAATTCCGGCTTCCTGATCCTGTGGGGATCGAACGTCCCGCAGACCCGTACGCCGGATGCGCACTTCTATACGGAGGTCCGCTACAAGGGCGCCAAGAGCGTCGTGATCAGCCCGGACTATTCGGAGGCCTCAAAATTCGCCGATCTCTGGGTCTCGCCGAAGCAGGGTACGGACGCAGCGCTCGCGATGGCGATGGGCCACGTCATCCTGAAGGAGTTCCACGTCGACCGTCAGGCCAAATACTTCAACGACTATGTGCGCCAGTACACCGACATGCCGATGCTGGTGCGGCTGGTGAAGCAGGGCGACGCCTACGTGCCGGAGCGCTTCCTGCGCGCATCGGACTTCGTAAAGGGAATGGGCGAGGCCAACAATCCGGAATGGAAGACGGTTGCCTATGACGAGACCTCCGGCGAGATCGTCGTGCCCAAGGGCTCGGTCGGCTTCCGCTGGGGCGAGAAGGGAAAATGGAGCCTGGAAGAGAAGGCGTCCGGCAATCAGGAGACCAAGCTCCTTCTGTCGTTGAACGAGATCAAGGACGGCGTTTCCGCGGTCGGATTCCCGTATTTCGGCAATCGCGAACACGACCACTTCGCCGGCACCGATCATCCCGATGTGCTCAAGCGCAACATCCCGACCAAGACGCTGCAGCTTCCGGAAGGCGAAACTGTCGTGGCGTCGGTGTTCGATCTGTTCCTCGCCAATTACGGCGTCGATCGTGGCTTTGGCGGCGACAACATCGGCAGGAGCTATGACGATCTGCAGCCGTACACGCCCGCCTGGGCGGAAAAGATCAGCGGCGTGCCGCGTGACCAGATCATCACGGTGGCGCGCGAGTTTGCGCTCAACGCCGAAAGGACCGGCGGCCGCTCCATGGTCATCCTCGGCGCCGGCCTGAACCACTGGTACCACATGGACATGAACTACCGCGGCATCATCAACATGCTGGTGATGTGCGGCTGCATCGGGCAGTCCGGCGGCGGCTGGTCGCATTATGTCGGTCAGGAAAAGCTGAGGCCGCAGTCCGGCTGGACGCCGCTGGCGTTTGGCCTCGATTGGGGCCGGCCGCCGCGGCAGATGAACTCGACGTCGGCGTTCTACGCCCACACCGACCAGTGGCGCTACGAGACGCTCGATGTGAAAGAGATCCTGTCGCCGACAGCACCGGTGGGGCCATGGGACGGCGCCATGATCGACTACAACGTGCGTGCCGAACGGATGGGCTGGTTGCCGTCGGCGCCGCAACTGCAGACCAATCCGCTCGAAGTATCGAAGCGGGCTGCAGCCGCCGGGATGGAGGCGAAGGACTACGTCGCCAAATCCCTGAAGTCGGGCGATCTGCAATTGTCCTGCGAAGATCCCGATCATCCAAGGAACTGGCCGCGCAACCTGTTCGTCTGGCGCTCGAATCTTTTGGGCGCGTCGGGCAAGGGCCACGAATACTTCCTCAAGCACCTGCTCGGCACCAAGCACGGCGTGATGGGCAAGGATCTTGGCGAGCACGGCCTGAAGAAGCCGGTCGAGGTGAAGTGGCGCGACGAGGCGCCGGAAGGGAAGCTGGATCTTCTGGTCACGCTCGACTTCCGGATGTCCACCACGTGCATGTATTCGGACATCGTGTTGCCGACGGCGACCTGGTACGAGAAGAACGATCTCAACACCTCGGACATGCATCCCTTCATCCACCCGCTGTCGGCAGCCGTCGACCCGGTCTGGGAATCGCGCAGCGATTGGGACATCTATAAAGGCATCGCGGAAGCCTTCTCGCGCGTGGCGCCCGAAGTGCTCGGCGTCGAGAAAGACGTCGTGCTGACACCAATCATGCACGATACCGCCGGTGAGATCGCGCAGCCGTTCGACGTCAAGGACTGGAAGAAGGGCGAGATCGATCCGATCCCGGGCAAGACCATGCCGGCGGTGACGGTGGTCGAGCGCGACTATCCGAATCTCTACAGGCGCTTCACCTCGCTCGGGCCGCTGATGAACAAGCTCGGCAACGGCGGCAAGGGCATGAGCTGGAATACCGACCATGAGGTCGACCTGCTCAAGAAGCTCAATGGCGTCGTCACCGAGGAGGGCGCGAGCAAGGGCCTTGCCCGCATCGACAGCGCGATCGACGCCTGCGAGGTCATCCTCAGCCTTGCGCCGGAAACCAACGGCGAGGTCGCCGTCAAGGCGTGGGCTTCGCTCGAGACCTTCACCGGACGCGAACACACCCATCTGGCGATCCCGAAGGAGGACGAAAAAATCCGCTACCGCGACGTGGTCGCGCAGCCGCGCAAGATCATTTCGTCTCCGATCTGGTCCGGTCTTGAATCGGAGAAGGTCTGCTACAACGCCGGCTACACCAACGTCCATGAACTGATCCCATGGCGGACGCTCACCGGCCGCCAGCAGCTCTATCAGGATCATCTGTGGATGCGCGCCTTCGGTGAAGGGTTCTGCGTCTACCGGCCGCCGATTGACACCAAGACCGTCAAGCCGGTGATCGACCGCAAGCCGAACGGCAACGCATCGGTGGTGCTGAACTTCATCACGCCGCACCAGAAATGGGGCATCCACTCGACCTATACCGACAATTTGCTGATGCTGACGCTGTCACGCGGCGGGCCGATCGTCTGGATCAGCGAGGTCGACGCCAAAGCCGCCGGCATCGTCGATAACGACTGGATCGAGGCCTACAACACTAACGGGGCACTGGTCGCGCGGGCAGTGGTCTCGCAGCGCGTCAAGCAGGGCATGTGCATGATGTACCATGCCCAGGAGAAGATCGTGAACGTGCCCGGCTCCGAACAGACCGGGCAGCGCGGCGGCATCCACAACTCGGTGACCCGGGTCGTGACCAAGCCGACGCACATGATCGGCGGCTACGTCCAGCAGTCCTATGGCTTCAACTATTATGGCACGGTTGGCGCCAATCGCGACGAGTTCGTCATTGTCCGGAAGATGGTGAAAGTCGACTGGCTCGACACGCCGACATCAGATCATCCCGGTACCCCCCGTTTGGAGGCCGCAGAATGAAGATTCGCGCTCAAATCGCCATGGTGTTGAACCTCGACAAGTGCATCGGGTGTCACACCTGCAGCGTGACCTGCAAGAACGTGTGGACCAGCCGCGAAGGGATGGAATACGCGTGGTTCAATAACGTCGAGACCAAACCCGGCATCGGCTATCCCAAGGATTGGGAAAATCAGGCGCGCTGGAAGGGTGGCTGGAAGCGCAAGCGCAGCGGCAAGATCGAGCCGCGCATCGGCGGCAAGTGGCGGGTCCTGGCGAACATCTTCGCCAATCCGGACTTGCCCGAGATCGATGACTATTACGAGCCGTTCACCTTCGACTACCAGCATCTGCAGCAGGCCAAGGAAATGCCGGCGATGCCGACCGCGCGGCCGCGATCGCTGGTGTCGGGCGAACGGATCGAGAAGATCGAATGGGGGCCGAACTGGGAAGAAATTCTCGGCGGTGAATTCGCCAAGCGCTCTCACGACTATAATTTCGAGGGCGTGCAGAAGGATATCTACGGGCAGTTCGAAAATACCTTCATGATGTACCTGCCGCGCCTGTGCGAGCACTGTCTCAATCCGGCCTGTGTTGCGGCCTGCCCGTCGGGTGCGATCTACAAGCGCGAGGAAGACGGCATCGTTCTGATCGACCAGGACAAGTGCCGCGGCTGGCGCATGTGCGTCTCTGGATGCCCTTACAAGAAGATCTATTACAACTGGTCCTCCGGCAAATCCGAGAAGTGCATCTTCTGCTATCCGCGCATCGAGGCCGGGCAGCCGACGGTCTGTTCGGAGACCTGCGTCGGGCGCATTCGCTATCTCGGCGTGGTGCTCTACGATGCCGATCGGATCGCGGAAGCTGCGGGCAAGCCTGACGAGCGCGATCTCTATCAGGCACAGCTCGATGTCTTCCTCGATCCCAACGATCCCAAGGTCATTGCCGAGGCGGAGCGTCAGGGCATTCCGCATGCGTGGCTCAGGTCTGCCAAGGCTTCGCCGATCTGGAAGATGGCGATGGAATGGAAAGTGGCGTTTCCGCTTCATCCGGAATACCGCACGCTGCCGATGGTCTGGTACGTGCCGCCGCTGTCGCCGATCACCTCGGCTGCCTCCGCCGGCAAGATCGGGCTCGACGGCGGGATGCCCGATGTCAAGTCGCTGCGGATCCCGGTGAAATATCTCGCCAACCTGCTTACTGCGGGCGATGAGACGCCGGTAACGCTGGCGCTGGAACGCATGCTGGCGATGCGTGCCTATATGCGGGCCAAGACCATCGACGGTGTGGTTGATGAGGTGATCGCCCGGCGGGTCGGCCTCGAGCCCGCGCAGATCGACGAGATGTACCAGATCATGGCGATCGCCAATTACGAGGACCGCTTCGTGATTCCGACCGCGCATCGCGAACTCGGCGCCGACGCCTATGACCTGCGCGGGTCCTGCGGCTTCACGTTCGGCAATGGCTGCTCCGGCGGGGAAAGCGAGACCAATTTGTTCGGTTCGCCGCGCAAGGCCAAGAACCCGATGGAGATCGCGTGATGAAGACGTTCAAGGTGCTGTCGGCGCTGCTGAGCTATCCGAGCCAGGGATCGATCGATGCGGCGCCGGAGTTCCCGGCGATCCTCGATGCCGAGAAGGTGGTGCCCGCGGCCTGCCGCGGGGCGCTCGATGTCCTGATCGAGGAAATCGCAGCCGGCGAGCTTTACGATCTGCAAGAGCGCTACGGCCTGCTGTTCGACCGCAGCAAGACGCTGGCGCTGCATCTGTTCGAGCACGTCCATGGCGAAAGCCGCGACCGCGGCCAGGCGATGGTCGATCTCAAGACGATGTACGAGAAGGCGGACCTGTTCATCGCGGCCAACGAACTGCCCGATTACGTGCCGCTGTTCCTCGAATTCCTGTCGACCCAGCCGCTCGCAGAGGCGCGCGAACTGCTCGGCCAGACTGCGCATATTTTCGCGGCGCTCGCAGAGCGGCTCGAACGGCGTAAATCGAAATACAAGGCTGTGTTCGATGCGCTGGTCGCCATCGCGGCGGCGGCCCCGGCACGCGGGATCGTCGACGAACTGTTGAAAGGCGCCGACCCCGATCCGATGGATCTCGAAGCGCTCGATGCCGCCTGGGAAGAAGAGGAGGTACGGTTCGGTCCGGGCAGCCAGGGGCAGGGCGCCTGCGGTCACGAGGGCCTGATCGCAAAACTTCGCCACGCCAGGCGGGCGGTCGATCCGTCGCCGCGCGCGCAGTGAGGAGGGAACCATGCAAACGCTCAATTCAATCGTCTTCGGCTGGTATCCCTATCTGTGCCTGACCGTATTCCTGTTTGGAAGCCTGGTGCGGTTCGACCGCGAACAATATACGTGGCGGACCGGATCCAGCCAGTTGCTGCGGCGACGGCAACTGGTTTGGGGCTCCAATCTGTTTCATGTCGGCATTCTCTTCATCTTCCTCGGTCATTTCGTCGGCTTGCTGACGCCGATCCGGGTGTTCGACATGCTCGGGGTTTCGCATGGCTTCAAGCAGATGCTGGCGATCGTGGCGGGTGGAACAGCGGGCCTGATGTGCCTGGTCGGCATCGCGCTGCTGACGCACCGCCGCCTGTTCGATCCGCGCATCCGCGCCAATTCCTCGTTCGGTGACACCGCGATCCTCTTGTTGCTGTTCGCGCAATTGTTGCTCGGACTTGCGACCATCCCTGTTTCGATGGGCCATCTCGACGGCCATGAAATGGTGAAATTCATGAACTGGGCGCAGGGCATCCTGACGCTGCAGCCGGGCGTCGCCGCCGACCTTCTCGACGTGCATCCGATCTTCAGGGCCCATCTCGTGCTCGGCATGACGCTGTTCCTCGTCTTTCCGTTCACCCGGCTGGTCCATATCTGGAGCGCGCCGGTGTGGTACCTCGGCCGGCGTGGCTATCAGGTGGTGCGAAGCCGCGATGGTTCGCTGCGACCGATTCAACCGGCGGAGTAGATCATGGATTGCTCGCTGACGAATACGCTGCCGAAGCCCAAGACGATCAGCGTCAACGGCAAGGTCATTCCGCGCGAGGTGATTGCCCGCGAGGTGCAGAACCATCCGGCTGAAAAGCCGATCATGGCATGGCAGGCAGCGGCCCAGGCGCTGGTCGTGCGTGAGCTGCTGCTGCAGGAATCGGCGCGGCTGGGGATCGAGGCCGAGCCGCTTCGCGATGCCGAGGGGCGGTCCGAGACCGACGAGGAAGCGGCCATGCGGGCGTTGATCGAGCGCGAGGTGGCAACCCCTGAGCCGAACGACGCGGCCTGTCTCAGGTTTTACGAGCAGAACCGCCAGCGCTTCCGTTCGGGAGACCTGTACGAGGCGGCGCACATCCTGGTCGCCGCGCATCCTGGCGATGTCGCGGCCCGCAACGCGGCTCGCCAGACGGCCGAGAACATTCTGGCGGCGGTCAGGGCAGATGCAGCCTTGTTTGCCGAATTCGCCCGCAGCCATTCGTCTTGCAAGACCTCAGCGCAGGAAGGGGGCCGTCTCGGTCAGTTGACGCGCGGCCAGACCGTCGCCGAGTTCGAAGCTGTCTTGCAGCGAATGCGGCAGGGGGAATTCGCCATTGCGGAGACCCGCTACGGCTTTCACGTCATCCGGCTCGATCAGCACGCGCCGGGGCAGATTCTTCCGTTCGAACTCGCGCGCGACCGTATCGCCGACTATCTCACGACCAGCGTACAGCAACGCGCCCTGGCGCAGTATGTTTCCGTGCTGGCCGGCCGGGCCGAGATAACGGGGATTTCGCTCGCCGCGGCGGCGTCGCCGCTCTTGCAATAGGGGTTGAGGATGCAACTCGGTGACATCATCCGCAGTTTCAGCGAGGACGCCGCTGCCAGCGAGGCGCTGCTCGCCTGCAACGATATCGTGTTGTTCGCGCGCGTCGGCGATGCGGCCAATCGATATGAGGAGACCGTCGGCGAATATGCGTCCGGCGCCGTCAGGCGTTTCGCCAATCTTGCCGGCAGCGAGGACTGGCTTGGGCTGATGAATGTCGTCGAGCGCACCGACGATCCCGGAACCGGTTGCCTCGTCTACATGGTCAACTGGTCGCTGAAGAAGGATGAGGCGCCCGAACCGCCGGCCCATGCCGGCTGCACCTGCGGTGGCGGAGGAGGCTGCACGTGAGACTCTCCACTGCGATTTCCGTCGTCGTTGGCTCTAGATCGTGACCTCTGATGATCGACGAGTTGTTCGACCGCAATGTGGCTTGGGCGACGGGCAAGACCCGCAGCGACCCCGATTACTTTCGCCGTCTCGCCGAACAGCAGGCGCCGCGCTATCTCTGGCTCGGCTGTTCTGACAGCCGCGTTCCCGCCAACGACATCGTCGGTCTCGATCCCGGCGAGGTGTTCGTGCATCGCAATGTCGGCAACGTCGTTCATACCGGCGACATGAACCTGCTGTCGGTGCTGGAATTTGCAGTGGAAACGCTGCAGGTGAAGCACGTCATCGTGTGCGGCCATTATGGCTGCGGCGGCATCCGCAGGGCATTCGAGCCGCCGGCGGGCGGCGGTCTGGTCGATCACTGGCTGGCGCCGGTGCGGGAGATGTGCCGGCGTTGCGCGCCGGAGCTGGCGCGACTTCCCGGCGATGCGGCCAGAATGGACCGTGCCTGCGAACTGAACGTCGAGCTTCAACTGCGGCGGATCGCGGCCACACCGATCTTGCGCAGCGCCTGGCAGCGTCAGCAGTCGGTCACGGTCCACGGCTGGATCTACGGGCTGGGCGACGGGCTGCTGCGCGATCTCGGTCTGAAGCTGTCATCGCTCGACGACGCCGAGAACCTTGATCGCGAAGATGAATATGCGGGCCTTTGCGAACCGATCACCATGGTCCGCCGCCACGCCGAGGAAGCATTCGGGGCGCTGTCGATGCTGGAACCGCCGATTCTGGAGGAGGGGTGAGGTGACGGACGATTTGCAGGGGCGAATTGGCGTGCTGACGATATCCGACCGCGCCAGCCGCGGCGAATATGAAGATATCAGCGGCAAGGCCATCCAGGAGTTTCTTCGCCGGGTGGTGCGTTCGAACTGGACTGCGGTCGTCAGGATCGTCCCCGACGGCATCGAAAGCGTGGCGCAGGCCCTGACCGGGATGGCTGATGACGATAGGTGCGATCTGATCCTGAGCACCGGCGGTACCGGGCCGTCGCCGCGTGATCTGACGCCGGAAGCAACGCGGAGGGTCATCACGCGCGAGCTGGAAGGCTTTGGCGAATTGATGCGCCGCATCAGTCTCGAACAGGTGCCGACCGCCATTCTCTCACGGCAGACCGCCGGAATTCGCGGCAGGTGCCTGATCGTCAACCTGCCGGGACGTCCCTCGGCGATCGATGTCTGCCTGAACGCGGTCTTTCCCGCGATTCCCTACTGTCTCGATCTCATCGGGGCGCGACGAATAGAGGTGAATTCTGATGTCTGCGCTGCATTCCGTCCCGCCGCATAGCGCAAGCGTGCGGCCTGGGCAGGCCCTGGTGGCGATCGTGTACGCCAACGAGGCCTATCCGCAATCAACCTTCGAAGCCATCGTGGTGCATTGCCGCAGGCGCGGCCTTCGGGCGGCCGGGGTGCTGCAGCATCCGGTTTGCTCGGATGCGGCAGGTCACTGCGACGTGGCGCTCGAAGAACTCACGACGGGCCGGCGGACCGATCTGTTCGAGGACCGTGGCCCCGGTGCCTCCGGATGCCGTCTCGACGAGGCGGCGCTCGCGGAAGTTAACGGCCAGGTGGCGCGTTCGCTCGATCTGGCTCCCGAGATTCTGATCCTCAACAAGTTCGGCAAGGTGGAAGCTGAAGGCCGCGGGCTGCTCGATCTGGTGGCGATGGCCGTCGATCGCGACATTCCCGTGGTGATCGGCGTCCCGATCCGAAATCTCGACTCCTGGCGTCGATTTGCCGGCGGCATGTCGGTCGAGTTCTCCAACGATCCTTCAGAGATCGCAGACTGGCTCGATAGAACCTTTCCGGTTGCGATAGCGCAAAGTCCTGAGCCCGCGGCCTGCTAGACAGAGATTGCAATTTCAAACGACCTTGCGGAGGCGAAATGCCAGCGTTGCTGCAGCCGGAATTCGACGCGTGCCTTGCGCCTGCAACAGACCTTGTTTCCGTGGAACAGGCGCTTGCCATCGGCTTGTCCGAGGCGCGGCCTCTCGCCGAGACCGAACTGGTCGACCTTTCAGCCGTCGCAGGGCGGATCCTCGCACAGCCCATAAAGGCCGATGAGCCGCTGCCGCGGTTCGATTACAGCGCGATGGACGGCTATGCTGTCGATACGGACAGCTTGGGCGCAGAATTTCCAGCGCGGCTGAAGGTCGCCGGCAGCATCGCCGCATGTCGCACCGTCGGCAAGCCGGTGCTGCGCGACGGCAACGCCTTTCGTATCCTGACGGGTGCGTCGATTCCCGCCGGCGCCAACGCCGTCATTGCCCAGGAAGATGTGCGGAGGGAGGACGACTGGATCGTTGTCTTCCGTGCGCCACGAATCGGCGAGAATATTCGAAGACGCGGCGAGGACG
The DNA here is from genome assembly GCA_023422775.1 of Pseudomonadota bacterium. Taxonomy (GTDB): domain Bacteria; phylum Pseudomonadota; class Alphaproteobacteria; order Rhizobiales; family Xanthobacteraceae; genus Bradyrhizobium. Next base: position 76,205 of record JAFAGM010000014.1, read on the forward strand.
TCAGGCCGGGCGACAGCCTGATAGAGACCGGCACGGAGATGGGACCGCTGCAAGCAGGCGTGGCCGCAGCCTGCGGCTATCCGGGCGTTCGTGTGTTCCGCAGGCTTCGCGTGGCAATATTTACGACTGGCTCGGAGCTTCGACAGCCGGGGGAAAACATCCAGCCGGGCGAGATCTACGATGCCAATCGCTTCATCCTGTTCGGCTTGCTCGCAAAGCCATGGATCGAGATCGTCGACCTCGGATGTATCGCCGACAGGCCATCGAAGTTGCGGAGCGCCTTCCAGTCGGCTGCGGCGAGCGCCGACGTAATCATCAGTGCCGGCGGCATATCTGTGGGCGACGAAGACCACGTGATGGATTCGTTCGAGCGTTGCGGTGGCAAACCATTGGTCCGCAGGGTCGCGATCAAGCCGGGCAAGCCCCTGGTCCTCGGCAGAATGGCTAACTCGACTTATGTCGGCCTTCCCGGCAATCCGGGAGCGCTGTTCACAACGTTCAAGGTCATCGTCGATGAGATGCTCCGTGCCTGTGCCGGGATCAAGCGCACCGGTGATGGCGAGCGAACCGCGATTGCCGATTTTACCTGGAACGGGCGACCGGGCCGCACAACCTATCTGCCCGCTGTTCTTGCCGACAACGCCGGTGGCTTGCCATTGATCGAGCTATTGCCGGACTGCAATTCCGGCAAGCTGCATCAACTGAGCCGTGCCCGCGGATTCGTGGTCGTTGGACCGACGACGAAAGCCATTATGCGCGGCGAGGAGGTTCGCTGGCAGCCTTTTGAGGGCTAGTACCCGGAATCCTAGCTGAGTGATACGGCTGCCTTTGAAGGGACGCTGACGGACCTTTTTCTTTGTCCAGACGAAGGGCTCCGCCTTGTCGTTATACGCCTTGATGCAGGCATCGATGTGCTGCTCGAGCTGTTTGAGGCTTGTGAATGAGGCGCCGCTCAACGACTGCCCTTGCAAGATCGAAAACCACACCTCGACCTGATTGAACCAGGACTCACTTCCCAGGAAAAGCGGGTACTAGTTTCGCCGCTACCGCCCGGCCACGATCCTGTCCGGATCATGAAAGGTGACATGCGATGCGGTGGCTGAAAATGTTGGGAATGCTGATGATTGCGGCTGAAATAGACGGTCAGACGACGATCGCGATGAAAAACTGCATCAGCGTCTGCCACTGCGCGAACGTGGTCAATCAAACAAGATGGTGAGGAGGAGTGATGATTCTTCAACACCCGTCACAGAATGAATAGTCCCGCCCTCGAGATAGATCCATTGATGAGCAGCCAATTCCAGCACGCAATCGGTCAGTCCCAGTTTCACCCGACCTTCCAGGCAGTGCAGCGTGATGGCTCCTGCAACTTGATGATCCGCAATATTCGTTCCCGCATGGACGATCAATCTTACAGTTTCGAATGCCTTTGATTTCACGATAGCCGTCGTTTTCGCGTCCTTTAAGGCTTGCCCGAGCGGCTGCAGATTCACGATCTCTCCAGGCTCCGCGTGATGAATTGCCATGCTTATCCTCGTTTGTTGACTTCCGCGCGACGATGCCTGCGCACCGGCACTGAATTGAATCGAACCAAGCCGGCGAATCGCAGTTTCGCTCTACTTTCGATTCGCGGGAGCGCGTTCTTTAGTGTCCTGACCCCGGCTCAACCATACCGTCGAAGATCTCGGTGTTTGGCGGGCCTTCGACATGCAGGATGCCGACGAGCCCGCGCTCGGCCCGCGCCAGCGCGTGATCGACAAGAGTGTAGTTGCCGGGAACGTCGACCTTGAACTCGGTGATGACCGCGCCGCCGGCCGGTACGGTTGCGGTCTGGATACCGCGCAGCGGCTCGCTGGTCACGCCCCCGAGATTGTAGACCTTGTCGAATATCTCTCCAATGACATGGAACGACGAGGTAAAGTTTGGGCCACCGACACCGAAGTAGATCCGGACAGTCTCGCCCACCTTCGCCTGCATCGGATGGAATTTGGAGAGCGCGCCGACCGACCCGTTGAAGACGAAGTATTCCGGACGTTCGTTCAACAATTTTTCAACATTGAACTCCTGACTACCGTGTTGGCCGAACGCGCCATCGGTATAAATCTCTCCCTGCACCACATAGTACTCGCGATCGACCGGCGGCAGACCTCCTTCGGGCTCGACCAGAATGAGTCCATACATACCGTTGGCGATGTGATGGGCGACCATCGGCGTGGCGCAGTGATACACGAACAGGCCTGGTGTCAGCGCTTTGAACTTGAAACTCTTCTCCTCGCCGGGATTGGTCTGGGTCGACGCAGCGCCGCCCCCGGGACCGGTGGCGGCGTGAAAGTCGACCGAATGAAGCATCGAACTGCTTTCGGCGTTCTTGAGGTGCACGTCGACCGTGTCGCCCACGCGGACGCGCAGCATCGGACCCGGCACCTTGCCGTTGAAGGTCCAGTAGCCAAACGTCGTGCCTTCCGCGAGGCGTGCTTCAAGCTCGACGGTGACGAGATCGACCCGGACGGTCTGCGGCCCTCTGTTGCCAACCGAAGGCGGAACTTCGGTTGGTTTCTGCGAAATATCGGCTTCAACCACGGTCTGCGGCTGCGGCTGCGCAGTAACCAGGAATTTGCCTTCCATGCCTGCCAGGCGGTGCCCCGGCACGCTGCAGTAGTAGAGATAGTCGCCGGCCTTGGAGGCAGCGAACGCGATGCTCGTGCTCGCGCCCTTTCCGACGATGTGCGAGGAGCTTCCTCCCGGCCCCTGCTCGGCAAAGACGATGTCGTGCTCGGCGCCTTCGCCGTTGATTAGGGTAATCTGAACGACCTGTCCTTCCGCAGCCGACAACAGAGGATTGACCTGACCGTCGATCGTGCCGCCGATACCGATGAATACCATGCGCCCCTCCGCGATTCCGGAGCGAAGCGTATAGCGTAACCCCGGCATATAGCTTGCTCCCGGCGCCGCTGAAGCCGATGACGTAGATGGCACCGCAGGTGCAGCGACTGGCGCAACTGCTGTCGGTTCTTTCTGCGCGTCCATTGTCGCCGGCGCCGGGGCTGCCGCAACCGGTGCGCCGCCGGACTTGGAATCGGCCGCGAGGAAGGCGATTACCGCGCTGCGTTCGCGCTCGGTCTTGAGTCCGGGGAACGGCATCTTGTTGCCCGGCACCACCTTCTGTGGATCGGTGAGATACGCGTCGAGCGTGGCGGCATCCCACGTCAAGTTGCTCGCCTTCATGGCCGACGAAAAGTTGTATCCGGGAGCGGCGGCGGCTTTCTTGCCAACTATTCCTGCGAGGGACGGTCCGAGTCCATTCTTTCCCGCATCGAGAGAGTGGCAGGCCTGGCACTTCCTGAACACCTGATGGCCTGCCGCAGCGTCGCCGGCCGGTGCGGTGCGTGAAGCCGGGGCCGCAACGGATTGTCCTGCTGTCGGTGACGGCGGCGCATGATTGTGCACCATGGGCGCGACTGCCTGAATCTTCGGGGGGGCGGGCGCAGCGGTGTTGCTTGTCTTGTTTGTGTCGGAGCTTTCCTTGCTTGCCGCCTTGGTTTTTTCTTCCATAAACGCCTTTGTCCGGGCAGGCGCGTCGGCGGTTTGCTTGCCGGCTGATGGAGATGTCATCGCCTTTGTTGCGCTGAGCGGAGGGGGCGATTTGGGAGCGTCATCCTGCTTGACGGATGCAACTTCGACGGGCTTGGACGGCTCGGGCTGCGGTTGGAACAATGCGGCGATGCCGATGCTTCCGGCGAGGAACGCCAAGCCAAGCACCAGAACCAGCCATTGTTGAAGCTTCTCCGCAAGCCATCGACCCATGATTGCCATTCCCGGTTTGATGCGTTGAGTCCAAATCAGACTAGGGCAGAATGACGCCTGTATCGAGGCATTTTGAGTACCCTTTGCATCTGGAGAGGCGCCACAACTGTTCCACGCCAAAGACATCTCGAAGAGCCAAGCCCGAATCTATCATGGCGACCCTGGAAGCGACGACGCGAACCCGAAAGCGCTCCAACAGTAGCCGCGCTTGCCCGCCAGCGCTGTTCCAGGGTCTCGTCACAGGACAGGTTTTTACTGACTTGATAGTCAGATTTCGGTATTTTCGACGTGCGGAGTTCCACTCTACATCGTAAGCTTTGCCTGCCTGCCAGCCATCACCATTTCAAGTGGACGCAATGCTTGGCCGCTCGATTGCGGCCAGCAGGGAGCAGAACATGATCATCAAAAGCTCGGATCAATTGTCTCGCTTCAGCTGGCTCAAGCGCTTTCCCATTCCGCGCAACTTCAACGTCACGCCGGAATCGCGCATCGAGCCAGGGCGCACATGGCCTGCTCCCGCTGGTGCATCGCGAACGAAGGTCTTCGACATCTATCGCTACGATTCCGTTTCCGGCGGCAATCCTCGTCTCGACAGGTTTCATGTCGACCTCGACGATTGCGGTCCGATGGTTCTCGATGCGCTGATCTGGATCAAGAACAAGGTGGATTCGACGCTCGCATTTCGCCGATCGTGCCGCGAAGGCGTCTGTGGCTCCTGCTCCATGACGATGGACGGCACCAATTGGCTGGCTTGCACGCGTTTTATTTCCGACATGGCGACACCGGCGACGATCTACCCACTCGCGAATATGAGGATCATCAAGGACCTCGTGCCGGACCAGACCCACGTCTTCGCGCAGTATGTGGCGATCAAGCCGTGGCTTCGCTCACATTCGCCGGAACCCGAGAAGGAGCGGCTTCAATCTGTCGGGGAGCGCGGCCGGATCGACGGATATTATGAATGTATTCTTTGCTTCTGCTGCACCTCCGGTTGCCCAAGTCACTGGTGGAATGGAGATCGTTTTCTCGGGCCAGCGGTACTTCTTCAGGCGTGGCGCTGGCTGACCGATAGCCGCGACGACGCGAAACAAGAGCGGCTCGACGATCTTGAGGACCCGTTTCGGCTATACCGATGTCACACTATCCTTAATTGCACCCGGACCTGCCCGAAGGGACTGAATCCCGGCAAGGCGATCGCCGAAATCAAAAAGATGATCGTCGAACGCGAAGGCTGACCATGCATATCAAGTCGATCGCTCCAGCAACGAAGGCGCCGCGGCCACGTCCGCTATCGCCCAATATCCAGATCTACCGGCCGCAGCTCACCTCGGTCCTGTCGATTGCCAATCGCATCACCGGCATCCTCCTCAGCGTCGGCGCTGTTGGCCTGGTGATTTGGTTGAGCGCTGCTGCCGCCGGGCCTGGACCCTACGCTATCATCCAACAAGCGATCGGGTCATGGATCGGCCGCCTCGTGTTGTTGGGCTTCACCTTCGCCTTCTTCCTGCATCTGTGCGGCGGCGTTCGCCATCTTATCTGGGATACGGTCCACGGCTTCGAACTACGGTCGATCTATATTTCGGGATGGTCCGTGGTGGCGGCAGTCGTGCTGCTCACCGTCGCGGCTTGGGCGGCCGGTCTCTGCGTCGGCGGTTGGCTCTGATGAACCGCGCCTTCTTCCGTTCTCCGCTAGGACGCGCCATTGGGCTGGGCTCGGCGAAAAGCGGCTCGCAGCACTGGCTGGTGCAACGGGTAACGGCGGTCGCGCTGGTGCCGCTAACGCTATGGTTCGTCGCGTCGATCATTGCCCATGCTGGCAGCGACTATCCGGTTTTCATCGCCTGGCTGAGGACGCCGTTCGCCGCGGGCGGCATGATCTTGTTGCTGATCGCTCTCTTTCACCACGCGGCACTGGGGCTTCAGGTGGTGATCGAGGATTACGTTCACTCGTGCGTCAGATTTGCGGCGGTGATCGCGATTCAACTTTGCTGCTACGGTCTTGCCGTCACTGGAATCGTCGCCACCCTGCGCATCGCGTTTAGCGGCAAGTAGAAGCGGCAGAGGTTAGTTGAGCCGTTTGCGGTAGGAATTCACGACTCTCTTCGCAACCTTCAAGCCCATTCCGCTATTTGCCGTCATGGCGGACAAGGGATTTGCACACTCCGCAGCCGCTCGACGGCAACGAGTGGGAGGTCCTGTTCACGCCGGTCGAAACGAAACCAAAGCAGACCGTTGCGGCGGTTGATTGGGCCTTCGATGATTGGCCCGCGCTCGCGGTTCAGCTTCACAACCGCGACCTCGACCCGCCGGAACCCGGTCCGGATCTTGGCCGCGGTCGACAAGCTCGGTCCCGGCAAGACCTTGTCCGCACTGCTGCTGCGCGAGCCCGTATTCCTGTTCCATCACCTCGAGAAGCGCGGCTTTCGTGGCTCGGCGGCCTCATACCGGGCGGGACGAACTACGAACTCACGGTGAGGGCACGGACATGAATGAGGATTTGGCTGCCAGGATCAGGGAAGCTCTTCGGTAAAAAAAAAAGTCTTACAATCTTTGATTGCGCGCAGCGCCGTTGTTACAAGCCGCAGTGCATATGATAAAGTCACCCGGGGGGCGGAAGGTCGGGCCGTAAAAATAGGTACATCCTGATGACGGACGACGAGGTCCAATCCGCGAACGCAAGCCACCAGGCAAGCGCTATAGATACGATTGTGCTCGGATTTGCGGCTGACCCGATGACGCGGTGGGTTTGGCCCGACTCATCCGAATACCTCAGAATGATGCCTCGATTCGTCAAAGCCTTCGGCGGCCCGGCCTTCGAACATGGCACGGCCTACATCACTGAAGGGGTTCGCGCCGCCGCCCTGTGGCTACCGCCCGGCGTAGAGCCCGATCATGCGGCGATGGGCGCGCTCATGGAGGAATCCCTCCGTCCCGACATCGCCGAGGACCTTGGTGCTATCGTGAAGAGCATGGCCGAACATCATCCCGGCGAGCCGCATTGGTATCTGCCGCTGATTGCCGCCGACCCGAAATGGGTCGGGCAAGGTCTAGGCGCACTGCTGATGAAACACTCACTCCGACGATGCGACGAGGAGGGCATCCCGGCCTACCTTGAAAGCTCGAATCCGCGTAACATTTCTCTTTACGAGCGCCTCGGCTTCAGCATTGTCGGTAAGATGCAGCGCGGCTCCTCTCCGGTGTTGACGCCAATGCTGCGACCCCCGACCTCTCAACCAGATTAGGGATGGCGGCCGGCCGTTTTGCCAAGTTTCGAGCCATTCAAATTGCCGAACACGCGCAATGGCTTGATGGCGGCTAAATGCGAGCGTATCGGTTCCTGGCGTAGGCCGACTGCGCAGAGTTCACTGCTCCGAGCGCATTGTGGCCTCCGCGAACATGCGCCATGCGCGAACGGGAAAGAGGACGCGAGCCATGCAGCCAGATCCTGACAGCGAATCTGCCGGCGCGGAGATGCATCGCTCCATCATGATGGCGTTCTGCGATGTGCTTCGTGCCACCCAGCTCCCGCCCATGACGGTGATGAGTCTCGCCGCGTCCGCGCTCGGAGCCGTCTACAGGGAAGTCGCCGACCAGCATCGCTCCGATGACGGTTGTCCCTGCGGTTGGGAGCCAAATCTGCGTGCGGATGTCGAAGCCCTGCAGGCAGCGCTGGCAGCGACAACTCAATCTGCACCGTCTGTTGACTTGCGCGTCATGCTGGCTGTCGGCCGTGCATGAGCCGTGACGCACGATCCGGTCGACCTCTCGCATAGCGGCCGGGCGCCGTAGATTCCGCTGCGCCCTTCGGAAATCGTTGTTCACGATCGGCGATCGCCAAGCGAAGCATCAACGCATTCCTGAAGCCGGATCGCAATCTCATGCGATCATTGGCTCCGCCGATTTTGAGCGCTTCTAATTTCGTCTGCTGCAGCAGCATAAGTGCTGTCACGGCGCGTAGAACAGGCGCAAGTGCCCAGTACCCATATGGCCGCCACGGAGAAATAGTGCGGTTTACGGTGGGAAAAACATCGTCGTCAAACGTCTTAACTTTCGGAGGTGCCGGCAGTGCCGCGGCCGGTTTTGACGGGAACGTTCGTGCGACAGCAGACCGTGCATGGCGGGGGACCTGTCTCATGACGTGAGCCGGCGCACGACGATGAAGGATTGAAGCGATGATTTGTGTGGTGACGAAGCTGGCCGGAGCCCTGAAGGCAGGACGCCGGGTTGCGTGGATGACCTTGACGGTGCTTGTCGTGTCGGCCGGCGTCTCTGGTCCAACGGCGGCCCAGCAGGTTGAGCCGTCGGTTCAGGCTCAACCGACGTCACCGTCGCCGCCGTCTGCTGCATCTTCCACGCCCGACGCGGCGCCTCCGGCAACACCGTCATCATCTGCGACATCCGCCGGCGCTGCCGCTGCGGAATCCGCGGCGCCGATGCCGCCGGCAGTGGCCGAACCCTCGGCCGTTGCGCCGGCATCTTCGAATGCACCAGCCGCCGTCCAGTCGGCCGGCCCCGCGACGATTCCGCACGATCTGTCGCCGTGGAGCATGTTCATGCAGGCGGACATGGTCGTGAAGACGGTGATGGTTGGCCTTGCCTTCGCGTCGCTATTGACCTGGACGGTGTGGCTGGCCAAGGGCGTCGAACTCACAGGCGCCAAACGCAACGCGCGTAGCGCCACGTGCAAGCTGCGTGACGCCGACAGCCTTGTGGAGGCCTCACGGCAGATCGATGCCGGATGGACGAAGAATGGCCGCGTCGCCGATCTCGTCAACGCGGCGACCCAGGAATTGAAGCGCTCGACCGACCTGTCCGCCGAAGGGATCAAGGAGCGCCTCGCGATCGCGCTGTCCCGCGTGGAAGCGAAAGCGAGCCGCGATATGGCGCGGGGCACCGGGCTTCTCGCGACCATCGGCGCGACGGCACCGTTCGTCGGCCTGTTCGGCACGGTGTGGGGAATCATGAATTCGTTCATCGGCATCTCGCAATCGAAGACGACGAACCTCGCCGTCGTTGCGCCCGGCATCGCGGAGGCATTGCTTGCGACCGCGATCGGTCTTGTCGCGGCGATTCCAGCGGTAATCATCTACAACATATTTGCGCGCGCGATCGCCGGCTACCGCGCATTGCTGTCGGACGCCTCGGGCGAAGTCCTGCAGCATATGTCGCGCGATCTGGAACGGCAGGAGAAAGGTATTGCGCCCGCAAGAATCATTCGTGCCGTTTCGAACATGGGCCCTGTCGCATCGGCGGCGGAGTGAGCGATCATGGCAGTTTCGCTCAGGGATCCGCAGGACGGCGACCTCGCAGAACTCTCCGAGATCAACGTGACGCCCTTTATCGACGTCATGCTCGTCCTTCTCATCATCTTCATGGTGGCGGCTCCCTTGTCGACCGTGGATATCGCGGTGGATTTGCCGGTCTCCAGCGCGCCGCCGCAGGCGCGGCCGGAGAAGCCGATCTTTCTCAGCGTCAAGCCCGACCTCACTCTGGCGCTCGGCAACGACGATGTGCCGCGTGGAGCATTGCAGGCCACGCTCGACAGGCAGAGCAACAGCGATCGCCAGCAGCGGATATTTCTGCGCGCGGACGGCGTGGTCGCCTATCGAGATCTGATGGGCGTGATGAATCTGCTGCGCAGTGCAGGCTATCTCAAGGTCGCGCTGGTCGGGCTGGAGGATACCGGGCAGGGTAGCGCAATCGGCGGACAGTTACCCGGCGCTTCACCCGCGGCGCAACAGGCCGGGCCGGTGACGCAGCCATGAGATTCGGCTGGCGTGATCCCGACGCGCGGGCGGACAGCGTCGCGCTGCGCTCCGTGCTGCGATGGACGCTGGCGGGTGCTGCAGTCGCAGGGCTGCATGCGGGCGGGATATGGCTGGTGCTCAACCGGGAAGAAGCCTCCGCTGCGGGAGAGCCGCCGGCCGCCGTAATGATGGAGTTGGCGCCACTGGCGGTCGCGCCTGATGCGCCCCCGGAGCAACTGCCCCCCGATGAGCGTATGACCGAGGCGCAGCCTTCACCCATGCAGGAAAAGAACGACGAGCCTGTTGAATTGCCGGAAGAGGAGCCCGAGCCTGTTATCATGGAGGCTAAGAAGCCTGTTGAGGACGTCTTGCTGCCGCCGGTGCCGCTGGAGGTCGAGACACCGAAGCTTCCCGAAGTGAAGGATGCGGAAGCCACCTTGACGCCGCCACCGCCGCAGCCGAAAGCTGCCAGAAAGCCGCCGCCAAAAAAGATGGCAAAGATGGCGGACCGCAAGCAGCCGAACGACCGCAGGATTGATCGCACCACGGCGCCGCTGGCGACGTCAAATCCGCGCGCGGATCGGGCGGCCGCACCGTCGTCGAGTTCGGCCTTCAATCCGTCGACATCCCCAGCCACATGGAAGAGCAGCGTCAACGCTCACCTCATTCGGCATAAGGGCGGAAACCCGAACGGGGCAACGGGAACGGCCGTGGTGGCTTTCACCATCAATCGTTCGGGCAGCGTCGTGAGTTCGCGTCTCGTCCGAAGCTCCGGAGATCCGGTGCTGGACGCGAGGGCTGTCTCGACGCCCCGCAACGCCAGTCCGGTGCCGGCGCCCCCGCCGGATGTCGCAGGCAGCACCATCGAACTCGCGCTTCCCATTCGATACGGCAGCTAGTGAAACGGGACGAGGTCTTGTGCTGAGGCACCCAATCCGATGAGCCAGCCTGCTGCTTGGAGCCTATCTAAACATCCCTAGTTGTGAAACGCATGAGGCACCATTAGAGAGAAAGCGGGGTGGGGCCTCGCGGTAGCTGCCGGTCGAACAGTTCAGGCGTCAACTTCCGGGCAGGGATGTGAGGGACCAGCCACTTATTGTGACGACCGCGCTTGCGAATGAACATCGCGTGTGGGGAATGTAATCTGCGCGACCATTTTGCGATCCTGCAATCGGCCCGCGCCAGTCGTCCGGTGGAGCGCTTGACGTGAAGGGGAACGATGCCCGCAGCGTAATTTTTCTAGCACATCGTGCAGCCCTGATCGAATATGCGACGCCAATTCTCGGCTCGCGCGAGACGGCCGAGGACATCGTGCAGGAAGCATTCCTTAAATTCGTGCCGTCCCGGCCGGCAGCCGACGGGCCCGAGCAACCTGCAGCCTATCTCTACCGCATCGTCCGCAATCTCTCGCTCGATCTCTTGCGGCGCAAAAAGCTCGAAAGCCGGGACCCGCTCGACGAGACGTCCTATTGGGCGATGCCACGCCCCGAGGCCACGCCGGAACAGAGCGCGCTGTTGCGTGACGACATCCGTCAGATCGCTGCGATGCTCGCTGAAATGCCGACAGAGACCAGGATAGCCGTCGAAATGCACCGTTTCGGAGGGCACAAGCTTCAGGTCATTGCGGCGCATCTCGGTCTCTCGGTCGCAACCGTGCACCGGATGATCCAAACGGCTCTGGTGGATATCGCAAAGCGGACCGGTCGCGAACAAACGTGACATAATTCTCCCGGCGTGAAAAAGAGCTTCGACTTATTCGTCTATCCAGAGCAGGCGAGACGCGGATCGCATGCTCTGGGCATGGGACTGGGGACGAGGATCACGGGATGTCGCTGAACAACGATGGAGGCAAGCCCGAAGCCCTGCTGGACGAGGCGGCCGCATGGCTCCTGCGCCTCAGGGAAGCGGCGGGCGACCCGCTCGTTCAGGATGACTTCGGCGCATGGCTTTCGCGCTCCAGCGAGCACCGCGCTGCGTGGCAGCGGGTGCGGGAAAGCTGGCACCTCGTGGGAGAGGGGACGCCGGTGTACGAACATGTCTGGCGGCCCCAGTCGATGCAGGCCCCATCCCCCGGTGGCGGCGTCCCGCCTGGAAATCGTTCGCGGGTGACGCCGCGCCGATGGTGGTGGGCGGCGCCTGTCTCTGCCATTGGTCTGGCTGCCTGCCTGCTCGTCGTTGCCGTCCCTTCGCTTCTCCTGCGGCTGGAGGCAGACCATCTCACCACGACGGCACAAAGCCGGCTGGTGACGCTCGAAGATGGTACGACCGTGTATCTGGCTGCAGACAGCGCCATCAAGACGGATTTTTCGGCAAGCCGGCGTCAGGTCCGGTTGCTGGCGGGGGAGGCGTTCTTTGATGTGACCCGCAATCCGGCGCGGCCGTTCGTCGTCGATGCGAGCGGCGTGAAAGTCGAAGTGACGGGAACGGCCTTCGACGTTCGTCTCGCGTCGTCCGCGACGCAAGTGGAGCTCGCGCGGGGCGCAGTCGGCGTCTCCTCCAATGCAGGCCCGCGCACATCTCCAGCCCAGTTGGTCCCGGGCCAGATGCTGGTCGTCGATCGCAAGTCGGGTGCGATGACAAGGAGCGATATCGCGCCTGAGGACATTGGCGCCTGGCGCGAGGGGAAATTGTTCGTCAACGACGCGACGATCGGCGCCGTCGTCGAACAGATACAGCGCTATCACACTGCATGGATTGCCGTTCCGGACCTCACGCTGGGGCAGCAGACGGTTACCGGCCTGTACGACCTGCGCGACCCCGACCGCGCGCTGCGCGCGCTGGTGCAACCGTACGGCGGCAAGGTTCACGAGGTCTCCCGCTTCGCTCGCATCGTTTCCCGACTTTAAGTCGAATCTAAACTGCGAAGCCGTTTCTCGCGCTCAATGCGCGATAATCCTGAAAAAAAATATCGAGCCGATCGTCTTTAGTCGGGAAGCGCATTCGAAAAGAAATGCGCGGCGGCAGACTAGAGTACGGGGCTTTGATGTGCGTTTCGAAGACGACAATTTCCAATCAAATCAATGAAAGAGTAGTGAACGTTGCGCACATTGCGTGCCTTGTTGCGGCGCTGGCAGCGGCGGACAGCGCCTCGCGCGCATTCGCGCAGGCCTCGCCGGGTTCTGGAATGGTTCAAGTTCAGGGGGGCGACGCAGCCGCGCCGAGAAACTTCAACATTCCTGCGCAGCCTCTCGGTCGTGCGTTGAATACCTTCGGCCGCCAGTCCGGCCTGCAGGTGACGTTATCAGCGGCAACGTCGCGCGGGGTAACATCGAATGCCGTCAACGGCAGCTTTACTCCGGAGCAGGCGCTGTCGCTGATGCTGCAAAACACCGGCATCACATTTCGCGTCACGGCCGATCGCACGGCGGTCATCGGGGCGACGAACTCGCCGGCAGTGAGTTCATCCGTCCCTGGCGCGATTCAGCTCGATACGCTGGAAGTATCGGGCGGACGAAATGCCATTTCGGGCTCCGGCTATCAGGGTACGCCGGACTGGGTCTATCAGGCGCCCGCGGCCGTCAGCGTGATTTCGCGCGAGGCGATCGAGAACAACCCGACCCGCAACGTCCGCGACCTGCTCGACAACGTCGCCGGCGTCTATGCCAACCGCTCGGAAGCGCAGAACCCGGGCATCAGCGTCAATATCCGCGGCCTTCAGGACCAGGACCGCATCGCCACCATGATCGACGGCGCGCGGCAAAGTTTCCAGCGCAGCGCGCACGGCGCCACGCAGCGCACCTACGTCGATACGGCGTTTATTCGTGCCGTCGATATCGAGAAAAGCACGACATCCGGCGTCGGCAGCGCCGGCGCGCTGGGCGGTTCCGTCAATTTCCGGACTCTTCTGGCTGAGGACCTGATCGCGCCGGGCAAGCAGTATGGCGGTCAGGTCAACGTCACCACCGGGACCAACCAGTTCAATTTCAACGGTTCGACGGCCGCCGCGGTGCGGCTGTCGGATCGATTTTCCGTCCTCGGCGGCATCAGCTACAGGAATATCGGCGCCTATGACATCGGCAAGAACGGCACCATCAACAGCGCGGCGACCTATGCCGGGGATGTGTTGCTGTTCTCCGGCCAGGAGGTTCGCTCCAGCATTCTGAAAGCCGAGGCCCAGGCCACGGACGACGTCAAGCTCACGCTCGGCTGGGTCCGGAACGATTCCAGGTTCAACACCGGGAATTACGATTTCCAGTTGAGCAATGGCAACCTCGTGAAGGCGACGGAGGGTGTCGTCAACAACACCTACACCTCCGCGCTCGACTGGAAGCCCGATAGCGAGCTGATCGATCTGAGGGCTCGCTTCTATTACAACAACCTCCGGAACAACAGGGTCGAGCAGGGCTCGGTCCTGCCGACGGGGCCGTCGAACTACGTCATGGGGACACTCGGCGGCAGCGTCGAGAATACCAGTCGCTTCGATACTGGCCTGGGAGCCCTGGCCTTCAACTACGGCATGGAAGCCTTCAGCGACGACGGGAAGACCGTTCTCACGCGTGGCTTTGTCGCAGCCGACGGCACGGATTACTCGAACACGCTTTCGGGCGGCACGCCGAGCGGCAAGCGCGATATCGTCAGCGGTTTTGGCAGCGCAAAATATTCGCCCACCGATTGGCTGACCGTTTCGGGCGGCTTGCGTTACGACTGGTATCACGCCGTGGGATCGGCGGTGGTCTACGGCAAGGAGAATACGCAGGATATCATCGGTTACACCCCTGGGACGCCCGACGTCTGCTTGCCGTCGCCACCGTTTCCGCCCGGGACCTGCTTCCCCGGAGCGGCCCCCGAGCCGATACTCGGTCCGGCGTACACCCCGAGATACGATACCCATGTCGACAAGTCCGGCGGAGCCTTGCTGCCGTCGGTGACCATTGCCGTCAAGCCGTTCGAATGGCTGCAGCCCTTCGTCAAATACTCGAAGAGCTACCGGCCGCCCACGATCATGGAGTCGTTTCTCAATGGCGGGCATGACGGAAACAGCATCAGTGAATACGCGCCAAATCCGTTTCTCAGACCCGAACGGGGCGAGACCTACGAGCTGGGCGCAAACATCTCGAGCAACGGGATCCTGACAGAGCGGGATACGTTCCGGTTCAAGGCGGTGGGCTTTTACAGGGAAATTATCGACTACATCAGCCTTGGCAAAATCCGCTACGCACAAAGCAACCTGCCATCTTATACCTCCTATGTGAACCTCAACGGCATCACCCGCATGAAGGGGATCGAAGTCGAGGCCAACTACGATGCCAGATTTCTCTATATTGGCGGGACAATCACGCGCATCGATACGGATTTTGCCGACAGCTTTACGACTCCTGCCGGCAATAGCATGCCGATCAACAGCGGACAGGGCGCTGCGATCATCTTCGAACAGCCCAAGCTGCGGGTTACGCTCGATGCGGGCGTGCGTCTGCTCGAGGAAAAGCTGACGCTGGGTGCCCGCGTCACCGACGTGTCGAAGACGGAGCCGGCGCTGGGCTCCCTTCGGACAGGCTACGTGATGGACGGTTACCGGGTTTACGACATCTACGGATCCTATGCTTTCGATCCGGACACGAAGTTGCGCTTCGCGGTCACCAATCTCACGGACGTCGCTTACGCTCCCGCCGTCGGCGCCAACTTCTATGCCGCGCCCGGACGAACCGCCACTGTATCGCTCAATTACAAATTCTAGAGATTCCACGGTCGCAGGCTGTGGATGCGAGGTTCGTCCGGGGACGAACAGATGAACAGGCAAAGGGAAACAAGAAATGACACTGTTGATTGAGCTGACCGCAGCGAGCAGCAATCTTCCATCCTACCTCGCGGCCTACGACACGAACTTCTCCTACAATGGTAACGGCTGGTTCTCCCGGTCCTTCTCTACCGGTCAGGATCAGTGGTCCGCCGGCTTCGATACCGAAGGCGTCGACAACAACATTCCCTCGGTCATCATGGAGATCGACGACTACAGTTATTCGCCGGGTCTGTTCAACGGCGACGTCATGTCGCTCACGCTCGGCCGCAACCTCGAATATGACGCAGGTCAGGATAAGTGGGTGCAGGACGAGGAACTCATCATCACCAACGAGAGCGGCTACATGCCGGATACGACGACCTTCGCCTACGCGATCTACAGCCTGTCGCATGGCGGCGCCGTCGACGGCCTGGGGACCTTTCCGGGTCTGACGGACTACTTTGCCGAGCAAGGCACCATCCAGGTCGGGAATCTCGGACTCAACGACACGCTTCTCGGCTTCGGCGGAAGCGATACTTTCGTGTTCCAGGACGGGTCCGCCTTCGACACCGTCAATGGCTTCGATCTTGCTGCCGACGTCCTCGACGTTTCGGCATGGGGAGCGACGGGATTTGGTGATCTGACGATTGCAACCGTCGGAAGCGACACCTACGTCAGCAGCTCGGATTTCACCGACATCATCAAGGTCGCGGGCGTAACCGGCCTGACGGTCACCAACTTCGAGTTTGCGTGAGCGATATCCCGGCTTCCGAAGGCAACGTCGCGTTCATGCGTGAACGCGGCGGAGCCTGGGATAATTCCGATCGTCGTCGTCAAGAAAATCCGAGGAGTTAAAGAATGGCATTGGTATTGGACTACACGAGCGCGAGCAGCAACCTTCCCGCGTTCCTCGACAACTGGGTCGACAACTTCGAGTATCGTGGCACCGGCGGCTTCAACGCCGTCAGGAACGTGTCGGACCAATGGTACGCCGGAACGCGTATCGTGGGTGGCGTGGACAATGGAAAGTCGTCCGTGATCGTGAACGGAAATGACTTCAGCTACACGCCCGGTGTCGTCGATGGCACGGTCGATACGCTCACGCTGGGGAGCAATCTCGCCTACGTGTCATCCACCGATCAGTGGGTGCAGGATGAAGGCCTGTCGGTCAATTTTGCCGGCGCGACGCTGACGCCGGCTTTCGATGCTGCGATTGCCGACCTGTCGCAGAACGGCAGCCTGGATGGCCTCTACGGCTATTTCGCCGAGCAGGGGACCGTGCAGAACGGTACCGTCGGCAACGATGTCATGCTGAGCTTTGCCGGCGATGACACGTTCACCGGCAATCTCGGCGACGATACGTTCACCTTTGCCGACGGCTGGGCCGACGACATCATCACTGACTTCGGCACCGATGCCGGCAATAACGATGTCATCGACCTGCAGGGTGTGACCGGCATTTCGAACTATATCGATCTGTTCTTCAACCACAGCAACTGGTGGGACAACAGCGGCGTTCTCACCATCAGCGATGGCGCGAACACGCTCCAGCTCGATGGCTATGTCGGCACCGACATGGCCAGACTGATTCTCTGCGGCAATATCGTGGTCTGAGCGCGGTCCGTGCTCAAAATCCCGCATCGCAAGCCGTCGCAGCCTTTGGCTGCGGCGGTGGTGTCGCCACTGCTACCGGCGCTTGCCGGGACTGCCGTGGTCAGCGGCGTGGTCAATATCCTGGCGCTGACGTCGCCGTTGTTCATGTTGCAGGTCTACGACCGCGTGCTGGCGAGCCGCAGCGTTTCCACGCTGGTCGGGCTGGCGGTGCTGGCCGCGGCTCTGTTCGCGTTTCAATCGATGCTGGATGTGATCCGTGGTCGTGTGCTGCTGCGGATCGGAGAGACCGTCGATCGCAAATTGTCCGGTCGCGTCCATGAGGCGATCGTCCGGCTGCCGCTCGAGGCCCGGCTGCCGGGCGACGGCCTGCAGCCGCTGCGTGATCTCGACAATGTTCGCGGCTTCCTGTCGGGGCAGGGACCCACGGCGCTGTTTGATTTGCCATGGATGCCGCTCTATCTCGGCATCTGCTTCCTGTTTCATTTCTGGATAGGAATTACCGCGCTTGTGGGCGCGATTGTGCTGGTGTCGCTCACGGTCATCACGGATGCGATGTCGCGCGGGCCGACGCGCGCGGCGATGCAGCATGGCATGGCGCGCAATGCGCTGATGGAGGCCGGCCGGCGCAATGCAGAAGCGGTCCGCGCCATGGGCCTTGGCGGCCGCATGGAGGCGCGCTGGCAAAAGGCGAACATGGAGTATCTCGGGGCCAACCGGCGTGTCGGCGATATCGCCGGCGGCCTCGGCGGCGTCTCCAGGTCGCTGCGGATGATCCTGCAATCGGGCATGCTGGCGGTCGGCGCCTGTCTGGTCATCAGGCAGGAGACGAGCGCCGGCGTCATGATCGCGAGTTCCATCATGATGGGCCGCGCGCTGGCACCTGTCGATCTCGCAATTGCCAGCTGGAAGCCGTTCCTGATGGCGCGGCAGAGCTGGAGCCGGCTCGGGGAACTGTTCGCGCTGATGCCCGAGACGCGCGCGATCATGGCGCTGCCGAAGCCGGAGCGCGAGTTGCGTGCGGAAGCGATGAACGTCACGCCGCCCGGCGAGAAGAAGCCGACCCTTGCGGGCGTCAATTTTGTTCTGCCGGCGGGAAGCGCGCTTGCCATCATCGGCCCGAGCGGCAGTGGAAAATCCACGCTTGCGCGCGCGCTGGTCGGCGTCTGGGCACCGGCAAGCGGCAAGGTCCGCATCGATGGCGCAGGCTTCGATCAATGGGACCGGGAAGAGCTGGGTCGCCACATCGGCTATCTGCCGCAAGGTGTCGAACTGTTCGACGGCACCATCGCCGAGAACATCTCCCGGTTTGAGCCGGACGCCGATGCCGGCGCCATCGTCGCCGCGGCCAGGGCGGCGGGCGCGCACGATCTCATTGTTCGCTTTGAAAACGGCTATGAGACCCGGATCGGTGAGGCGGGTTCGGCCCTGTCGGCGGGGCAACGCCAGCGCATCGGCCTGGCTCGCGCACTCTATGGTGACCCGTTTCTCGTCGTGCTCGACGAGCCCAACGCGAATCTCGATGCGGAGGGCGAGAAGGCCGTCGTCCGGGCAATGACGTCGGTGCGTGAACGCAAGGGCATCGTCGTCGTCGTTGCGCATCGCCCCAGCGCGCTCGGCGTGGTGGACCTCGTGGCTGTCGTCGAGGCGGGAAGGATGAAGGCATTCGGTCCACGCGACGAGGTGCTGTCGCGCGCACTGAAAGGTGCAAATTCAGCGCCGGAGACCATGGCGACAGCCGCCGGCTACTCGGCCGGCTTCCGCACCACCGCTCCGTTCCGTGTTGTTGCGACCGCTGCCATGGAGCCGGCTGCAGGCAGATCGCCCGGCGAGCATACGGATGAAGCCGATGCCGGACGCTGATCACGTCGTCCTCGCGCGCTCGATCCGGCAGCATCTCCTCGTAGGTGGTCTCGCAAGTCTTTTTCTCGTGGCAGGCATCGGCGGATGGGCGGCGGCAACAAATCTGGCCGGCGCCGTGGTCGCAACCGGGCATTTCGTCGTCGATTCCAATGTGAAGAAGGTGCAGCATCCAACCGGCGGCGTGGTTGGTGAGATCCTGGTGCGCGAGGGGCAGCGTGTCACGGCGGGTGACGTCGTGATGCGGCTGGATGCGACGCAGACGCGCGCCAATCTCGCGATCGTCACCAAGCGGCTGGACGAATTCGCGGCGCGGCGTGCGCGGTTGGAAGCGGAGCGCGATGAGGCGCCGGTGATTTCATTTCCCGGGGCGCTGATCGCGCGCTCAGGTGAGACCGATATGGCGCAGCTGATGGCCGGTGAGCGAAAGCTGTTCGAGCTTCGCCGCGAAGCGCGTCTGGGCCAGAAGGCCCAGTTGCGCGAACGCATCCTTCAGTATGAGAAGGAAATACGTGGCCTGGTCTCCCAGGAAGACGCAAAGGTACGCGGCATCGCGTTGATTGAGCGCGAGCTCAAGGGTGTGCGGGACCTCTGGGAGAAGGGTCTCGTGCCGATCCAGCGCATGATGGCGCTGGAACGCGAAGGCACCAATATGGACGGTGAGCGCGGCCGACTGGCTGCGGCGCAGGCCCAGTCCGGCGGAAAGATCGCGGAGACGCAGCTGCAGATCATCCAGATCGATCAGGACCTTCGCAGCGAAGTGGCCAACAGCCTGCGCGAGGTTGAAGCGCAAACGGCCGAGTACGTCGAACGAAAGGTTTCGGCCGAAGATCAGTTGAAGCGCATCGATCTTGTCGCGCCGCAAGGCGGTCTGGTCCACGAGCTTGCGGTTCATACGGTGGGCGGCGTGATTTCTCCGGCCGATACGATCATGTTGATCGTGCCTGATAGTGATCGGCTGGCGCTGGAAGCACAGATTCAGCCGCAGGATATCGACCAGATCCGGCCGGGACAGCGAACGGTTTTACGCATGTCGGCCTTCAATCAGCGAACCACGCCCGAACTGAACGGCGAGGTCAGCCGCATAGCCGCAGATCTCACGTATGACCAAAAGAGCGGACTATCCTACTATGTCCTTCGCATCGCGGTGCCGCCGCAGGAACTGGCGCGCCTCGGCAAGCTCGCGCTGGTGCCGGGGATGCCGGCCGAAGCATTCATTCAGACCGGCGAGCGAACGGTCATCTCCTATCTGGTCAAGCCGCTGAGGGATCAGATCAACCGCGCCTTTCGCGAGGAATGACGCGAGAGAACCGAGATCACAGGGCCTTCGGCCTGACCAACACCCGCCTGACCCAGCCCATCGCGGCGCAACAAAATACCATCGGCTCGCCGGCCGCGGCATCAAGGTCGGCGTGCAGCCGCAGATGCTGGAAGCGATGGGCCGGATGATCCCGCTCGGTCGCGGCGGCACGCCGGAGGAGGCGGCAGACGCGGTCTATCTGTTCTGCAGCCCGGAATCGAACTATACCAGCGGCCAGGTGATCGTCGCCGGCGGCGGACTGCTCATCTGATAGCGAGGCTCACATGCAATACCGCTCCTCCTGGATGACCGAGGAACTCGACGTCTTCCGCGACCAGTTCCGGAAATTCCTGGCGAAGGATCTGTTGCCGCATGCCGGGAAATGGCGGGAGCAGAAGATGGTCGACCGTTTCGCGTGGCGCGGACTTGGCGAGATGGGCGCGCTCCTGCCGAGCGTTCCCGAGGAATATGGCGGGTTGGGCGCGACCTTCGCCTATGATGCCGCGGTGCTCGAGGACATCGAAAGCACGGTGCCGGAGGTCACGACGGGCGTCTCCGTGCACAGCGCCATCGTCGCCCACTACATTCTCAACTACGGCTCCGAGGAGCAGAAGAAGCGCTGGCTGCCGAAGATGGCGTCCGGCGAGATGGTCGGCGCCGTCGCCATGACCGAGCCCGGAACCGGCTCGGACCTGCAAAGCGTCAAGACCACCGCGAAGAAGCAGGGCAATTCCTATGTCATCAACGGTCAGAAGACGTTCATCACGAACGGACAGGCCGCCGATCTCGTCATCGTGGTCGCGCGCACCGGTGAAGCCGGCGGCAAAGGCCTCTCGCTGATCGTGGTCGAGACCGCAGGCGCGGACGGCTATCGTCGCGGGCGCAACCTCGACAAGATCGGCCTGCACGCCTCCGATACGTCCGAACTGTTTTTCGACAATGTCGTGGTGCCGCCCGAGAATCTGCTCGGCAAGGAAGAAGGCCAGGGCTTTGTCCAGTTGATGCAGCAATTGCCGCAGGAGCGTCTCGCGCTCGCGGTCGGCGCCGTCGCCTCGATGGAGCGGGCGATCAAACTTACCACCGACTACACGAAAGAGCGCACAGCCTTCGGCAAGCCGCTGATGGACTTCCAGAACACCGCCTTCACGCTTGCCGAGCGCAAGACCGAAGCGATGATCGCGCGCGTCTTCGTCGACTGGTGCGTCGAGCGCCTCGTCGCGAGGGACCTCGACACCGTCACCGCTTCGATGGCGAAATACTGGTGCTCGGAAAAGCAGGTGCAGACCGCCGACGAATGCCTTCAGCTGTTTGGCGGCTACGGCTACATGCAGGAATATCCGATCTCGCGGATGTTCGTCGATTCGCGGATCCAGAAGATCTACGGCGGCACCAACGAGATCATGAAGCTGTTGATCGCTCGTTCGTTGTAAGCGGTGCCCGCGATCGCGGTCTCTCGTTTGCCATCCGGTGCGGACGTTGGCGAGCGCAAGGGCGCAGCTCAGTCGAAATGCACTCCGACGCGGTAGTCTCTGCGCCAGACGACGCGGCACGGAAGCCGCAACCGGTCATCCGGGATGATCAACGTGAATTCATCGGGGATGCGAAGATAGTCGGAAAACTCCAGCGCTGCGCCGGTGCTGGATATGTCGCGAATGGTGCACGGATACTTGTCGCCGCCATAGTCGATCTTGGCGGGCTTCATAATTTTAACGCGTGGTGCAACCCGGGTTTCAACCACTGCAACATTCCTGATCCAAATGCTGCTGATGGTAGCAAGGTGGCGTTAACGCTCTCCTAAGGGCGCAGCCTAGAGAATCACTGTGGAATGCGGCAACCGGGCCGATAGCTGCGATCTTCAGAAGAAAAAGAACGCGGTAAAGCAGGCAAAAAACGAAACGGTCAGCCATGTCGCCGGAAAGGCATTACGGCGTGGAGGCGGCTTCCTGGGCGCACTGGCCCGCGTGCAATTGTCGTTGGCGGGAGCTTGTCCTGCCTTGAGAAACACTTCGGCGATCCTTGGCGACTGACACATGGGCACGATAGCGTCCTCCAGAAAAACAACGCCACGGTATGCGCAATGGCAAGCAACCCCATTACGCCCCAAGCACGATGATACAGATCAATCGGTAAACAGTACTGATCGAACTGAAGATCCCGGCTCGCGCAATCTAACCTCGATTCGTGCTGCCGTGCCCAGCACTCCCGTCACAAATGTACGCTACCGTCAGCAGACCTGACCTATCTCTGATGCATCTGCTTTTGTCCAAAGCTGCTTGGCGCAGCGCGACAGAGCGACTACCGTTGATCGGAGCGCGGCCGGCATCGAAGCTTCAATGATCTGGATCGTTTTCCGGCGCCGCCCGGTAGTGCAATCGACGCGGTTGTGTGGAGGTCGCCAGGGTGTTTTTTGATGCGACGGAAAGAATTGTGCGCACCTTGCCGGTGATTGCGGTGGCAACGCTTGGCGCGTCGTGCAGAACCGACAATCAAATTGCTACCGGCCAGGCCACCCCCGCTATCTACGCGAGCGAAATGAGCACACGCGAAGATTGCCTGCACCGGGAGGTCGCTCGACTCCTGGAACCAAGGGGAAGCCCTCCGGCAAGCCTTCATGATATCGCCGCGACCGCCACGCGCTTTTGCAGCGAACCGATAAGAGCGAGGTTCCAGAAAGCTTCGGTCTCCACCCAGGACGTGCAGGTCCTCGCAAAGGAGGATCAGGCCAGAACCGAACAGCGCGCCTTCGCGATTGGCCTGGAGTTGCGCGAGAGCAGGAAAGCCCCAGTGGCGGGCCATTAGATCACCCCGCCCAACACTGTCCGCCGCCGTCCACCCGCAGCACCTGGCCGGACACGAACGCGCCGAGCGGACCCGCGAACACCTCGACGACGCGCGCGACTTCGTCGACGGTGGCGATGCGGTCGAGCGTGCCGGTTTCGACCATCCGGTTCTGGTCCACTGCCCGTGTGCCCATGAACCGGCCGGTTCGGGTGTCGCCGGGCGCGATGCAATTCACCGTGATGTCGTAGGGCCGAAGCTGATCGGCGAGGCAGCGCGTGTAATGGGTCATGCCGGCCTTGGCGACCGCGTAGATCGAGCCGCTGGTGCGGCCCTTGAACGCCGCGACCGAGCCGATGGTGACGATGCGGCCCTGACGCCGCGGCATCATTTCCCTTGCCACCGCCTGGCATGTCAGGATCGTGCTGAGCAGGTTGCGATCCAGCACCGCGCGCACGTCTTCTTCGCGTATGCCGACGGCATCGTTCGGATCGGGCTTGCCGCCCTTGGCGGCGATGTCGCCGCCGGCATTGTGGACGAAAATGTCGATCGGTCCGAGTTCTTTTGTCGCCGTCTCGACGACGCGCGCGATGTCGGCGCTGTCGGTGAGATCGCCGAGGGCACGGATGGTTCGCACGCCGTGCGTGCTGGCTACTTCCGCCGCGACCGCGGTCAGCGTCGATCCTTCGCCATACTCCGCCGGTCCGTTCTCGCGCATGCCATGCAGCACGACATTGGCGCCGAGGCTGGCGAGCCGCTCGGCGAACGCCCGGCCAAGCCCGCGGCCCGCGCCGGTGACCAGTGCCACCTTGCCCTGCAGCGCTCGCGCGGCGTCGTGTGATGCCATGATGTCTTCTCCTGATTTGAGAGGTGTGTGGTCCGGTAGATCGAGGCCGACGGCGGGCGCCCGCACGGATCGCAGGGGCGCACAGAATTGAATCAGCTTTGCAATTCGGTCAAGCTTGCATCATATAGGCGCCGGAATATCTGCCCCGCCGTTTGGCGGCAACAACAGCGCTCAGGGAGCAAGTCTCGTGGCATATTCGAATACTCAACTGTTCATCGACGGCAAGTGGCGTCCGAGCCAGTCGGGCAGGACCATCGCCGTACTCAATCCGGCGACCGAGGAAACCATCGGCACGGTTTCGCATGCCGACCGCGCCGACCTCGACGAGGCGCTGGAGGCGGCCGCGAAAGGCTTCAAGGTCTGGCGCGCCATAGCTCCGTTCGACCGCTGCAGGATCATGCGCAAGGCGGCGGCGATCATGCGCGAGCGCAACGACGAGATCGCGCCGCTGCTGACGATGGAGCAGGGCAAGACGCTGGCCGAGGCCAGGATCGAAGCCATGGCCGCGGCCGACGTCATCGAATGGTTCGCCGAGGAAGCCAAGCGTGCCTATGGCCGCGTCATCCCGGCGCGCGGCCCCGGCATCTACCAGATCTCGGTCAGGGAGCCGGTCGGTCCGGTCGCTGCCTTCACGCCGTGGAATTTCCCGATCAACCAGGTCGTTCGCAAGCTCTCCGCAGGCCTTGCGGCGGGCTGCTCGATCATCGTCAAGGCGCCTGAGGAAACCCCGGCGTCTCCGGCGCAGCTGATCAAGGCTTTTGCCGACGCGGGCGTGCCTGATGGCGTGATCAACCTGGTCTATGGCGTTCCAGCCGAGATCTCGGAGTATCTCATTCCGCACCCGGTGATCCGAAAAATTTCCTTCACCGGTTCGACCAGTGTCGGCAAGCAGCTTTCGGCGCTCGCCGGCCTGCACATGAAGCGCGCCACCATGGAGCTCGGCGGCCATGCGCCGGCGATCGTGTTCAAGGACGCGGACGTCTCGTCGGCGGCGAAGATCCTGGCGGCAGCGAAGTACCGCAATGCCGGGCAGGTCTGCATTTCGCCGACGCGCATGCTGGTGCAGGACGACGTGTTCCGCGAGTTCGTCGACAAGTTCGTCGAGGGCGCCAAGTCGATGAAGGTCGGCAACGGCATGGACCCGGATTCGAAGATGGGATCGCTCGCCAATCCGCGCCGTGTCACCGCCATCGAGGGCATGGTGCAGGATGCAGTCGGCAAGGGCGCCAAGCTCGAGACCGGCGGCCACCGCGTTGGCAACAAGGGCTACTTCTTCGAGCCGACGGTGGTCAGCGACGTGCCGAAGGATGCGCGCGCCATGAACGAGGAGCCGTTCGGCCCGCTGGCGCTGATCTCGCGGTTCTCGACCTTCGACGAGGTCGCCGAGGAAGCCAACCGTTTGCCCTTTGGTCTGGCGTCCTACGCCTTCACCAGTTCGACCAAGACCGCGACCGCGATCGGCGCCGCGATCGAGGCCGGCATGGTCTCGATCAACAGCTTTGGTCTGGCTTTGCCTGAAGTGCCGTTCGGCGGCGTCAAGGATTCCGGCTACGGCTCGGAAGGCGGCACCGAGGCGATGGAAGGCTACTTCAACACCAAGTTCATCACCCAGACCGGGGTGTGAACTCGCCTCTCCCGTCTTGGCCGGGCATAGACGTCCGAAGGACGGCGTCGCTTCCGCTCGCCTACGCCCGGCCATCCACGTCTTTTTTGGCCTAACGAAGCGAAGGCGTGGATGCCCGGCGCAAGGCCGGGCATGACGACTGGATACAAATCGCGTCCTAATTCTTGATCGCATAAAGCGGGGTACGGAGCGTCAACTGATAGGAAGGCTTTGGCGTCCACGCGATTTGCGCGGTCACGCCGAACAGCCGGTTGTCGTCGTCGTCCATGCGGTCGAGGTCGAACCGCACGATCGGCTGTGTAAAGGGTTGGAACGGCGTCAGGTTCAGCAACTGCGCACCGCCAAAGGATTGCACGCCGACGCGGCCGGTGAACTTCCAGTTGTTGTCCCACTGATAATAGCCGCCGACATAACCCATGACATCGGGGCTGACGCGGGCGAGGGGGCTGTCGACGAAGATCCTCGCGTACTGCATTCCCGCGAGCAGCCCGTGCGTCTCGTCCGCATCGAGCGCGTAGCCCGCCTCCATGATCGTGTTGTAGGTCGTCGTGGCCAGCGGCGAGTCCGACGTCGAGCGCGACACGTTGGACTGAACGGTGATGGTCGGAAACATCCCGCCGTTCTGCTGATAGATGTCGGCCTGGAAACCGAGGGTAAAGCTGAAGATCGAGAAGTCCGTCCATGGTGAGGGGCCGCTCTTCGACGTGGCGCCACTGACGCCGCCATAGACCGAGAGTTGGTCGTTGACATCGACGGTCAGGGGCAGGTCGACCGAGACGCTTTGGCTGGAGGGCGAACCAAGCGTTCCGCGCGAGGATAGATTCGCCAGTGTCGCCAGCACAGGCGGTGCGCTGAAGCCGATCGACAGCGTGCCGGCAGGCAGCGTCGAGTGGATGGTCCGCATATCGAGGTAGATATTCGGCAGGGTTGGCTTGGCCTGGACCGTGTCTTCCTCATCGTCGTCCTCGTCCTGTGCCAAAGCGAGGCCGCAAACGCCGAGCGACAACAGCGCACAGAGCGCGACGGTTCGAACCGACTGCGCCAGCAGGCGCTGCCAGCGGCGAGGCGCGGGGGATCTGTTGAATCTCTTGCTCAATCGACGGTGCCTTTGAAAGGCCAAGATGACCATCTGGCGGTGACGAATACAAGAAGCGCCGGCGACGCCGGCTTCGATCTCGCGACGTGTGTGGCGCGCTTGCGTCTCCGGGCCAATTGACCTGTGTCAATGGATTCCCGTGCCGGCAGCATTAGAAATGCGAGCAGCCCGGGAATCGAGAACGAGCATCGAGAATGCGCAAGAGCACAAGATATCTCGCGGCAGTTGCCGCAACCGCCATCACACTGGCATCGCCATTCGGGGTCGCGGCCCAGACATCACAAAAGCCATTGCCGCGGCTTGCCGACATCATGACCGCGGTCCAGTTCAGGCATTCGAAGCTGTGGACGGCAGGCCAGCGGAAGAACTGGGAACTCGCGGGCTATGAGCTTGAACTGGTGAAAGCGAGCCTCAACGAGGCCATTGCGCTCTATACGGATATCCCCGTGGACAACATCACGATGATCGATCCACCGATCAGATCGATGGAGCAGGCGATCGCTGCCCGAAATAATGCGGCATTCAACAAGGCTTTTGGCGAACTGACATCGGGATGCAACGCCTGTCACCAATCGACCGGCCGCGGCTTCATTGTCATGACGGTCCCTGCGTCGTCATCGTTCGGCAATCAATCGTTCTCGCCGCGCGAGGGGCAGGGCAAAGGAACGACACGCCGGTGACGCGCGTTACTGCGCCGGATGCGTGATTGCTATGGGGTGGGTTTGCTCGCGGCTTCAATGGCGGCCGACAGCGCCAGCTTGGCCTCCTCCACGATGTCCTCGACCAGTTCTTCGCGGCTGACATTGGCGAGCTCGCCGGTGAGCAGGCCCTGTTCGGCCAGCATGACGACGCCGTGCAGCGAGGCCCAGATCTTCAACGCGGTGCGCTCGCGCAGCAGGCCGACCGCGGGCGCCTCCAGCGCTTCCAGCAGAAGGCCGAACGTCTCCATCGTGGCGCTATGCAGCTCGCTGTCTTTCGGCGCGGAGGCGATGATGCGCGAGGCGAACATCAGGCGATAGATGCCGATGCGGCGCAGGCCAAAATCGAACGTGATCTGTGCGAACCGGGAAAGTTTCGAGCGCTTCGACGGCTTTTCGATCGCCTCTCGCAGCATGGCGCTGAACTGGCGGAACGCCTCCGCCGTCACCGCCATGAGCAGGGATTCGCGATCGGCGAAATGCTTATAGGGGGCTGGCTGCGAGACGCCGAGTGTCTTGGCAAGCGCGCTGATGCTGATCGCTTCCGGCCCGCCAAGTTCGACCTGGTGCAGCGCCGCCTGAACCAGGGCATCGCGGAGATCCCCGTGGTGATAGGCGTTGACAGCTTTGCGTGCGGGTCGAGGCAGCATTTCAACTCATGCTCTAGTACTTTTGACTTGACAGCACAACGGCCCAGCGAATGTAATATGATATAACTTAGATGCGTTCGAATGTCTTGCGTTGTTGTGAGCCGTTCCAAGAACATGTGCGCGAAAATGCGCGTCGAGAGGGGAAACGCTGCGATGGCCGGAAAGCTCAGAATCCGCGTCGACCAGGATAAATGCCAGGGACATGCGCGCTGCAAATCACTGGCGCCCGAACTGTTCGATCTCGATGAATACGGCAACGCGCACGAAGTCGGCGACGGCGCCGTGCCCGAGGGCCTGGAAGACAAGGCCTGGCTCGCCCAGAGCAACTGTCCCGAGATCGCGATCGAAGTGACCGAGGAATAGTCCGGTCCCGATCGACCTGATCCCATCCGGATCTGAACGAACCAACAGAGGATTTGCTCCGATGTCCGATTCCGCCAGCATCATGCCCGAACATCCCCCGGTCACCGACTGGGTCAACGATTTCGATCACACCGATCCGGCCTGGACGGAAAACCCGTTTCCGATCTGGGAGAAGCTGCGTGCGGCTTCGCCCGTCGTTCACACCGAGCGCTTTCTCGGCTGCTACATGCCGACCACCTACCAGGCGGTGAAGGAAATCGCCTACGATACCGACCACTTTTCTTCCCGCCGCGTGATCGTGCGCGACGTTCGCCCGGAGATCACGGCGCGGGCGCCGCCGATCACCTCCGATCCGCCCGAGCACAAGCCGGCCAAGCAATTGCTGTTGCCGCCGTTCACGCCGGACGCAATGAAGAAGCTCGAGCCGCGGGTGCGCGCCATCTGCAACGAGCTGATCGACGAATTCATAGCCGACGGCAAATGCGACGCCGCCGCGCGCTATACCAAGCATATTCCGGTCCGTGCCATTGCGCACATGCTGGGGATTCCCGAGAAGGACGGCGATCTCTTCATCAAGTGGATTCACGGCATCCTCGAACTCGGCATCAAGGACGACAACGCGCTGATGGAGGCGGTGCGGGAGATGACCGGCTATTTCGCCGGCCACATCGAGGATCGCAGGAAGAATCCGACCGACGACCTGATCTCGACGCTGATGAACGCGCGGGACAAGGACGGCCAGCCGCTGGCGGATGAGCACGTGCTGGGTTCGCTACGGCTGCTGCTGATCGCCGGCATCGACACCACCTGGAGCGCGATCGGCTCCTCGCTGTGGCATCTGGCGAAAACGCCTGCGGATCGCGAGCGTCTCGTCAAGGAGCCGGAACTGATGCCGCTCGCGGTGGAAGAACTGCTGCGGGCCTATTCGCCGGTGACGATGGCGCGGGAGGTGATGAAGGAAACCACCATCAGCGGCTGTCCGATCAAGCCCGGCAACATGGTGCTGCTGTCGTTCCCGGCCGCCAACCGCGATCCCGCCATGTTCCCTGATGCCGAGAAGGTGGTGATCGACCGCAAGGAGAATCGCCATGCGGCGTTCGGCCTCGGCATTCATCGCTGCGTCGGCTCCAACCTCGCGCGCATGGAGATGACGGTCGCGATCGAGGAATGGCTGAAGCGGATTCCGGACTTCAGGCTCGATCCGGCGGGCAGGGTTACCTGGTCGGAAGGCACGGTCCGCGGCCCGCGCCAGTTGCCCATGCTGTTCGGCAAGACGAAGTGACAACTATCTTGTCCCGGCTCTGCGGAGCAGCGTGAAGAACGCTGCACCGCGTCCGGGACACGCGTTCATCGCCTACTTGACCTCGATCTTCGCGTCGGCTGCGACCTTCTTCCAGGCCTCGATGTCGCGCGCGTTGATGTCGCGCTGCTGATCTCCGGCGATGTATTCGGCGGTGATGCCGAGCGCGACCAGCTTCTCGACGATGTCGGCTTCGGCCAGCGATTCCTTCAACGCGCCTGAAATCTTTTGCGCGATCGGGGCGGGAATGCCTGCGGGCGCGTACATCACCCACGACAGGCTTCGTTCGAAGTCGACGCCTTGCTCCTTGTAGCTCGCGACCTGCGGCAGGCTCGGAGACCTCCCGCCGCACACGGCGAGGCCCTTCAGCTTTCCATCCTTCACCAGCGGCGTTCCCGTCGCCATGTCGACCAGCCCGACCGAGATATGCCCGCCCATGAGGTCGTTGGCGAGTTTCGCGGCGCCGCTGAACGGGACGTGCTGGAGACGGACGCCGGCTTTCTGGGAAAGGATCTCCCCGCAGAAATGTCCGGTCGATCCGACGCCCCAACTGCCGTACTGGATCGGCTCGCCCTTCTTCGACAACTCAGCGAGGGAGCGCAGATCGTTGGCGGGAAAATCGTTGGTCGCCACGACGAGGATGGATGACGTTCCGATCCGCCCGATGGTCGTGAAATCCTTGATCGGGTCATAGGGCAGGCTGGGATAGACCGCAGGCGCCAGCACGTGGGTGGTCATGCCGCCGATCGTGATGGTGTAACCGTCAGGCGGAGAGGTTGCCGCCTGCTGCGCGCCGATGGTTCCGGCAGCGCCCGTGCGGTTTTCGACGTAGATGGTCTGGCCGAGCCGCTTGCCCATCCGGTCGGCCAGCAGCCGGCCGAGCACGTCGCCGCCGCCGCCGGCGCTGAACGGCAGCAGCATCTTGATCTTCTTGGTGGGATAGTCGGCCGCATCCTCGGCGTGGGCCGGACATGCTGCCGCCGCGAGCGCAACCAGCGAAAGCATCAACGCACGTAACTTCATTTACTCACTCCCTGGGTTTCCCGTTTGCTTTTTTGTTTTGGTCTTTGGTCGCCGGACGTTTTTGCCGGGCGCGGAGATCGGTAGCGCCGCTGCGTGTCAGGGTGCGCGCGGCCCGGCGCCGGAGTGCCGAAGGATGAAGCGCGTCGGCAGATAGACCGGGCGCAGGTCGCGCGTCTTGTGGCCTTCGCTGATCCGATCGAGCAGGGTCCTGGCGGCGACCCGGCCCATCTCGTCGAGATCCCAGGTCAGCGCGGAGATCGAAGGCGTCGCATGCTGCGCCAGGTCGGTGTCGCCGATGCACACCAGCGACATGTCGTCGGGATAGCGCAGGCCGTTGCTGGAGAGCGCCTCCATCACGCCCGCCAGCATGTGCGTTCCCAGCGTGATGATCGCGGTCGGGCGGTTCGGGCCCTGCAGCAACTGGCAGACGTCGCTGAACGCAAGGCTGGAGCCCTGGCTCTGCGGCCGTATCAGGTCTGGATCGACCGCGAGTCCGGCCTCTGCATGAGCCCGGCGATAGCCGGCGAGCCGTTCCGAACTCGGCAGCAGCGCCGCGCGTCCGGTGAGCAGCGCGATCCGGCGATGGCCGAGACCGATCAGGTAGCGCGTGATCTCGAGACCGCCGCCACGGTGATCGGCGCGCACCGAGGGAACGCCCGGCACCTCGCGATCGATCGCGACGCAAGGCAGTTCCAGATTGGCGAGCGCGCCGGTGAAATCCTTGTGGGCGTTGTCGCCCGCAAACAGCAGCAACCCGTCCATGCGCCGCCGGCGTACCGCCGATATGAACGCCGTCTCGCGATCTTCCTCGTGCCGGGTCGCGGCGAGCATCAGGACGTAGCCGGCGCGCTGGAATTCCTCCTCCGCGCCGTTGATCATCTCGCTGTAGAGCGGGTTGGAGAGGTCGGAAACCATGCAGCCGATCGTCTTGCTTGCGCGCGAACGCAAGGCCTGCGCCGCCGAATGCGGCTCGAAGCGCAGGCGGTTTACCGCCCGCATGATTCGGGCGTGCAGTTCCGGGCTGGTATGCGGCTCGCCGTTCAGGACCCGGCTGACGCTGCTGACCGAGACGCCGGCCTGCGCGGCGACATCGCGGATGGTCGGTCGTGCCGGCTGGGCCTGGCGCAGCGACATTGCAGGGCTCCCTGGAGCAGCAGCGTTTCAAGCGTGGACGGCAGGAAACTAGCGTGTTCTGGAAACGATATACAAGATGATGCTCAGTAAATATCTGACTTGAACAGGTTCATGAAATAAAGTATGGAAACGTTTCCAAAAAAAAGTGCGGCGGGCGCATCTCACTGCGCCTGCCCGATAACAAGGCGGCCGAATGGCCGGCGGTGGGAACGGACCGGGACATGACACGGCGTGTCGAAGGAAAAGTCGCTCTGGTGACCGGCGCCGCCAACGGCATCGGACGGGGCGCCGCCCTGGTGCTGGCGCGCGAAGGCGCTAGGATCATCGCAACCGATCTGCAGGACGAGAAGGGCGACGGCCTGCTGCGCGAACTACGCGCCGCCGGATGCGAGTGCGAGTATTACCACCACGACGTGACGCGCGAGGAGGACTGGCAGTCCGTTGTGGCGCAGACCCGCGGCCGTTTCGGCAGGCTGGATATTCTCGTCAACAATGCCGGGATCGGCCTCTCGGCCCCGGTCGTCGACATGTCGCTCGCTGACTGGAGACGGCAGATGGCCGTCAATCTCGATGGCGTCTTTCTCGGCGTGAAGCATTCGCTTCCGCTGATGCGTCAAAGCGGGGGCGGTAGCATCATCAACGTTTCCTCGATTGCGGGCATCAAGGCATCGCCAAACCTTTCGGGTTATTGTGCGACCAAGGGCGGCGTGCGGCTGTTCACGAAATCGGTGGCGCTGGAATGCGCGGCGGCAAAGGACGGCGTGCGCGTCAACTCGCTGCATCCGGGCATCACCGAAACCGCCATCTGGGACACGCTGATCGGCACGGTCGAGGACGGATCGAATGGCGGACGCGAGCGTGGGCCGACGCTGGACAAGCTCACCGAACGCGCCGTCCCGCTCGGATACAAGGCCGCACCTGAAGATATCGCCAACGGCATCCTGTGGCTCGCAAGCGACGAGAGCCGCTATGTCACCGGCACGGAACTCGTGATCGACGGCGGCAGGTCGATCGGCTGAGTGGCGGGATCAGGAAGAACAAAAGGCGGTTGCGCCGCCGGCAGGCAGACGGGAGGTCGTGGTGAGCAGAATCTTTGGTGCGGTCTGCCAGAACGGATATGTGGTGCGCGATATCCGCGCCGCCATGGATCACTGGATCAACGTGATGGGCGTCGGGCCCTGGTACTATATCGACCGGGTCAAGACCGATTACTTCCGTCACCGGGGCGAGGACTCCGCCGTGGAGATGAGCATCGCGCTCGCCAATTCCGGCGATCTGCAGATCGAACTGATCCAGCAGCGCAACGACGCGCCCTCGATGTACAAGGAGTTTCTCGACTCCGGGCGCGAGGGCCTGCAGCACATGTCGTACTGGACCAGGGACTATCAGGGCCTCTACGACCGCGCGCTCGCGCTCGGCTATAAAGTGGGACACGAAGGCCAGATCGGCGGAGAAAAGGGCCGCTTCGCCTATTTCGATACGCAGGCCCATCCCGGTACCGTGGTGGAAATTTCAGACATCAGCGGCAGCAAGGGGAGTTTCTTCGAGCACATCCGCAAGGTCGCGGCCGGTTGGGACGGCTCCGATCCGATCCGGGATGTCAAGCGCTGATGCGCGCGCGGCCTTTGTGACGTAACCTGCAGGAACGCGGAAGTCTCCGCATCAACGAAAACCAGAAACGAGGAGAAGCAGATGGCGAGACTACCCCTGATCGACCCGGCGGCAACCAGCGGCGACATCCGCGCGTCCTTTGACAGGATGCCGGTCGTATTGAACATTTTCCGGATGATGGCGCATGCCGAGGCCAATTTCATTCCGGCGATGCGGTTCGCCAACTCGATTCTGCACAAGCAAAAGCTCAGCCACGTCAATCGCGAATTGCTGATCCTGCAGGTCGCACAGCGGCAGCACGGCGTCTACGAGTGGCGGCAGCACGTGCCGATTGCGCTCGGTGTCGGCGTCACGCAGAAGCAGATCGATGGCATCGAGCAGGGCAATTACGTGGATGCGGCGTTCAACGCCGCCGAACAGGCGCTGCTGGCGTTCGGCCGCGAAGTGATCGACAACGTCCGCGTCCCCGAGCCGGTGTTCGTCGCGATGCGCAAGCATTTCAGCGAACAGGAGATCGTCGAATCCATTCTCGCCATCGGCTTCTACATGACGATGGCGCGCCTGACCGAAGCGACCGATGTTGACCTCGACCCGGCCGCAGGTATGACTGTCTTCGAGGGCGGCAAGCGGCGGCCGGGCTGATGCAGCGTTGAAGGTCTGGGAGAAGGATCAATCATGGGGGTGCCGTTTCAGAGAAGCCACGACATCATGATCGATGCGCCGCCCGCGGCGGTCTACGATTACGTCTGCAACCCGAATTCCTGGCCCGAATGGCTTGCCGCCTCCCATCACATCGATGGCGAAGACCGGCCCCTGCTGCGGGGTGAAACCTTTCGCGAGCAGTGGCACATCAAGCGCGGCGAGGTGCGTCTCGCCTGGACGGTCACGGAGAGCGATCCGGCGAGGGCCTGGACCGTCGAGGCCGATACCGATTTCATCGGCAGGATCGTCGTTCGCTACACGTTCGAACCGGTGGGATCAGGTACCAGGTATACGCGGACATTGCGCAATCCCGACCGCCCGTCGGCGCCCAGCCCCGAACAGCTCGCGCGAATGGACGAGGAAGCGTTGATCGGCCTTCAGAACATCAAGCGCAACGTCGAGAAGCGTATCGCCGGCGCCAGTGGCACGTAATCCCCGCTCCGAGACGCACATCGCGGGCTGATTGACCTCGCTGCCGGTTGCAGGGATGATTGGCGGCCGGCCCAGGGGCAATGGCGGCATGGAGCCGAGGCGAATGACAGCTGAGCCGGAGGCGGGTGGTCCACGATCGATTGGCGAGATCGCAAGCTATCACGCTCACATCTACTACGATCCGGCAACCACCCGAGCCGACGCCGAGCAATTGCGCGCCTGGATCGGCGAGCGTTTCCCGGTCACGCTCGGCCGGTGGCATGACGTCAAGGTCGGGCCGCACGACCAGGCCATGTACCAGGTGGCCTTTTCCAACGGGGTTTTTGCCGAACTCGTCCCCTGGCTGATGCTCAATCATGGCAGGCTGAGCGTGCTGGTCCACCCGAACACGGCCAACCCGCGCCGGGACCATCTGGCCGATCCGATCTGGATCGGGCCGGCGCTCGACGTGCACGGCGACAGGCTGCCGGAGCATTCCGAGGCGGAGCAGGCGCCCGCACCGAATACCAATCCGGTTCTCCGCCCCTGATCCCTGTTGCCCGGAAACCGCCAGCCGGTTTACGATGACGGGGTCGAGTCAGCGGGTTTGGCCGGGGGGATTGGCCAAAACCCGTTGTCTCGATTATGCCTTACTTTGGTTGGCATTATGTTGGGGCTTATTCGGTGAATCCCTACGGAATCAGACGTGATTCCGAAGCGCCGAGCCGGGGACGGATGGATAGCAGGACGACCAGAGCAACCGGGCTTGCTTCGGGCCGGGGTATTCGATTGTTCGGCAAGGTGGCGTGCACCGTCGCCGCGTTTGGCATTGCGTCGGGCTTTGCAGCCTGGATCGCGGATTTCGACCCGACCGAATGGTTGCAAACTCCCGCATCGGCCAATGTCGCAACCGCCTCCATCCCCACCCCTTCATTCGACGACCGCTTTGGCTCGGGATCCGTACGCAATTCACGGGTGATGAACTACCCTTGGCGGACCGCCAGCCGGCCGGCACGAACGGATTTCAACGCCGAGTTCGGGCACATCGAAGGCCAACTCGGGGGACAACCGCCCGCTGCTGAGCCGGTCCAGGCCGAACAGCCCGCGCCATCGACCGAAGCCGCGGCGGTGCCGATGCCGCGGTCGCGGCCTGCCGAGGCGGCTCTTGCATTAAAAATCGATCCGCAACCTGCGCCGACGTCGGACGAGCGAACCCTGTTTGACAAGATCGCCGATCTCAAGCTCGCCAATCTGGTGCCGATGAAGTTTACACTGGCGTCGTTGACACCCAACGACGGCCTGTTCAGCGAGAAAAAGGATCTGTCCGCGCTTGGCTACGACAGTCAGACCGCGGTCTACGATATCTCGGCACGCGCGGTGTACTTGCCTAGCGGCGTCAAGCTGGAAGCCCACTCGGGGCTCGGCGGCCTGATGGACAATCCGGCCTACGTCGACCGGCGCATGGTCGGAGCGACGCCCCCGAACATCTACGACCTGAAGCCGCGCGAAAAACTGTTTCATGGCGTCGCGGCGCTGCGCATGACCCCGGTGGGCGAAAACGAAATGCATGGGCGGACTGGCCTGCTCGTGCATAGCTATCTGCTCGGCCCCAACGGGGATTCCAACGGCTGCGTCTCGATCAAGGAATACGACAGGTTCCTGGCGGCGTATAACAACGGCGAGGTCAAACGCCTCGTTGTCGTCCCGAGCCTCAAGGAAGGCCTCACCGCCTCGCGGCGCTCGCCGTCGCCATCATGACAGCGATCGCAAGCGCCGTTTCGGACTGCGACACGCCGTTGCGGGCGATTTTCAAGATCAAGCTGAACGGCAAAACGGTATCGATCGGGACCGTCGGCGAGGCCTACCGGTTCATCACCAATCTCAGCTCGATCGAATGGATCGAGTTTCGCTCACTGCATGCCGATGCCGTGAGCTCGCTGCAGGGCGCCGCCGGCAATGCGATGCTGACCGTGCAGGCGACCAACGCGTTGCGCGCACTGTTCGTCCGCGCCAGGCTGCTGTAACGGCGCGCCAGCTTCCAGGCCGCGAGAGCTAAATCAGCTGATCTCCTTGCGCACAGTCGCCGCGGCATCGCACATCGCCTTCAGCTTTCCAAACGCGATATGGCGCGGCATGTATTTCATGCCGCAATCGGGCGCCACCACCAGGCGGTCGGCGGCGACATGCTTCAGGCCGTTGCGAATGCGATCTGCGACAATCTCCGCCGGCTCGATCTCGGGATTGCCGAGGTCGAGCACGCCGAGCATGACTTTCTTCGACGAGAGAGCCTTGAGTACGCCAAGGTCGAGTTTTGGCTGTGCCGCCTCGATCGAAATCTGCTCGGCGCTGGTGTCGGCGAGTTCGGCGAGGAAGGAATAGCCGGCCGGCTTGGTCGAGCCGGGCACGACGGCGGCATAGCCGAAACACAAATGCACGACGGTGGGGACCGTGACGCCTTGAAGTGCGCGGTTGATGGCCTTCACGGCGTAGCGCCGGGCGAGGTCCGGATTGTTGCGCACCCAGGGCTCGTCGAGCTGGATCACGTCGGCGCCGGCCTTCTGCAGATCGAGCGCCTCGGCGTTGACGGCGGCGGCGAACGCCATCGCCAGCTCCTCGTCGTCCTTGTAGAACTCGTTCCTGGCCTGCTGGCTCATCGTGAACGGGCCGGGCAGGGTGATCTTGGCCGCGCGGTCGGTATTCCTGCGCAAAAATTCCATGTCGTGCAGTTCGACCGGCTTGCTGCGCTTCACTTCGCCGACGACGCGCGGCACCGGCGTCTCGTGTCCGGTGCGCGAAGTGATGATGGCGGGCTTTTCGTCGTCGATGCCGTCGAGCGCCGTCGCAAAACGGTTGGAATAGCTTTCACGGCGGATTTCGCCGTCGGTGACGACATCGATGCCGGCGCGCTCCATATCCCTGATGGCGACGATGGTGGCATCGTCCTGTGCTTCTTCCAGATGTTCGGCCGGCAGCCGCCACATCGCATGCATCCGCGTGCGCGGCACCACCTTCGACAGCATGGCGCGATCCACCAGCCATTCCGGCTGCGGATAGCTCCCGACCACGGTGGTCGGGAGCAGATGCTTCGGCAGGTTCATGATCGTCTCCTTGCTCTTCTTGTTGGTTCCGTCTCTCAGGCGGCGCGCGTCGCAGCAGCCGCAACTTCGTCTTTCACGGGATTGCGAAGCACGCCGATCCCGGACACCTCGACCTCGACCACGTCGCCTTCCTTCATCCAGAGCGGCGGCGTGCGATAGGCGCCGACACCGCCGGTGGTGCCGGTGACGATGACGTCGCCCGGGACGAGTTCGGTGAAGGTCGAGCAGTAGGCGATCAGGGCAGGGACGTCGAAGACGAGATCGGAGATCGGCGCCGCCTGCACCTCGACGCCGTTGAGGCGGGTCGCAATCGTCTGCTTGCTGATATCGGGGATTTCGTCCGTCGTGACCATCCACGGCCCGAACGCGCCGGTGCCGACGAAGTTCTTGCCCGGTGCGAACTGCGAGGTGTGCCGCTGCCAGTCGCGGATGCTGCCGTCATTGTAGCAGGCATAGCCTGCGACATGCGAAAGTGCCGCTTCGCGCGCGATGCGCCGGCCGGCCTTGCCGATGATAACGGCCATTTCGCCTTCATAGTCGAACCGTTCCGACTCCAGCGGCCGGATCATCGGCTGGCCGCCGCCGACCTGGCTGTTGGCGAAGCGGGTGAAGATCATCGGGTGCGGCGGCGTGGGATGACCGCTTTCGGCGAGATGCGTGGCGTAGTTGACGCCGATGCAGAAGATCTTGTCCGGGTCCGGCACGGTCGGCAGCAGTTCGATTTCGGCGAGCGCATAGTCGGGACGCTCGGTCTGCAGCGCCTTCAGTGCGTCGAGCGGTCCGTCCGCGAGCAGGGCCTTCAGGGTCGGAAACGCCTTCAGCCGCTTGCCCGCATCAATGATGCCGGCATTGGTAACCAGGCCGTAGGTGGCGGTCTGACCTGCCTTGAAACTCGCGATCTTCATCGTTCTGCGCTTTCTTCGATGGAGGAGACATATTGTTCGATCGGCCGCACGATCTCGCCCGACCGGATCGGGACGCAGTCGGGTGGAAAGTCCTGCCGGATGCGCGCGCCGCTCTCGCTGGCGCGCTCGAGAAAGCGCTCGAGATGATCCATCGCGCCGGTCGGCAGATCGTGCAGCACCATCAGGCTCCACGGCTGCGAACGGCACTGTTGCAGCGCGCGTTCGGTCCAGCCGTCGGGATCATCCCAGTCGCGGGGAATCGCGTTCCAGAGCACGCAAGCGTGCTTGTTGCGCCTGAGATAATCCACGACGGACGGTTTCAGCAGCCGCGTGTCGAGATTGCCGCCGCCGCCGAACGGCCGGAACCAGCGCTCGGCGTGGGCGAGGTCGCCGATTGCGGCTTGCGTCCGGCCGATCTCCTTCTCCGCCGTCGCCACATCGGGCTGCTGCCCGAGCGGGACGGAGTGGGTGAATGTGTGATTGCCGATCCAGTGGCCTTCGTCACGCGCCCGCGCCGCAAGCCTTCGGCGTTCGCCATCACCGAGCTTCTCGCCGATCACGAAGAAGGTCGCCTTGATGGCGCGTTCGCGCAGGATGTCGAGCACGCGCGGCGTCACTCCGGGCTCCGGGCCGTTGTCGAATGTCAGCGTCAGGTCGAACATTTCGATTGGCCCTTCACGTCGCGGGCTGCAGGGTGGGAGCGATTTCCTCCGCGGCGTTCTGGCCGGCGCGGGTGCCGGTCTGCCAGATCGCGGCCTTGCGCTCGATCCACTTGATCGCAGCGTTGAAGGCGATCGCCATCGCCAGCACCAGCAGCACGCCGGCAAAGACATGCGGGCTGTCGAGAATGGTGCGGTAGCGCGAGATCAGATAGCCGATGCCGGCGGACGAGATCAGCATCTCGGACACCACGACGCCGACGATCACCAGCGCTCCGCCGACCCGCAGTCCCGACAGCACGGTCGGGATCGCCGCGGGAATGATCACGCGGACCAGCCGCTGGCTCATCGTCGCGCCCATGCTGCGGGCGGCCAAAATCAATTGCGGATCGATGGTCTGGATGCCGGCGGCGGTGGCGAGCATCGTCGGCAGGAAGCCGTAGATCGACGCGAACGCGATCTTGGACTCCGAGCCGATGCCGAGCCACACCGTGAACACCGGGTAGAGGATAACCAGCGGCACCGCATAGAGGCTGGAAACCATCGGCATGATCAGGATGCGCGGCCGCGGCAGGCTGCCGACGATGGCCCCCAAGAGGATGCCGCCGCCGCAGGCGATCGCCATCGAGATCGCCACTTCATATAGCGTGACGGCAAGGGCGTGGCCGAATTCGCCGGCCTCGTTCCATCCGGCGATCAGCGTCGAGGACAGCGACGGCAGAAACAGTTCGGGGATCAGGCCTGCGCGCGGCAGGATTTCCCACAGCGCGATCAGGCCGATCACGATCAATCTGCGAAGCGTTGCGGCGCTCATGTCAGCCTCACGCCGATTTGCGGATGTGCCGCCAGATGCGGTCGCGCAATATGCCGAAGGTGTCGCCGCTCAGCATCTCGTAGGTGCGCGGGCGCGGCAGCGAGACCTGAAGGTGATCGACGATGCGGCCGGGCCGCGGCGACATCACGACGACCTCGTCGGCGAGATAGACCGCCTCGGTCAGGCTGTGGGT
Organism: Pseudomonadota bacterium; assembly: GCA_023422775.1. Classification (GTDB taxonomy): domain Bacteria; phylum Pseudomonadota; class Alphaproteobacteria; order Rhizobiales; family Xanthobacteraceae; genus Bradyrhizobium. The sequence goes on from JAFAGM010000014.1 coordinate 116,149, forward strand.
GACGAATACCACCGTCTTGCCGGTCGCGGCCCAGATCCGCAGCAGTTCGTCGCCCATGGTCATGCGCGTCTGTTCATCGAGGGCGGCGAACGGCTCGTCCATCAGCAGCACCGGCGGGTCCTGCACCAGCCCGCGCGCGATCGAGACGCGCTGCTTCATGCCGCCGGAGAGTTCGTGCGGATGGCGCTTGCCGAAGCCGTCGAGGCCGACGAGCCTCAAGGCGTCCTGCGCCCTGGCGCGGCGATCGCTTTTCGGGATGCCACGCAGCGCCAGCGGAAATTCGACGTTGTCTTCGGCCGTGAGCCAGGGAAACAGGCTCGCCTCCTGGAACACGACGCCGACGCGGTTGGGATCGGGCTCGGGGATCGGCGCGCCGCTGATGGTGATGGTGCCTGAGGTCTGCTGGCGCAGGCCGGCCATCATCATCAAAAGGGTCGACTTGCCGCAACCGCTCGGGCCGACCAGCACGACGAAGCGGCCGGGCTTGACGTCGAGCGAAACGTCTTCGAGCGCGACAACGTCCTGCGTCGTGGTCTTGAAGATCTGCCCGACGTTGCGGACCTCGATCGCGCCGGCCGGCTTCAGCGGGGTTATGTTCGCCAATGGCTGCATCGTGTTTCCACCCATCTGACCATTTCGTTGAAGGTAATCGCGATCACGGCGATCATGACCACGCCGGCCAGCAATTGCTTCATCTGGAAGTTTTCGCCCCAGGTCGCGATCTGGTGGCCGATGCCGTCGCGCGAGGCGTACATTTCGGCGAGAATGACGCCGGTGAGGTTGAAGATCATCGATATCCGCAGCGCTTCCAGCAGCACCGGAAGCATGCTCGGCAGATAGACGCGGAACGCCGTCTGCATCGGCGTCGCGCCATAGGAACGGGCGACAGTCAGATGCTCGACCTTGACCGACTCCACCGCCGTCGTGGTCGACATGATCACGATGAAGATCGTCGAGAAGAATCCGAAGCCGACCTTCTGCGCGAAGCCGACCCCGAACACCAGGATGAACATCGGCAGGAAGATCGACTTCGGAATGCTGAAGGCAAAGAACAGCAGCGGCTTTGCCACGTCGGCAAAGTAGCGGTTCTCCGCGATCAGGAAGCCGATCAGCGCGCCGAACGGCACGGCGAGCGCGAATGCGGTCAGCACCTCGCTCGCCGTCACCAGCAGATCCTTGCGCACGCTCGCCCGCTGCAGGAGATCGCCGAGAGTTACCAGCGTGTCTGATGCCGACGGGAGCAGGCGCGGGTTGACGAGGCCGGTGCGCGACAGGATTTCCCAGATCGCGAACAGCGCCACCACGATGGCGATCCGCGCCGCCTTTACGCCCAAACCGCGCATCACGCCGCCTCAGGGCTTGGTCGGAACCGGCTTGAACTGCGTCGAGATGATCTCGGCAGCGGGCCCCAGGTCCTTCATGCCGCCGGCCTTGGCCATGTCGAGGGCGAGTTGAAGCTGTTCAGGAATCTTCGCTCTATCCATGCTGCCGTCGGTTTCCAGCTTCATGATCGTGTTCTCGTATTCCAGCGCCGCGATCTCGGCGGGAATCTCATAGAGATCGGCGATCAGCTTGACGGAGACGTCCTTGTTGGCGCGCATGAAGGCCAGCGCGCCATAGAGCGCGTTCAGCGTCTTCTGCACCACTTGCGGCTTGTCCTGCACGTATTTGTCGAGCGCGATCCAGCCGGCGGCGAGGTTCGGCGGCACTTCCTTCGAGAAGTCGAGGATAGTGCGCGCTTCGCCGGATTTGGAGATCTGGAAGCTCAGCGGCGAATAGACCACGGCCGCGTCGACATTGCCGGCGAGCAGGTTCGGCACCAGGCCGCCGCCGCCGACCGGCACGCGGGTGAACTCGATCTTCTTGTCCTGCTGGGTCCACAGCGCCAGCAGATCGGAACCGGAACCGGCCGAGGTGATCGCGACCTTCTTGCCCTTCAAATCAGGAACGCCGAGCGTCGACTTGGAGAGCGTCATCAGCTGCCAGCCGTAATAGCCCATGGCGGCGTTCGCGAGCACCTTGGAGTTCACGCCCTTCTTACGCCCGGCCGAGACCAGCGAGGTCGCATCGAGAATGACGTCTGCGGCGCCCGCCGCCATCGCCTCGAACGTCTCGGCGCCGCCGCGGTAGATCGTCAGCTCGGCCTTGATGCCTTCCTTCTCGAACAGCTTCTGGCGCACCGCGGTTTCCGCGATCGTGGTCGGCCAGTAGGTCTTGGTCGGAAGACCGATGCGAACGGTGTCGGCGGCTTGCGCCATGCCCGATGCGCCAAGGATGCTCGCGGCGGAGATGGCTGCAATCATGTTGCGTCGTGTGATGTTCATAGTGACGTTTCCCTTGCGTTTTTTGATTGGGCTGGCTTCGAACGAAAGATCAGATGGTGCCGCCAACCTTGGAGGCACCGGTTGTGGCGAGTTCGACCAGGTGCATGGTCGCCCGGAAATGGGTTGAAAGCGCAGCGACGGCGCTGTCGGCATCGCGCTTGAGCACAGCTTGCACGATCGCCGCGTGCTCGGCCTCGACGTTGCGGGCTTTCTCGGTGTCGCGCCGGATCGAGAGCCTTCGATAGCGTTCGCTCTGCTCGTGCAGCACGTCGCGGAAGCCGAGCAGCCACTGCGAGCCGCAGGCGTTCACCAGCGTGCGGTGGAAGATGCGGTGACGCACCACCCATTCCTCGTAGTGATGGGTCGGATCGTCGGGATAGGTGTAGGGCACGGCGCAGAGTGCTGTGAAGGTGCGCTCCACCGACGCGAGCCATGCCGCGTCGCCACGCTCGATCGAGCGCCGTAGCGCCAGGCCCTCGATGTCGATCCGGGTCTGCGTCACGTCGCGCAGATCGGCCGGCGAGACCGGGCTGACGCGAAAGCCGCGCTGGTCGGACGCCTGCACCAGCCCGTCGGCGACCAGCCGCGACAGCGCCTCGCGCACCGCCGCAAGGCTGACCGAAAACTGCTTGGCGAGGCCCGCGATATGCAGCTTCTGGCCCGGCAGCAGGCGGGTCGAAAGGATGTCCGCGCGCAGCCGTTCCTGAACGGCCGACGTCAGGCTTCGCGGCCGTTCGTCCGCCCGATCGTCACTGAAACTCAACCCGATGCTGCCCATGGCGGGCGGAGATTGGCGAGAGAAGGCGATGCCGTCAATCGAAAATCGATTTTTTGTCCAAGGCATTGTGCCGCGGAGGATTTGGCTCGTCTGTCGATGCGATCGGACGGATCACGAAGAAGCGTTCTCGACTGAGCCGCGCGCATGGTGACAGCCCGACGGCAGCCGTGTAGATAGTTCGTATGCGAAATAAATTGCCCGAGAGGATCGATTTGAGTCCGCGTCGCGAGCACCGGCTGGTTTTCCTGCTTACCGTCGCGCAGCGCCGGCTGCAGCGCTGGATGGCGGCGCGGCCGCAAGCAGATGGCGTGACGGCGGCGCAGACCGGATTGCTGTTCGTTCTCGGCCGGCAGGACGGCGTGCTGATGGGCAAAGCCGGAGCGGCGCTCGACCTCGGCCCGCCCGGCATCAGCGGGCTGGTGGACCGGATGACGGCAGCGAACCTGATCCGGCGGCGTGCCGATCCGGATGACGGGCGGGCGTGGCGGCTATGGCTGACGCCGGCCGGCCGCGCGGCGCTGGCGCAGGCGAAGGCCGGGCTCGTCGAGGTCAACGCGCGCCTCACCGAAGGATTCAGCGAAGCCGAGATCGATGTCGTCGCGCGCTGGCTGACCAGCCTGCAAACCAGATTTCCCAGAGGAGAAGACCAATGACCGAGCATATCAGGATCGAGAAGAGTGACGGCATCCTGAGCCTGACGATGGCGCGTCCCGCCAAGAAGAACGCGTTGTCGAATGCGATGTACGGGGCGCTGGCGGACGCGATCGAGGCGGCCGAGACCGACAGCTCCGTTCGCGTATTGCTGATCCGGGGCGAGGGCGACATGTTCACCGCCGGCAACGATGTCGGCGAGTTCGCGATGATGGCGACCGGCGCCTTCGAGGGCGAGCGGCATGTCGGCCGCTTCGTGCAGACGATCGCGAAATCGAGCCGTCCGCTGGTCGCGGCCGTTCAGGGACGCGCCGTCGGCATCGGCACCACGATGCTGCTGCATTGCGACCTGGTCGTGCTGGCCGAGAACGCCCTGCTGTCGACGCCGTTCGTCAATCTCGCGCTGGTGCCGGAAGCCGCGTCAAGCCTGCTGATGCCGCTGCGCATCGGCTATGCGCGCGCCTACGAGATGTTCGCGCTCGGCGAAGCCGTGGATGCGAAATCCGCGCTCGCCTGGGGCCTCGCCAACCGGGTGGTGCCGCTGGAGAAGCTCGACGCCGAGGCGAGGGCGCTTGCGTCCCGGCTGGCGAAGCAACCGGCGGGCGCCATCAGCGCGACCAAGCGGCTGATGCGCAGTCCGGAACTTCTGCTCGGCCAGATCGCGGCGGAGAGCGCAAGGTTCGCGGAGCGCCTGACCACCGTGGAAGCGCGCGAGGCTTTTACGGCGTTTGCCGAGCGCAGGCCGCCGGACTTCATGAAACTGGTCAGCTAGCCGCAGACTTCGTGTCCCGGACGCGGTGCAGCGTGCAACGCTGCTCCGCTGAGCCGGGACCCACGCTGGCGGCCGAATGGACCCCGGCTCTGCAGCGCGCCACGCCGCAAGTGCGGCGCGCTGCGCAGCGTCCGGGGAACGCGGCCGAACCGATGCCGCAGACTTTTTGGCGACGCGCATCTATCCCAATTGAAAGTCGTCTAATTTCCGCATCCACGACCGGGAGGTAATTGACCGCCTGTCATGGCCCCGCTACCCATCCTTGATCGCCTGCGGGGGAAACAAATGAACAATAACAACGACAGTTCCGAATTCGATTATGTCATCGTCGGCGCCGGTTCTGCCGGGTGCGTGCTTGCCAATCGCCTGAGTGCCAATGGCAGGCATTCCGTGTTGCTGCTGGAGGCAGGACCCAAGGACACCAATCTCTGGATCCACGTGCCGCTCGGCTATGGCAAACTGTTCAAGGAAAAATCCGTGAACTGGATGTACCAGACCGAGCCGGAACCGGGTCTGAACGGCCGGCAGGTGTTCCAGCCGCGCGGCAAGGTTCTCGGCGGTTCGAGTTCGATCAACGGGCTGTTATACGTGCGCGGCCAGCATGAGGACTACGATCGCTGGCGCCAGCGCGGCAATGCCGGCTGGGGCTACGAAGACGTGCTGCCCTATTTCAGGAAGGCCGAGAACCAGCAGCGCGGTCCGGATAAATATCACGGCGCGGACGGACCGCTGCCGGTGTCCGACTGGCGCCATCACGATCCCCTGTCGGAAGCCTTCGTCGTTGCCGCAGCCGAAGTCGGAATCCCGACCAATCCCGATTTCAACGGCGCCACCCAGGAAGGTGCGGGATTTTTCCAGACCACGACTAACCGCGGCCGCCGCGCCAGCACCGCGTACTCCTACCTTCGTCCGGCGAAGAACCGAAGCAACCTGCACATCGAAACCTCGGCGCTGGCGCAGCGCATCCTGTTCGAAGGCCGCCGTGCCAAAGCGGTCGAATACAGGCAGGAGGGCCGCGTGCGCACGGCGAAGGCGCGCAAGGAGATCCTGGTTTCCAGCGGCGCGTACAACTCGCCGCAATTGCTGCAGCTCTCCGGCGTCGGGCCTGCGGACCTGCTGCGGCAGCATGGCATCGAGGTCGTGCTCGACGCACGCGGTGTCGGCAGCGACCTGCAGGACCACATGCAGGTCCGGTTGGTCACGCGCTGCGCGCAGAAGGTCACGCTCAACGACGTCGTCAACCATCCGATCCGCAAGATGTTGGCGGGACTTCAGTATGCGGCCTTCCGCAAGGGACCGCTGACGATTGCCGCCGGCACCTCGGGCGCCTTCTTCAAGACCAGCCCGCGGCTGGCGTCGCCCGATATCCAGATTCACTTCCTGCCGTTCTCGACCGACAAGATGGGCGAGAAGCTGCACGCGCTGTCCGGCTTTTCGGCCTCGGTCTGCCAGTTGCGTCCGGAGAGCCGCGGCTCGCTGCGCATCAGGAGCGCCGATCCGTCGGTGCCGCCGGAAATCCGCATCAACTATCTCGCGACCGAAACCGATCGCCGCGCCTTCATCGACGGCATCCGCATCCTGCGCAACATCCTCGCAGCGCCGGCGCTGAAGCCCTACGCGGTCGCCGAAGTCGATCCCGGTCCGAAAGTGAAGAGCGACGACGAGTTGCTGGATTTCTGCCGCCGCACCGGCAGCACGGTCTATCACCCGACCTCGACCTGCCGGATGGGCAGCGATCCGCTCGCCGTCGTCGACCAGCGCCTGCGCGTGCGCGGCATCGAAGGCCTTCGCGTGGTCGATGCGTCCATCATGCCGGACCTGATGTCGGGCAATACCAACGCGCCGACGATCATGATCGCGGAAAAGGCGTCGGATATGATCCTGGAGGACGCGCGGTAGGCTGCGGGCTATCAACAAACACCGCTGTCATCATCCGCGAAGGCGGATGATCCAGTACCCTGCGGCGTCTCGGTTCAATCCGGGGTCGGCGATTGCTGGATGCCCGCCTTCGCGGGCATGACGGTCACCCCTTATACGCCCGCACCCGCTGCAGCATCTGCTCGACATGGGCGATCGGCGTTTCCGGCTGGATGCCGTGGCCGAGGTTGAAGATCAGCCGTCCCCTGGCGTAGTTCGCCAGCACGTCGTCCACCGCGCGGTCGAGCGCGGCGCCGCCTGCGATCAGCGCCAGCGGATCAAGATTGCCCTGGATGGCGACGCGGTTCTGCACGCGCTCGCGGATCAATGACGGCTCGGCCGCCCAGTCGATGCTGACTGCATCGACGCCGGTCGCCTCGACATAGGCCGGTAGCAGCGCGCCCGCACCGCGAGGGAAGCCGATGATCTTTGCGTCAGGCACTTGCGCGCGGACGCCGGCGACGATGCGTTGCGCCGGTTCGATCGACCAGCGCAGGAACTCGCGCGCCGGCAGCACGCCGGCCCAGGTGTCGAAGATCTGCAGGCAGTCGGCGCCGGCCTTGAGCTGGCCGAGCAGATACTGGATCGAATTCTCCACCAGGACATCGATGATCTCGGCGAATGCTTCCGGGTGGCGATAGGCCATCATCCGCGCCGGCGCCTGGTCCGGCGTGCCCTGGCCCGCCACCATGTAGGTCGCGACCGTCCACGGCGCGCCGCAAAATCCGACCAACGCGATCTCGGGCGCGAGTTCGCGGCGCACGCGGCGCAGCGCTTCGTAGACCGGCTCGAGCTTTTCGAAATCGGCATGGCGCGCCAGCGCTGCCACCTGCTCGGGCGTATCCAGCGGATCGAGCCGCGGGCCTTCGCCCGCCTCGAAGCGGACAGAACGGCCGAGCACGTGGGGGAGGACGAGGATATCGGAGAAGATGATCGCGGCGTCGAATTTGAATCGGCGGATCGGCTGCAGCGTCACCTCGGCGGCGTATTCCGGCGTGAAGCACAAATCGAGGAAGCTGCCGGCCCTGGCGCGCAGTTCGCGGTACTCCGGCAGATAGCGGCCGGCCTGCCGCATCATCCATACCGGCGGCACTTCCTGCCTGCGCCCGGACAGCACTTCGATAAGGGGCTTTGCGACGGATTTCTGGGGCAAATCGGAGGTTCCTGCGGAGTACCAATCTTCGCGCCTCTGATACACGCAGGTTCCTCCCGGGCCAAGGAGAGATAGAGGCGTGAGACGGAACCGGCGCCGGTCCGGGACGTTATCTCCGGCATGGAGGCACCTATGGCTGAGAAATTCAATCCTGCGGCGCATGACAAGCACGCCGTCGATCCCCGCGAAGCAGCGCGGGCCGACCGGGAAATGCACGAAAAGCTCGAAAAGGGTCTGGTGGATACGTTCCCGGCGTCCGATCCCGTGAGCGCCGCGCAACCGGCGCCGTCAAAGGCCGACGGCGACCGCGAGAACAAGTCCCTGTGGGACAAGGTGCGCGCGGTTTTCAGATAACGTCAACGCACGAGGTCGCGTGATGAAAACCGAATTCAACCACGCCGCCAACGACTCGCCGCGCAGCGGCAGCACCAAGAAGCTCGCACCGGTCGTCGGTGCAGCGATCGTGATCGCGATCATCGTCTTCGTGATTGGGGTGAAGCTGCTCGCGTAACGTGAAGGCACGTTCGCTCGACCGCCAGCGCTGCCGAGCATGCATGCGGCTGTCGCAACGGCCTCCTCGCGGGGCCGTTCTTTTTTGCGCTTCAATAATGCGGCGGCCGCTCGTTCGCCGGACCGGGCAGGTTGCTTTCGGCCTCCTGCAGCCGCTCCTTCAGTTCGGCCACTTGCCGCTTCAGTTTGTCGATCTCGGTCCACTGCGTCGTGATCGTCTGGTTCAGCGTCTCGATCGTCACGTCCTGATAGGTCAGGCGCATTTCCAGCGCGTCGATCCGCTCGTTCAGTGCATCGACCTCACTCATGCGAGCCATCGTTGCTCTTGTGCTCCCGCAGTCCGTGGCCCAGTGCCACGCGTTCGTCGAACACGAAACATTCGCCGCGCCAGCGGCTTTCCTCCTCCGGCACGCCTTCGAGATAGCGGAGGATACCGCCCTTGAGATGATAGACCTCATCAAATCCGTGCGCGAGCAGATAGGCACTGGCCTTCTCGCAGCGGATTCCGCCGGTGCAGAACATCGCGATCTTCTTGTGTTTCGCCGGATCGAGCTTCTGCGCGGCAAATTCCTTGAACTGTCCGAAGCTCCTGATGCCGGGATCGACCGCGCCTTCGAAGGTGCCCATCGCGACCTCGAAGGCGTTGCGGGTATCGATGACGAGCGTACCGGGCGAGGCGATCAGTTCATTCCACTCGGACGGCTCGACATAGGTGCCGACCTGCCGTGCCGGATTCACGGCGCTGCCGAGCGTGACGATCTCCTTCTTCAGCCGGATCTTCAGCCGCTGAAACGGCATCCCGGACGCGCCGGAGAATTTGAGTTCGAGGTTGTCGAGCCGGCCGCCGAACAGGGCGCCGTGCTGCAATTCGGCGACGAACGCGTCGATATCTGCGGGAGTGCCCGCTACCGTGCCGTTGATCCCCTCATGCGCCAGCAGCACGCTGCCCTTCAGTCCGAGCCCGGCAGCAAGCGCGCGCAGCGGTTCGCGCAACTCCCGGAAGTCCGGCAGGGCGGCAAACTGGTAGAAAGCGGCGACCTTGAGTAGCATGGCGACCGTGTATCAGGCGGGCCGGGGAGGGGAAACCCTGTAAAGTAGCCCGCATTCCGTGCATTCCCCTGGTATGCCAGCCATTGCCCTGCACGGGAAGAATATGCCAAGAACCGTCTCCAGACCCGCCCGACAAGCCCCCGCGGGACGCCAATAAAATGCTGAAAAGAAAGCTCTCGCGATGAGGAATTTCCATTTCGCCGGCCGATCGACGGTCCATGCCCAGAACGCGATGGTGGCGACGTCGCACCCGGATGCCGCCGTTGTGGCCATCGACGTGATGCGGGCCGGCGGCACCGCGGCCGACGCCGCGGTCGCCGCCTGCGCGCTGCTCGGCGTGATCGAGCCGCAATCGACCGGGATCGGCGGCGATTGTTTTGCGCTGATCCAGCCGAAGGGCGAGGGCAAGATCGTCGCCTATAACGGCTCCGGCCGCGCGCCGATGGCGGCGACGGCCGAATGGTACCTTGAGCGCAAGATCCATTCGGTGCCGCTGACCTCGGCCCATGCGGTAAGCATTCCCGGCGCGATCGACGCCTGGGACACGATCCTGCGCGACCACGGCAAGATGGGGCTCGATACCCTGCTGCAGCCGGCGATCAAGGCCGCCGAGGAAGGCTACGTCGTAGCCCCCCGCATCGCCTTCGACTGGAAGAACCAGTTCGAGAAGCTGAAGAACGGCACCAACACCGAGCGCTATCTGCTGCCGCATGGCAAGCCGGCGGTTGCCGGCGACGTGATCCGCCAGCCCGAACTGGGCAAGACCCTGCGCGCGATCGCCGCCAAGGGCCGCGACGCCTTCTACAGCGGCGAGATCGCCGCCGACATGGTCGATACCCTGCGCGGCATCGGCGGCCTGCACACGCTCGAAGACTTTGCCGCGCATTCGACAGAGACGACCGCGCCGATCGGCACCATGTACAAGGACTACGACGTCTGGCAGTGCCCGCCGAACGGCCCCGGTATCACGATGCTGGTGATGCTGAACATCCTGTCCCGCTTTGATCTCACGAAGTTCAAGCCGCTCAGCGTCGAGCGTTTCCACCTCGAGGCGGAAGCCGCACGCATCGCCTACATGATGCGCGAGCAGTACATCGGCGATCCCGCCCAGGTTCATGTCGATGTCGCGGGAATCCTCGCGAAGGAATTCGCCGAGGAGCACATCAAGAACATCAGGATGGACCGGCTGCTCGACCTGCCGAACGTCGCGCCGCCGATGAATCCGTCCACCGTCTACATCACCGTGGTCGACAGGGACCGCAACGTCTGCTCGTTCATCAACTCGATCGCGCATTCGTTCGGCTCGGCGATCGTCTCCAACAAGACCGGCATCCTGTTGCAGAACCGCGCCGGCGGCTTCCGCATCCAGCCGGGCCACCCGAACTGCATCGCGCCGGGCAAGCGGCCGCTGCACACCATCATTCCGAGCCTTGCGACCAGGAACGGCCGCGCCGTGATGCCGTTCGGCGTGATGGGAGGTCAGTATCAACCGGTCGGGCAGACCCGCGTGCTCACCAACATGCTCGATTACGGCTGCGACGTGCAGGAAGCCATCGATATGCCGCGCGGCCTGCATTACGAGGGCGTCTACCAGCTCGAGGACAGCGTGCCGGCCGAGATCGTCGAAGGCCTGAAGAAGATCGGGCACAAGACCACCAGCGTCGTCGGCCCGCTCGGCGGCGGCCAGGCGATCTGGATCGACTGGGACAGGGGCACGCTGACCGGCGGCTCCGATCCCCGCAAGGACGGCTGCGCGCTGGGCTACTGAGCGCTGGTTGCACGACTTCTGGAACAAGAGTCCGTCGTCTTCGTTGGAACGATGGGCCGGGGTCGTCCGTCTCGCGGCGGACGGCCGCTTGTTGTCAGAGGTCAGCAATCAGTAATCTCGATTCAGATGATACCGGACAGGCCGACCTGCGCGGCGGCCGTTCGCCGTGGTTTACGGCGCCGGCACATCCGCCGCGCCGCGACCTCGACGGGAATCTCAAATGCGATGCGCTGGTTGTCGGCGCAGGCATTACGGGAGCGCTGGTCGCCGAACGCCTGACGCGCCAGGGCCTCGACGTCACTGTCATCGACCGCGAATTGCCGGGGCGCGGCAGCACCGCGGCCTCCACATCCATGCTGCTGTGGGAGATCGACCGACCGCTGCACGAACTGAGCGAGATCTACGGCTTCGAGCGCGCCGCACGCGCCTATCGGGCCAGCCGCGATGCCGTCGCCGGCCTGCAATCGCTGGTCTGGCGGCTCGGCATTGGCTGCGACATGCGCGACAAGAATTCGCTGCTTCTTGCGGCCGACGATAGCAGCGCCAGCCTGGTGGAAGAGCATCGCTGGCGGGCGCGCGCTGGCTTGCCCGGCGATTTTCTCGAGCATGCCGCACTGCTAGAACGCTTTGGTTTCACGCGTGCCGGTGCGATCGTTTCGCCAGGGGCGGCCGACGCCGATCCCATGAAGCTGGCGCACGGGCTGCTCCGGACGGCGCTGGCGCGCGGTGCGCGGCTGTTCGAGGCAGACGCGGTCGCCTTCGAGGCCGCTGGCCGCTCGGTCAACGTCGGTCTGACCAACGACCGCGAGATCGAGGCACGCTCCGTGGTGCTCGCCACCGGTTATATCATGCCCGATATCGTCAGCTCCAACGTGGACCAGGTGTCGTCGAGCTGGGCGATTGCGACCGTGCCGCAGCCGCAAAACATCTGGAATGACGGTACGCTGATCTGGGAGGATACGAAGGATTATCTCTACGCGCGGACGACGCAGGCGGGGCGCATCATCATCGGTGGCGAGGACAGCACGGAGATCGTCGAACCCGATGGGCGCGATGCGCTGATCGGCGAGAAATCGCGCGTGCTGGCGCAACGGCTCGCGGCGCTCTGGCCGGCCGCCAGGACCGATATCGAATTTCGATGGGCGGGGACGTTCGATACGACGCATGATGGATTGCCGCTGATCGGTCCGGTCCCGGGTGCACCGGGCGTCTACGCGGCCTATGGCTATGGCGGCAACGGGATCACATTCAGTTTTCTCGCCGCGCGTCTGATCGGCGACCTGATCGCCGGAAAGTCTTCGCCGCTGCTGCACGATTTCGCGATCGATCGTGACGGCGATATGGCGGTCGGCTGAAAAATGGCTATGGAAATGGTGCGCCTTGGGCTAGAGACGCAGGTCTCTCGAACGAGGTGCAAAAGATGCGATCTTCCCGACGCACGATCATCCGGACCGCTTTCGCTGCCGCAGCGGCGGCGGTCGCCACGCCGATTGCCGCGCCCCTGACGGCATCGGCCCAGACCGCAGGAAAATCCATGACCACAGCTTCAGGCTTGCAGATCATCGACAGCAAGGTCGGCACCGGCGCGTCGCCCAAGTCGGGCCAGACCTGCGTGATGCACTATACGGGGTGGCTCTACGAGAACGGCCAGAAGGGCAAGAAGTTCGATTCTTCCGTCGATCGCAACGAGCCGTTCGAGTTCAAGATCGGCCAGCGTCAGGTCATTGCCGGCTGGGACGAGGGCGTCGCTTCGATGAATGTCGGCGGCAAGCGCACGCTGATCATTCCGCCCGCGCTCGGTTACGGCGCACGCGGCGCCGGCGGCGTCATTCCGCCGAACGCGACGCTGATGTTCGATGTCGAACTGCTGGCGGTGAAGTAGGCTAGCAGGAGGCGAATATTTATCCGCGTCATGCCCGGGACGAGTCGGACATGACGTGCAAGTTTCAACAAAAAGACCGGCCCCAAAAGAGCCGGTCTTTCCGCTCCCGCTGATCGCGTCGCTACGGTCAGAGATTCTTGTTCGCCGCGGCGGCCGCCTCGTTAGCGGCGTCCTTGGCGGCCTGCTTGGCGTCGCCGACGGCCTTCTGGGCCTTGCCCTTCACTTCCTGGATCGCGCCTTCGCCCTGGAGACGATCGGAACCGGTGGCTTCACCGATGCCCTGCTTGGCCTTGCCGATGGCCTCGTTGGCCGCGCCCTTGATCTTGTCGGTGGTGGCACCCATCAAAAACACTCCTTTTTACGTCATTGAACTTCACCCGGACAACGCATCGCGCTTCTCAAAAGTTCCCCGATTTGGCTGGTTTGCGATCACGGTTTTATGTAGCGTAAGCGAGGCATTGTTTTCAGAAAGCAACAAGATGAGCGGCACTCACGATCATACCCATCCTCACGATCACGATCATTCGCACGGCGATGCCGAGCGCTGGAAGCATGACGGCGTTCGCGTCATTCCCGGCAACCAGCTCGATCCCAACGTGCCGTCGACCGCGGGCATGGACCGCAAGGCCGCGATCAATTTCGCCCGCGTCGGCGCGCAGAAATTATGGGCAGGCACCGTGACGATCCGGCCCGACGCCAAGACCGGTGCGCATCATCACGGCCATCTCGAAAGCATCATCTACGTCGTCAGGGGCAAGGCGCGCATGCGCTGGGGCGAGCACCTGCAGTTCACCGCGGAAGCCGGCCCCGGCGATTTCATTTTCGTTCCGCCCTACGTGCCGCATCAGGAGATCAACGCCAGCCGCGACGAGGTGCTGGAATGCGTGCTCGTGCGCAGCGACGGCGAGGCGGTCGCGATCAACCTCGACATCGAGCCGGTGGAAAAGCCGGAGACGGTGCTGTGGGTCGATCCCGTGCATCGCGATCCCGCCGAGAAGAAGTGACGACCGCAACGCACCGGCACTGCGCTTCGCATTCAAGGAAATCCCATGACGCTTGTTCGCTACGAGAGCAGTGGCCACGTCGCCACGATCACGATGGATCGCGCCTCTGCGCATAACGCCCTCGATCCGGCGCTGTGTAACGAGCTGCGCGATGCGTGGTTGCGTTTTCGCGACAGCGACGATCGTGTTGCGGTGCTCGCGGCCGCCGAGGAAAATTACTTCTGCGTCGGTGCCGACGTGAGGGATTTTCCGGCCGATATGTGGCGGGCGGTGCCAGGCCTTGGCGTCGAACTGGACAAGCCGGTGATTGCCGCGACCTCCGGCTGGGTCGTCGGCGGCGGCTTCGTGATCGTCCAGATGGCCGACATGTGCGTGGCGTCGGAGACGACGCGCTTCAGCTACCCGGAAGTCAAGGTCGGCACCACCGGCGGTGGCGTCTCCTCGGTGCTGTCGCGAATGCCGCACAAGATCGCGATGGAATTCCTGCTGGTCGGGGAGGAAATGTCGGCGGAGCGCGCCTACCAGATCGGCTTCGTCAACAAGGTGGTGCCGCAGGGTCAGCACGTCGTGCAGGCCCAGGCGATGGCGGCAAAGATCGCCGCCGCCGCGCCGCTTGTCGTGCAGGCCCTGAAGAAGCTCGCCCGCGACGCCATGCCGAAGGGGCCGCTCGAGACGGTGGCCGAAGTGCGCCGGCTGCTCGACCCGGTGCGGGACAGCGAAGACCTCAAGGAGGGCGTCAAGGCGTTCTCCGAGAAGCGCAAGCCCGAGTTCAAGGGCCGGTAGCGGCTATTCGCCGCCGGATTCCTTTGTTCGCGCGCCGCGCCGGTGCTCCAAAATAATTTGGAAGAGGATGTCGGATCGGCCGCCGCGCGTTCGTCCTTGGCTCGAGCCCTCAACAAAGGAACCCGATGATGGCCAAAATGATCTTCGTCAACCTGCCGGTCAGCGATCTCGCCCGCTCCACCGCCTTCTATCAGGCGATCGGCGCCGAGAAGAATCCGCAATTCTCCGACGACACCGCGTCCTGCATGGTCATTTCCGAGACCATCTACGTCATGCTGCTGACACACGACAAATATCGCCAGTTCACCTCGAAGAAGATCGCGGACGCAAAGGCCTCCAGCCAGGTCCTGATCTGCCTTTCCGCCGACAGCCGCGACGCGGTGGACGATATGGTCGGCAAGGCGCAGGGCGCGGGCGGCGGCGCTGATCCGGGTCCGAAGCAGGACCATGGCTTCATGTATGGCCGTAGCTTCGAGGATCCCGACGGTCACCACTGGGAAGTGATGTGGATGGACGCCGCGGCTGTTAGCGGCTCGCAGTCCGACACCGCCGCCGCCTGATAAGAGCAGTGAACCGTGGGGTGGGCAAAGCGAAGCGTGCCCACCATCTCTCGAC
>JAFAGM010000051.1 GCA_023422775.1 Pseudomonadota bacterium
CTCTGGTGGAGCTGTTGTCGCGCCAGCGGCAGTGCAGCATAGCTATGTACGGACGGGATAACCGCTGAAAGCATCTAAGCGGGAAACCCACCTCAAAACGAGCATTCCCTTGAGAACCGTGGAAGACGACCACGTTGATAGGCCGGGTGTGGAAGCGCAGCAATGCGTGTAGCTTACCGGTACTAATCGTTCGATTGGCTTGATTGCTCTCATTTTCAGTGTCCATAGCGCTTCATGCGCATGACCAACGCTTCGCTTTTGCGTGAGTCCTCGGGTCAAGCTTGAGGACTGCGCTCAAACGCTTCGCGTTTTCGCTTGCTTCGTTTCTTTGTCCTTCGCCGGCCTGGTGGTTCTAGCGAGGAGCTTGAACCCGATCCCATCCCGAACTCGGCCGTTAAACTCCTCAGCGCCAATGGTACTATGGCTTAAGCCCTGGGAGAGTAGGTCGCTGCCAGGCCTGCCAAGGACAAAGCAATTCCTCTTTACGTGTCACGATAAAACAAGACGCCGCTTCCCCAGCGCATGTATGCGCAATGGGAAGCGGCGTTTTTGTTTTTGCGCAAGCGCGATCACCAAACTCTGAACTGGTCGTGATCATTCGGCCATGATTCGGCATCAGCTTCCCGCGCGCAAGTTCACGGGCCATTCATTCGGGCCCCCGCAACCTCCCAAGACCAAACACTGCCTTACCCTCAAGGAGTCTACCATGCGTGAGATCTTTCGCCCCACAGCCACTGCCTTGAGTCTCGCCTGTCTTGCCCTTGCGATGTCGGCTGTTTCGAGCAGCGACGTGCTGGCGCAGGCCAAGCAGGCGGCGCCGCAGAAGCAGGCGCCAGCTCAGGCCGCACCACCCGCGTCGGCCGAAGCTCCCGCGATCAAGCAGATTGCGCTGACCGAGAAGCAGATCGAGGGCGTGCTCGCCGCGCAAAAAGAGGTCGATGCGATCGTCGATAAGCTCCCGGACGACGCCAAGCCCGACCCGAAAGTCGACGCGCAGCTCGAGGCTATCGTCAAGAAGAACGGCTTTGCCGGCTACGACGAGTACAACACCGTGGTCGACAATATCAGCCTGGTGCTCGGCGGGTTCGATCACGCCACCAAGAAGTACGTCGGCCCTGAAGCCGTCGCCAAGGCGCAGATCGCGCAGGTCCAGGCCGACAAGAAGATGTCGGCCAATGACAAGAAGGAAGTGCTCGCCGAACTCAACGAGGCGTTGAAGTCGCCGCCGCCGGCGATCGAGAACAAGGGCAACATCGATCTCGTGGCCAGGTATTACGACAAGCTTGCCAGCCTGCTCGGCGAAGGCGAGGAATAAGGTCGATCGAAGCGGTCAACGAAAAGCCCCGGAGAAATCCCCGGGGCTTTTTTGATCTGCTGCAGCGATCAGGTGCGGGTCCGCATCCGCATCATGAAGCTGTCGTAGCCGAGTTCGGCCACCTGCATCCACGCCACCGATTCGGCGCGGAAGGCGGTCAGGCTCGAGTACATCTTGGCGAAGTGCGGATTGGACTTGGACAGATCCGCGTAGATCTCGTTCGCCGCGTTGTAGCAGGCTTCCAGCACTTCCTGCGGGAACGGCTTGAGGATCGCGCCTGCCACCAGCAGCCGCTTCAAGGCCGCGGCGTTGACGTAATCGTACTTGCCGGTCACCCAGCTGAACGTGTCGTAGGACGCGGTTTCGATCGCCGCCTGATAGTGCTTCGGCAGCGCATTCCACTTGTCCATGTTCATGATGTTGTGGCCCTGGCCGGTGCCTTCCCACCAGCCCGGATAGTAATAGTACTTGGCGACCTTGACGAAGCCGAGCTTCTCGTCGTCGTAGGGACCGACCCACTCGGCAGCATCGATGGTGCCCTTTTCGAGCGCCGGATAGATGTCGCCGCCCGCGATCTGCTGCGGCACGCCGCCGACCTTGGAGATGATGGTGCCGGCGAATCCGCCGACGCGGAATTTCAGGCCCCTGAAATCATCGATGGACTTGATCTCCTTCCGGAACCAGCCGCCCATCTGGGCGCCCGTGCTTCCGGTCGGCGTACCCACGCACTTATATTCCTTGAGCAGGTCGTTCAGCATGTCCATGCCGCCGCCGAACCGCATCCACGCGATATGCGCGCGCGTGTTGAGGCCGAATGGGAGCGAGGTGCCGAAGGTAAACGCGGGGTTCTTGCCCCAATAGTAATAAAGCGCCGTGTTGCCCATCTCGACGGTGCCGTTGGAGACGGCGTCGAGCACCTGCAGGCCCGGCACGATTTCGCCCGCGGCGAACGGCTGGATCTGGAATTTGTTGTCGGTGATTTCGGCGACGCGCTTGCAGAAATGCTCGCAGCCGCCGTAGAGCGTGTCGAGTGCCTTCGGCCAGCTTGCCGCGAGGCGCCACTTTATTTCAGGGTTCGATTGCGCGATCGCAGGTGCTGCGACCGCAGTCGTGGCAAGACCGACGCCACCGACTTTAAGAAAATCACGACGCTTCATGTTTGCTTCCCCTCTGTTTTTCTGATGCCCGACCAAGGGACAACGGTCTTGTGCCGCCTTGTTTTTCCGCTGGCCGGTGCTGGACTGTTTGAAATACGGGCCCTGAAACCAAGGCTCTTGTTTTCGATATGAAATTCCCGGCTCTGTGGACCTCACGGCAGGATGACGAATTGGTGATCGATAATCAAGGGCCGTCGTTCCACCGCAACTGCGAAGAGCTGCCTGAATGGCGGGCGGGCCGACATATTCGATCCGACGAAAGCATGAGATCGCGCTGACCGGGCAGCCGCCATCTGCTAGTGAAAGGGCCAATTCGGCGCCGGAGTTGTTCAATGACCGAGAAAAAAGTGGTGGTGGCGGGTGCGACAGGGCTGGTCGGCAATGCCGCATTGCGGCACTTCGGCCAGGCTGGCGGCAGCGAAATTATTGCGCTGTCGCGGCGCAAGCCGCGCGAATTGTACGGCGCCCGCCACGTGCCGATCGATTTGACCGATCCGGACCAATGCACGCAGACCGCAATGGTGTTGAAGGATACAACCCATCTGGTTTATGCCGCGCTCTATGAAGCACCGAACCTGGTCGACGGCTGGCGCGATCCGAGCCAGATTCGAACCAACGACCTGATGCTTCGCAATCTGATGACGGCGCTCGAACCGGTTGCACCAGGGCTCCGCCACGTGGCGCTGCTGCAGGGGACCAAGGCCTACGGTGTGCATGTCCGGCCGCTCACCGTGCCGGCGCGCGAGGGCCGGTCGGAGATGTACGAGCAGCCGAATTTCTACTGGGCGCAGGAGAATTTCCTGCGCGAATTGCAGCAGGGCAAGGCGTGGCACTGGAGCATTCTTCGCCCGGTCCTGATCGTCGGCGAAGCCATGGGCGGCGCCATGGATCTGATCCCGCCGCTCGGCGTCTACGCGGCCATGCTGCGCCAGCAGGGCCGCGCACTCGACTATCCCGGCGGAGCCGCACGGGTATCGCAGGCGGTCGACGTCGATCTGCTCGCGCGCGCCATCGCGTGGTCGGGCGAAACAGAAGCAGCGCACAACGAAGCCTTCAACGTCACCAACGGCGACGTATTCACCTGGGAGAATGTCTGGCCGGCGATATCAGATGCGCTTGAAATGAAGCCGGGCAAACCAGAGCCGCTCTCGATGGCGCGTGAATATCCGAGGTGGATCGCGCCGTGGGACGAACTGCGCCGCAAGCACGATCTGGTTTCACCCGGGCTGGAGGAGTTCGTCGGGCTTTCGTTCCAGTATGCCGACTACAGCATGCGTTACGGCCAGACTCAGTCGGGGCCGCCATCGATCGTCTCCACCGTGAAGATCAATCAGGCCGGCTTCACCGAGATGATGGACACCGAAGCGATGTTCCGCAAATGGTTCGCCCATGCGAAGGCGAGCCGGTTGCTGCCTTAGAGCCATTCCGGTTCTGATTAGATCAGAACCGGGCTCCTTTTTTGTTTGACGCGTTTTCTTTACGCGAACCGGCGTCCACTTCGCTTGAAAACGCTATAGCCGCTTCTATCGCGAGGAAGCGAATGCCGCTTCCATCGCCTTGCGCGTCTTGATGGTGTCGCTGTTCTCATCGATCTCGACGTCGCTCCAGCGCACCACCGCGCCGTGGGAGATGTCGTTCCTCAGCTTGACGCGATGGGCAAGCCCGATCGGTAACGCTCCGACGGCAAGGCTTTTCGCGGCCGGCATCAGCTTGCCCCACACCGTGTAGCCGCCTTCGCCGTCCAGCATTTCACCCGCGCGCAGATTTCGCTTGGCCACGGCCGCGACGTCGCCGCGGAAACCGTGCGGCTGGCCGGTCGGCTCGCCGCGCAGCGCCGCCGACAGGATCGAGATGTTCAGCTCCAACCCGATCAGGTGATACGGCTTGTACATCGCCGCATACCGGCCGGAGGCGTCGGTCTTCAGCCCGTATTGCTTGAAGCAATCGGCGGCGTAATCGTTCGGCGCTTCCAGCACGACGTAGACGCCCCAGCGCAGGTCGCGAAACACTGGACGCCCGTCGCGTTCCAGCGACGACACCACTTCTGCAAGGCCGGCCTTCTCCAGCACGCCGCCTCTGTCGCGCGGTCGCATCACGTGCGGCAAATCGTCGACTCCGCAGGGCGGAAACAGCAGTCCGTCCGACGGCACGTCCAGCCCCGTGGCGTTGGCGATCGCCGCCATTTCGATCGCGGACTTGGTGCCGTCCAGGAACGAGTTGAACATCTGCGGGTTCATGCCGGCCGATTGCGCCTCGCCGGCGGTCAGCCCGTAATGGCCCCAGACGCCATCAGGCGTCACGTCATGATAGGCCGGCAGGTACTTGGTGCCCTTGCCGGCGGCGACGACGCGGAATCCGGTCGCTCGCGCCCAGTCCACCATCTCGGCGGTCAACGCGGGCTGATCGCCATAGGCGAGCGAATAGACCACGCCAGCCTTGCGCGCTTCTTCCGCCAGCAACGGACCCGCCAGCACGTCGGCCTCGACATTGACCATCACGACATGCTTGCCCGCCGCAATCGCCGCGCGGGCATGCCGGATGCCGACGGCGGGATTCCCGGTGGCCTCCACCACGACGTCGGCAGCGCCGCCCGCAATCGCACGCGCGCCGTCATCGGTGAAAGTCGTGCGCGCGATCCGCTCGGCATCCCAGCCGACGGTGCGACACGCCTCGCGGGCGCGGTCACGGTCGAGATCGACGATGTCAGACACTTCCAGCCCCGGCGTGTGCGGCACCTGCGACAGGAACATCGAGCCGAACTTGCCGGCGCCGATCAGCGCGACGCGAACCGGCTTGCCGGCCGCCGCGCGCGCCTTGAGGAGGTGATGGAGGTTCATGAGAAAAATCCGATCGGAATGAGGCGTGTCCCGGACGCGGTGCGGCACGAAGTGCTGCTCCGCAGAGCCGGGACCCAAGCTGATAACGAGAAACGCAGGCCCCGGCTCGGCAGCGCAGCGTTGCACGCTGTGCTGCGTCCGGGGCACGAGAATATTACTCCGCCGCCTGGCGATGGGCGCGCGCGAGCCGCACCAATGCGTCGTCGTCAACGGTCTCGATCGGCGTGAAGTCGCGATGGGCGATGTATTCCGGCCGCGTCGGCGTGCGGATGTAGTTCGAGACCGCGTTCAGCGTCAGGTAGACGATCTTGCGCGGGTAGGGCGTGATGTTGCCGCTTGATCCGTGCACCAGATTACCGTGGAACATCAGCATGCCGCCGGCCTTGCCGGTCGGTGCGACGATGCCGCCTTCCTTTACCAGCCGGGTCACGGTCTCCTCGTCCAGCGTCCACAGCGGATAGGACGTCGTCGCCAGGTCGTGCGAGGCCTTGAGGTCGCCGGCATGCTGACTCTTCGGCACCAGCATCAGCGGGCCGTTGATCGGCATCACCTCGTCGAGGAAGATCGCGATGTTCATCGCGCGCGGCTGCGGCATGCCGTCGTCGCGCTTCCAGGTGCCGTAGTCCTGGTGCCATTGCCAGACGTCGCCGGTGAAGGCGGCTTTGGCGTTGATCTTGAACTGGTGCATATAAAGCTTTTCGCCAAAGATCTGCTCGATCGGCTCGATCATGCGCGGATGCGCGCCGAGAGCGCCGAACGCCTCGTTGTAGAGATGCGCGGCAAACGCGGTGCGCGGCGCGCCGCTCTTCTCGCGCCACA
>JAFAGM010000099.1 GCA_023422775.1 Pseudomonadota bacterium
CTGTGGCACTGGCCGCTGCTGGCCTATGCCGTTTACGAGTTTGAAGATCAGTTGACGGCCACGCATCGGGTCGGACTGTTGCTGCTTGCGTTCGTACTCTCGGTGGCGAGCTACTACTGGATCGAGCAGCCGGCTCGCCGCGGTTCGATCCTGCCGACGCGCCGGGGAGCCTTCGCGGCTACTGCGGCCGCAGTCGGCTGCTGTATTGTGATGTGCGTCGGTATTTTTACTAGCCGCGGCATGCCGATGAGGTTGTCGCCGGACGCGCGAGAATTTGCGCTGCTACATGATCGGAGAAACCTGTTTATAGATCAGTGTATGATCGGTAAATCCACTGGTTTCACGGCAAAATATTCGGATTGCACGATAGGATTTGAAGGTGACGCCGCTCCATCGTTTGTGCTTTGGGGCGACTCTCACGCGGAAAGCATAGTTCCGGTAGTTGCTGAAATTGCCAAGCAGATGAAACTGAAAGGGTACGTTGTGCAGTCTGGGGGCTGCCCTCCGCTCCTGGGGCTAACGCGAGACCATCAGTCAGCACTTCAGGAGTGCTTGTGGAACAATTCTATCGTGATGCAATTGATGGGATTGCCGACAATAGAACATATCGTCCTCCACGGACGCTGGGCAATCTATGCGGAGGGCGGAACACCACATGAGCCCGAGAGCGATCGCAATCGTCTGTTCGCCGACGCTAATAAGAACCGCAAGGAATTTGAGCGCCTGCTCCTCTCAACCGTGCAGCAGTTGACGAAGTATGGTCGCGCTGTGACGGTTATCGGGCCGGTTCCGGAACTACCCCGACATTTGCCGAGAGCAGTACTCAAAGATCTGATGCACGAGAGGAAAAGAGATCGCTCTTTGCCTTTCGGCAGCTTCATAGACCGACAAACAACCGTACTGGAAAATCTGCGACGGATCGATGCTTTGCCGCAGGTGAGGGTGATGTATCCGCATCAAGAGTTGTGCGACCAGAGATACTGTCGCACTGTGGAAGATGAAACTCTCCTTTACGTAGATGACGACCATCTCAGCTTGGAGGGCGTCCGGCAACTTGCGACCATGCTGAAGGCTGTGTTGGACATTAGAGCGGGATCCTATCAAGCGGCGCAGCGCGACGGTGAATAGACGCTTCAGCGAGCGGTCAGAGCTTTGTCAGGTGCAGGGCTCGAATTGGTGTTGGCAGAGGACGCCAAGGTTGAGATGAGCGCAATTCGCTACCGTGCTGATATTGACGGCCTGCGTGCGGTTGCCGTGCTGCTGGTGTTGATCTTCCACGCCAATCTGGGTGTGGTGTCGGGCGGCTTCATCGGCGTCGACGTGTTCTTCGTCATCTCCGGCTACCTGATCACCTCGATCATCGTCAGCGAGGCGAGCCGGGGTGCGTTCTCGCTTGTCAATTTCTATGAGCGGCGCATCCGCCGCATCATGCCCGCATTGCTGACCGTGATTGCGGCATCGATCGCGATCGGCTGGTTTGTCATGGTACCGAGCGATTATCGGGAATTCGCTCGCACAGCGATTGCGGCTGCCGCTTTCTACTCGAACTTCTATTTCAACGGGCAGGCGGGTTACTTCGCACCGGCGGCTGAAATGCAGCCGATGTTGCACACATGGTCGCTCGCGGTTGAGGAGCAGTTCTACCTGCTGGCACCGATTTTCATTCTGCTTCTGCTGGGACGGCTGCAGCGCTTCAGGCTGGCGATATTCCTCACATTATTCGCGCTGTCTCTGGCTATCTCAGTTTATGGCGTGCGCGAGGAATGGTCTTCTGCCTTTTACCTGCTGCCGTCGCGGGCGTTCGAGCTGATGATCGGCATGGCCCTGGCGCTGGGCCTGGTCCCGACGATGACCAGCCGGCTCTTGCGTCAGGTGGCAGGCGTCGCCGGCTTAGCCATGATCATCGGGGCGGGGCTGTTCTATACCTCTGCCACGTCGTTTCCGGGGATAGCCGCTTTGATCCCATGCCTGGGCACGGCGCTACTGATCCACAGTGGGGGACAGGGCGATACGCTAGCCTCCCGCATTCTGGCGCTGCGGCCGGCGGTGTTTGTCGGCAAGGTATCGTACTCGCTTTACCTGTGGCACTGGCCGTTGCTGGCCTTTGCCGCCTACGAATTTGAGGACCAGTTGACGGCCGGGCATCGGGTCGGGCTACTGCTGCTGGCGTTCGTGCTGTCGGTGCTGAGCTATTACTGGATCGAGCAACCGGCACGTCGTGGTGCGCTCCTGCCGACGCGGCGCGGTGCTTTCACCGCCACGGCCGCCGCTATCGCCTGCTGCGCCCTCGTCAGCATTGGCATCTACACCAGCCGCGGCGCGCCGATCAGGTTGAATCCGGAAGCCGAGGCGTTCGCGCGTCGGGTCCCGCTGAAGTACGCCACGCTCAGTCACTGTTTAAAGGATTCGCCCGGCGGCAGTTGTGCTGTCGGCGCCGCTGCGGGTGCAGTTCCCACCTTCATCCTGTGGGGCGATTCCCACGCTCGAATGATGTCCAAGGCACTGGCAGAGGTTGCTGCATCGCAATCGAAAAGGGGGTTCATATCCATCGCGCAGGGATGTCCGCCCATCCTCCGCGCGGCGAGCAGCGCGGAGGCGCGATCGAAGTGTCTGGAAGGCGCTGACCAATTCGAGGCGTTAGCGGCAGGATCGCCGACTGCTGAAAATGTCATCGTCGCAGCCTATTGGCTTTCGTATTCTGGTGGACTTGCGCGGAACGTTGAAACGCCAGAGGCGCAGGCGAGGTTGGTAGAGGCTGCGCGCGCCCTGCGATCCACA
>JAFAGM010000103.1 GCA_023422775.1 Pseudomonadota bacterium
CTTGTCCACCGCCTTCGACAGCGTCACGCTGTACGGCGAAGACCCGGCGCCGCGACTGGACATCTACGGCAAGATCGGCAACTCCGGCGTCAACATCCCCACGCTGGACGACATGAAGAAGCTGTACTCCGGCTTCGACCTGTGCGCGCCCAGCACCAGCGTGTCGATGACCATCAACGGCCCGGCGCCGATGATCCTGGCGATGTACATGAACTGCGCCATCGACCAGCAGGAGGAGAAATACCTGAAGGCCGACGACGCGCGCTGGGCCGCCGCGCAGAAAACCATCGACGCGTTCTTCGAAGGCAAGCCACGCCCGCAGTACCACGGCGACCTGCCGCCCACCAACGACGGCCTGGGGCTGGCCTTCCTCGGCATGACCGGCGACCAACTGGTGGATGCCGACACCTACGCCCGCATCAAGGCCGAAACCCTGGCCACCGTGCGCGGCACCGTGCAGGCGGACATCCTCAAGGAAGACCAGGCGCAGAACACCTGCATCTTCAGCACCGAGTTCGCGCTGCGGATGATGGGCGACATCCAGCAGTACTTCGTGGACAACGCCGTCCGCAATTTCTATTCGGTCAGCATCTCCGGCTACCACATCGCCGAAGCCGGGGCGAACCCGATCAGCCAGCTCGCCTTTACCCTGAGCAACGGCTTCACCATCGTCGAGTACTACCTGGCGCGCGGCATGAAGATCGACGACTTCGCGCCCAACCTGTCGTTCTTCTTCAGCAACGGCATGGACCCGGAGTACACCGTGATCGGCCGCGTGGCCCGCCGCATTTGGGCGCGCGCCATGCGCGAGCGCTACGGCGCGTCCAGCCGCAGCCAGATGATGAAGTACCACATCCAGACCAGCGGCCGCTCCCTGCACGCGCAGGAGATCCAGTTCAACGACATCCGCACCACGCTGCAGGCGCTGTACGCGCTGTTCGACAACTGCAACAGCCTGCACACCAACGCCTACGACGAAGCCATCACCACGCCCACCGAGGAAAGCGTGCGCCGCGCGGTGGCCATCCAGATGATCATCAACAAGGAACTGGGGCTCAACTTCATCGAGAACCCCTGGCAGGGCAGCTTCGCCGTGGACTACCTCACCGACCTGGTGGAGGAAGCGGTCTACAAGGAGTTCGAGGCCATCAGCGAGCGCGGCGGGGTGCTGGGCGCGATGGACACCATGTACCAGCGCGGCAAGATCCAGGAAGAGTCGCTGTACTACGAGCACAAGAAGCACGACGGCAGCCTGCCGCTGGTGGGCGTCAACACCTTCCTGCCGAAGGAGCACGCCGGCGAGATCGCCACCGAGATCGAGCTGATCCGCAGCACCGAGGAAGAGAAGGGCCAGCAGATTGCCAACGTGGCCAACTGGCAGCGGGCGCGCAACGTGCTGGCGCCATCAGGCGAGACCTCGCATTCGCATATGGCGGATGCCGATGAAGTGGTGGAGGTCGAGGCCCATGATGGTCACGGACTCGGGTATCTCCAGCAGACGGCGCGGGATCGCAGGAATGTGTTCGCGGCGTTGATGGAGGCGGTTAAGACGCATAGCCTCGGGCAGATCTCGCACGCGTTGTACGATGTGGGTGGGGAGTATCGGCGGAATATGTGATGCCAAGTGACAAAAGGATGCGCGATGGCACGTGACACCCTGACTTTCAGAGACCAGACGTCGGGGAGGCTTACCGACCTCATGGGGGATGAGGGCCTGGCCTGCGCTGAGACGCAGGGGGTACTGTCGTACTTAGTTGGATCCTTAGTGAGCTACAAGGAAGAAGGAGTCGAACTGACCCCTACCGTGCTCCTTTGTGATTCTATTGCGGAAGTTTTGCAAGCTATTCCAGGCTCTATAAGTTACGAGATCGGTAGCGTTGAGCTTTCGAAGGAAGCCGGCTCCCGGATTCTGAAGGAGTGCGGTGTGCTGGCTTCTGGGAACTGGTTCATTTATATCGAGAGGAGCGATGGGAGGTTTCGATTTGGAGTGGCTGCCTATCCAGCCGCGCCACTCTCCGTAACACTCCACGAAGCTATTGGCATACGTTCCGACGGCTTTGGCTTGATGATTCGTCGTACCGCGCAGAGCGCAGTTGAAGTTATCGGCGGTCGGGGACACGAATTGTCTTTGGTGTTTTCCACTGTTCGTGAGGCGCCTGCCGAATCAGTTAGAGATGCTGTTGAGCGGTTCGCGCAATCCTGCTGTCACCATCTATCCGGCGAGGAGGGGTGTGACCATTTTCGACGCTTCTTCCGAGAGCTTCTGCTGCGTGTAGTTGAGAGTTGCCACGGAACTATCCTCGTTTGTTTTGTAGACGGTCGAGTCAACGAGGTTGATCAACTCCAAGAATCGGTCACCCTCAGTCCGCCGATTGATTTCTACAGTGCGTTCGAGGAACACAGAACGGCTCCGAGCGCGGAATCACTCATCAAGTTGCAGAATTACGAGTCACTCTTATCCGGGCTCTTGAAAGCAGACGGGGTTGTAGCGTTCTCGGACGCCGGCCAATTGATCGCTTACCGTGCTTTTTTTCGCCCGTCTGCTAGTAATGCTGCGGTACCTGTGGTTGGAGGCGCACGGCGGCGCGCTTTCGAAGGGATCGCACAGTGCATCGGAGATCCGCTAACAGCCGTTCTCTTTCGCTCCCAAGACGGATTGACAATCTACAGGTGTGCAAATGACTGAACTTGTCCCGTGGACTTCGACGCAGGCCGTAGTCGTTGCCGACACGGTTTCCGATCCCGCGACCATTGCACAGCATGCACTGCAGCTTCGTCCTCGCGAGCGCAACCAAATCGAAGCGAACCTTGCAGCTGGAAACTTCGAAATCGCTTCCGTATTTGTTTGGACGCGGACGATGTCGCTACTAAAGAAGCAGTTAGGGACTTTAGGGCATAGTTTCATCGGTGAACTCTTGCAGCGCCCCGACATTGATGAGGGCACGGACCTCAATGTGTCTGTCTCGGAGATCGAGGCAATTACGTTGGCGAGGGATCTGGGAATTCTGACGCCACTACAAACCAAACGTTTACTGCATTCGCAAGCAATTGTCTCCCACTTCGCCGGTGGAGAGTTTGAAGTTGCCGATGATGAGGCGATGACGCGCGAAGAGGCAGTTTCCTGCCTGCGTGTTTGCGTACAAGGTGTTTTGGGACACGAAACAATCTCCGCGGCAGAGGATTTCCGCGCTTTTCGGGCCAAACTTGAGTCCGTTACATTTCAAGCTAACGCGGCAGAGATTTCGATGCTGGATGCAGCGCCGTATTTCTTTGTCCGGACCGCTATTAGCATCATCTTGTCGCTATTCAGGACGGCGCGCGGCGCTCAACTGGAGCACGTTTCTCGCAATGCTCAGCTCATCATTCCCCGGTACTGGACTCGCCTGAAAGATCCGGAGCGTTGGCAGGTTGGTCAAGCGTATGCCCAAGAATTTAGTGATGGCCAGAAGGACCCAGTAAAGGCGCTCCACGCCGTGCTAATCAGCGTAATGGGCTTCGATTATGTTCCTGAGAATTTGCGGTCTTCCACATTCATTCGAGTAGCGTCTAGCGTAATTGCTGCACACCAGGGTGCGAACAATTTCTATAACGAACCTGCGCCGATGAAGGAGTTGGCAAATTTGGGTACGTCCATCCCAAGCCCCGCGCTCGCGGCCTGTATGACAGCTGCTCTGTGCGTCAAGCTCGGGAATCCTTGGGGGCGTTCTCATGCGGCTCAAATGTATGCCGACAAGGTGATCGAAGGAATTTCTGCCGAGCGATGGATGTACTACTTCAATGGTAGGTTTGAACAGGATCTCTTCATTTTGCCGAAGCTTATGAGTGAGAAGCCGCGTACCCATTGGATGAACTTAATGGCGGAGGCAGGTTTAGAGCGCCAAGCAATCCAGAGTCGAGATGTTCAACTGCTCATTCAGGAGTCCATTGCAAAGAATGGGTCGCGAGTTGGTGTAATCGCCAATAGGCTTTATCTGAAGGCGATCGGCTCGGCAAATTAGTAGAGCAAAAACAGGGGTGAGAGAACATTTACGTTTGAAACGCGCCGCAACTTGAGGCTGCGTTGGGGAAAGGTTCTCTGACCCCTTTTTGAGCGGTGGGCCGACTGCGTCCGCCTGGTGCGTTCGGCATCGTGGATCGATGCGTCGACCACGCCTCGAACTTTCAGGGATTCCCCCCAGCACATCACTCATCGCGGGGTAAACCGTGGCGCGACCTCCATCGACGACGAGGACTTCGCTGCCTACCTGCAGGCATTGGAACGAGTCTCGCAGGAAAACAGGGGTCAGAGTCGACTTTTTCAGAGGTCAGGCAGGTTGAGGTTGGCC
>JAFAGM010000136.1 GCA_023422775.1 Pseudomonadota bacterium
AGGCTTCGCCGAGCGCAGCCTCGCCATCCCTCAACCCCGGCACCTTGCCCATCGGATTGATCGCCAGATATTCCGGCGTCTTCTGCGCGCCGGTCGAGATGTCGGTCAGCACGCGCTCATAGGGCAGGCCGGTTTCCTCGAGCAGCCAGATCGCTGAGAACGAGCGGGAGCGGGGCGACCAGTAGAGCTGGATCATGGGCGGAACCTTTCATCGGCGTGGGACGAACAGCGTGCTGTTTCGCGCGTCGGCAGCGAATTGGCAACGCACTACGTCTGGGACGAACAGGTGCTGTCCCAACCGACATCTTGGTCAATTGATTTCAAGCCGTCGCTCGATCGCGGCGGGTTGTCACCCCATGAACGTGGGGCGGGCGTCCTGACGAATCAGATATAGCCCTGAAGGCTGGGGGAGGGGCGATTTTGTCGATTGCTGATTTGCTGGTCCGGCCGGGCGTCATGGGCTTCGCAGCCTGCGTCGTGGTCGCCGGCGGCAGCGTGCCGGCCTCGGCACAATCCGCCGTCTGGGATGCGACGATCTCGAACACGAACTGGTATGTGCCGGTCCCGCAATTGCTGGCTTATGCCGCGCCGAGCACCGGCTTTTCCAATCCGATCCCGATCGGCGATCAGACCCTGTGGACGCTCGGGACCGCGACGAACGGCTCCTTCACCGGGACCAGTTCCGCGCAGCTTGCGATCGGGCCGATCATTTCCACCAGCGATTCCACCATCCAGGGATTTGTCACAACCTCGGGCCAGATCACCATGCTGTTCACGCCGACCTCCGGCGGTGTGGTGACCGTCGGCCTGGGCCAGATGCGAACCATCAACGGCGTGGCGCAGATGGAAATGCAGATGATCACGGGCGACAGCCTGTTGGTCACGCATTGGGCGTACATGCTCCCATACGATCCCTCGACCTTCACGCCGCCGCCGCCGGCACCTGTCATGGCCAATTCGGTGCCGGAATGGGCGTGGACAGCGGGCACGCGCTGGCGCATTGCGAGCCCTTCGATGTTCGGCACCACGACGCCGGGCCGGTTCGTAATGAGCGACTATCAGAACGGCTATTTCTGGGGCAGCGGGGCCGCGCCCTCCGGAAGCAGCAGCGGAAACTTCACCCTGCTCGGCTCCATTACCCCCGAGGGCAGGGTGCTCTTCAACACGCTGTCGCGCGGCACTCTCACCAGTCTCTATGGTGCGGTCTCCGGCGACGCGTCTGCCGCGCAGATGCTCACCAGCACCTACGATCTCGCGGGCAATCCTACCGGAGCGCTGGCCTACATGTCCCTGGTTCAGCCTTATGCCGAGGCGCTGGCGAGCCAGAACAATCGCGCCGGGCTTGGCGCCGCTGCGGTGCTTGACCGGATGGCGTCAAGCCCGATGGGGATGGTGGGCGCCATGGCGCCGACATTTTCGATTCTCGACAATCTGGATGCGCCGGCACTGTCGAACGCCGTCAGCCAGACCTTGCCCGTCCTCGCCGGCGCGGCATCCCAGGCAACCTACGCCACGCAACGCGCGCTGCAGCAGGCGGTTGCCGGCCGCCTTGACGAAGCCTATGGCCTGCGCACTGCGGAGGCTGCGGCGGAACGACATCTATGGCTGCGTCCGCTGGGCGGTGTCGTTAGCCAGAACGGCTCCGACGGCGCGCCGGGATATCGTGCAGGCGGCGGAGGCGTTGCCGCCGGCATCGACGCACCGGTGTCGCCGCGTGCGGTGCTGGGCGGCCTGTTCTCGTTTTCGAACCAGACGATCACCGGCAGCAATGACGCGGCGCCCAATCATCTGGCGCTACAGACCTATCAGCTTGGCCTCTATGGCGCCTACGCGTTGGGACCCGGCACCGCGATCGATTTCCTGGTTAATGGTGGCGTCAATCAAAACCGGGGCAACCGCTCGCTGCTGTTCGTGAACACCACGGCCGTTGCGGATTATCTCAGCTACACCGGCCACGCCGGGGTTGCGGTCAAGCAGTTGATCCGCCTGCAGCCGGGTCTCTCGCTCCTGCCATCGCTGCGCCTCGACTATGCGGAGGTCGGCGCCGATGCCTACAGCGAAAGCGGCGCCGGCGGCCTGAGCCTCAATGTGGCTTCGCAGCTCTATCGCGAACTGATGTTGAGTGCGGGCGTGAAGGGCTCCTATCGGATCACCGATCGGATCCATCTCTTCGCCGATACGGGCGTCGGCTACAATTTGCTGAATGACCGGTTGCAGATTTCGGCGGCCTATGCCGCCGGCGGCGACAGCTTTGTGACGACGGCGTTCAGCAACTCGCCCTGGCTTTATGCGGCGGGCATCGGGCTGGCCGCGAACCAGATCGACAACCTGGACCTCAGCGTGCGCTATGGCCTGCAAACCAGTCCATCCGGTTATCTCGGCCAGTCCGGCTCTTTCGCGCTCAGGATAAAACTCTAGTTCGTGACTTTCCGCGATGGCGATTTCGTCTTGCGCTGTTCGCGCAACGCCTCCGCCGCCAGACAAACCACCTCGGAGATCTGCTGAAGCTGTCCGGCCAGCGGGCTGGTCTTGCGCCAGACCATGCCGATGGTTCGCGACGGCTGCGGATCGCTGAAGCGGGCGACGGATACCGATGCCGAGCGCGTTTCCACTCCCACTGCCATCTCCGGGATCAGGGTGACGCCGATGCCGGCGCCGACCATTTGAACCAGCGTCGACAGCGAACTTGCATCCAGCACCTCCCGCGGCGGCGATGACTGCATGTTGCAGAACGACAGCGCCTGGTCGCGGAAGCAATGCCCCTCTTCCAGCAGCAGCAGCCGCATTTCGCGCAGCGTCTCGTGGCTCGGCACCGGCGTTCCCTCGGCCTCGCCCGGCCGGACCAGCAGGAAATTTTCCGAGAAGCACGCGACCTCGGTCAGCGACGGCTCCGAGACCGGCAGCGCAACGATGGCGGTGTCGAGCCGGCCTTCGGCGACCTCCTTGATCAGCTTCGGCGTCAGCGTCTCGCGGACGTGAATGTCGAGTTCGGGGTGCAGCCGCGCCAGGTTCTCGATCACCTTGGGCAGCAGATAGGGCGCGATCGTCGGGATCATGCCGATGCGCAGCCGGCCTGCGAGCCGGTCGCGCGAGGCGCGCGCGAAGTCGCCGAGTTCGTCGACCGAGCGCAGGATCTCGCGGACGCGCGGGATGATCCCTTCGCCGAATTTCGTCAGCGTCACCTGTCGCGCGCTGCGCTCCAGCAACACGCCGCCGAGGATCTCCTCCATTTCCTTGATCTGCATCGACAGCGCCGGCTGGGAGATCGAACATGCCTCCGCCGCGCGCCCGAAATGGCTGTGGC
The DNA here is from genome assembly GCA_023422775.1 of Pseudomonadota bacterium. GTDB lineage: Bacteria > Pseudomonadota > Alphaproteobacteria > Rhizobiales > Xanthobacteraceae > Bradyrhizobium. The sequence continues at coordinate 3,305 of JAFAGM010000136.1, forward strand.
GAGCCAGCGCATCGAAGTACCGAAGCTGCCTGAGGGTCATTTGAAGCATCAGGACATCTTATAGGTTCGATCACTAAAATCAACTTTACCTGATGAAAGGTGCTGCTTAGATTGTTTCCAATTTGAACAGGGACGAACCCCTCAGGAGGCAATGATGGACGACAAGACAAAGTGCCCGTTCACGGGCTCACGCGGACCTTTGAACCGCGACTGGTGGCCGGACGCCCTCGATGTTTCGGTCCTGCACCGGAACTCCAATTTGTCCGATCCGATGGGCGAGGCGTTCGACTACGCCAAGGAATTCAAGACCCTCGATCTCAACGCCGTGATCAAGGACCTGACGGCGCTGATGACGGAGTCGCAGGACTGGTGGCCGGCCGATTTCGGTCACTATGGCGGCCTGATGGTCCGCATGGCCTGGCACAGCGCGGGCACGTACCGCATCACGGACGGCCGCGGCGGCGCCGGAGCCGGCCAGCAGCGCTTTGCGCCGCTGAACAGCTGGCCTGACAACGTCAACCTCGACAAGGCGCGCCGGCTGCTGTGGCCGATCAAGCAGAAGTACGGCCGCAAGATCTCGTGGGCCGACCTGATGATCCTCGCGGGCAACGTCGCGCTGGAATCGATGGGCTTCAAGACGTTCGGCTTCGCCGGTGGCCGCGTCGACGTCTGGGAACCCGAAGAATTGTTCTGGGGACCTGAGGGCACCTGGCTCGGCGACGAACGCTACAGCGGCGAACGGCAGCTCGCCGAGCCGCTTGGCGCGGTGCAGATGGGCCTGATCTACGTCAATCCGGAAGGGCCGAACGGCAATCCGGATCCGATCGCGGCGGCGAAGGATATCCGCGAGACCTTCTTCCGCATGGCGATGAACGACGAAGAGACCGTCGCGCTGATCGCCGGCGGCCACTCCTTCGGCAAGACCCACGGCGCCGGCGACCCGTCACTGGTGGGAGCCGCCCCGGAAAGCGGTGCGCTGGAGGATCAGGGCCTCGGCTGGAAAAGCAAGCACGGTACCGGCATCGGCGCGGACGCCATCACCGGCGGCCCGGAAGTCACCTGGACCACCACGCCGACCAAGTGGAGCAACAACTTCTTCTGGAATCTGTTCGGATACGAATGGGAACTGGAAAAGAGCCCGGCAGGCGCGAAGCAGTGGCGGGCAAAGGGCGCGGGCGCGACGATCCCGGACGCGTTCGATTCATCCAAAAAGCACGTGCCGACCATGCTGACGACGGATCTGTCGCTGCGCTTCGACCCGGCCTATGAGAAGATCTCGCGGCGCTTCCTCGAAAACCCGGATCAGTTCGCGGACGCGTTTGCACGCGCCTGGTTCAAGCTCACGCACCGCGACATGGGACCGGCCGCGCGCTACCTCGGCCCGCTGGTGCCGAAGGAAACGCTGATCTGGCAGGACCCGGTCCCGGCCGTGGATCACCCCGTGATCGGCGAGGCTGACATTGCCGCGCTGAAGACGAAGATTCTCGGCTCCGGCCTGACGGTGTCGCAACTGGTCTCCACCGCATGGGCGTCGGCGTCGACGTTCCGCGGCTCCGACAAGCGCGGCGGCGCCAACGGCGCGCGTATTCGTCTCAGCCCGCAGAAGGATTGGGAAGTCAATCAGCCCGCCGAGCTGAAGACCGTGCTGGAGAAGCTCGAAGCGATCCAGAAGGAGTTCGGCAAGAAGGTTTCGCTCGCCGACCTGATCGTTCTCGGCGGCTGTGCGGCGGTCGAGAAAGCCGCCAAGGATGCCGGCGTCGACGTCAAGGTGCCGTTCACGCCGGGCCGCGCGGATGCGTCGCAGGATCAGACCGACGTCCAGTCCTTTGCGCCGCTCGAGCCGCGTGCCGACGGTTTCCGCAACTACGTCAACGGCAAGAAGCACCAGTTCATGACGCCCGTAGAGGCGCTGGTGGACCGGGCGCAATTGCTGCGGCTGACCGGGCCCGAGATGACCGCTCTGATCGGCGGCCTGCGTGTCCTCGGCGCGAACGCCGGAGGGTCCAAGCACGGCGTGTTCACCAAGAAGCCGGGCACGCTGACGAATGATTTCTTCGTCAACCTGCTCGACATGGCGACCGTCTGGCAGCCGGCCGCCGATGGCACTTACGAAGGCCGCGACCGCAAGACCAAGGCCGCGAAGTGGACCGGCACCAGTGTCGACCTGATCTTCGGCTCGCACTCGCAGCTCCGCGCCTTCGCGGAAGTCTATGCGTGCGCGGACTCGAAGGAGAAGTTCGCAGGGGATTTCGCGGCGGCGTGGGCCAAGGTGATGAACCACGATCGCTTCGACCTCGCCTGATACCGGCGGAAGCCTTCGCGTCAAAACAAAAGGGCGGCCGCGAGGCCGCCCTTTCCACTTCGAGCCATGATCATACGCCGAGCGTGCCTGCCTTGGCCGCGGCATAGCGATCCGCGATCTTGTTCCAGTTCACTGTGTTCCACCACGCCTTGAGATAATCCGCGCGGCGGTTCTGGTAGTTGAGATAATAGGCGTGCTCCCAGACGTCGTTGCCCATCAGGGCACGCTTGCCGTCCATGATCGGGCTGTCCTGGTTCGGACGGGTCTCGATGGCGAGCTTGCCGTCCTTGCTGACCGTGACGAACACCCAGCCGGAGCCGAACTGGCGTCCGCCCGCGGCGTTGAAGTCGTTCTGGAATTTTTCCATGCCTCCCAGATCGCGGTCGATCGCGGCCAGCACTTCGCCTTCGGGCTTGCCGCCGTTCGGACCCATGATTTCCCAGAACATGGTGTGGTTGGCATGGCCCCCGAGATTGTTACGGACGGTGAACTTGATGCCGTCGTCGAGCGCATTCAGATTGCCGAGGACGTCTTCGATCTTCGCCGTTCCCAGTTGTGCATTGGTCTTGGCGACGTTGTTCATGTTGGCGACATAGGCCGCGTGGTGGCGGTCGTGATGGATCTCCATCGTCCTGGCGTCGATGTGAGGCTCGAAAACATTGAAAGCGTAATTCAGCGGCGGCAGCGTGAAGGGACCGGCTGCGGCGGCCGGCGCCGGGGCGGGAGCCGCCGCCTGCGCGAAGACGGTGCGCGGTGCCGCAGCCGCCGCGGCGATGCCGGTTGCGGCAAATATCAGTTGGCGCCGGGACATGGATGACATCGATTTCTCCTTACCTGTAGTGGAACTGGATGCGCTTCTGTGACGGCACGGTGACGCCGCTGGCGCGACAACGCGACAAGTTACGGACGGGATCAAAAACGGGTTCGCTGCGGCTGCGGCAAAATCGCTCAAGTGTGACGCGTTCGGGGCACTCTACCCCGGCCAGGTAACAAAAAAGGGCGGCCTCTCGGCCGCCCCTTGTTCACATTGCTGCGATCCCTTACTCGCCGGCCGCTTCGCGCGGCGCCGGAGCTTCCGCCTTCTGCTTGGCTTCGAGGTCCTCGCCGGTCGTCTGGTCGACCACCTTCATCGACAGCCGGGTCTTGCCGCGGTCGTCGAAGCCGAGCAGCTTGACCTTGACCTTGTCGCCTTCCTTGACGACGTCGGAGGTCTTCTGCACGCGCGCCGAAGCGAGCTGGCTGATGTGGACGAGGCCGTCCTTGGCGCCGAAGAAGTTCACGAACGCGCCGAACTCCATCACCTTGACCACGGTGCCCTCGTAGATCTGTCCGATCTCCGGATCGGAGGCGATCGACTTGATCCACTTGATCGCGGCCTTCATGGCCTCGCCGTCGTTGGAGGCGACCTTCACGGTGCCGTCGTCCTCGATGTTGACCTTGGCGCCGGTCTTCTCGACGATCTCGCGGATCACCTTGCCGCCGGTGCCGATCACTTCACGGATCTTGTCGGTCGCGATCTTGAAGGTCTCGATGCGCGGCGCGTATTCGCCGAGCTCGGCGCGGGCGTTGGTCAATGCCTTGGCCATTTCGCCGAGGATGTGGATACGCCCGTCCCTGGCCTGGCCGAGCGCGACCTTCATGATCTCCTCGGTGATGCCCTCGATCTTGATGTCCATCTGCAGCGAGGTGATGCCATGCTCGGTGCCGGCCACCTTGAAGTCCATATCGCCGAGATGATCCTCGTCGCCGAGAATGTCGGACAGGACCGCAAAGCGCGAACCTTCCAGGATCAGGCCCATCGCGATGCCCGCGGTCGGCCGCTTCAGGGGAACGCCCGCATCCATCAGCGCCAGCGAGGCGCCGCACACCGATGCCATCGACGACGAGCCGTTGGATTCGGTGATCTCGGAAACCACGCGCACCGTGTAGGGGAATTCGTGGTGCGGCGGCAGGACGGGGTGGATCGCGCGCCAGGCGAGCTTGCCGTGGCCGACTTCGCGGCGCTTGGTGCCGCCGAGGCGTCCGGTTTCACCGACCGAGTAGGGCGGGAAGTTGTAGTGCAGCAGGAACGTTTCCTTGTACGTCCCCGACAGCGCGTCGATGTACTGCTCGTCCTCGCCGGTGCCGAGCGTGGTCACCACCATCGCCTGGGTTTCACCGCGGGTGAACAGCGCCGAACCGTGGGCGCGCGGCAGGACGCCGACTTCGGCGACGATGTTGCGCACCGTCTTGGAATCGCGGCCGTCGATGCGCTTGCCGGTATCGAGGATGTTCCAGCGAACGATCTTGGCCTCGAGTTCCTTGAACACGCCGGCGACGCGCAGCTTGTCGTATTTCGGCTCCTGCCCTTCCGGGAAGTAGTGCGCCATCACCTTTTCCTTGGCCTTGCCGACCGCGGCGTAGCGATCCTGCTTGACCGGAATGGCGTAGGCTGCGCGCAGGTCCTGCTCGACGAGGCCGAGCATTTCCTTCTCGATCGCGCTGTTGTCGATGGAAGTGACCTCGCGCGGATCCTTGGCGGCCTTCTCGGCCAGCTCGATGATCGCCTTGATCACCGCCTGGAAGTGGCGATGACCGAACATCACGGCGCCGAGCATGATCTCTTCCGAGAGCTCCTTGGCCTCGGACTCGACCATCAGCACCGCGTCCGACGTGCCGGCGACGACGAGCTCGAGCTGCGTGTCGACCATCTCGTCGAGCGTCGGGTTGAGGATGTATTCGTCGTTGCTGAAGGCGACGCGGGCGGCGCCGATCGGCCCCTTGAACGGCACGCCCGACAGCGTCAGCGCCGCAGATGCTGCGACCATCGACAGCACGTCGGGATCGTTCTCCATGTCGTGCGAGAGCACGGTGACGATGACCTGGGTTTCATTGCGCCAGCCATCGGCGAAGAGCGGACGGATCGGGCGGTCGATCAGGCGGGAGACCAGCGTCTCCTTTTCGGTCGGACGTCCTTCGCGCTTGAAATAGCCGCCGGGAATGCGGCCTGCGGCATAGGTCTTTTCCTGATAGTCGACGGTCAGCGGCAGGAAGTCGACGCCTTCGCGCGGCGCTTTCGCAGCGACCACGGTGGCGAGCACGACGGTCTCGCCATAGGTCGCCATCACGGCGCCGTCGGCCTGGCGGGCGATCTTGCCGGTTTCCAGCTTGAGGGGACGTCCACCCCAGTCGATCTCGACGGAATGCTTATTGAACATAGTGGTTTCTTTCATGGGTTCACGAGAGCGCGGAGCCCAAAAACACAAAGACCATGCGCAAGATGGCGGGACGCTGATCGCAATGGGAGATCAGCATCCGGCGATCCTGCCATGGTCTTTATGTCTCGGATGGCGTCCATCCTCTCGGCAGTCACGGGCACCTTGCCCTGCCCAGCGGCCGGATTGCTGCTGGACGTTGGTAGGGCATGATCCATTCCGGACGATGCCCTTGCACATGATCGTCTCCGAACAATTCGGAGTCCGCTTTCCGGAAGATCATGCGAAAACGCGCGCAGATCGCGCGCGTACTCTTCAAATCAACGACGAATGTTATGCTTTTCAAGCAGCGCCTTGTAGCGCGCCTCGTCCTTCCTCTTGATGTAGTCGAGAAGGGAGCGGCGCGTCTGCACGAGCTTCAGGAGGCCGCGGCGTGAATGATGGTCCTTCACGTGGGTCTTGAAGTGGCCCGTGAGGTTGGTGATGCGTTCCGACAGGACCGCAACCTGAACCTCGGGCGAACCGGTGTCGCCGGCTTTGTTGGCATTCGTCTTGATGACTTCCGCTTTGCGTTCGGCGGTAATCGACATCGTCAAACTCTCTCATTGCTGCGACCGGAACTGGCAGTCAGTCCGGTCAGGTTGAACACGCGCTTGGGGATGAGTTCGCCATTGCCAATTTCGGCGAGGGCCAGAAGCCGGCCTGCCACCGTGACATAGACTGTGCCGCTACAATTGGGCGCATCCCGTCCGCGCAACAAAACGGCCTGGCCCCGGTGGAGCCTTGCCGCATCAGCCCGTGTGACGGCCAGTGCCGGGATGTCGTCCAGCGCGGTCTCAACGGGCAAAAGCGCGTCGGCGAGGCTTCCCTCGCCAGACGCGGCTCTATTACACAAAGCCTCCAACTGTTCCAGCGGAATCATGTCCGCCTCGCGGAACGGGCCGACCACGGTGCGCCGCAGGGCGCAGATATGGCCGAAACAGCCCAGAATCCGACCGATATCGCGGGCCAGAGCCCGGACATAGGTACCCTTGCCGCACTCGGCCTCGAACACGGACTGGCCGTTGTCGCCGTGTTCCACGAGGGTTAATTCGTGAATCTCGACCGGCCGGGGCTTCAGTTCCACGGTTTCGCCGTCCCGCGCCAGGTCATAGGCGCGCTCGCCCTGGACCTTGATCGCCGAGTATTGCGGCGGGATCTGCTCGATCAGGCCGGTGAAGCGCGGCAGCAGGGTGCGGATCGCCTCCGCCGATGGCCGCAGCTCGCTGGTCCTGACAACGCGCCCCTCGGTGTCGTCGGTGTCGCGCTCCTCGCCCCAGGCCACCGTGAAGCGGTAGCGCTTGCGGCCGTCCATCACGAAGGGCACCGTCTTGGTGGCTTCACCGAGCGCGATCGGCAGGCCGCCGGAGGCGAGCGGATCGAGCGTGCCGGCATGGCCGGCGCGCTTGGCCTGGAACAGGCGCTTGAGCACGGCCACCGCGTGCGTCGAGGTCATGCCGATCGGCTTGTCGAGCACCACCCAGCCGTGAACGTCGCGCTTGTCGCGCCGCGGCTGGTTGTTCTGGCGCGGCTGCCTGTTGCTGCGCGGATCGTTGTTGCCGCGGCGACTGCCGTCGTCCGCGCGGCGGTTGCCGTCGTCTGCGCGGCTCTTGCCGTCGTCTGCGCAGCTCTTGCCGTCGCCGCGCGATTCGACAAAAATATTTTTTTCTGCGTCGTGCGATTCCGCATTCTGCGGCTCGATCACAGGATTGGCGGTGGTCATCGTCATCAATTGTCGTCCGAATCTGGTGCGAGGTCTCTTTGCACCGCAGGTGTTCTCAGTAATTTCTCGATCCGTTCCGCTTCGTCGAATCGATCATCGGCGCGAAAGCGAAGGTCAGGAGCAAATTTCAAGTTAACGCGGTGGGCAATTTCGCCGCGCAGGAATTTCTTGTTGCGATCGAGCGCCGCGATCACCGCATCGGTGTCGCGACCGCCGAGCGGCATCACGTAAATCGTCGCGAGTTTCAGATCGGGCGACATCCGCACCTCGGGGACGGTGATGATGTGGCCCTCGAGGTCGGGGTCGTGCACGTTACCTTGCGCCAGAATATCGGCGATGGCATGGCGCACGGTCTCGCCGACGCGCAACTGGCGTTGCGAGCCTCCCGGCGTGGAACCTTTATTGTGATGGCGGGGCATTGTCGTCCTTCGGAAATAAATCGTCATGGCCGGGCTTGTCCCGGCCATCCACGTCTTTTCTCGCGGCTGAATTCTCAAGACGTGGATGGCCGGAACAAGTCCGGCCATGACGTCACACTTTCAGTTAGTAAAATTCCCAGGCGCTTCGTAAGATTTGGACTTACAGAGAGCGCTGGATCGTCTCCACGCGATAACACTCGATAACGTCGCCGACACGCATGTCGCCGTAGTTCTCGAACGCCATGCCGCATTCCTGGCCGGACTGCACTTCCTTCACTTCGTCCTTGAAGCGCTTCAGCGTCGAGAGCTTGCCTTCGTGCACGACGACGTTGTCGCGGATCAGGCGCACGTTGGCGCCGCGTTCCACGGTGCCGTCGGTGACGCGGCAACCGGCGACCTTGCCGACCTTGGAAATGTTGAACACTTCCAGGATCTGGGCATTGCCGAGCATGGTTTCGCGCAGCGTCGGCGCGAGCAGGCCGGACATTGCCTTTTTGATGTCGTCCACGAGATCGTAGATGATGTTGTAGTAGCGGATCTCGATGCCGTTGCGCTTGGCGGCGGCCGCGGCCTCCTTGTTGGCTCGGACCGAGAAGCCGATGATCGCCGCGTTGAAGCCTTCCGCCAGCGTGACGTCGGATTCCGAGATGCCGCCGACGCCGGCATGCAGGATGCGGGCTGCGACTTCGTCAGTGCCGAGTTTTTCCAGCGAGCCCAGGATGGCCTCGAGCGAACCCTGCACGTCGGCCTTCACGATCAGCGGGAATTCCTTGCGGCCCGACGTCTTGAGCTGCGACATCATCTGTTCGAGCGAGCCGCGCATGCCGGAAATCGAGGCGGCGGCGTTCTCGCGCTTCTGGTGGGCGCGATAGCTCGTGACCTGGCGGGCGCGGGCTTCGTTCTCGACCACGGCAAGGCGATCGCCGGCTTCCGGCGGACCGTTGAAGCCGAGCACCTCGACCGGCACCGACGGCCCGGCCTCGGAGAGGTTCTCGCCCTGGTCGGAGATCAGCGCGCGGACGCGGCCCATTTCGGCGCCGGCCACGATGATGTCGCCGACGCGCAGCGTGCCGCGCTGAACCAGCACGGTGGCGACCGGCCCGCGGCCGCGATCGAGCTTGGCTTCGATCACGGTGCCTTCCGCCTGACGCTGCGAGTTGGTCTTGAGGTCGAGCAGTTCTGCCTGCAGCGCGATCATCTCGAGCAGCTTGTCGAGATTGGTCTTGTTCTTGGCGGAGACCTCGACGTCGACGACTTCGCCGCCGAACGATTCGACCTGGACCTCGTGCTGAAGCAGTTCGGTGCGCACGCGCTCCGGCTTTGCGTCCGGCTTGTCGATCTTGTTGATCGCCACGATCATCGGCACCTTCGCCGCCTTGGCGTGGTTGATCGCCTCGATCGTCTGCGGCATGACGCCGTCGTCGGCCGCAACCACCAGGATCACGATGTCGGTGACCTTGGCGCCGCGCGCGCGCATCGCGGTGAACGCGGCGTGGCCGGGCGTATCGATGAAGGTGATCTTCTTGCCGCTTTCCGGCGAGGTTACCTGATAGGCGCCGATATGCTGGGTGATGCCGCCGGCTTCGCCCGATACCACGTTGGCGTGGCGCAGCGCGTCGAGCAGCGAGGTCTTGCCGTGGTCGACGTGGCCCATCACGGTGACGACCGGCGAGCGCGGTTCGGTATCGGTGGAATCGTCGACGACGTCGAACAGTCCCTCTTCGACGTCGGATGCGGCGACGCGCTTGACGCTGTGGCCCATTTCCTCGGCGATCAGCTGCGCGGTGTCGGCGTCGATCACGTCGGTGATCTTGTGCATCGCGCCCTGCTTCATCAGCAGGCGGATGACGTCGACCGCGCGTTCCGACATGCGGTTGGCGAGTTCCTGGATCGTGATCGCTTCCGGGATCGTCACTTCGCGCGCGAGCTTTTCCTTCGGCTCGTTCGAAGCGTGGCCCTTCAGGCGCTGGGTGCGGCGGCGGAACGAGGCGATCGAACGCTCGCGCACGTCGTCATTGAGCGCGGTGACCACCGTCAGGCGGCCGCGTTCCTTCTGCGGTCCCGGCTTGTGGGTGGTCTTCGGAGGCATTGCCGGGCGCATGGCGCCGCCGGGGCCGCGACGAACCTGGCGCGGAGCTTCATCATCGTCGGAGCCGTCGGAGGCAACGCCCGGGGCGCGCGCAGGCGTCGCCGCCGCAGCCGGACGGGCGGCGGCGGGGCGGGCAGCGGGCCGGG
>JAFAGM010000068.1 GCA_023422775.1 Pseudomonadota bacterium
GTCGTAGATCGGCGCGCGCCGCTGCACGACTTCCTGAAGCTTGGCGATGTCGAACGTTTCGCCGGCACGGGCGGCGCGCCAGACCTCTTCCGCCAATGTCAACGAGGCGCGGCCATCACCGTCGGCCATCCGGATCAGCGATGCGCGGGCATCCTGATCGAGCGGCAGCGGCTTGCCTTCGATCGACTCCGCCCGCGCCATGAGCTTCTCGATCGCCGCCGCATCGAGCGACTTGAAGACGAGAACCCGCGCACGCGACAGCAACGGCGAGTTCAGCTCGAACGACGGGTTTTCCGTCGTGGCGCCGACCAGCACGATGGTGCCGTCTTCCATCACCGGCAGGAACGAGTCCTGCTGGGCGCGGTTGAAACGATGCACCTCGTCGACGAACAACAGCGTGCCCTTGCCCGTCTCGCGCCGGGCGCGCGCCGCATCGAACACCTTCTTCAGGTCGGCGACGCCGGAAAACACCGCGGAAATCTGCTCGAAATGCAGTTCGGTAGCATCCGCCAATAGCCGCGCCACCGTGGTCTTGCCGGTGCCGGGCGGTCCCCAGAACACCAGCGAGCCCAGTGTGCGCGTTTCCAGCATTCGTGTCAGCGCGCCGTCGGGACCGAGGATGTGATCCTGCCCGACGACGTCGGCGAGCGAGCGCGGGCGCAGCTTGTCCGGGAGCGGATGCGGCGCATCATGCTCCATCCCCGCCGCAGCAAAGAGGTTGGCAGCTTCGCGGGGTTGCTTCGGGCTCATCCGCCCAGCGTCACGTTGATCTGCTGGCCGCCGCGAACCACGACGATGCGCCACAGTCTGGACGAGGTTTTCGACGCCTTGTCGAGATCGCTGGTCTTTCCGATCTTCTGGTTGTTGACCGCAAGGATGATGTCGCCCTTCTGGAAACCGACGCCGGCCGCCGTGCCGCCATCCTCGAGATCGATCACCACGACGCCCTCGGTCTGTGAATCCAGGTGCAGTTCGTCGGCGACCGCCGGCGAAATGTTGGCGACCCTGGCGCCCTGGAACGGCGAACGCCCGGTGAGCACGATTTCGTCGCGGTTGGTGTCGGGCGCGGTCTCCAGCGCCACCGTCAGCTTGACGGTCTTGCCGGCGCGCTGCACGTCGATCTGCGCGCTGCCGCCAAGCTGGCGGGTCGCAAACCGGTAATCGAACGCATTGGGATCGTCGATGCTCTGGCCTTCGATCGCAACGATGAGGTCGGACGGCTTCAAGCCCGCGCGCGCAGCCGGACTGTGCGGCGCGACGTTGGCCACCAATGCCCCGTTCGGCAGTTTCAGCCCCAGCGTTTCGGCGATTTCAGGCGTCACCGCCTGCAGCTTCGCCCCGAGCCACGGCCGCTTGACGGCCTTGCCGCCGCTCTTGGCGGAGGCCACCACGACCCGCACCATGTTGGCGGGAATGGCAAAGCCGATGCCCTGCGAACCGCCGGAGCGCGAGAAGATCGCCGTATTGATGCCGACCAGTTTGCCGGTCATGTCGACCAGCGCCCCGCCGGAATTGCCGGGATTGATCGCCGCATCGGTCTGGATGAAGAACTGGTAGTCGGTGATCCCGACCTTGGTGCGGGCCAGCGCCGAGACGATACCGTGGGTGACGGTCTGGCCGACGCCGAACGGATTGCCGATCGCGAGCACGACGTCGCCGACCAGCAGTTCGTCGGAATTGGCAAAGTCGAGCGTTGCGAACTTCTCCTTCGTGTCCTTGATGCGCAGCACCGCGAGATCGGTGCGGCTGTCCTTGAGCACGATCTCGGCCTCGAACTCGCGCTTGTCGGCGAGCGAAATCTTGACCTGGTCGGCGCCCTCGATGACGTGGTTGTTGGTCACGACAAGCCCGGAAGCGTCGACCATCACGCCGGATCCGAGCGAGCGCTGCATCTGCTCGGGCTGCTGGCCGGGCACGCCGAAGAAGCGGCGAAAGATCGGATCGTCCAGCAGCGGATTGCGCACTTGCACGGTCTTGCCGGCGTAGACATTCACCACCGCGGGCTGCACGCGCTGCACGATCGGCGCATAGGACAGCCGTAGTTCGGCGCCGGAGGATGGCACGCGGCGGTCCTGCGCCAGCGCCGGTGTTGCAACGACGGCGGAAACCAGCACGAGGGCGGCGAAGGGGCGGATCAAATTCATGAGAAAATCCTGGAATTTGTCGCCTCACATATAGATGCGGGGCGATAGCGAAAGAAGACAACGCGGTACACAAACTGCAGGCTACGCGGCGCGCTCCGGCTCCTCGACGCTGTCAGGCGAAGGCGCACAGGAAAGCCGTTCCCGATGGCTCTCGCCCCACGCCCGTAGCGTATCGATGACCGGGCGCAGGCTCTCGCCGACGTCGGACAGGGTGTATTCGACGCGCGGAGGCACCTCGGCATAGACCTTGCGGATCACGAGCCTGTCGTCTTCGAGCGCGCGAAGCTGCTTGGTCAGCATGCGCTGGGTAATCCCTGGCATCCGCCGCCGCAACTCCCCAAAACGCTGGGTGCCCGCCTGCAGATGAAACAGGATCACGCCTTTCCACTTGCCGTCGATCAGGTCGAGTGTGGCCTCGACCGCGCAGCCGGGACGATGGGCAAAATTCCGCCGTTTCATGCGCCGTTTTCCAATAGTATCCAAATGGGGACTAGTTCCCCCTATTTACAGTACTTGCCAAGTTGATGCCAGCACGACAGTTATGCTGCCATCCGTTCAAGCAAGGAGACACGGGCATGAAGGCCGTCGGCTACAGAAAATCGCTCCCCATCGAGGATGCGGATTCACTGATCGATTTCGAGGCGGCCAAGCCGGAACCGAAGGGCCGCGACGTCAGGGTCGCCGTGAAGGCGATTTCCGCCAACCCCGTCGACTACAAGGTTCGCAAGCGCGCCGCCCCGCCCGAGGGCGAAACCAAGATCCTGGGGTACGACGCCGCTGGTATCGTCGATGCCGTCGGTCCCGACGTCACGCTGTTCAGGCCGGGCGACGAAGTGTTCTACGCCGGCTCGATCCTGCGCCAGGGCACCAACGCGGAATTTCATCTGGTCGACGAGCGCATCGTCGGCAACAAGCCGAAGTCGCTGTCGTTTGCGCAGGCCGCGGCGCTGCCGCTGACGTCGATCACCGCGTGGGAGTTGCTGTTCGACCGGCTCGGCGCCGTGCCGGGCAAGAGCGTCGATCCGCGTACGCTCTTGATCACCGGCGGCGCCGGCGGCGTCGGCTCGATCCTGATCCAGCTCGCGCGCCGCCTCACCGGGTTGACGGTCGTGGCGACCGCGACGCGGCCGGAATCGCAGAAATGGTGCCTCGACCTCGGCGCGCATGCGGTGATCGACCATTCCAGGCCGATGAAGGAGCAGGTCGAGAAACTGAAACTGCCGCCGGTCGCATTGGTCGCGAGCCTGACCTTCACCGACCAGCACTACAAGGCGATCGCGGACCTGATGGCGCCGCAGGGCAAGTTCGGCCTGATCGACGATCCGCCGGAATTTACCATGGGCGTGTTCAAGGGCAAGGCGATCTCGGTGCACTGGGAATCGATGTTCACGCGCTCCTCGTTCCAGACGCCCGACATGATCGCCCAGCACAACCTGCTCAACGACGTCGCCGACCTGATCGACAAGGGCGTGCTGCGCACCACGCTCGACCAGACTTTTGGAACGATCAACGCGGCCAACCTGAAGCGCGCGCATACGCTGCTGGAAAGCGGCAAGTCACGCGGCAAGATCGTGCTGGAGGGGTGGTAGC
>JAFAGM010000011.1 GCA_023422775.1 Pseudomonadota bacterium
GTATGCGGCGTTCACGCCCCATTGATTTTTCAATTGCAGCGATCTGAGGCCGATCCTCGGCGGTCAAATGAGCTCACCGAAGAGTACCTGACGAGCTCATTGTGAGGCCTTGATGCGGGCGGCATAGGCCCATGGCATCAGGGCATCGATGTCCTTGGCGAGGTGGCCGTTTGCGAGGCGGGTGAAGAGATCGCACAGATAGGCGTAGGGCTCAACGCCGTTCATTTTACAAGTGCCGATCAGGCTGGCAAACCGGGCCCAATTGCGGCCCCCTTCATCGTGCCCCGCAAAGAGCGCGTTGCGGCGGTTCATGGCGGGTCGGCGGATCGCGTTTTCCACCAGGTTGGAATCGATATCGACGTGGCCGTCGTCCAGGAACAGCCGGAAGCCGTCCTGCCGCGTCAGCATATAGGCCAGGGCTTTTCCGAGGTCAGACTTGCGTGAGACGCGCTTGGCTTGCGCTGCCAGCCAGGTGAAGAACTCGTCCACCAGCGGGAGGGACAGGTCCTGTCGAACTGCCCGGCGATATTCGGGATCTGAGCCCCGGATACTGTCTTCGATCTTGTAGAGCGCGGCAATCTGCACCAGCGCCTCGTCGACGATGGGCGATCCACTCTTTGGCGTGGCCTTGATCAGCTTTCTGCGCCCGTGCGCCCAACAGAAAGCCAGCTTCAAGGGATCGCCACCCACCCGGTCCGACGTGGCGAGGTGAGAGTAACCACCGTAGGCATCCACCTGGATTGTCCCGTTAAACCCGTCGAGGATTTCAGCGGCATATTCTCCTTTACGCCCAGGTCGATAATGGAACACCACGCCCGACGGCGCGGAGCCATTCCAGCCGCGATCGTCACGCAACACGGCCCATAGATAGCCGGTCTTCGTCTTGCCCCGCCCCGGATCCAACACCGGAGCCGTGGTCTCATCGACATAGAGCCGCGTGCTTTCCCACAGCAGCCGTTTGGCCATGTGGTCGACCACCGGTGCGATTTCGCTGCCCGTGCGCCCCATCCAATCGGCCAGGACCGTGCGGTCTATCGGCACCCCGTGTCGCGCCATGACCTCGGCCTGCCGGTTGAGCGGCATATGTTCGGAATGCTTGGAGACGACAATCTCAGCCAGAAGGGCTTCCGTCGGCCAGCTCCCTTCCAGCAGATGCGCTGGCGCTCTGGCCTGGATGACGCCCGTTCGACCCTTGGGGCATGCGTATTTCGGGCGGATCGTGACGATCACCTCGTAGCGCGCCGGAATCCGGTCGAGCCGTTCCGTCCGATCCTCGCCGATCCGGACCATGTTGCCGCAACCGCAGGGACAAACGATGCTCTCGGGCTCGATCACTCTCTCGACCCGCGGCAGGTGTTCGGGCAGCGCCCGGGCCTTACGCTCCTTGCGAGGAGCGACTTTTTCCGGATCGGATGCGCTGGCTTCGATCTTTTTCTCGACGGCGGCAATCCGCGCCTGTGTTTCGGCGATTGCCGTTTCAAGGTCTTCCAGCGCCAGTTCCATCTGCGCCGGATCGAGCTTTTCCGATTTCGGCCCGAACTTCGTGCGCCTATAGTCGTGAACCTGACCTTCAAGCTTCTCGACCAGTTCCTTCAGCTCGGCGATGAAGGCGTCCTTTTCGGCAACCACAGCCTGCTCGTGCTGACGTGCAGCACGCTCGACCGACAGTTCGAACTGCATCGCCGCAAACGCCTTCACCACCTCTGGCGGAAGGTCCGGAAACAGGCTGAGATCAAGGGGCGACGACATGCGGTCTTATAGCAAGACAGCACAAAAAATCCAAATAAAACAATGCAAAGGCAGCGGGATATTCACCCTGCCGCCGACGGCGCGCTCACCCGTTGCGCTATGACTCGCCGCCAGTCGAGCCCCTCGAATAACGCTTCGTATTGCCCCCTGGAAAGACGCATCGTCCCATCCTGCACCTTGGGCCAGGCAAAGCTTCCATGTTCAAGAATTTTGTAGGTCAGCACCATTCCGGTGCCATCCCACACCAGGATTTTGAGACGATCACCGCGCTTCGACCGGAAGATCACCGTAACCCCGGAATGCGGGTCGAGCTTCAACTCGGTCTGCACCATCAGAGCCAGCGCCTGATGCCCGCAGCGGAAGTCCACCGGCCGCGTTGCAATCAGGATCGGCAGTCGTTGGCCCGCGACGATCATGCCGTCCCTCGCATGGCGCGCACCAGAGCGGCCACACGTTCAACCGGCACATCGCCGGGAACCCGCATCACAACGTCCGGGCCGATCGTGAGCGTCAAGACTGACGAAACCGCCTCCCGCAGTTTCGGCGGCGCCAAAACATTCACCGCCTCGCTCGGCTCTGCCGCAATCGCCAAAGGCACAAACGCAGGCTCGGCATCGCCGCTCTCCGACAGGCCCGGCATAGACTCAAAAGGCAGCGTCAGAATGCCCTCGCGCACTTGCCGGCGCCACAAGGAAAGCTGGTGCGGAACAACGTCATGACGGCGCGCGACATCAACAACACGAACACCAGGCTCAAGGCTTTCCGCCACGATCCGCGCCTTCACATCATCTGGCCAACGCCGGTTTCCGCGGCGCGGCTCGACAACTTCGTAGCGCCCAACAAATCCATCATCTGCCATGCAAATCTCCAGATAGTCCTGGAAACCTTCTTGCACGCCCGGCCAGCCTCAAAATACAGCCAATCCAATGGGGCGGAGACGGCGCTTAC
>JAFAGM010000039.1 GCA_023422775.1 Pseudomonadota bacterium
GTGCTGGTCAGCCGCAAGACCCAGCGGCTTTATGTGCGGCAGGCCTTCCGGCCCATCCTGGAAAGTCCGGTGACGATCGCAGACCCCGACCGTCCGCTCGGCACCCATGTCTTCACCGCCACCGAGCGCACGGCCGATGGCGCCGGCTTGCGATGGAATGTCGCCTCGGTGGTCGGCAGTGGCGACCGCGACGGACAATCGACCCCGGCGAATGCTGACGATGCCAAGGCTGCGCTCGACCGCATCGCAATTCCGCAGGATGCATTGGACCGCATCGCGGCCATTGCGCCGCGGTCTTCCCTGATCGTCACCGACGAGGGCGTGAGCCCGGAGACCGGCAAGGGAACGGAGTTCGTGGTGGTCCTGAGCGGCGAGCCGCAAGGCGGCATCAAGAAGCGGCGCCGCAGCCCGGGCGGCGCATACCGCTACGTGCGTTCGCGTAGCCAGCCTTATTGGGGCTCGCCCTTCGGAAGCCCGTTCAACTGGTAAGCGGCCGTTGATTGTGCTGCGCCAGTCTGTTGAGGAGATGGCCATGAAGCGCATTCTCCGATTCAAACGGAATGGAATAGGCTCTAGTTAAACGCGAACCACACCTTGGCGACGAACGTGGCGCCGCACCAGTTCGAGACCAAACCATCCGGATTGGTGACGAGATTGACGCGGCCACCTGGGCGCGCATTTGGATCGCCCGTAAACACGAAGCAGTTTTCCTTCGACAGGTTGGTGTCGTAGTAGCGCAGATCGAGGTTGAAGGCCTTGTGGGTGAAGGTCACGCCGGCCTGCCAGTTGAGATAGGCAGGTAGCGGGAAGCCGCCGAGTTGCGCGGCCTGATTGCCGAACCAGGAATAGCCGGCGGCAGCCGTTAACGACACGGCGAGGTTCTGCGGCAGCAATCGGCCCGGCACATCATAGCCAATGCCGGCCGCAGCATATTGGCTCCAGGCGCCGGTGTTCGAGACGTCGGGAGAATAGGCGTAGCCGGCCGCGATGCGGACTTGTTCGCCGATGGGTCGATCCCCGCGGATAACGGCTTCCCAATAATTGATGCCGTTGGTCTCGCCGGGAAGCCTCTCACCGGGATAGGCGAAATAGGTGACGCCAACATCGAAATCGATCGTTGCGATCTTCGGGCGGATGCCGCCGGCAAAGGTGAACTCGGCCGATGGCTGGGTCGGCAGCTTCGCGGTGGCCACGGTGGTGCCGGCATAAAGCGAACCGAATCTGGCTTCGAAGGCGGCGCCGGCCGCGGGCCCATGATCGGACAGCGTGGTCCCGCGATAGATGTAGTCCGATGCGACACCTGCGCGGGCGCTGAATTCGAGCTCATTCGCAGCTCCTTCGCGGGTTGGCTCGGCCGCGGACCATCCGCGATTGCCAAGGCCGATCGCGCCGCTCGGACCGGCAGGTACGGGTTGCGCCAGGGCGCCGGTCATCGGTGCAAGCCACAGACCGGCCAGCGCAGCGAACGAGGCGCCGCGTACACGCCGAACCGATGCAACGCTCCGCTGTCGCACCGTCGATCATCCTCCAAGCGCCACCGCGATCCCAACCAGCGCACCACCGACAGCGACCATCGCAAGACCTGCCGCCCAGGGCCGCAGCCCGCTATGAATTCCGAACACATAACCGCAGCAGAACAGCATCACGATAGCGACGGCGTAGGAGACGCGCAGCGCCAGCCTGGCGTCGCTCAGCAACAGGAAGGGAATCACCACCGGGAACGTCGAAAGAAAGCTCAGCAGGCATAGACCCAGCGCTCCGGTCCAGTCGCCCTTCGTCAGTCCCGGGCCGGGAGATGGCTCGGGCAACCCTTGCAGTTTCTGCCGCATCAGTTCCAATTGCTCCAGAGGCAGGATCGCCGCCAATTCCGGCGGCAGTGCGTCAGCGATGACGCGCCGCGCGGTTTCGGGATCCGGCGCCTGCCGTATCGCGCGGAGTGTCAAGATCTTGTCGCCTCGGTCGTTGATGCGAGCCAGAAGATAAAGACCGCCGTCGACAATGCCCCATGCCAGATTGCAGCCCAGCGCTCCGATCAGCATCGTTTGAATGTTGATGCTGGTCCCCGTTGCGATGCCGAGCGAGCAGATGAAGGTGAGAGCCATGATCAGGCCGAACAGGGTTTCCGAGATCCGCTCCATCGGATCCAGCACGTTGCCGAACGGGGAATCTGAAGCCTCTGACATCTCGGTCATACACCCCAAGGCCTGATCTTCATGGCCTGATTTTCGGGAGGCTGTCTCGCTGGCCATTCTCAGCCAGCGGAGATCAGCCTTCGTTCACAATGTTGGCTCGGCATGCGAGACTCTTGCAAGAGGTTCGTCGTTGGCGGACAAGCATTGATGTAGCTGCGACGCACCATGCCTCACCGAGCCCTCTTCCGGAATCGCGGCTCCTGCTGCTATGATGGTTGCCGGGAGGGCGAGCATGAGGCGCTGCGAGTTCATTTGTGTTCTCGGCCGTATCGCTTCGGGATATTGGCCCCGCCGCCGCACCTTCATTGTCGCCATGGCCGCAGTGGCGCTGCTGCCGGTCGAGGTCAGCCACGCCGGCTGGCTGTCGGATCTCTTCAAGGGCTCGTCGAAACAGGTCAAAGGCTCGTCGAAGCAGGGCAAATCGTCGAAACAGGCCAAGCCGCCGAAGCGCGTCGCCTCGCCCAGGCCTGCCGCGCCGAAGCCGCGCGCTGTCCAACTGGCGGCCGTGGGTCCGGTTCAAATGAGCCCTGCCGCTTTCAAGCCGGTCGCCGCCCGGTGCGATCCCGCAAAATTCAGGATCGTTCTGGATGTGGGGCATACCGCCGAATCCGAAGGTGCGATCAGCGCGCGCAACGTCTCCGAGTTCGTCTACAACCGGCGGCTCGCGAGGCAGATCGAGGAGAAGTTGAAGGCCGAAGGGTTCAGCGAGGCCAGGCTGCTCCTCACCGAAGGCAAGGCGAGGCGCAGCCTCGTCAAGCGCGTCGATGCCGCCAATGAGATGCGCGCGGATCTGCTGCTGTCGATCCATCATGATTCGGTGCCCAACAAATTCCTCGAGGAGTGGGAATTCGAAGGCAGGAAGAGCCGTTACAGCGATCGCTTCAGCGGATATTCCGTGTTCGTCTCCCGCATCAATCCGGACTTCAAGACGAGTTTCGCCTTCGCCGAACTGATCGGCAGGGAAATGAAGGCCCAGGGCCTCGACTATGCGAAGCAGTATTCCCAGCCCATCATGGGCCGCTACCGGCGCGAATTGTTGAACAAGGAGACCGGCGTCTATCGCTACGATGAACTGATCGTGCTGAGAAAGACCCGGATGGCCGCCGTGCTGCTGGAAGCGGGCTCGATCATCAACCGGGACGAGGAACTCAAGATGGGTTCGCCGGAGCGGCGGGAGATCATCAGCAGCGGTGTCGCGGCGGCGGTGAAGACATTCTGCGAGCCCCGATGGGCGATGCTCGGCCCGCTCTGACGGCGCGGTCGTATCGCCTCCGAATCCGGCCCCGCGAGCGTTACCCCTTGGACTGCTTCCTGATCTCGTCGAACCTGGCGAGCGCGCGTTCGAATTTTTCGTTGAACAGCCACATCGCATCGAGGATTTCGCGGAAGGTTGCGGATGTCCTGGCCCGGTCAGCCTGCCCGAAGGTGAACACGCTGTTGTTTCGCAAGTATGCCATGATCCTCGGGTCGGAGATCCTGTAGCCGAGCAGGTTGTGCGAGCCGAGCGCCGATTTGGTCGGGCTCGGAATGATCTGGATCAGTTCGAACAGCTTCATCTGATCGATCGGATCCGGCAGCGCTTTCACGATCGCGGGTATCTGCGGGAAAATGTCGGCGTGTGCGTTCATCAGGCCATCCCGCACGGCGGTCCAGTGGTTGTAGCGATGGTCGAGATTGCCGGCCCGCGCCTCTTCCCTGTCGTCGCGCGCGTTCAGTGCGGGATCGAACGCTGCGACCGACTTCTTGATCGCGGCCCATTTTCTTCGCCCGTTCCGGTCCTCGGGCACGCCGGTCTGCAAACTGCCCTTGTATTTGTTGGAGCGCGCATTGCCGATGTTCTGGTTGCCGTTGGTCTCGGCGAAGAACAGCCCGAGGCTGATGCGGCCCGCGGCCTCGGCATTGGCCGCGTCGAGGCCCCTGGCGCGCGCAATCGCGGTCCCGAGATCGACGACGTCCTTGAACGGCGTATCCGAGTTTTGCGCGCCGGCGGGAGGCGCCTGCATCAGGTCGAACAGCCGCCGGTACTCGTCGAGCAGCGGTTCGTTGTCGGCGCTGAAATAAGCCGGAGGGATTCCGTATTTGTTGGGCCCACCAATTTTCGACGGAACGGCGTCGGTGAGGTCCTTGTACGCACTCATCATGTTGTTGCGGGCGAGGTAAAGCGCCTGTCCCGGCAGGTTCGGCAGCGGTTGCTTCGAGTTGATCTGCGCGCGCCGCTGGCCCAGCACCTGTTCGAACCGGCTTCGCGACGCGTTGTAGGTGTTGAGCGCGTCCGATTGGCGTTTCGTCAGTGGCTCGCCGATCGCGGGCGACATCAAGATCAGCCCGAGAGCAAGCGCAGCGTGGCGCGCAGCGGTACGGCTTCTTGTCCCCATGGCGATTTCCCCTGCCGTTTCTTCTGATCGGGCTTATCGGATCGTAAACAACGCGCGCAGGGATGGCGAGGCGAAACGGCGTCGGCTCGGGACCGCGGCGTGCGTCGCTAACCCTTGGAAAACCATCCAACCGGTTTTGAATCGGCGCTAACGAATCGAAAATCGTTCTGGCTCAATTTGCCTCAAACAGTAGCTGAAGGCAGCAGGGAGACCAGATCATGAATAGGGAAGCCGTCCTCGAGAACGTCCGCCGCTATCGCGCCATCGCATCGTTGCACCGGCAGACCGCGGCCTTCAGGCCCGGCCAGAGCTGGTCGCTGTTGGGGCAGGCCAGGGAATGGGAGTGCCGCGCCATTGCGGAATTGGAATCCTACTTCGAGAGCATTCCCGGTACCCTGCAGCAGTTTTCGAACATGCACCTCGGCGCCGGCGAAGCCCGTTCGCTGGCGTAAGGCGGCCTCGGCCTGAAGCTCAAGGCCGTTTCCGGGAACGGCAAAAGCCGGGCGCGTCGCGCCGCCGGGCGGCACGATCCAGTAGAGCCCCTCCGTTAACATTACGTCTTAACTAACAATTAAATATGTCTTTGCGGGCACGAGGGGCCCGGCTTAGCGTCGCTGGAAATGCTGCTCGGTAACCTCAGAAAGGGGTGAGTGCCATGTCCTATCGAACGACGTTGATCGCGTCTCTCAGTGCAGTCGCGCTTCTCCTTGCCGGGAGCGAGACATTCGCCGACCCGGGCGCCGGGCGCGGCGCAGGGGCTGCTCCGCAGCGTCCGGCCTTCCCGCAAATGCCCGGCCGGGGGATGCACCATCACCGCGGGGTAGGCGGGTTCTTCCCGGCAGGCGGAGGCGTCTTCTACGGTCTGCCGAATGACACCTACGAGCCCGAGCCGGTGGCGCCGCCGCTGAAACTGTCCGACGACCTCAGGTTCACCTGCGTCTACGAAATCCCCTGGGATTACGTCCACCGCTGCCCGCAGTTCAACGGGCCTCGCTGATCCGATCGTTCCCGGAGTCCACGCGCTCCAGCGATAGGCAGTTGGAGCGGTTGCGGAGGCAGCGAGGCGGCTGAATGCTGCATTTTGCTATTGTCCTCCATCTCTGGTAGATTCAGGGCATACGTCGGATAGGTTTTCATATCGGAGGACCGTCATGACCAACGCTTCGCAGACCATCGGAGATCCCCGAGCCGGCCCGGATACGGCGCCGCTTCGCGCCAAGTGGGGCTGGATCGTCGCCCTCGGCGTCGTCTATACCGTCGCCGGGTTCATCGCGCTCGGCAGCGTGGCGATGGCCACCGTGGTGAGCGTTTTCGTTGTCGGCGTGATGATGATCGTGGCCGGCGTCGCCGAAATCATCAGCGCCTTCCAGATCAAGACCTGGGGCAAATTCCTGCTCTGGGCGCTGCTCGGCCTGCTCTATGTCGTCGCCGGCTTCGTCACATTCCAGAATCCGCTGCTGGCGGCGGTGCTGCTCACCCTCATTCTCGGCGCGTCGCTGGTGGCCTCGGGGATCATGAGAATTATCCTGGCCTTCAGCATGAAACGGGAAACACCCTGGATCTGGGTGGCGCTGTCGGGGGCGGTCACGCTGCTGCTCGGCGTGCTGATCCTGATGCGCTGGCCGGTATCGAGCCTCTACATCCTCGGCCTGTTCCTCGGCATCGATCTGATCTTTGCGGGCGCGAGTTGGATCGGAATTGGTCTCGGGCTGCGCCGCGCCCGTTGAACCGCAGGCGGCGGACTGCGCGCCGCGCGGTCGCTCGACGATATGGAGGGCGCCCATGCGCTGGATTTATCTTGCTGTCATCGTTCTGTTCGCCGCCGCGATGTTGGTCTTCGTGCTGCAGAACTTCGAAATCGTCACGATGTCGTTTCTCGGCATCAATGCCCGCGTGCCGCTCGCGCTTTTGGTCGCCGTCGCCTACCTGCTGGGCGCGGCGACGGGCGGCAGCCTGTTCGCGCTGCTGCGCCGATCCTATGAAGGATCGAAGAGCGTTATGGGCTAGCCCTGAATTTGATGCCGCTTCATCTCCGGCCGCAGGATGGGGCTCCATCCCCCGAGCGGACATTGCAGGTCGATACGGCGCGTTCGAAAGTGCCAAACCCGAACTCTCAATCCACGATCTTCCAATACGAGTCCTTGCGGATCACCTTGCCGTTTCTGAACGTATAGAAGTCACAACCACGGACCTCCCTTCTCGTCCCCTCGCGGGTGGTACCTGTGAGGGTCCATTTTGAGATGCCGGTACCGGCAGCCGCGTCCACAAAATGCTCATCATTGCCATAATGGACATCGGGCAAGCCCTCGAACCGTGTTGCCAGCGCCTCACGCACATTCCCTTTGCCCTCGAAACGAGAACCCCAAGGCCTGCTTCCCCTCGGCATCTCCAGGACACAGTCGTCGGAAAAGAAGGCCATGATGCGATCAAGATCATGCGCGTTGAAAGCTTCGCATAGCTCCTCAAGTGCGGATCGAATGTCCATTCGGACCTCCATGGAAAGATCGTTGGAGTTGATGCTGCGCGCGTCCGACGTCCGATGGGTCAACATTGGAGCTGTCGGGAAATGACCTCTTCTCGCACGATGCGGAAATTCGGCCAAGCTGCCGCGCCGTCGGCCGATGTTGTCATCTTCGGGCGCCGATATCAGACGTCCACCGCAGGGATCTGCCGGTCCGGCAGGCGAAACCTGAAAGTGCGGACTGAACGCGCAGAAGCCGGGGCGAGTGTGGTTCTGTGTAAGGAGTCCTGACTGAACGGCCGGCATTTTGTCGCGCGACGGCGGCTCACGAGCAAGCCATTGTGAACTGTCTGCTTCTCGCGTTGCTGTAAGTTGTCGAGATGTCTGTTGGACGAGACATGCTCGGCAAGTTCCTGCGGCGACAAAAGGGCGAGGCACAACATGATCAAACTCAAGATAAACGGTCAGGAGCAGAACTGGGATGGCGACCCGGATCTTCCGCTGCTGTGGTTTCTCCGCGATGAGGCCGGGCTGACCGGTACGAAATTCGGCTGCGGCCAGGCGCTGTGCGGGGCATGCACCGTTATCGTCGACAAGCAGGCCGTGCGCGCGTGCATCACCTCGGTTTCCGACGTGGTCGGCCGGGACGTCACGACAATCGAGGGTCTTCATCCCACCGGCGACCACGCGGTTCAAAAGGCGTGGCGTCAACTGAACGTGCCGCAATGCGGCTATTGCCAGGTCGGCCAGATCATGCAGGCCGCAGCGCTGCTGATGGAGAATCCAAAGCCCAACCACGGCCAGATACGCGAAGCGATGTCGGGCAACATCTGCCGCTGCGGCTGTTACCAACGCATCGAGAACGCGGTCCACCTCGCTTCGACGGGGGTCTGATCATGAACATTCGCACCAATCCCAAAAAGCTCCGTGGCTTCGAGCGATACGTCAGGGTCGATAATGTTTCACGCCGCAGCATCCTGAAGGGTCTCGGCGTGACCGGCGGCTTCGTCCTTGCCGCACCCGTGATGTCGGGCCCCGCCTTTGCCGCGTACAAGACCGGCGCGGACCAGATGCCGCACGGTACCGTGGTGGACCCGCGCGTGTTCGTCGCGATCGCACCGGACGGCATGGTCACGATCGTCGCGCATCGCGCCGAGATGGGGACCGGCGTCCGCACCAGTCTGCCGATGATCGTTGCCGAAGAGATGGAGGCCGACTGGTCGCGCGTTCGCGTCCAGCAGGCCCATGGCGACGAGGCGAAGTTCGGCAATCAGGATACCGACGGATCGCGCAGCACGCGGCACTACCTGATGCCGATGCGTCAGATCGGCGCTTCGGCCCGCACGATGCTCGAGGCCGCCGCGGCGAAGCGCTGGGGCGTGCCGGCGACCGAGGTGAAGGCGGTCAATCATGAGGTGGTCCACAGTGCGAGCGGCCGCCGCATCGGCTTCGGCGATCTGGCCGCCGATGCCGCCAGGGAGCCGGTGCCGGGTGTCGAAAGCCTCAAACTGAAAGACCCGAAGGATTTCCGCTATCTGGGCAAGGGCCAGATCAGCGTGGTCGATCTCCGCGACATCACGGTGGGCACTGCGCGTTACGGCGCGGACGTTCGTCTGCCGGGCATGAAATACGCCGTCATTGCCCGGCCGCCGGTGACCGGCGGCAAGGTCGTGTCGTTTGATGGCGCGGAGGCGATGAAGGTTTCCGGCGTCGAGAAGGTCATGGAAGTCAAGGGCTGGCCGTGGCCTTCGAAATTCCAGCCGCTCGGCGGCGTCGCTGTGATCGCACGCAATACCGGCGCCGCGATCAAGGGCCGCGACGCGTTGAAGATCGTCTGGGACGACGGGCCGAACGGCAAATACGAGTCCGTCGCCTACCGGGCTCAGCTCGAGGAAGCCGCACGAAAGCCCGGTCTGGTGGTGCGCAAGGAGGGCGACGTGGAGGCCGCCTTGAAGAGCGCCGACAAGGTGGTCGTCGGCGAGTACTACCTGCCGCATCTTGCCCATGTCGCCATGGAGCCGCCGGTTGCAGTCGCCGACGTCAAGGGCGACAAGGCGGAGATCTGGGCGCCGGTGCAAAGTGCGGGCGGAACGCGTGAGGACGTCGCCAAGACGCTTGGCATTCCCGAGCAGAACGTCACCGTCAACGTTACGCTGCTCGGCGGCGGCTTCGGACGCAAGTCGAAGTGTGACTACGCCATCGAAGCGGCGCTGCTGTCAAAGGAGCTCGGTGCCCCCGTCAAGGTGCAATGGACGCGCGAAGACGATGTTCGCAACGGCTTCCTGCATACGGTCTCGGTGGAACGCATCGAAGCCGGTCTCGACAAGAGCGGCAAGGTGACGGCCTGGCGGCATCGCAGCGTCGCGCCGAGCATCGCCTCGACCTTTGCCGCCGGTGCGGTACATCAGGCGCCGTTCGAACTCGGCATGGGGCTTGTCGACATGCCCTTCGAGATCGCCAACGTCCAGTGCGAGAACCCGGAAGCGGCCGCGCATGCCCGCATCGGCTGGTTCCGCGCCGTGTCGAACCTGCCGCGCGCCTTCGCGGTGCAGTCCATGGTCGGTGAACTCGCGCAGGCCACCAACCGCGATCAAAAGGACATGCTGCTGGAACTGATCGGCTCTCCGCGGATCGTCAAGCTCGATTCCGTGAAGGACCTCTGGAACTATGGCGAGCCCTATGAGAGCTATCCGATCGACACCGCGCGGCTTCGCAGGGTCGTCGAGCTGGTCGCGGACAAGGGCGGGTGGGGGCGGTCCGTCCCGAAGGGTCATGGATTAGGCATCGCCGCGCATCGCAGCTTCGTCAGCTACATCGCGACGATTGTCGAGGTCGCCATTGACGACAAGGGCAAGCTCACCGTGCCCAGGGTCGATACCGCGATAGATTGCGGGACCTACGTCAATCCGGAGCGCATCCAGTCGCAGATCGAGGGCGCCGCGATCATGGGCCTGAGCTTCGCCAAACATGGCGCGATCACCTTCAAGGACGGCAAGGTGCAGCAGGGCAATTTCGACGATTTCCCGGTGATCCGGATCGACGAGTCCCCGGCCGTGACGAACGTCTACATCGTGCCTCCCGGCCCCGACACGCCGCCGAGCGGCGTCGGCGAACCGGGCGTGCCGCCGTTTGCGCCGGCGCTGATCAGCGCGATCTTCGCCGCGACCGGCAAGCGCATCCGCGCGCTGCCGATCGGCAATCAATTGGAAGCTTAGAGCCTGACCGAAAAGGAGCGTAAGATTCCAGAGCTGTTTTGGCTCTCCGAATGTGACTCACTCTCGTCATGGCCGGGCTCGTCCCGGCCATCCACGTGGCGGGCAGCAAGACTCCAGCTTCGGGTCTTCCGCCATCCTGCCGCGCGTGCGTCGGCTTCGGAGCAAAGCCACCCGCAGTGAAATCCTGGATCCGTCTGCCTGTCGGGCAAATCAACTTCGTCTCGCGCGTTGCGATGTCCAGTCTCTCTTTCGAAAATATTTCGCTCGCGCCGTCGGGCAAATCAGTGATGTAATTCCGCCCGTCTCACCCGACCGAGGGGCGTTGGCCATCGTCACGAACGCGCGGTGGGATGCGGTGGACGCGGATTGCGCGAGACGTACGCGCATGATGCGTACGGCGAAGTCGTGTGGTCCTGACGTCGCGGTGCTGGCGTCAAGTTCTCGAGAAGCAAGCTTCTTGGGGATGACGGAGGCAAAAGAGCCGTTCTCCGGGGAGATCACGTTATAAGCCGTAAAGCCACTGCGCAGGGAAGGCCGGGATGCTCCCGCTGAACCTGTATGCTCGTGTGCGCGTCTTTATGTGCGCAACTGCACACGAGACCGCGGGTGCAGCGCGCACCTGGTCTTCCCTGCGCCCTCTGACTTTCGAGGAGGGACAACGAGATGCAAAACTTCGGACGCAATGCGTCGCGAGATCGCGAAGTTATTTTCAGTTGTCATCACCCGCGAAAGCGCATAGGCGTTAAGGTATGGCACTCATAAATTGATAGCGACGTCTTCGTGGAGGCTCATGGAGATTTCGTCTGAGCGCTCGTCTACAGCGGCGCAGGCAGCGAATGGTCGGCTGCGGGATGATTG
>JAFAGM010000096.1 GCA_023422775.1 Pseudomonadota bacterium
GGGCTCGACGTTGCGGCCGTGGTCGAGACCATCTCCAAGGGCGCGGCGCAGTCCTGGCAGATGGAGAACCGCTACAAGACCATGAACGACGGCAAGTTCGACTTCGGCTTTGCCGTCGAGTGGATGCGCAAGGACCTCTCGATCTGCATCGCGGAAGCCCGCCGCAACGGCGCCAACCTGCCGGTCACCGCCCTGGTCGACCAGTTCTACGCCGAGGTCGAGAAGATGGGCGGCAAGCGCTGGGATACGTCGAGCCTGCTGGCGCGGCTGGAGCGGTGAGTTAAGAAAAAAAGTTAAGGGCCGCGCGGCGAACCCCGCTTCTTCACCTTTCAGAAGCGGGGTTCGAGCGGTCGGCACCGGTTAATTTAACTTCCGGTTAACAAGAATTTTTAGCTTCTTAAGGCATCGATTAATGATTTGGCGGCACAGATAGACAATGCAAAAAGCCCGCGCGGTTCGCGGGCAGGATTTGTGTTGTGTGATGAGTAACGCCGCTGAAAAGCCAGAAGTCGTCGAGCTTCCGGCCGAACCGCCGGGCCCTCCGCCGGTCAGTACCCGGCGCGCGGCAGCGCAGCGGGTGCGCGAGGCGCGCGACCGGCTGACGTCCACGAGCGGGACGCGGCCGGCCTTCGACACCGAATTGCTCCGGCAATATGCCCAGACCCGGATGTCGGCATCCATTGTCGTCACGCTGCTGGTGCTTGCGACCGGGATCCTGTTCGGACTTTGGACGCAGGTGGTGCCGGCGGTGGCCTGGACCGTCGGCATGCTCTGCATCCACGCCGCCATGCTCCGCAACTGCAAGCGATTCCTCGGCGACAAGCCCTCGCTCGCCGCCACGCGCAAATGGCGAACGCGGTTCGTGCTGCTCGACCTGCTCTACGGCCTGTGCTGGACCGCGATCCTGCTGCACCCGGCCGGCCTCCACGTCGCTTCCAACACGATGATGATGTTCCTGATGCTGCTGGTGATCGCGGTGTCGAGCATGCTGGCGGCGAGCCTGCCGATTGCGGCGCTGGCGGCGACCGCACCGGTGACCGCTGCGATCGCGCTCAATTTCGCGATGCGCGGCACCTTCGACGATTACGCGCTCGCCCTGCTCGCGGTCGCAGCCGAAGGTTACTTTGCGCTGCTCGCCCACCGGCTGCATTCGACGACGCTGGCGACGCTGGAAGCACGCGCCGAAAAGGACGCGCTGATCGGCGAACTCGAACAGGCCAAGGCGATTTCCGACGAGGCGCGGCATCGCGCGGAATCCGCCAACGTCGCCAAATCGCGCTTCCTGGCGCAGATGAGCCATGAACTGCGCACGCCGCTGAATGCAATCCTCGGATTTTCCGAGGTGATGAAGAGCGAGATCTTCGGACCCCACGCGGTGCCGGTCTACAAGGAATACTCCGCCGACATCCACAATTCCGGCGTCCACCTGCTCAACCTCATCAACGAGATTCTCGATCTGTCGCGGATCGAGGCCGGCCGCTACGAACTCAACGAGGAAGCGGTCTCGCTCGTGCATGTCGTGGCCGACTGCCATCACCTCCTGAAGCTGCGCGCGACCAGCCGCGGCATCACCATTCATGAGATGTTCGAGCAGGGCATGCCGCGAATCTGGGGCGACGAACGCGCCACGCGCCAGATCGTGCTCAATCTTTTGTCCAACTCGATCAAGTTCACCCCGCAGGGCGGCGAGATCTGGCTCAAGGTCGGCTGGACCGCCTCGGGCGGGCAATATCTCAGCGTCAAGGACACCGGCTCAGGCATCGCCGAGGATGAAATCCCGATCGTGCTGGCGTCCTTCGGCCAGGGCTCCAACTCGATCAAGTCGGCAGAACAGGGCGCGGGGCTCGGCCTGCCGATCGCCAAGAGCCTGATCGACATGCACGGCGGAACCTTCACGCTGAAATCGAAGCTGCGGATCGGCACCGAGGTGATCGTCACCTTCCCGCCGGAACGGGTGATGTCGGCGCTGGCGCCATTCGCCGAGGAGTCGCCGCCGCTGCAGCCGGAACCCGCAGTCACTGCGTCCGACGACAAGCGGCGGGCGCGCCACAAACCGATCATGAGTGCAGGAACCGGTTTGTAACCGGGTTGTAGCTGGAGCGCTTGCGCAAGCGACCCAAACGACTTCACTATCCCAGAATGAGCAAAGAAACGCCGTGTATCGCAGTCTGCATGATGGATCCCAGAACCAAACTCTGCTTCGGCTGCGGCCGGACGCTGCCGGAGATCGCGCGCTGGCATCAGATGGACAGTTCGGAACGATTGGCCGTGATGGAGGGCCTTGCAGCGCGCATGATGGAAGCCGGCCTCGAGCCGACGGCGCAACCTCGCAAGCGCGGCTGAGACGAAACTGCGACGGAGGCGCGCTGTGATCCGCGCCCTGCTCGTGCTCGCCATGCTCGCGGGGACCGCGGGCGCCGTCGTCGCCTATGGCGATCCCGATCGGATCCCGGATCAGTTCGCGCGCGCCAGCGAGCAGGTTTCGAAGATGCTGCGGCACCGCACCCTTGAACCGGCGCCCGCCGTGCAGGTCGCACGCGGAAAGGCCGGCGAGTTCGCACTGCACGCCAGGATCAACGGCGTCAAGGCGCCGATGGTGATCGACACCGGCGCAACCTCCGTGGTGCTGACCTGGGAGACCGCGAAGGCGATCGGTCTGCCGATCGAGATGCTCGAATACAATGTCGACGTCGAGACCGCCGGCGGTCACACCAAGGCGGCGCGGCTGACGCTCGACCGCCTCGCGGTCGGAGCGCTGGTCGAAAAATCCGTGCCGGCACTGGTGGTGCCGCGAGGCCAGATGAAAACCAACCTGCTCGGCATGAGTTTCCTGGACCGGCTGGAAAGCTGGGGCGTGCAGGCCGACAAGCTGAAGCTCAACGGCTACCCTGACGTGGCAGGCCGCAACAAGCGCCGCGCCGCGTCGAACTAGCGCCTGCTGAAATTCGTCACGCCGCGACCAGCGACGCCGCGCGCGCCTCGACCAGCGCGATCGCATCCTTCAGCACATTGACGCCGGCGCCCGGCCTGACGCCGTTCTCGGCCAGATGGCGGCGGAAGGCGCGCGCGCCGGGCACGCCGTGGAAGGCGCCAACGAAGTGCCGCGTCATCGAGTGAAGCCGCGTGCCTTGCGCGATCTGGTCCTCGATGTAGGGAAGCATCGCCGCGAACACGTCCTTCATGGTGGCGTGCGGCGCGGGCTCGCCGAATATCGTGGGATCGACATCGAGCAATCGCCACGGCTCCTGATAGGCCGCGCGCCCGAGCATGACACCGTCGACATGGTCGAGATGACGCCTGGCCTCTGCAAGGCTGCCGATGCCGCCATTGATGATGACGGGCACGTCTGGCAGCGCTGCCTTCAGCCGGTAGACCCTGTCGTAATCGAGCGGCGGGATGTCCCGATTTTCCTTCGGCGACAACCCGTTCAGCCAGGCCTTGCGCGCGTGAACGATCAGCGCGTCGGCGCCGGCCGCGACCACCGCGCGCGCCAGCACGTCGAGCGCGATCTCCGGATCCTGATCGTCGATGCCGATGCGGCATTTGACGGTGACGGGAATTCTGACCGCGCGCTTCATCGCCGCGACGCCATCGGCGACCAGCACAGGCTCCGCCATCAGGCAGGCGCCGAAGCGGCCGTCCTTCACGCGGTCGGATGGACAGCCGACATTGAGATTGATTTCGTCGTAGCCGAAATCCTCGCCAATGCCAGCCGCAGTGGCGAGATCGCGCGGATCGGAACCGCCGAGCTGAAGCGCAACCGGATGCTCGCTCGGATCGAAGCCAAGCAGCCGCGCACGGTCGCCATGGATGATGGCGCCGGTCGTCAGCATCTCCGTGTAGAGCCGCCCCCGCCGCGTCATCAGACGGTGGAAGACACGGCAATGCCGGTCGGTCCAGTCCATCATGGGTGCAATGCAAAACCGATGCGCTAACATGTTGATTCTGTTAGCACTCTAATCATTAGTCCGTCTACGCAGTTTTTGGGCCGACAAGGGTTCAGACGTTCATTATCTGAAGCATTCTCCTTTTCTCTCAATTGGTTACTGCGGTTGCCAATTGCTTAGCGGCCCTGATCTTGCGGCCCTCTTGCCCATCCGGTACTGCGCGGCAGTACCGATTTCGGCGTGCAGTACCGTGCACCAAGTGTTAACCGACCCTCCGCAGGAACGCCGTTCTATCCAACCGTCACCAAACAAGTGTTCACCACACCATCGTTGACCAAGACAAACTAACGCTGCATTGCGTCTTCGCCTAGATCGAGATCGCGCCGATCGTACATTCGGCGGCCATGGCGTAAGAGAACTTGTGGTGGCGCACCCGATCAGTTGAAAGTCGCTAGCCGTTCAAGCGCAAGGTCGATCAGCCGATCCTCGAACAGCTTCAGCTTTCGCTCTGCCGATTTCTCGCCGCCTGTCCATGTCCTAAGCGCTGTCTTGATCGAATCTCGATCCGCGGCGATGCCGTCTTTTTGTACAAGCCAGTCGATCGTAGCCAGAAGCTCCATACCCAATGGAGATTCGAAGCCGTCGATCAGCTCCGCGGTCGCTTCGAGCGCAGGCAGGAATGCCTTTGCTTCACCCGATCCCAGATAGGCGGCAACCTTGTCTCGTTTGGCGTCCTCGAACCAGACCACATCGAATGGGCTGGCGTCGCCGATGCGTTTGCCGCAGTGCAGATAGCTGCCGTCGAGCCCATCAAGAAGGTGTGTTAGTCGAGGGGCGTACGGGCCATATTTGTCGGCCTGGAAGCGCAGATCGAGAGGATTGTTCAATCCTAGCCTCTCGACGCTGCGCTCCACAAAGTAGGCAAGCTTCTGGATTTCGAGCAAGGAACATTCGATGCCGAGTATCCAGTATCTGCGAACCAGTTCGGCGACGAGCGCGCGGGCCGGCGTTAGTTTCTCGACGCCTGCGCGTTTCGACACATTCTGGTACTGGTCCGTAGGCTCATAGATGATCACGCTGACATCATTTAGCGTCCCAAGCGCTGCCTCGATCTTGGGTCGCACATCAGGCCAGTTGAGACCTCCGTTTCCGCTCCCGAGCGGTGGAATGGCAATCGACCGAATCTTCTTTTCAGCAATGACACGCTTCAGATCTTCGAGGCCGGCTTCGATCCACTTCATCTTGGAGTCGCCGCGCCAATGCTCCTTGGTCGGGAAATTGATGATCCATTTCGGACCGATCAACGCTTGGCGCTCAGTGACGAACATCCGGCCGACCTTGACTTCCTTCTTCTTGCAGGCCGCCTCGTATGCCTTGAAGTTCTCCGGATACGCTTCCCTGAACATCAAGGCGACGCCCTTCCCCATCACACCGACCGTATTGACGGTGTTGACCAAAGCCTCAGCTTTGGATTCGAGAAGATTGCCGCGCGTAAATTCGATCATCAGAAATACCAATCCGGCTTCTTGACCACTTTCATGGCCTGCTTGCGTTCCGCCAATACCGCATTCAGGGACTTGAGCACATCATCGCTGTCGCAGACGAGGCCCAACAGGGCGTCGACAGGGAGATGTTTGTGGACAAGAGCTTCCGCCTGATAGCGTTCCTTCTTCGATGGATCGTCGGGGTCGTTGCGGAAATCCCGACGCTGAAGCATGTCCCAATCGATCTGATCCAATCGCGCAAGATCGGAGTAGAACTGCGCGGCTGCAAGGTACGCGTGCCGATCCGTGAACAGAAACGGAATCTTGTTGGTCTGCAGCGTTCGTAGCGACGAAACCATGATGACGATCTCGTCATTGTTGCGTTGTCGAATACCGCCCCATCCGGTTTTGATATTGTACATCATCGGCGAAAACGGCGTGAAATAGAACGGTATGTAGTCGCTCAGCGTTCCGGATGGCGCTGGCACGACGGGATGCTTGTCGCGCTTACTGATCAGATCGTGATTTCCGATCTCCACGAACTTCGGATCCAGCACCTTCGAGTTCTTGCAATGCAGGCCGTTGTCCAGAATCCACGGGACATTGTCCCGATGGACAATCCGGAAAATGAGAGCCTTTTCTGGCGTAAGGTCTTTGGACACGGCGACTCGCGCGTTTTACGTCGCCACACCGTATGCAAAGCGCCTCGCCAAGCAACTTAGATATATAGAACAAACAAAGAACAAAATCAAGGCGCCTATCCTATTCTGACGGTCCCGGATCGAGAGCTCAGGTCCTGCAATCAACTGTTGTTATCCAACCGCTGGACATCCTCAGGCCGCGCCCGGTGAAATGAATTGTGGTATTCGTGATTCTTTCCGACAGACCAATGACCTTCGGAGATGGGGCGCGAACGCGACACTCTAAATCGTCAGACTGGTGTGCGTGTTGGGGGATGGGATGAATCAACCAGCAGTGGGCTTGGGACGCGCTGGACCGACATCCGGCACCTTGCGCATGTCGACGACGGGCCGGCTGCGCTCTCTGTTGATGGATGGCTCCGACCCAGTCTTGCTGCTTGGTGCAGGCGCATCGATCACCTCGGGCATTCCTGCCGCGGCAAAGACCGTCGAGAGGGTTGCGAGATGGGCCTGGTGCAAGGAGAATGGCCGACATCCGAGCGACATGTCGATCAGACGTTCGGACTATTGGCCGTGGCTCACCGCGCACCCCTGGTACAAGCCAAATGTCGGCCCCGGCGACCTCTATCCCGACGCGATTGACAATCTGCTCGGTGTGAAGAGTGATCGCCGAGAATTTTTTGAGCAGCTTATTAATCCTCCGGAAATCCCCCCTTCGCGGGGTTATGTCGCGCTAACCCAAATTCTCCATCAGGGCTGGATCTCGACTGTACTCACCACGAACTTCGATCAATGTCTGGAACGGGCAGCGATCCAGCACAATCGTCCGCATCGCCTCGTCAGCATCAGCACTCCGGCTGACTACATTATGTTCAGTTCGGTGCCGCAAGACCCGCAACTGATTTTTTTGCATGGGTCGGTCAAACACTACACTGACAAGAATCTCACCGATGAAATCCAATCCCTCGATGGGCAACTTGTCGATCGACTGAAGCCGCTTCTTCGCGATCATCCCATTATCGTCGTCGGTTATCGCGGAACGGAAGCCTCCGTGATGAACGATCTGTTCCTTACTCAAGCTGGCGCGGGAGGATTTCTGCACGGGGTCTACTGGTGCGTTCTGGACAGCGAGGTCGGCGGCCCGTTCTCCTCGTTTGTCACGCAGCTTGCGGACCAAATTGGTTCGAATTTCCAACTTGTGCCAATCAAGGGGTTTGACGACCTGGTAGAGAAAGACCTGCTCGCCAGCATGATCGTGGCCGGGGCCCGCCCGACACGGCGACAGTCTGGCCACAGCATTGGCGGTATGCCTGCCGATATGCGACCACTCGACGGGTTCGATATCACCGGGTTCGAGCAGTCTCTCCTTCAGGCGCGCCTGTCCCAATACGCCGAAAAGACCGATTTATGGCGGCCGGGACAAATCGATGCCTCGTGGGTCGAGGAGATGACCGACAGATTGGATCTCGTGCGTCCCATTGGAACGAAGAGAGCTCCGACTCTTGCTGGCTGGCTTCTTTTCGCGCGTAATCCATCAAGCGATTTCAGGCAGGCTCGCGTCGAATTTCGTGCCGCGGGACCGGGAAGCTGGCTCCGGAGCCGATTTGGGGACGATGTCGAGCTTGAGTCCACCGACGAGGAAGGCAACTTCGTCGTCCGCCGAACGATTGCTGGCAACCTCTGGAGCCAACTCGACACTCTCATCGACTTGTTGGCACTGGTGAACTTCCAGTTTCGCCTTAAAGCCGAAGTGTCGCGGACGGTTAGTGCCTACAACGCCATCGCCGTCAAAGAGATGATTGTCAACGCGATTGTTCATCGCGACTACGATCTAGATGAAGCCATTCAGGTCGAGGTACAACCTAAATCGATTACAGTCATCAGCCCTGGCGGGCTGATCGCAGAAATTGCCGCACGGGTGGGCGATCAGTCTTTCCAAGAGGCGATCGCCGGCCGAACAAGTCCGATCAAGGGTTACCGCAATCCCGCAATTTCCGATCTCTTCTACGGCGGTGGACAGATGGACCGTCGCGGGTCCGGCTTGTCGGACATGGTCCTTGCGACGGTGAACAACAACGGCTCCGTGGCATTTGGCCCATCACAGGATAACCGTCAATTTATCGTCACCATCGAAGCCCGGCCGGAAGCCGTCGACGAAATCACCAACACGGCATTGCCAGTTGCTGAGGAGACGGTCCGCTTTTCAACCAATTTGGTTTCAATCGCATCGTTGCCTGAGAAGGTTTGGCATTCGGGCACTAGCTCAACCTCTAACGCAAGCTTCTATCGAAACGCGCAAGGTCTGGCCGTTCCTCCAGGGCATGTTAGCGACGGGCGCTTCTACACCTTCTACAACCTCGACGAACTTGCGGATGCGCTGGTCTCACCATTCGATCCCGGCGATATCGAAACATTAAGCTTCTTCGAACTTGTCAAGTTGCCGGGAGGAGAAGCCATTGCCTTGAAGCTACTTCATGAGCTGGTCTTCGAACATTTGAAGTCCAAGAGGTTTCAGATCGAATTTGATCGGCGTCGCGCCTATTTTGGCCGCGGTGACGATCCTGAACTGAAGGTGAGCTATCAGGGGCGTCTACGAAAGGCGACGCGCACGGTCGTCAAGGCGCGGACCAGGCGCGACTCTGAGGATGTCGTCTACTACGAACACAAGGCGTTCAGTTTCTCTATCATGCGGTTTGGCGAAGACTGGGCGCTGGCCATCTCGCCGGTTATGCCTTCACCCGCGACGGGCTTCGCAAGCCGATCAGCCGGGAACGCACCAACGTCCTCTCGACGCGCCGGGCGGCGCGTGATTTCAACCCCACCGTACTTCAAGATGTCTCGTTCTGGCTGGCCATTCTATCGGGGGAATCGGACGGGCTCTTTGCGCTCGAGCATCGGCCGGACAACGACTTGGCGCGCTTCGCGCCGACGGTCCTGCTGTCGCCGCGCCCCCCAACGATTTCCTTCAACGTGTCGGCTTTCGATGAAACATTGCAACGAGATCAGGAGATCGACGAGGATCTGCTGAGACTTGATGCCGAACTCGAAGAGCTCGCATTGGAACCAGAGGACGGCGACCCGGACGACGAACCGCCCGAGAGTGATGAGGAACGCGATGGCGATTGACCTTTCGATCGTCGAGCTGTCGCCTCCCCGTTTACAATTCGGCGGCGCCAGCGCACATAGCGACCCCAAGGCCGGGCTGCTTGCTGCCGGCCCTTTTGATCTGCGTTTCGGATCCGCGCGAAAGGATCATGTGCATGTCGGAGTCATTGGCCCTGCCGAGCAGGTGGCGGCAGCGCGACGATGGCTCGAGCGATGCGGCCACGAAGTTCCTGTGCTTGGCGAGCCCAATCTGCTGAAGAAGCCGTTCCCGGGATTCCCCGAGGCATTCCACAAGAGGTTAATCGCGCCGGATCAATCGTCGATCTCACTATCGTCGGAGACCAATGATGACCTTGCACACGCGTTGCAAGGCGATGCCTATGGTGCCTTTCAGCGCGTTGTCGATCTCTATGCGGAAGCTCACGCTCGCCTGGCAGCGCGCGACCTCAACCGACCCGACATCGTCCTGATGTGCATTCCCGAGAGTGTGTTTGACAAGGTCGGGACGGTCGAGCGAAAGGCGACCGACGAGGAGCGCAAGCGGGCCAAGGCTATCGAGCGCGCGAGGGTAAGCAGCCAGCTCGATTTGTTCGATATGCTGGAGGAGGTCGAGCAGACTCCAGAGGACTTTCTGAAGCGTGATCTGCGTCATGCGCTCAAGGCCCGAGCGCTCAGAAGCCGTCTGCCAATTCAATTGATCACAGACGCGCTGCTGGATGACAACGCCCGCAACCAGGATCCCGCCACACGGGCCTGGAACTTTTCGGTGGGTCTTTACTACAAGGCGGGTGGCGTGCCATGGCGATTACCGCCGACTGGCCCCGACACATGTTTTGTCGGAATCAGCTTCCATCATTTTCGAACGACACAGCGGGCCATCGTCCGCTCAAGTCTGGCGCAGGCATTTTCAAGCGACGGCGAAGGTTTCGCCATCAGGGGCGAAGGTGTGCCCGTCGAGCCCGATCAGGGCCGAAACGTTCACCTCTCGGAGCAGCAGGCTTTTGAGCTTGCCA
The DNA here is from genome assembly GCA_023422775.1 of Pseudomonadota bacterium. GTDB lineage: Bacteria > Pseudomonadota > Alphaproteobacteria > Rhizobiales > Xanthobacteraceae > Bradyrhizobium. The sequence goes on from JAFAGM010000096.1 coordinate 10,131, forward strand.
GGAATGTTTTGGCTGAATACGAACTCCGGACTGGCGGGGCACCTCTCAGAGTGGTGCTGCACAAGACCTCGTATTTCGACACAGTTGAGCGCGCGGGGTTCGAGGAAGCCTTGAAGGACACGCCGATCGTCTCAATGGTCACGCTCGTGCCAAGCCTGTTCCGCTTGCTGCGCTACGGAGCCTATCCACCCAAGGTCGGCACAGTCTGTACGATAAATGCCGCGCGAAGTTTCCTTTTCACTTCCGGCTTTATGCCAGAACTCGGCACCTATCCCGGCCCGCATGTCCCCCAGCCTTTCGAGGTACGCTGCCTTGGACCTGAGAGTCCGATCGCCGCGGCGCAGGATGTTCTCAACCTCACGCGCATGAATTGGAATACCGCGGACATCCGCGGCAAATGGCCGGTATCGTTGTCATTCGCGCGGAGGGTGGGAGGAATACTCGATGAGTACGGTGACGATGATCTCGTCGAGACTTCGTTTCGCTATTTTGTGTAACGGTAATCGCGAGCGTTTATCTCAGCTTGGCGCAACAAGCCTTTCTAGATCAGATGGCCGGAGGCACACCAAACTGCGCTCGCCTCCGCCCCGCTACGCCTGAAAGGGCTTTGGTACTGCGTTTGGTACGGCACGGGTGATGGCGAATGCGGTTAACCACTGATCGCGCTTCGCTTTTTGAAATCTCCCGGTCCAATCCATCATGGGGGCAATGCAAAACCGATGCGCTAACATGTTGATTTTGTTAGCACTCCAAACGTGAATCCGTCTATGCAAGTTTTTGGGCCAACAAGGCTCCGATCGTGTTAATTTAGAGCGTTCTCCTTCAAGTAGTTAGTACGATCTCAGCCTTCCGTAACGGTCTTGGTTTCGCGATGCTCTTAGCCTTCCGGTACTGCGCCGCAATACCAATTTCATCGGGCAGTACCGCGCCCTATCGCTTGCTGTTTTTCCCGTGCAAGAACCGTTCAACGCTACTGCCGTCGAAGACAGAGACCACCACCACATCGATTACAAAAGCAAAGTAGCGCCGCGTTTGCCTTCGCCTAGGTGGACAATCCTTCGATCGTACATTCGGCGGTTGCGGCGTAAGAAAACTTGCGATGGCGAAAACTAGAAGAACAGAGACCGCAGCCCTTCCGAACCCAAACGCCATGCGCCTTATGGCACCTGTCGATCATGCTCTGACACCAGTTTTTACCCCGGCAGTGGAACAAACAGGTGCGCCAATTGAAACGGCGTTACGTGCAGGCGTGCCGCCTCCATGTCGTGGCCCGCCGTTTGGTTGCGACAGAATGTTCTTAGTTTGTTCTATTCTAATTCTCGCGTCAAAGGACCATCTTGCCGGAATCATAGGTTGAAGGTACCTAACTAGGAACTAAGGAACCATGGCGATGGCCCTGAGCATCAAAGACCCGGAGACCGAGCGGTTGGCACGTGATCTCGCACGGCTCACCGGCGAGAACATTACTACGGCAACCCGGCGAGCCATTGAGGAACGATTGCGCCGGGTAGGCGGTCATTCCCGGAGGGACATCCTGCTGGAAGAACTGGCGGAAATCCGGAGGCGCTGGAGCGAGATGCCGGTCATCGATGACCGGACACCAGAGCAGATCCTCGGTTATGACGAGCATGGACTGCCGCGCTGATGGTAATCGATACCTCCGCCATCGTGGCGATCGCCCTCAATGAGCCCGACTCGGCAGAACTCGAATTGCAGATCGCCGACGATCCGATCCGCTTGATCTCTACAGCAACCGTGCTCGAAGCTACGATCGTGCTTGAAACACGCTTGGGTGATGCCGGTGGTCGCGAGTTCGATTTATGGCTGCTCAAGGTCGGCGTCGAGATCATCCCAGTCGATGCCGAACAGATCGAGGCTGCACGCCGCGCGTGGCGGCGCTATGGCAAAGGACGGCATGCTGCCGGACTGAACTATGGCGACTGTTTTTCCTATGCGCTTGCGGTCACCCGCGGAGAACCTCTCCTGTTCAAGGGCGAAGATTTCGCAAAAATTGACATTAGGCGACCGGGCGAAGGAACTGTTGGATACTAACCAAAACCAACCTTGAGGAACGCGTCGGCGCCGTCCATGCGATGCTTGCGCAATGCGTCGCGCGACGGCCTCGTGTCGGACAAATCTTGAAATCGACGTCTTCTGACATCCGTCTGGTAAGCTTGTCGGCACGGCTCAACGCCGTACCGCCGCTGACGACCATCATTGACCAGCGACCTGAGCGCGCGCAGCACTTGGTCTTGACCACCGAGCCGCCTGAACTCGCGCGTCAGGAACACATCATCGTCCTCCTTACGGGCGATCCGCCACTCGATCTTCTCCCGCACCGTCAGCTTCCGGGATATGATGGCATCCGTTGCAAACCCGACACACTTAGTTTCTCCAGTTAATAACGCAATCTCTCCGCGGAGAATATCATTTTGCGCGGCCAACCTTGAATTCATATCCACAGCAATTGTGCGAACGTCATCGTAGCGAAAATGATGCTGGATACGTTGCTGCTTTGTTGCAGAGCATGTCGACCGATCTTGCACCAACACGCCGCCATGGACATTCCCGGCTGGGCTGGTTCGCTGCTGGTGCCCGTTCTGCGGAGCGCCTGCGACGACGCATGGCGAAATCCGGAAGAACGCTGGCTGGACAAAAACTATGGACAGCGGCCGAGGTCAGACGTCTGCGCCGCTTCTACCCTGACTATCGCAAGGCTAGTGCTGCCCTACCCTGCCGAAGCCTCAATGCCATCAGAAGCAAAGCTTTTCGATTGCGGATAATGCGGTCGCGACGAGTCTGGTCAGACGATGATCTGAAGCGCATGAAAGCACCGTACCGCCATGGGCGGCCGATGCGCGAAATCCTAACCCTGCTTCCTGGCAAGACGAAAAAGCAAGTTTGGGCAAGAGCCAATTATAACGGTTGGCACCGTCCGCGGACATCGCCCAAAGTCTATGACCTCAAGCCCTATGATGAGGTCAGGACCCAAGCCTTCATCTCCAAACTCACTATGCGTGACCTGGCCTACCTCTCCACCACCGGCAGTTACTTCCTTCGGCAGCCCACCCAAAACGACTGGAGGAAAATCAGCAAAGCCGTTGCGTTGCTCGGTGGACAATTGGCTGTGAACTGGAAATGCTAAATGAGGAGATATTTCCGCAAACGAGCAAGCAGTGGCAAGAGGTGGTCAGAGCGCGAAGATCAAATTATTTTAACATTGTATCCCGACTATGCGAGGATGCAGCGCCGCCTTCGATTGCGCTCATATTATGCGATCAGAAGTCACGCCAGAACACTCGGCGTCGTGACCCGGCGTCATATCTGGACCAACTCTGAAGTGACAAAACTCCGGGCATTATATCTGCGCGGTGCAACGTGTGCGGAGGTTGCTGCGGCATTCCCCGGGTTCAGGTCGCATCAGATCACCAGTAAGGCTAGACATATTCGCCTCGTCCGTGGACCAAGAAAACCCTATGCGCTTGGCATTCCTCCGATCGATACCGTTCGTGAGCAGGCGGCAATCCGCGGATGGACTTGGCGAAAGCTCGACAAACTTGCAAAAACAGGCCGCTATTTTCAGCAGACGACGCGACGTGCGGACTGGGGTCACCTTGCAAGGGCAATCGAGGTTCTTGGCGGAACAATCGATATTGATTGGCTATCCCATGCTTTATGGATGCGCGCCTAACCGGATCGGCAAAGGCCGAGAGCAGCCAGAAAATGCCGGTTGCGTGTGAACGCGCAAGACAGCGTAATTTAGAGTAGTACGCGTTTCTACGACGCTGTGACCGGATGCACACCAAACCACGCTCGGCTTCGCGATCCTACGCAAAAAATTTTGAGATACTGCAAACGGTACTGCACGACATTTTTGACAGTCGCTGAGTGCTGACTGGGCCTCAGTTTTTCGGAGAGTCCGTCCAGTCCATCATGGGGCGACGGAGAATCTGCAGTCCAAGCCGCTCATTTTCATCAATCTTTCAGGTCTCCAAATTATCTCTATAAGAGATTGAACCAATTGGCAAATCTGGCGCGAACGAGATTCCCTGGGATGCTGTAAACTGCCAGTGAAGCAAGCGATTCGCCTCAACGTCGCGAGGAGCCATGAACGAGACCTTGATTGCCGCGTGCACGATGTTTCTGGTCCCCGCAACGCTCCTGTTCGGAGCGTTGGGCGTCGCTCACTCGTCGTTTCTCAAGATGATCGTCTGTCTGCTCGGCATGGCAACGACGGGATTATGGCTTTACCGGGTGTGGTGGTGGACCAGCCTGTCGCTGATGGATCGCAGGACGGCGATCGGCCTTGCGGGCATGTTTGCGTTCGCCTGGGTCGTGACATTCCTCGTGCAGTTGAAGAACGTATTCTCGCCGTCCTACCGCTGACCAAGCCTGCGCCAAATGGTTAACGGGCGAGGCCGTCCGGCGCCGGTCGCGTTTCAAATCGGCGTTGTTTTCGGCGGAAACCTGCTTATATTGTCATCTCAGCTGCAACCGCTGCTGATATTGTCGCAGGTGACCAGGCCCGTCTATTCAGGCGGGCCGTCGCCGTTTCAGGGTTCGTGGCGATGACTCGTTCAAATCGGGTTGATCATATTCGCATTACGTCGCACCCGGCGCCGGGTGCCAAGCTCAAATTCCCGATTCACTGGGGTGCGGCCACCGCGCGCGAACGCGGGCCGGTGATCGGCACGGTATCGCGGCCGCAGGACCGCAACGTCATCGGCACGCATGGCGGTTCCTATTCGGTCTATCGGGCGCTGGCCGTTTCCTCCGGCGCACTCGACCCGATCCGGCGTCCCGACCTCACCAATACCCACCCTGCGGAAACGATCGGGCCGTTTCCGCAATGGGCCGAGCCGCAGCGCATCGTCTCGCTCGATCCGTGGGGACATCTCGCCGCAGAAAATTTCGCGAGCGAAATCGCGGAAGGTATCGATATCCGCCCGAGCATCGCCATCACGCGCGCCCGCCTCGATCTGCCCGAGCTGCAGGCCGCAATCGAGGCCGGACGGCTGAAGCAGGATGGCGAAGTCGTGCACGCCAATGGCAGCGTCTCCGTGGTCAAGATTGCAATCGACCCGGTCTGGTACCTGCCCGGCCTCGCGGCGCGCTTTGCGACCACCGAGAACAATCTGCGCCGGCAACTGTTCGAGCAGACCGCAGGGATGTTTCCGGAGCTGGTGACGCGGCCCGATCTCCAGGTCTTTTTGCCGCCGATCGGCGGCACGACCGCCTATCTGTTCGGCGACGTCGGCAAACTGCCGGATCACAGCACCAGGATAACCTGCCGCGTGCATGACGAATGCAACGGCTCCGACGTGTTCGGTTCCGACATCTGCACCTGCCGCCCCTACCTGATTCACGGCATCGAGGAGTGCGCGCGCGCCGGCCAGAGCGGCGGGCTCGGCATCATCATCTACAATCGCAAGGAAGGCCGCGCGCTCGGCGAGGTCACGAAGTTTCTCGTCTACAACGCCCGCAAGCGCCAGGAAGGCGGCGACGCGGCAGCACAATATTTCGAGCGCACCGAATGCGTCGCCGGCGTGCAGGACGCGCGCTTCCAGCAACTGATGCCTGACGTCGTGCACTGGCTCGGACTGAGGCGGATCGACCGCTTCGTTTCCATGAGCGACATGAAGTACGATGCACTCACGGGTCAAGGAATCGAGATCGTCGAGCGCGTACCGATCCCCGATGAACTCGTGCCGGCGGACGCGCATGTGGAGATCGCGGCCAAGAAGGCCGCAGGCTATTACACGCCGGAACCGCAGGAATCTCCGGACAATCCGCTCGGCCGTTCGCTCGAGAAATATTGAGAGAGGCGGCCGCCTTGTCCCCTGCAGATCCGGCGACGCCAGCTGCCTTGACATTGCTGAGTGCGGAGGCGGTTCGCGAGCGCGCGCATCGCATGCTCGCGATTGGCCTTGAAGGCAGGCTTCCGAATTTCCGCATCGACCTTGATCGCATGGACGACGTAGTCGATCTGGTGCTGGAAACGACGCGCGCCGCCTATCCTTCGCTCGACGTTCCCTTTCATTCGCGCTGGCGGCACTTCGTCGCCAATGGCGACGATCGCTGGGCTGCCGTCGCCGGCCACGCCAGTTGGCCCGACCGGGCGGCCCGCGCCCGCGCCGAATTCGATCTGGCCATCGTCAGCGTCTTCCTCGATGCCGGCGCCGGCCCCTCATGGCGCTACCGCGATCCCGGCACCGGTTCAGCCATCGGCCGCTCGGAAGGATTGGGGCTTGCCAGCCTTGCCATGTTCGCGGGCGGCGCCTTCTCGGCTGTGCCATCCGAACCTTTGCGCGCCGATGCCGACAGGCTTGCTAATCTCGGCGTTGCCGATCTCGCGCGCGGCATGCAGGTCTCGGACGTCAATCCGCTTGTCGGATTGGATGGCCGCGCCGACCTTCTGCGTCGCCTCGGCCGGCTCGTGGCCTCGAAGCCGGACATATTCGGCAGCCGCGACACGCCGCGACCCGGCGGCCTTTACGACCGGCTGGCGCTGCTGGCAGAGGGCGGAAAGCTGCCCGCGCCGACGATCCTGACTGAATTGCTGCAGCAACTCGGGCCGATCTGGCCATCGCGGCTGACGCTGGGTGGGATCGCGCTCGGCGACTGCTGGCGGCATCCGGCGCTGACGACCGCGGATGCAACCAGCGGCCTGGTGCCGCTGCACAAGCTTTCGCAGTGGCTGGCCTATTCCCTCATCGAACCGCTGCAGAGATCCGGCATCGACGTCACCGATATCGACGGCCTCACGGGACTTGCGGAATATCGCAATGGCGGGCTGTTCATCGATACCGGCGTGCTCGCGTTTCGCGATGCGGATGCGGCGCAACAGGAGCACGAAGTGGGCTCGCCACTCGTCGTCGAATGGCGAGCGCTGACGGTGGCGCTGCTGGACCGCGTCGCCGATGGCGTGCGGCAGCGGCTTGGACGCGACGCCTCCTCGATGCCGCTTGCGAAAATTCTCGAAGGCGGCACCTGGGCTGCGGGCCGGCGGTTGGCGCGCGAGCGCCGCGCGGACGCCGCGCCCCCGGTAAAAGTGATCAGCGACGGCACGGTTTTCTAGATCGAGGTCATGAACATGGAAGGCGTTACGATCGTTAGCCACCCGCTGGTGCAGCACAAGCTGACGCTGCTGCGGCAGAAGGACATTTCGACCAAGTCGTTTCGCGAACTCCTCAAGGAGATCGGGATGCTGCTTTGTTACGAGGTCACCCGCGATCTGCCGCTGGCCGATATCGACATCGAGACGCCGTTGGCGCACATGAAGTCGCCGCAGATCGCGGGCAAGAAATTGGTGTTCGCGCCGGTGCTGCGTGCCGGCGTGACCTTTGCGGAAGGCATGCTCGACCTGGTGCCGACCGCGCGCATTGCCCATATCGGCCTTTACCGCGAACCCGAGACCTTCACGGCGGTCGAATATTTCTTCAAGGCGCCGAGCGACCTGCACGAGCGACTGGTGATCGTGATCTCGCCGGTGCTGGCAACCGCGAACTCCGCCGTCGCCGCGGTCGACCGACTGAAGGAGCGCGGCGCCAACGACATCCGGCTGGTGTGCCTGATCGGCGCGCCCGAGGGCGTCGAACGCATGCGCGGCATTCACCCCGATGTTCCGATCTGGCTCGCCGCGATCGACCAGAGGCTCGACGCCAATGCCTATATCGTGCCGGGTCTCGGCGACGCCGGCGACCGCGCCTACGGCACGAAGTAGATCAGCGAGCGGCGTCACGCATCGGCGCGCCATCCCAGCCGACGGCGAATGACAAGCAACCCTGCGAGGGTCAGCAAGGCAAAGCCGGCCCCTGCCAGGAACGTGCCTTTCGGGCCTGCGATGTCCCACAGCGCGCCGGCGACGAGGCTGGCGACCAGCAGCGCGACGCCAGTCATCAGGTTGAACACGCCGAAGGCAGTTCCGCGCAACTCGGCCGGTGCGACGTCCGCGATCAGGGTGGCGAGCAATCCCTGCGTGAAGCCCATATGCAGGCCCCAGAACACGACGCCGATTGCGACCCCGACGATCCCGGCTGCAAAAGCGAGCACGATGTCGGCTGTGATGAGCAGCAGGAGGCCGATCGCCAGCAACGTCAGGCGATTGACGCGATCGGACAGCACGCCGACCGGATAGGCCGACAGGGAATAGGCAAGACTCATGATGACGAGGACGACCGGGACCAGCGCCAGCGGCAGGCCGATCGATTGCGCCCGCAGGATCAGGAACGCTTCGCTGAAGCGCGCCAGCGTGAAAACCGTCGCCACCGCCACGACCCACCAATAGGACGCACCGAGACGGCGCAGTTCATCGCGATGCAGCGGCATCCGTACCCGGCGCAGTTCCCTCGGCCGATCCGGCTCCTTCACCGCCAGCAGGATCAAGGCAAAGGACAGGAACGCCGGAACGACCGCGATCCAGAACACCGCCTGGAAATCATCCGCCAACAGCCACATCAGGCCGATGGCGAGAAGCGGCCCCAGAAAGGCGCCGGCCGTGTCGAGCGACTGGCGCAGGCCGAAGCTCGCGCCGCGCAGATGCGGTGGCGCAATGTCGGCGACGAGGGCATCGCGCGGCGCGCCGCGAATGCCCTTGCCAACGCGGTCGATGAAGCGCGCGGCGATCAACCATTCGAGCGAAGCCGCCAGGGCGAAGATCGGCTTGGTAAAAGCCGCGAGACCGTAGCCGAACGCAGCCGGCGCCTTGCGCTTGCCGAGCCAGTCGCTCAGCGCGCCGGAGAAGACCTTGGTGATCGACGCCGTGGCTTCCGCAATGCCCTCGATGATGCCGACGGCGAGCGTCGAAGTGCCGAGCACCGTCACCATGTAGAGCGGCAACAACGCGTGGATCATCTCCGACGAGATATCCATCAGCATCGAGACGAAGCCCAGCACCCAAACGCCGGCCGGGATGCCCTGCCGGGCCGCTCCGCTGCCGGCGGCCCCGGCCGTCGCCGCGCGTTCTCCGTCTCCCGAGCCGTTCATTGCAACGGACCGCACCTCATTTGAACAAATGAATCAGGCCGATGCTGATCGCCAGCAGAAACAACAGCGACAACGTGACCGCCGCCGTCACCCGGCCTCCAACGTTCGCAAGCACCCGCACGTCCACCCCGAGCCCGAGTGCGGCCATCGACACGACGGTGAGGAAGCTGGTGATCACGGTCAGAGGGCCGACCACAGTCGCAGGAATGATGTCGAGCGAACGCAAGGTGGCGAACGCGAGAAAGCCGAGGATGAACCAGGGTACCAGCCGGAAGAAGCCGACCGTTGCCTTGCTTCGCGCGCCACCCTGCAGGCGCGGAGCCAACAGCGCGAGCGCGACCACGAGCGGCCCCAGCATCAGGACGCGCATCAGCTTGACCAGGGTGCCGATCTGCGTGCTCACGAGCCCCGCCGGTACTGTCGCGGCCAGCACTTGCGGGACGGCGTAGACGGTGAGACCGGCGAGAATGCCGTATTGCGTCGCCGACAGTTGCAGAAGCGGGATCAAGAGCGGCAATCCCAGCACCATCACCACGCCGAGGATCGCGGTGAACGAGATCGAGGATGCGATCTCGTCACTATTGGCCCCGATCACCGGCGCAACGGCCGCAATCGCCGAATTGCCGCAGATCGAGTTGCCGCTGGCGATCAGGATCGACAGCCGCGTCGACAGGCCGAGCATGCGGCTCAGGCCGAAACTCAGGCCCAGGGTGACAATGACGGTCGCAGCGATCGCGCCGAGCAGCGCCATGCCGGAAGCTGCGATCATGGCAAAGCTGATCGAGGCCCCCAGCAACATCACGGCAAATTCGAGCAGTTGCTTGGCGCTGAACGCGATCCCGGCCTGCCAGCGCTTGGGCGGCGTCCAGAAGCTGCGCACGGCCATGCCGAGCAGGATCGCCACCACCAGCGCCTCCACATAGGGATGCGCGAACAGATGCCGCTCCAGGATTTCGAGGCCCGAGGAGATAACGGCGACAATCACGCAAAGAATGACGCCCGGGAGGAGCGCTACGAGCCGGCCGGCGCCGGTCGCCGGTCTGTTGCCGGGCGCGGAAGAAACTTCGTCTTGCGGCACAAAACTTCCTCTGGTGGGGGAAGAATTGTTCCCCTGATGGCCCAACTGAATAATATATTTTCGGTCAGGCCCGATAGAGAGAAGTTATGTCCTTGAACACGCATTTGCTGCGCCTGTTTGCCACTATGAATCCGGCCCACGCAAAGGGCCTGGCACTCGCATGCTGCGACCGCCTGCGAGCGGACCATCGGGAAGGACAAATCGACGGTAAAGACGGCGCGGGTCTAGAGGACCCCCAACGCGCGTCCGGCGAGGGTCACGACGCGGTCGAACCCGTCGAAAAATCCCGGCTCGAAATAGGCCGCACGGGCAAGCACGATGGTAGCGACCAGCGACCAGAACAGGCCGGTGCCGGCCCACAACAGATATCTGGAGACGGGCGAACGCGGTCGTGCGTCCCTTCCGGGCGCCAGGCGCTCGCCAAACGGCTCATAACCCATGTGTTCCATCGCGCGGCCCATCCGCTGGTTTCAGCAGGAAATGTCGTCGTTTCCGGCCACAGGAGCAATGGAAGCGATTGGCTTTTTCAGGCCTCCGGTTGGAAGCGTATTTCCACCTCGGCCAGTCCGGAACAGCTTTTGTTCTCTCTCTCGATTAGCGTCCCCAGCGCAGCACGACGGGATCGAGCGAACGGGCAATGCCGATCAGGCCGGTGCGCGTCGCCGGGTGAACCTTCTGCAGGGGATGGCGAACCGCCTCCGAGCCGATCACGCCGCCCTCCTTCATCAGGATCTTGCAGGCCTGCAATCCACATTGCCGGTTTTCGTAGTTGATCAGCGGCAGCCAGCGCGCGTACGCCGCCGCGGCCTCGTCCCTCCGCCCGGCGAAATAGGGATCCATGATCTGCCTGATGCCGTCGGGATAGCCGCCACCGGTCATGGCGCCGGTCGCGCCTGCATCGAGATCCGCCATCAGCGTGATCGCCTCCTCGCCGTCCCAGGGCCCGACGATACTGTCGCCTCCCGCAGCGATGAGATCGCGGAGCTTGGCCGCGGCCATCGGCACCTCTATCTTGAAATAGCTGATGTGCGGAATGTCCCGCGCCATCCGGGCCAGGAAGTCGACCGAGAGCGGCGTTCCCGCCACCGGTGCGTCCTGGATCATGATCGGGATATCGATGGAGTCGGAGACGACGCGGTAGAACTCGAAGATGGCCTTCTCGGGAACGCGGAAGGTCGCGCCGTGATAGGGCGGCATCACCATCACCATCGCGGCGCCGGCCTGCTGGGCCTGACGGCTGCGCGCGGCACAGATCGACGAACTGAAATGCGTCGTCGTCACGATGACGGGCACCCGGCCTGCGACATGCTTCAGCACCGCGTCCATCACCTGTTCGCGCTCGGCGTCGGTCAGCACGAACTGCTCGGAAAAATTGGCGAGAATGCAGATGCCTTGCGAACCGGCATCGATCATGAAGTCGATGCAGCGCCGCTGGCCTTCGAGGTCGAGTTCGCCGCGATCGCCGAAGATGGTCGGCGCGACCGGAAAGACGCCGCGGTACGGAGTTGAAGAGATTCGGGCCATGATGAAGGTTACCTGCGCTGGTTGTACACATCGATGCAGACGGCCCCGAGCAAGACGAGACCCTTGATCACCTGCTGATAATCGATGCCGATGCCGAGGATCGACATCCCGTTGTTCATCACGCCCATGATCATGGCGCCCACCACCGCCCCGCCGACCCGGCCGACGCCGCCGTAGGCCGAGGCGCCGCCGATGAAGCAGGCGGCGATGACATCGAGTTCGAAGCCGACGCCGGCCTTCGGCGTCGCCGTGTTGAGGCGGGCTGCGAAAACCAGCCCGGCGAGCGCGGCCAGCACGCCCATGTTGACGAAGGTGAAGAACGTGAGCCGCTCGGTCTTGATGCCGGACAGTTTGGCCGCTTTCGCATTGCCGCCGACGGCATAGATCTGCCGCCCGATCACGGTTCGCCGCGTGACGAAAGCGTAGAGCGCGATCAGGACCGTCATGATGACGAGGACGTTCGGCAACCCGCGATGCGACGCGATCAGGTAGGTGAAATAAAGCACCGCACCTGATAGCACCGCACTCTTCGCCACGAAGAACCCATAGGGCTCGACCTCGATCCCGTGCGACGCTTCGCGGGCGCGGCTGCGCGCGCTGGCATAGACGAGCGCGAAGGCCAGCACGACGCCGATCAGCAGCGAGGTCGGGTGCAGCGTTCCGACATCGGGAAGCAACTCCGGGATGAAGCCGGACGACAGCTTCTGGAAGGTTGGCGGAAACGGCCCCACGGACTGGCCCTGCAGCAGCGCTAGCGCAAGGCCCTTGAACACCAGCATCCCGGCCAGCGTGACGATGAAGGAGGGAATCCCGAAATAGGCGACCCAATAGCCCTGCGCCGCTCCGATCGCCGCCCCCACCAGCAGGCAGGCGACGAACGCCAGCGGATAGCCGACCTGGTAGCGGACCATCAGCACCGCGGCGACCGCGCCGACGAAGCCCGCGACCGAGCCGACCGAGAGGTCGATATGCCCGGTCACGATCACCAGCAGCATGCCGAGCGCCATGATGACGATATAGCTGTTCTGCAGCACGAGGTTGGTCAGGTTGAGCGGCTGCAGCAGCGTGCCGTCGGTCATCACCTGGAAGAACAGCATGATCGCGAACAGCGACAGCAGCATGCCGTAGGTGCGCAGATTGTTCTTGATGAACCCGGCGTGCCGGCTCTCTTCGGGAAGCGAAACGGTCTTGTCGGTCATGGCCGCACGGCTCCCCCCTGCACGCCATTCATGCGCGTGCCGTCTTTCAGGACCTTGTTCCGCATGATGGCCTGCATGATCTTTTCCTGGGTCGCCTCCACAGCAGTAAACTCGCCGACAAAGGCGCCGTCATTCATCACGCAGATCCGGTCGCAGATGCCGAGCAGTTCCGGCATTTCCGACGAGATCACGACGACGCCCTTGCCGGCCGCCGCGAGCTCGTTGATGATACAATAAATCTCGTATTTCGCACCGACGTCGATGCCGCGGGTCGGCTCGTCGAGAATCAGGACCTTGGGATCGGTCATCAGCCATTTCGAAAGCACGACCTTCTGCTGGTTGCCGCCGGAAAGCTGGCCGGCTTCCTGATAGACGTCGGAGCAGCGGATCCGCATCCGCGCACGGTAGTCGCTCGCCGCCTTCAATTCCCTGATGTCGTCGATCACCGACCGCGAGGCGACGCGGTCGAGGCTCGCCAGCGTGATGTTCTTGCGTACATCGTCGGCGAGTATCAACCCGAACTGCTTGCGGTCTTCCGTGACATAGGCGAGACCCGAATCGATCGCGGCCGCGACGCTGGAAAGGTCGGCCTCGCGGCCGTCGATCCTGGCTTGGCCGGAGATGCCACGACCCCACGCCCGGCCGAACAGGCTCATCGCAAACTCGGTGCGGCCCGCGCCCATCAGGCCGGCGATGCCGACGACCTCCCCTCGCCTCACCCGAAAGTCGACATTCTTGATGGTCTGCCGCTCCGGATGGAGCGGATGGTGCACCGACCAGTCATTCACCACCAGCACCGGGTCGCCGATCCTCGCTTCGCGCTCCGGAAAGCGGTGCGCGAGGTCGCGGTCGACCATGCTGCGGATGATCCGGTCCTCTTCCACCGGTTCGCTCCGGCAGTCGATACTGTCGACGGTGCGGCCGTCGCGCAGCACCGTGATGCGGTCGGCGACACGGGCGACCTCGTTCAACTTGTGCGAGATCAGGATCGAGGCAATGCCCTGTTCCCGGAACGCCACCAGACGATCGAGCAGCGCCGCGCTGTCGGTCTCGTTGAGGCTGGCGGTGGGCTCGTCCAGAATCAAAAGGCGCACCCGCTTGGAGAGTGCTTTCGCGATCTCGACCAGTTGCTGCTTGCCGACGCCGAGATCGGTGACCAGCGTATCCGGCTGCTCGCGCAGTCCGACCTGCGCCAGCAATTCTCGCGTGCGCCGGTACACCTCGTCGCGGTCGATGACGCCGAAGCGCCTCGGGAGGTGGGACAGGAAGATGTTCTCCGCGATCGACATCAGCGGGATCAGGGCCAGTTCCTGGTGGATGATGATGATACCGAGCGCCTCGGAATCGCTGATGTCGCGAAAGCTGCGCTCCTCCCCGTCGAAGAATATCGTGCCCTCGTAGCTGCCGCGGGGATAGACGCCGCTGAGCACCTTCATCAGCGTCGATTTGCCCGCGCCATTCTCGCCCACGAGGGCATGGATCTGGCCGGCCTCCACGGTGAAGTTGACGTCGCGCAACGCCTGCACGCCCGCAAAGCTCTTGCTGACGCCGCGCATCTCAAGCATTGCCGCCATTCGATTGTGTCCTGCAGCGCCGGACCGTCCCGGCGAGATCGCCTCCGGCAGGCACGGCGACCCGCGCCTGCCGGATGGTTTCGCTCACTGGAACTGCGCGCGCTTGTAATAGCCGCTCTCGACCAGCGTCTTCTCCCAATTGCTCTTGTAGACCACGACGGGCTTGAGCAGATAGGACGGTACCGTCTTGACGCCGTTGTTGTAGGTCTTGGTGTCGTTGACGGGGACTTCCTTGCCGCTGAGCACGGCATCGACCATGTCCACGGTCACGCGTGCGAGATCGCGCGTGTCCTTGAAGATGGTCGAGTATTGCTCGCCGCGCAACATCGCCTTGATCGACGGCACTTCGGCGTCCTGGCCGCTGACGATCGGCATCTTCTGATCGGCGCTGCCGTAGCCCACGCCCTTCAGCGAGGAAATGATGCCGATGGAAAGACCGTCATAGGGCGACAGCACCGCGTCGACGCGCTTCTTGCCGTAGAAGGCGCTGAGCAGGTTGTCCATGCGGGACTGCGCGGTTGCGCCGTCCCAGCGCAGGGTCGAGACCTTGTCCATTCCCGTCTGCTTGCTGCCGACCACCAGCTTGCCGCTGTCGATGTAGGGCTGCAGCACCGACATTGCGCCGTTGTAGAAGAAGTAGGCGTTGTTGTCGTCCGGCGAGCCGCCGAACAATTCGATGTTGAACGGACCCTTGCCTTCCTTCAGCCCGAGCCCCTGCTCGATCGATTGCGCCTGCAGGACGCCGACCTGGAAATTGTCGAAGGTCGCATAGTAGTCGACGTTCGGCGTATCGCGGATCAGGCGGTCATAGGCGATCACGGTGATGCCCTTGGCCTTGGCCTGCTTGAGCACGTCCGAAAGCGTGGTGCCGTCGATCGCCGCGATCACCAGCACCTTGGCTCCCTTGGTCACCATGTTCTCGACCTGGGAGAGCTGGTTGGGAATATCGTCCTCGGCATATTGCAGGTCGGTGCCGTAGCCGCGCTCCTTCAGCACCTTGACGATGTTGTTGCCGTCATCGATCCACCGTGCGGAGGATTTGGTCGGCATCGCGATGCCGATGGTCGGCTTGCTCTGTGCAAGCGCGTCGCCGGCGGCGGCTACGGCGACAAGGCCCGCCAGCGCGAGTGCGCACCATCTGGTCAATCTAGGCATGTTTCACTCCCCTGTTTACGTTGAACTTGCGAGCTTGACGTCCGGTTCCGGACGGCCGCGTGCGGCCGCCTCCAGCAGAAATGTGCGCCCGTGCTCCGGGTCGGCGGCGCGCGCCGCCTCATCCATACCCTGCCAGGCCGACGTGACCAGCAGACGCGAGAAATCCGGCCCGACAAAGGCCGGGCAACTCGCTTGCCGCGCCGGCACCTGCAGACAACGCAGATGCTCGCCCCGGGGACTGTAGACGTCGGCGCATCCGCCGCCCCACCGCGCATTCCAGATCAGGCCGTCGGCGTCGACCACCGCACCGTCGAGACCACCGACGCCGCGGTGCCGCAACAGCACCTCCGGCGCGCTTCGCGGCAGGCCCGTCCAAGGATCGAGTGCGACGCGATAGAGCTCATTCTTCGCGGTGTCGGCGAAATAGCCGGTCGTGCCGTCGGGCGAGAAGCAAATCGCATTTGGAATGGTAATGCGCCGGAAGAGCTGCGAGATTTCGCCCTGATGAAGCGCGTAGATCGCGCCGGCGCCTACCTCCGCCTGGCGTCCCATGGTGCCGATCCAGAACGTCCCGGAAGGATGCACCCGCGCGTCGTTCGAGCGATTGCCCGGCTTGTCCGCCTCGAGCGGACAATGGAGCGTCATGCGACCGTCGCTGATCGAGCGGATGTAAAGCCCGTCTTCCGCCGCGATCAGTTGGCGCTCCGCATCGATGCGCGCCAGCGCGCTCGCCATCCTGCCAAGCCGGTGGACGCTGATCCGCCCGCTGCCGAGACGGGCTTCGAACAGCCGTCCCTCCAGAATGTCGAACCACCAGGCGGTATCGGTCTTGGCGTCATAGGTCGGTCCTTCGCCGAGATGACAGCGATCCGCGGACAGAACGGAAGTCGGCACCTGTTCCATCGTGTCGCTCATCATTGCCCCTCGCCGCTCGAGACAAAGCGATAGACGGTGTGATGCAGATAGGTGTCGCCTGGCGCGAGGCGCGCGCTCGGAAAATCCGGCCGGTTCGGTGTATCGGGCCAGACCTGCGGCTCAAGGCAGATGGCATCCGACTGCCGGTACAACAGCCCCTGCTTTCCCTGGATCGAGCCGTCGAGATAGTTTCCCGAATAGACCTGCAGGCCGGGCTGATCGGTCAGGAGTTCGAGAATTCGTCCCGTTCGCGGCGCTTCGAGGCGGGCGGCAAGGCGCAATTCGCCGGCACCATCGAGGCAGAAGTTGTGATCGTAACCCCGGCCGTTGCGAAGCTGTTGCTCATCGCGCCGGATCCGGGCGCCGATGGTCGAAGGGTTGCGGAAATCGAACGGCGTTCCTGCGACCGCTCTCGGTGGCCCGGGTAGCGGAATGGCGTCGGGATCGATCGCGAGAAAGCGGTCGGCCAGGACGGTCAGCCGGTGATCGAGAATGTCCGCGCCGGATGCCGCGCCTTCCAGATTGAAGAAGCTGTGGTTGGTCAGGTTGACGATCGTGGGGCGGTCGGCGCGGGCTTCGAAGCCGATCGACAGTTCGGAAGGCCCCGTCAGGCGATAGGTGACGCGAACATCCAGCCGGGCGGGATACCCTTCCTCGCCGTCGGCGCTGACATAAGTCAGCGTTACGCGGGGTTCGGCGCCGTCATCGATGTCGGCGATCTGCCACAGCTTGCGGTCGAAACCCTCAGGCCCGCCATGAAGCGCATGCCTGCCGTTGTTGGCCGTCAGTTGCACCGCATCGCCATCGAGAACGAAACGCGCGTTCGCGATCCGGTTGGCGTAGCGGCCGACGGTTGCGCCGAAGAAGCGCCGATTGCCGAAATAGCCATTGAACTCGTTATGTCCGAGCACGACGTCATCCAGGCGGCCGTTCCTGTCCGGCACCATCAGCGCCTGCAGCGCCGCGCCGAACGTGATGATGCGGGCTTCAAAGCCGTTCGCGGCACGAAGCGACACGCGCTCGACGGGGCGGCCATCCGGCAACGAGCCGAATATTTCCCTCGCAACATTTGGCGCGGCATCAGCCATGGTCAGTCTTCAAAGCTTTCGACGATCTTGCGGCGGCCGAGCAGGAAGGCATCCGCGACGAGGCGGAGCGGCGTCAGGTCGACGTCGCTCGTGCCCGTCGCAGCCAGCTCGATGAAGCGGCGATAAAGCCCGCGATATTCTGCGTCCGCCGCATCGACCAGCACCTCGCCTCCTGCGATGAGCCGCTTGCCGCCTCCCGAAAGCGCCAGCGGACCGCCGTCGGTGTCGACGGCGATGTCCCAGCTCTGCGGGCCGGTCTGGCGGAAGTCGAATTCGGCTGCGATCGGCACCCCCTCGGAATCCGTCAGCGAAAGACGCGCGGCAATGGGCGCCTCGCGATTGGCCGGGAAGGAAAGCTCGGCCGCCGTCAGGAACAGCGGCTGCGGCAGAATTCGGGTGAGGATCGAGAGCGCGTTGATGCCGGGATCGAAGACGCCAAGCCCGCCCGGCTCCCAGATCCAGCCCTGCCCCGGATGCCAGACGCGAACGTCCTCCTTCCAGTTGATCTGCACGGATTTGATCCGGCGCGACGCCAGCCATTGCCGCGCCGGCTCGACGCCGGGCGCATAGCGCGAATGCCAGGTCGCGAACAGCGCCCGCCCGGCACGCGCTGCCGCTGCAATCAGGGAATCGAGTTCGCTCACGCTCGCACCCGGCGGCTTCTCCAGCATCACATGCTTGCCGGCCGCGAGCGCCATCGCCGCCTGCGCGCGCCGCACCTGCGGCGGCGTACAGAGCGCAACGGCGTCGATCGGCGGACCGTCACGCAACAACGCCTTCAGCGTCGCAAAATGCGGCAGATCCGGCAGCGAGGCGTTGCGGCTGGCGACGGCGGCGAGCGTCACGCCATCGGTCGCCGCGATCGCGGGAACGTGCTGGTCTCGCGCGATCTTGCCGAAGCCGACGATGGCGACACGCAGCGCTGTCATGGTTCGCCCTCCCCGGCGTTTGCGAGGGCGGGTGCGGCCACGGGCCCGTCGTGCCGGCTCATGCCGTTGTGAATGACCTCGACGATGGCCGCCGCCGCCGCTTCCGCGTCGCCATCGGCGATCGCATCGACGATCCGCTGGTGCCAGAGCAGCACCGTCTCGCGATCCTGCGGATCGACCGGCGCGCTGAGTAGAAATGAGGCCCGCAACGCCGCCTCGATCACGTTTCCGATCGAACGCATGAACGGATTGCCGGACGCATTGGCGACCGCAATGTGCAAGGCGAGATCGGCGTCGGCAAAGCCGGCGGAATCAGACGGCTCGCGCCGCATCCGCTCCATGCTCTGCCGGAGTTCAGCGATGTCGGCTTCGCAGCGCCGCACGGCCGCGAGCGCGGCCGCACGCGGCTCGACGACGAGGCGAATTTCGGCGAGGTCACCGAGGAAGCGCTTGTCGATGCCGGCATCGAGATGCCATGCGAGCACGTCGGCATCGAACATGTTCCAGGCGCCGCGCTCCCGCACTACAGTGCCGACCCGCGCCTTGGTGCTGAGCAGGCCCTTGGCCACCAGCGTCTTCACGCTCTCGCGCAGCACCGGCCGCGACACCCCGAACATCGCAGTGAGTTCGACATCGCCGGGCAGCCGCGTCCCCTCGGCGTAGCGGCCGGCGATGATGTCGATGCCGATGCTGCGGGACACTTCCGCATGATTGGAATGCGCGCGCCGCGTCGGGATGACGACGAGCGATGTCATCACTCTGCCTGCGGACCGTCGGCTGTTGACCAGCCAATGGCGTCACGGAAGGAAAACACGATGCGAGTGTGCACGCTGCTGCAAATCACGTAGGCGCGTCCTCCCAGATGTTATCCGGGGCGCCGACACCAGACTCTAAGGTGTTCTGGCACCATCCGGCCGCCCTTTTGGGCAGCGGAAGGTACTATTTCATGGGAGGGGCGGCCTGACTAGTCATATTATTTGACTAATTACTTCCTCACTGTGCGCCTCAGAACGTCGCCTTCACGCCCGCGTAAAGACCGCGCGGCCGCGCCGGGCTGACCGAACGCGGGTCCGAGAACGGCGCGCCGCCATTGGCGAAGTTGGGCACGTCGTCACTCTCAAAGAACGTACCGTAGACTGCGTAGCGATTGTCAAAGAGGTTGTCGACGCGTCCATAGAACTGGATGTTCTTGGTGACCTGATAGGAAGCGTGCAGGTTGAAGACGGCATAGGACGGCAGCCTCGGCGCCTGATTGGAATCATCGCCGACAAAAAACTGATCGCCGACGAACAAGGCGTCTCCACCAACCTTGAACGCATCGGTGATCCAGTAATCCATCCCGAACTTGACGCGGTTGCGGGGTATCGCCGGAATCCGGTTGCCCGGCACAACCTGGATATTGCCGTCAGCGTCGGCGAACGGGCTGTTGGAGCCGATCACCAAGGGATCGAGGAAGCGCGCATCCACGAGCGCGTAGCTGGCATAGAGCTGCAGCGTCTTCGACGTCAGATTGACCTGGGCTTCGATGCCCTGGCGGCGTGTCCGGCCCACGTTCTGGAAGTAGCCGAATCCCTGCAGTTCGGGGCTCGGAATCGCGAGAATGTCGTCGGCATTGGTCGCGCGGAACGCGCCGACCTTCCAGCCGAGCGTTCCGATATCAAGTTCCGACGTTCCGCGGAAACCGGCCTCCACCGTGCGCGAGACGACCTGCTGCAGCGGCGGATCGGCGATGAGAAATGCCGCGGCAATGCAGGGGCGCGCCGGGTCGGCGCATGCGAGTTCGAGCGGGGTCGGTGCACGGTTGGCCTCGGAGTAGCCGGCATAGGCGGTCAAGCCGGGCGTGATCTTGTAGGTGCCGCCGATCATCGGGTTGAAGCGGCTGAACGTATGATTGCCGTTGAGGTCGGTTCCGATCTGATCCTGCAGGACGATGTTCGCATGGTTGAAGCGGCCGCCGGCCGAGATCGAAAACGCATTCGTCACGTCGAACGTGTCGAGCGCATAGATTCCAGTGTAGCGGTTGGTGGCGCGCAGCGAGACCGGACCGATCGAGATCGGATCACCCGAGGGTCCAAGGAATATGCCGCTGCCGCTGACGACATAGTTCGGACCGATCGTGCCCAATTCCGCGCTGGCTCCGAAGCGGGTGACGCCGGAGTCGAAACTGGCGCCGACCATGAACTGGTTGTTGTGCCCGAACAGTTGGTCGTTATTGGTTGCCTGCAGGGTCGCCCCCGTCGTCGTCGAACGGGTTGATGTCCGGTCGATCTGCCCCAGCACGGCGGTGTCGGGGAAGGGATTTGCGAGTTGAACCCCGTTGAGGCCGTTTGCCGGCACATCGTCGTCGTTGAAGCAAAGCAGACCCGGATCGGCGGCGCATGGCTCCGTCTCGGTCGGATTGCCGTCCACCGTCTTCTGCCGGAACGCGCGGACGCGCACCGAGCCGTCGATCGTCCAGGTCGGCGTGGCCTCGACCTTTCCTGTCAGGTTGAGGTAGGCCACCTTGTTGTTCGTGGACTGCGGTGTCGTATAGGTGGCGCCCCAATAATTCCGCAGCAGTTCGACCGGCACCGCCGCAGGCGCGCCGAAATTGTTGTTGGCGACACCCATGTTGAGGTGGAATTCGCTGCTGTCGGTCCGGTAGCCGACGTCGCCGTAGAACCGTCGGATTGCCGACTCCGAAAAATTGCGGAAGCCGTTTTCGCGCAATCCTTCCAGCGCACCATAGACGGAGAAATTGTCGATCTGCTTGCCGTACTGCCCCGAACTCTGGATGCGCCCGAATGAACCGCCCATGGTGTTGATTTCGGCGCCCTGATAGCTGAACCCGTTCTTCATCTGCATGTTGACGGCGCCGCCGAGCGCGTTGAGGCCGAATGCCGGATTGTTGGTCACGACGGTAACCGACCTGATCGCAGCGGTCGGGATCAGGTCCCAGTTGACGGTGTCACCGAACGCTTCGTTGATGCGGATCCCGTTCTGGTAAACCGCCAGCCCCTGGGGCGTTCCGGAGACCGGAGACGCAACGAAGCCGCGAAACTGCACGTCCGGCATGAATGGATTTCCGGTCGTGTCGCTGACGATGAGGCCCGGCACGTGTTGCTGCAACGCGACCGCGACATCCAGCGAGTCCGTGCGGGCGATCTGCGCCGCGCCAACCGCGTTGACGCTCGCCGGCACCTTGTCGACATCGATTCCCACGCCGGCAACCGGCGTCGGCGCCGTCGGGTAGACGAGAACGCGGCGTACGTTCCTGGTCGCGGTGGCGGTGCGGGGTGCAGTTCTGCCGCGGGTGCTGCGCACCGGTTTGGCGGCTGGCGCCGGCGCAACCACCTCGATGGCTGGCAATGCCTCGTCACCGTTGGGTGTGGCCGCGGCCTGGGCCTGGGCTCCGTTGTTTCCGGCGACGAGACATAGCGATGCTGTCCCAATAAACAGGAATCGAGCGCCCATCGTGCTTCATCCCCATTCCGTACCGGCCATACTGGTCCCCGCCGGTCGGTTGTGGATGATCTTAAGGCGTCGCTGAGGTCGCACACCATTCAAAAAGGTCCCGGCCAAAACGGGAAAAATTCCCGATATCAGTAACGCGCGTCACTTGGCACCACGGCCTCCACAGTTACGCCATTAGCTCCGGAAGCGATCGTCAGCGAGCCACCCAGCGCCAATATGCGCTCGCGCATGCCGGTGAGCCCCAGCCCGAGCTTGTGATCCGCCCGCAATCCGCTGCCATTGTCGCGGACCCGCACCAGCGCGCCGCCGCGGCCGGCAACCGCCAGGCCCGAGGACAGTTCGGCAGGTTCAACGGTTACGTTGACGCAGGTCGCGCCCGCGTGGCGAAAGACGTTGGTCAGCGCTTCCTGGATGGTGCGGTAGATCGTCAGATCAGCCGTCTCGCCGGTCTCGCCCAGCGACTGCGAGATGGCGGTCTCGATCGTAACATCGGGATGCGACTCTCCCCACAGACGCAGCAGCGCGCCGAGCGCTTCGCGAAGCCCGAGTTCGGTCAATCCCACCGGCCGCAGCCTTTCCAGCACCCGCCGGTTGGTCTGCTGCAAGGCATTGACCTGTTCCAATATGGCACTGCCGTGCTTTCGCGTCGCCTCCGCACCTGGCGCCCCACCATCTGCCAATCGCGTCAGCGCGCTGGCATGGGCTCGCAAGGCGAACAAATAAGGCCCGAATTCATCATGAAGTTCGCGTGCAATTTCCTTGCGTTCGACATCCTGCAGCGAAACGATGCGCTCGGCGAGGCGCCGCTTGTCGTCAACCGCGTCGCCCAGCGTCGCCGCCAGATGATTCAGCTTGTAGCAAATCGCGGCGAATTCAGGCGGGCCATCCGGCTTCACCCGCGTGTCGTAGCCGCCGGCTTCGATCCTGGTCATCGCTTCCGAAAGCGTCCGGATCGGCGCGAGCGCCCGGCTGACGACCCTGGTCGTAATGAGAAAGAGAACGAGCGCAATCGCTGCGCCGATCTGGAGCTGGGTGATGATTCCATCCCAGATCTCGGCCATCTCGTCGTTCGGATGCGACGTGATCTGCAGCGAACCCGGCTTTCCTCTGATGGAAATCGGCACATTCACCGTGGTCTTTTCAGGGTGGACCAGCGCGACAAACCATGCCGGTGGCGGGCGGGCATCGGCATTGCCGTCGTCCGCCGTCCCTGACATCTCGACCGCCCCACCCTGGCGCGTGATACTGACATGGCGCAGCCGGTTGAGGTCGCGGACAATCTGGTCCAATCGCGCCTCGGGATCCGGCGCCTCGTTCAGCCCTGCAACGATCGTCTCGATGAATTCACGCGCCAGCCGGACCACGCTCTGATCTTCCGCCTGGACACGGGGAGCGGCCTCGAGCACGAGCCGTGTCACGTTGATGGCCAGACCGAGCATGAGCACAAGCGCGAGCAGCAGGTTGATCCGGGCGCGCAAGGAAAGCTTTTGCCACATGGGATTTGTCCAGGAGTGAACTGGCTCTTGTCCAGGAGCGAAGTCGTCTTCAGTTCCCGACCGCGGGAGCGTTGACAGATAAAATAGGCGTCTATCTAATCAAAGCGTACAGCAACACTGCCTGGGTTGCATGGCTATCGATGGCAAGTGTCGCGCCGGTGCCTGCGCTTCGTCCGATGCGGCGGCGCAGCAACGGGGTTGACGCGGCGTATTCGGGGACCAAGGCCAATGCGCGTTCTGATCGTTGACGATCATCGCATCGTTGCTTCGGGCTGCCGCGCCCTGTTCGCGGACGACCCCGAGATCGAGATACTGGAAGCCTCCGACGCGGAAAGCGGCGAGCGCGTGTTCGGCGAGCGGCATCCCGATATCTGCGTGCTCGATATCAACCTGCCGACGGTATCCGGGTTTGAACTGGCGCGGCGCATCCTCGGACGCGATGCGGCGGCGCGGATCATCATGTTCAGCATGAACGACGATCCGGTGTTCGCTGCGCGCGCTATCGAGGTTGGCGCCAAGGGTTATGTCTCAAAGACCGGCGATCCCCAGGACCTCGTCGAGGCGGTCCGGGAAGTTGCAAGGGGCGGCGCGTATCTGCCGCCGGCGATGGCGCGAAGCATTGCGTTCTCTCGACCCTCGTTCGCCCAGAGTCCGCTTTCACGACTGACTGCGCGCGAGATGGAAATCCTGCGCCTGCTCAGTGCGGGAAAGAGCCTGTCCGAAATCGCGTGGCTGGTCCATTCCTCCTACAAGACGGTCGCCAACACCTCCTCGATCATGCGCCAGAAACTTGGCGTGCGGACATCGGCCGAACTGGTGCGGCTGGCGATCGAGAACCGCGTGGCCTGAGATCCCGCGGCGCGCGCCGGAGTGCTCAATTCATGACAATGCAGACCGTTTCTCTCAACAAATCGTACGGCGGTGTGCAGGGTGTTTACCGGCACGCCAGCGGCGCAACCGGGACCGACATGACCTTTTCGGTCTACGTCCCTCCCCATCCTGACGGAGCGAGGCTGCCGGTCGTCTGGTATCTGTCGGGACTGACCTGCACCCATGCCAACGTCACGGAGAAAGGCGAATTCCGCAGCGCCTGCACCGAACTCGGATTGATCTTCGTCGCGCCCGACACCAGCCCGCGCGGCGAAAAGGTGCCCGGCGATCCCGCCGGCGCCTATGATTTCGGCCTCGGCGCCGGCTTCTACGTCGACGCAACGCAGGAGCCGTTCGCGCGCAACTACCAAATGTGGAGCTATGTCACGGAGGAACTGCCGAAACTGGTCGCCGCGCAGTTTCCCGTCGATGCCGGCCGGCAATCCATCCTCGGTCATTCCATGGGCGGCCACGGTGCGCTGACCGCAGCGCTACGCCATCCCGATCGCTACCGCGCCGCCAGCGCGTTTGCGCCGATCGTTGCGCCCTCGCAGGTACCGTGGGGCATCAAGGCGCTGGGAGGTTATCTCGGCGACGACAAGCAGGCTTGGCGCAGGCATGACGCGGTCGCGCTGATCGAGGACGGCTCCAAATTCTCCGAGCTGCTGGTGGACTATGGCGACGCCGATACGTTTCTCGCCGAGCAGCTTCGCCCGGAACTCCTGAAGAGCGCCTGCGAAAAGGCAAACATTCCCCTCACCCTGCGCCGCCAACCGGGGTACGACCACAGCTACTACTTCATCTCGACTTTCATGGCCGATCATCTGCGCTGGCACGCCGCACGGCTGAAAGCCTGACTGTCCGCCGTTCGTCAGGGCTACGGCTTGCCGTAATTGGGCGCCAGCAACCTGTTGCGTATGAGATAGTTCGTCGCGCGCGTCCAGGACTCGTCGGTGTTGCCGCGGAAATCCGCATTCATTCCCGTGATGAGTTTTCCGGTATGGACGTCGCGCACGAAGATGGTGAGGTTGAGGATCAAGGTGGAGATCTTCTTCATCACTCCCGTAATGACCAGATCGGCGCCGAGCTTCTCCGCGAACTGAACATCGCAGCCGCCGCACGCCTGCAGATTGCTGCCGTCGGCGGCCGCCTTCACCGAAGAGACGTCGAGGAGCTGGAACTTGCCGGAATCCTTCAGTTGCGTGCGCACCAGATCGCTGATGCGTATCAGCCGGTCGTGCTCGTCGGCCTGCGGCCCCCTCATCTCGCCCTCGAGGCTGGTATCGAGCAGTTCGAAATCGAAAATGGCGAGTTTCGGCGGCTCGGCGCGCGCCGGCATCGACCCCAACACTATCAGCGCGGCAAAGGCAAAGAGCGCTCTCATGATCGTGATCCCCGACCTCGGCTGTCGTCCAACGACGAAATGCGGACTTGCAAGCTAGGACAATTCGGTCATGTTTCAAGGCAAGAGTGCTTGCATGACAAGCGTTCCTCCATCGTCGTCAAGTCGAGGAGGCGCATCAGGGAGCGTCCATGATCCGACGGTTGGTCGGCATTGTCGGCCTGGGCCTTTTGGCCAGCCAGGCGCTCGCGGCCGAGCCGGTCGAGATCGCCATCGGCTATCTCGGCCAGGCCGGCGTCAGATCGAAATTGTCCCTCGTCGAGCAGCCCGCGGAGAATGACGGCGTCGCCGGCGCGCGCCTTGCGATCGAGGACAACAACACCACCGGCAGGTTCCTCAATCAGCGCTTCTCGCTGGAGGAAGTGCGCCTGAAGGATGGCGAGGATGTCGCAAAGGCCGCAAAGGCGCTGGCCGGCCGCAATGGCTTCATCATCGCCGACCTTCCCGCGGACGCGCTATTGAAGGCAGCCGATGCGCTTCGCGGCAGCAAGACCGTGCTGCTGAATACCGGATCGACCGACGACCGGCTGCGCGAGCAGGATTGCCGCGCCAACGTCATTCATGTCGCCCCGACCCGCTCGATGCTCGCCGATGCGCTGGCGCAGTATCTGGTGTGGAAGCAGTGGAAGCGCTGGCTGCTGGTGGTCGGCTCGCACGAGGCCGACAAGCTTTGGGCCGATGCGTTGCGGCGCGCAGCGACGCGCTTCGGCGCCAGGATCGTTCAGGAACGCGTGTTCGAGGACACCGGCGGCGCCCGCCGTACCGACAGCGGCGTAACGCTGATCCAGCGCCAGATGCCGGTGTTCACGCAGCAGGCGCCTGCCTACGACGTCCTCGTCGCCGCTGACGAAAGCGAAGTGTTCGCCTCCTATCTGCCCTATCGCACCTGGGACCCGCGCCCGGTCGCAGGCTCTGCGGGCCTGGTACCTGCGAGCTGGGATGCGGCGCAGGACCAATGGGGCGCGATCCAGATGCAGAACCGCTTCTTCAAGCTGAATTCGCGGCGCATGACGGCGCGCGACATGCAGGCGTGGACCGCGGCGCGCATGATCGGCGAAGCCGTATCGCGCACCAACTCCGGCGATCCGAAACCGGTGTTCGATTTCATCAAGGGGTCTGATTTTTCCATCGCCGCGTTCAAGGGACAGCGGCTGACGCTGCGCGACTGGAACCTGCAGCTTCGCCAGCCCATCCTGCTGGTTGATGGACGCATGGTCGTCTCGGTCTCGCCGCAGGAGGGCTTTCTGCATCAGCACTCCGAACTCGACACGCTCGGCGTCGACCGGCCCGAGACCAAATGCAAACTGAGCGGATGACGGAGAGATTGGGGATGTGGCGTCGGTGTCTGCTTTCGGGAATGGCGGCGTGGCTCGCAGCGGCCTCGCCCGCATTGGCCTACGTCGCCTATGTGTCCAACGAGAAGAGCAACACGGTATCGGTGATCGATACCGACAAATGGGCCGTCGTCAACACCATCAAGGTCGGCCAGCGCCCGCGCGGCATCGAGTTCACGAGGGACGGCAAGTTCGTGCTGGTCGCAGTCGGCGACGACGACAAGATCGAGGTCATCGATGCCGCAACCCAAAAGGTCGTGGATAGCCTGCCGTCCGGCCCGGATCCGGAACTGTTCACCCAGGATGCCGCCGGCAAGACGCTCTATGTCGCCAACGAGAACGACAACACGGTGACCATCATCGATCTCGAAAAGCGCGTCCGCGTCGGTGACGTCCAGGTCGGCGTCGAGCCCGAAGGCATGGCGCTGAGCCCGGACGGCAAGATCCTGATCAATACTTCCGAGACCACCAACATGGCGCATTTCATCGACACCGCGACGCGCCAGATCGTTGCCAACGTGCTGGTCGACGCCCGGCCGCGCTATGCCGAGTTCAAACGCGACAATTCCGAATTGTGGGTCTCGTCGGAGATCGGCGGCACGGTTTCAATTATCGATCCCGCCAGGCGCGCGATAACAGGGAAAATCAACTTCAATATCCCCGGCCTGCGTCGCGAGGCGATCCAGCCGGTCGGGATCGGCATCACGAAGGACGGCAAGACCGCCTTCGTTGCGCTCGGCCCGGCAAATCGTGTGGCAGTCGTCGATGCCATCACGAAGGCGGTGACCAAATATCTGCTGGTCGGCCAGCGGGTCTGGCACATGGCCTTCACGCCGGACGAAAAATATCTGCTGGTGACCAACGGCGTATCCAACGACGTCTCCGTCATCGACGTGGCGGCGCAGAAGGTGATCAAGACAATCCAGGTGGGCGAACTGCCCTGGGGAATAACGTTTGCTGAAAAATGACGGCAACCAACGCACCCATCGCCGGTACGACGTCGCAGGCAGCCCGGCCCCGGCACGATCCCGCGGCCATTCCCGCGCTGTCGATCGCAGGCGTCAGCCATTCCTATGGGACACGGCGCGCCCTGATCGACGTCAGCTTCGACGTGGCGCCGGCCAGCTTCACGGCGCTGCTCGGCCTCAACGGCGCCGGCAAGAGCACGTTGTTCGCGCTGATTACGCGGCTGTTCGCAATCCAGACCGGGCGCATCGGCATTTTCGGCCACGACATCGGCCGTGCGCCGAGCGAAGCATTGCGCCTGCTCGGCGTGGTGTTCCAGTCGCGCACGCTCGATCTCGATCTCACCGTGACGCAGAACCTGCTCTATCACGCCGCCCTGCACGGCATCGCCAGGCGCGAAGCGCGCGTCCGCAGCGGCGAGGTGCTGGCGCGGATCGGGCTTGAAGACCGCGCCGGCAGCAAGGTGCGCGACCTCTCGGGCGGCCAGATGCGGCGGCTCGAGATCGCGCGCACGCTGCTGCATCGCCCTTCGCTGCTGCTGCTGGACGAGGCGACCGTCGGCCTCGACGTCAAGGCCCGCGCCGACATCCTCGACCACGTCCGGAAACTGGTGACCGAGCAAGGCATCGGCGTCCTCTGGGCGACGCATCTGTTCGACGAGATCGTGCCGGGCGACGACCTCGTGGTCCTGCATCAGGGGCGCGTTCTCGCGCACGGCCCGGTCGAGGAGATGATCGCGGCCGCCGGAGGGCGCGACATCAACTCCGCCTTCATGCGCCTGACCGGAGCGGCGGTGGAACCCGGGGATGCTGCGCCATGAGTTCCACAACGACAGGGCAGGCGCGCCGCGGCTTTTCATTCGCCGAATATATCACCTGCCTGAACGGCATCGTTTGGCGCGAGGCGCTGCGCTTCGTGCACCAGCGCGAACGGTTCGTTTCCGCCCTCGTCAGGCCGCTGGTGTGGCTGTTCATCTTCGCCGCCGGCTTCCGCCAGGTGCTCGGCATCTCCATCATCCCGCCATACGAAACCTACATCCTCTACGAGGTCTACATCGCGCCCGGACTGATGGCGATGATCCAGCTGTTCAACGGCATGCAGTCGTCGCTCTCGATGGTCTACGACCGCGAGATGGGCAACATGCGTACCTTGCTGGTGAGCCCGCTGCCGCGCTGGTATCTCTTGTTCTGCAAGCTGGTGGCGGGAACCGCGGTGTCGCTGCTGCAGGTCTACGCCTTCCTGCTGATCGCCTGGTTCTGGGACATCGCGCCGCCGCCGATCGGCTATCTCACGGTGCTGCCGATGCTGGTGCTTTCGGGCCTGATGCTCGGCGCGCTCGGCATGCTGATCTCGTCAGGCATCAAGCAACTCGAGAACTTTGCCGGCGTCATGAATTTCGTCATCTTCCCGATGTTCTTCGCATCCTCCGCGCTGTATCCGCTCTGGAAGGTGCAGGAGGGCAGCCCCCTGCTCTATTACGTCTGCCAGTTCAACCCGTTCACCCATGCGGTCGAGTTGATTCGGTTCGCGCTGTACGGAAAGATCAACTGGATTTCGCTTGCCGTCGTCGTCGGCTGCACGGCGGCCTTCATGATCGGCGCGATATACGCCTACGACCCATCGCGCGGCCTGATCCGCCGCGG
This sequence comes from Pseudomonadota bacterium, assembly GCA_023422775.1. Lineage (GTDB taxonomy): Bacteria > Pseudomonadota > Alphaproteobacteria > Rhizobiales > Xanthobacteraceae > Bradyrhizobium. The sequence continues at coordinate 39,742 of JAFAGM010000096.1, forward strand.
GCCCGCGGGAGGCGAGACATGAGACGGCAGATCGCGATCGGCGCGCTCCTCCTGTTCGCGGCATCCGGCGAATTCTGCCTTGCCGCCGATCCGCGCTATCCGGACTGGCCGTGCACCCAGGCCAAGGTGCCGGAAGTCTCGCTTGCCGCGGTGTGGGCCGGTCCGCCGCTAGACGACGTCAAGGACAAATGGAAGAACGATGCCAAGGTAAGCGCGCTGGTGCCGAAACTCGCCGCCAGGCGAACGCCGATCGAGGATGCCCAGAAGGCAATCGCCGAATTTCTCGGAAGCTCGGCCGACAAGACCACGGCAGGAAAGCTCCTGTTCGTCGGCCTGTTCGATACGCTCAATGCGCAGCGCTCGTCGGTCCTGAACGGACTCGAGCGGATTACCCGCAAGCAGCGCACTGCTGCAGAAAAGATCCAGGCCGATGCGGCTGCGATGCATGCGTTGCAGGGGGCATCCTCGCCGGACCAGACCAGGATCGAAGAACTCGGCAATCAACTGGTCTGGCAAACCCGGATCTTCGAGGATCGGCAGCGCGTGGTGAAATTCGTCTGCGAGGTGCCGACCGCGATTGACCAGCGCCTGTTCGCGCTCGGCCGCGTCATCCAGCAGGAAATGGAATAGCGGATTTCCTCAATTGTCCTGGCGTGCTTTTTCTGCGTGCGCCCTCGGCTCGGGATGCGCTTCCACGACCGGCAGATTGGCGCGCTCCCAGCCTTCAGTGCCTTCCGGATACCAGGCCACATTCGAATAGCTATACGACAGCACGCGCTTCGCCGCGTTCCAGGACATCCAGCAATCCTCCTGGCAGTAGATCACGAGCAGCGCGGCCTTGTTGCCGCCGGACGCCCGCTCCAGCCCGCGCCGCAGATAGTCCAAGGTTGCCTCGGCCAGTTTGCCGTAGCCGGTGTCAGGGAGCCAGATGCTGCCGGGAATGTTGAACCGCGGCTTGTCGCGCCACACCGTGCCGGCGGGAAGGTTTGCCGGCTTTGGCGCACGCGGCAGCACGTCGATGAAAACACCCGTACCGGCGCGCCAGATCGTTTCGGCATCCGCGGTCGTCAGCACGCGCACGCCTTTGAGCGTTGCCGGAACCGGCGCGCGGTAATCGCCGGTGCGGTATCCGTCCGGCTCCGGCACGGTCTGCTGCGCATGCGCTTCGGCCACGAACGCAAGGATCGCAAGGATCGCAACCATCACGCACGCAAGCCGACGTTTCATGGCGACTTCGTCGCCGTCTCCGCGCCGATCGGCCGGTCGTTCTCGTCGAGCAAGGGAACGCCGAAGTCCAGCAGGATCTTGTTGATCGCCGGCTGGTTCTCCTGGATCAGGCGGTTGAGTTGCCGTTTCCAGTTCTGGTCTGCCGACCGCACGCCCATGCCGATGCGATAGATCAGCCGCGGCCCGGTGGTTTCCTTCACAAGCGGCGTGACATGAAGCGGCGGGTTGGCCTTCCTCGCGTAATAGCCGGCGAGCGGCCCCCACAGAATGGCGGCGTCGATCTTTCCCGACGTCAGGTCGTTGACCATGGCTTCCGCCGACGAATCGACGCGGGTATCGACCACCAGCGGATAGGGCCTGGCGTCCGCCATCAAGCCGTTGAGAGTCATGTTGGTGGCGGGCGGCGTGCCGGCGACGATGCCGATATGCTTGCCCTTCAGCCGGCTGTCCTCGAGCGTCTTGACGTCGTCGAGGCCGCTGCCTTGCCTGGCGACCAGCGCATAGGCCGTCCGGTAGTAGGGATTGGTGCCCTGGACCAGATCGTCGCCTTGCGGAAAGCCCATGATGACATCGCAGCGATGCGCGGCAAGCGTCATGCGGACGAAGCCGGTGGCTTGCGGAAAGTACATATAGTCGAGCTTCTTTTGCAGTTTTTCCGCAAACAGCTCGCCGAGCTTGTTCTCGATACCTTCACCCTTGTCGTTCGAGAACGGCAAATTATGCGGGTCGGCGCATACCCTCAGCACCTTGGGGTCGACAAGTTCGATCGACAGGCTGGTCCCGTCACTGGTCTGCGCCCGACAAATGCCGCCACCGGCAACGATCGCCGTGATCGCAATCAGCGGCAACAGCCCGCAGCGTCGCGGAACATTCTTCATCGCGATCTCCTTTCGATCAACACCGGGCGGGGCCCGACGATTGCGCAGCGGGCAATGGCATGCAACAGGGATAATCCTCGTGGCGGCTTCGCGTTGCTTGCTGCGGCGCAAACTGCCTTGACAGGGAAGACGAAGCGACCGATGTCGCTCCGGGGTAAGACTGAGGCAGAAACATGGCTCATGGCGTTTCGGTTCTCGCCCTGCTCCTGGTGCTTGGCACATCGACCCTATCGCAGGCACAGGAACAGGAATTGCCTGTAAGCGAAGTCGCGCCGAAAATATTCGTCCATATCGGCGAGATCGCGTTGATGACTCGCGAGAACGACGGTGCAACTGCCAATGTCGGGTTCATCGTCGGCGACAACGCGGTTGCGGTGATCGACACCGGCGGTAGCGTTCACGAGGGCGAGCGGCTGCTGGCAGCGATCCGCGCCCGCACCGACAAGCCGATCCGGTATGTCATCAATACGCACGGCCATCCGGACCATGTCTTTGGCAATGCGGCATTCGTGAGCCGTGGAACCGTATTCGTCGGGCACCGGAACCTGCCGCAGGCGCTTGCCGTACGCGGCCAATTCTATACCGACGCATTTCGCCGGATCATGGGTGAGCAACTGGTGGATGGCGTGCGCATGATAGCGCCCACGATCCTCGTCGACGGCACCACCAGGCTCGATCTCGGCTCGCGCACCCTGACCTTGAAGGCGTGGCCGACCGCGCATAGCGACAATGATCTCACCGTGCTCGACGAGCAGACCGGCACCCTGTTCGCCGGCGATCTCGTGTTCCTCAGCCACATCCCCGTGCTGGATGGCAGTCTTCGCGGCTGGCTCAAGCTGATCGACGAACTCGGCGCGCTACCCGCAGCGCGCGTCATTCCCGGTCACGGACCGGTGAGCGAATGGCCAGCCGCGCTCGCCGATCAGCGCCGCTACCTCGAAAAACTGGCGTTGGATGTTCGCGCGCTCATCGCCCGCGGTGATCCGATAACGGCCGCGGCCGGCACCGCCGCGGCGTCCGAGCGGCCGCGCTGGCGATTGTTCGACGAATACAACGCACGCAATGCAACATCGGCATATTCGGAAATTGAATGGGAATAGCCCACCCGATGCCGTATGCTGGCGCCCTCCAGAGAAGGATCGCCGCCATGCGTTTCCGCTTACTCCGCATCGCCAGCGTGCTTCGCATCGCCAGCGTGCTTTGCATCGCCAGCGCCGCCCTGGGCCTCGTACTCGGCGCGCAGACTGCTCCCGCGGCGACGCCTGCGGCCTACGATCCGTGGCCCGGCCTCGTCCAGGACATCTTCAACAATCGTCCGATCAACGACGGCGCCGACGTGATCGGCATCGAGATGCCGTACCGCGCCGAGGATGCGGCGATCGTTCCCGTCACCCTTCGCACCAGGCTCTCACCCGGCGACGACAGGCGCGTACTGCGGATCACGCTCGTCATCGACCAGAACCCGGCGCCGTTGGCAGCGAAGTTCGAGTTGGGGCCGGACGCCAACGTGACGGAAATCTCCACGCGCGTGCGCGTGAACAACTATACCGACGTTCATGCCGTGGCCGAGTTGAGCGACGGCAAGCTCTACATGACGAAGACCTACGTGAAGGCTTCCGGCGGCTGCTCCGCCCCCGCCGCCAAGAACGCTGCAGAAGCCAGGAACAGGCTTGGCCAGATGCGATACCGACAATTCGCAGGATCTGGCCAGGGCCCCGCCGGCGGCACGCGCGAGGTACAGATCATGATCGGTCATCCCAGCCATTCCGGCCTGCAGATGGACCAGATCACGCAGCTCTATATCCCGGCCTTCTTCGTCAACGAGTTGCGGCTATGGCAGGACGACAGCCCGGTGCTGGCGATGGAAGGCGGAATCTCGATTTCGGAGGATCCCAATATCCGCTTCACCTATGTGTCGAATGGCGCGAAACGTTTCCGCGCCGAAGCCAGGGATACCCAAGGCCACGTCTTCCAGAAAGAGTGGAACGTCGACGCATCAGGCATGTGACGCGCCGCGGCGCGCGGGCATCGATCGCGCCAGGCGCTAGAAGCATCTCACTTCAGCTTCGGCCTGCGCGCGCCTGAGATCATTGAGTGCACTGGCCGCCTGCGCGGACGTGCGGAATGGCGCGCCCAGATCGCTCCGGACCTGCGACATGCTCAGCACGGTTTCGGCCGTGACGTAGCGATCGTACGGCAGGAGCGAGGCGATGATATCGACCGAACAGGAGCATTGCGCGATCGCCTGCCGCGTCTCGCCATTTGCCTTCATGCAGCCAAAGACGTATTCGACGCGTGCCGATGTCGGATAATCGTTGAGGTCTTCGGCCCGCGCCGTCGGCACCATCATCATCAGCAGCAGCACCGCCGCCGCGGCGACAATACGTCGTACCGATCCGACCGCTGTCATGTTCTTCCCTCTGGCTGCGAAGTGTGAAAGCTATGCTATGAGGGTCTTGCTGAAAAGATGCCCGCGAAACACGCCCAGGGCGCCCATGACGCATTGCATTCGCATGTTGCTGGCGACAGCCATCCTGGCCTTTTCGCAGGTGGGCACATGTTACAGCGCGGACACCGTGCGGGTTGCGGTGCAAAAGACCGGAACGTTCGCCTGGGAACTTGCCATGATCCGCGCGCACGGCCTCGACAAGCAGGCCAATCTCTCGGTTCAGGTGGTCGAACTCGCGAGCCCCGAGGCGGGCAAGATCGCGCTTCGCGCCGGGAACGCCGATATCATCGTCTCCGACTGGCTGTGGGTATCGCGCGAGCGCACCCTCGGCGCCAAGCTGACATTCTATCCCTATTCAAGCGCGCTCGGCGCCGTCATGGTGCCGGCCTCGTCGCCGATCCGATCGCTGGCCGACCTCAAGGGGCGCAAGCTTGCGGTTGCCGGCGGCCCGATCGACAAGAGCTGGCTGCTGCTGCAGGCGTGGATGAAACAGGGCGGTATTGACCTGAAATCCGACGCGACGATCGCCTACGGCGCGCCACCGCTGCTCATGGCCAAGACACTCGGCGGGGAAATGGATGCGACGCTGAATTACTGGAATTTCTGCGCCGTCATGGAAGCAAGGGGCTTCCGCCGGGTCGCAGGCATCGAGGATCTGCTGCCGAAACTCGGAGCCAGGGGCCGCACCGCGATGATCGGCTACGTCTTCGACGAAAAATGGGCCAGCGCCAACCAGGACGCGGTCGCGCGGTTCATCGCAATGACCCGCAAGGCCAAGGAGATCCTGTCAAACTCGGATTCGGAGTGGGAGACGATTGCGCCGCTGACCGGGGCCGCCGACGACGCCACCCTGCGCACCTACCGCGACCGCTACAGGGAAGGCATTCCGCGTCGTCCCGTCGCCGATGAGGAGGCCGACGCCCGCGTTCTCTATGAGGTGCTGGCGGCGACCGGCGGTCGCGAGCTTGTCGGTCCGGCACAGGAACTCGATTCCGGTACGTTCTATCACGCGATCCCCGGAGATTGAGTTGTCGCGTCTGCTGTCATTCCTTGTGTTTGTCGCGACGTGGTGGGTGGCCTCGCTCCTGATCGGCGACGCCAAGCTGCCGGCTCCTCCGGCCGTGCTTGCGGCGATGGCTACCGAGGCCAGATCCGGCGCGCTGTTCCTCAACCTCGGAGCCACACTGGCGCGTGTCGCCCTCGCCTTCACCCTGGCGATGTCGCTTGGTTCTGCCATCGGCTACCTGATGGGCCGGGTCCGGCTTGCCGATCGGATCGGCGATCCCTGGCTGATCCTGCTGCTCAACCTGCCGGCGCTCGTCGTCATCGTGCTGGCCTACATCTGGGCCGGGTTGACGGAGGCGGCAGCGATTGCAGCCATCGCCGTCAACAAGCTTCCGACCGCTGTCGTCACGCTGCGCGAGGGCGCGCGTGCCATGGATGCGGCGCTGGACGAAATGGCGACGGTGTTTGCTATCCCGCGCTGGCGGGCGTTCCGGCACGTCATCCTGCCGCAACTGGCGCCCTACGTCGCAGCCGCCGCGCGATCAGGGCTTTCGCTGGTCTGGAAGATCGTCCTGGTTGCGGAATTGCTCGGACGTCCGAACGGCGTCGGTTTCGAAATCGGCGTCGCCTTCCAGCTGTTCGACATCCCACTTCTGCTCGCCTACTCGCTCAGCTTCGCGGCGGTCGTGCTCGTTATCGAAACCTTGCTGGTGCAGCCTCTTGAAGCCCGGCTTTCCCGGTGGCGCCCCCGTGCGGCTTGAAGTCGACATCACAAGCAAGGACTACAAGAACGCGGCGGGCGAACGGCACGCCGTGCTCGCCGGCATCAACTTTACGCTCGGCACTGGCGAGGTTGGCGTCCTGGTCGGCCCGTCCGGCTGCGGCAAGAGCACCATGCTCGGGATTTTTGCGGGGCTCGACCACGACTACAAGGGGCGCGTTTCGTATCCGGCCGGCGGGCGGATCGGCATGGTGTTTCAGGAGCCCCGGCTGCTGCCCTGGCGCTCGGTCGAGGAAAACGTGCGACTGGTCGCGCCGCAGGTCGACGAGGCTAAACTTTCCGCGCTATTTGCCATTCTGGAGTTGAGCGAACATCGCAACCATTTTCCGGGCGAACTGTCGCTCGGCCTCGCCCGCCGCGTCGCGCTCGCCCGCGCGTTTGCAGTCGAGCCGGATTTCCTCATCCTCGACGAGCCGCTGGCCTCGCTCGACCAGGCCCTCGCCACGCGCCTGCGCGAACAGATCGCCATGCTGGTGGACGACCGTTCCGTGATGACCCTGCTGGTCACCCATGACGTTGACGACGCAGCTCGCCTCGGTGACCGCGTGTTCCTGCTGTCGTCACGACCGGCCCGCATTCTCGCGGAACTGCCAATCCCGACACCGCGCAGCGCGCGGACAGAAGCGGAGATCGCCGCAATCAAGGCGGACATCGCGCGACGGATCGATGGCGATCTCGCCGGGCGCGATGCCTGATAGGCAGGGTCTGCGACGCCTGCCAGGATATTTCATCGGCGGAGTTGACGATGAAACGCTGGTTCCGAACCGCGGCGCGGCAGGATTGATCGCGCCAATCGGACTCGACCGGGCGCGAAATTTCGACAAGGTGAAAAACCCCGAACGTCTGATAAGATGATGAAGGCGCCAAGTTTGCCAAGGGCGGCAAGGGAGGATCGAGTGATGCGATGGATACTGGCCTTGGCACTGCTGGTCACGGGTGTCGGCGATCTTGCCGCACAGAGCAAGGGCAAGGGCATCCGGCTCTGGAACCTGACCACCGAGACGATCTCGGGCTTTGAGCTATCGCCGGTTGGCAAGGACGCCTGGGGCCCGAACCAAACCCTGAACGACAAGGACAAGGAAGTCGACCACGACGAGCGCTTGCGCATCACCGGCGTCGAGCCCGGTCACTACGATGCCAGGGTCAGCTATCCCGACAAGAGGCAATGCGTCGTGCGCAACATCGAAATCAAGGCGGATGCCGTGTTCTCGATCGCCGACAAGGACCTGAAGGACTGCAGCAAGTAGCCCTTCGCCGTTATGCCCTGTCGTTGTGGTGCGGGTATTCGCAACGCCACCTGACCGCATTCCATTTCGGATGCTCGCCGACCCATTTGGCGATGTAGGGCTGCGCAGCCATGACGCATTGCCGCGGGGAGACGTCCGACGAGAACACCAGGTGGCGCTCCTCGCAGTTGGCGGGCGACAGCACGGCGCAAACGGTTATGACCAGATCGATCGCATTCATGGCTCAAATCCTGGGTTCGCTCGCCGAACGGATACCACGAACAGCTACGCTGCCGGCAGCACGAAGTTTCGCAAAGCGCGGACACCCGGGTTCCCGGTCAACCTCATGGCGGTTCCCTTGCCCTAGAAATTGACGCCGAATATCAGCCGCGCCTGATGCCGTTCGAAGTTGACGAGATCAAGCGCCGCGTTCGACCCGGCCGAGCGGCCCCACGCCTGCGTGCTCCAGGCTGCGGTCAACCGTGTGCGCTTCGACAACTGGAAATAGGCGGTTGGGCCGATAAAGAGGGCCTGGCCGGCGATTTCCTCCAGGCCGATCCCTTCGTAGCTCCGCAGATAGCGCGCTTCCCCGCCGAGGAAGAAACCCGGCCGCCATTGCACCATCAGGCCGAGCGCCGCGCCAATGGTGGATTCCTGCTCTGCGGCTCTGGTTCCGATGATGCGGGTCCACTCCGGCTGGTAGGTCAGGTTGAGAGCGGCGAGGACGACGTTTGGAACGAGTTCGCGCTCGAACGCCGCCGTGAACTCGGTCCCGTAGCTTCGCACCGCCGTGGCCGCGGTCTCGTCGACGCGGCTGGTGTGGGTTTCCAGCGCAAAGGTAAAGCCGAATGGCGCTTCGTCCCGCTCCAGAAACCGGTAGCGCAGGTCTACCGAAACGCCCTCCCAGGCCGACTGGCGCTGGTCCTCAAAGCCTGGAACGCCGCGGATGTAATGGGATGCGAAGCTGGTTCCCAGTTCCACCCGGAAATTCCTGACGGGCACGAATTCCAGTTCGAACTCCTGGCCGACCGCCCGGTAATTTCCGCCATTCCTGGCAAATCGTCCTTCCGTCCTGCTCTGCAATTCGCGTTCGCCGACGTTGCCGACATCGGTGCCAATCATGAAACCGAACAGATGTTCGGTATCGATGTCCTCCGCGCAGACACCGCCCGGAAGCAGCACGGCAAGACACACGACGACTGCCCGGCAGTTGTTCGAACGGATCGGCATGCACAAGGCCACGGGAATGAAACGGAATGAAAGCGACAGAAGCGCTGACCGGCGCGCAACCTAGCATATCGCATGGCAGGCGGGCGACGATTTGGATCCGATGACGCTGACAGCGGATTGAATCCTTGAAGCGCACCCGGCTCTCGTGTCTAGGACGCGGCGCGATACCACTCGCTGATCCTCTGGTGAGGCCTTGAAGCGGTGAGGCCTTGAAGCCTTGTCTTGAAATCTCGAACCGGGAATCTCGAATCTGACGTCCGCCCGGCTCGCAGCCGCACATCGCCGCCGGAGCCGGGCAGATCGTTTCGATGCAGTGCAGTCTATTTGGCAGTCTATTTGCTATTTGCGCGCTGCGCAGGCGTACATGTTGATTTCCATGCCCACCGGCACTTCGACGATCTTCGGAGTCTTCCAAGTCATCGGGTCCTCCCAACAAAGTTTGGCGCGATGCTCACGCCGGCGTTGAACCTAGGGGCGCCCCGGACGTAGCGCAAGGGCGGAACAGCCACTTGGAGTACGCATTGCGCTGCGGTACTTCGCTCCCGGACAAGGCGGCTTCTCTCCCAGTCAAATCGCCGCGACACGAACGTCGAATCGCCACGGGTTTCGGGTGGCCCGGGATGCTCCGCTGCTGTCTAATCGAGCGAGCGAAGTTTTCCGCGGCCCACGAAAGAAATTGCGAGACCATCATGCGATCATCGTCCATGGCAACAATCGGCGCAGTCCTCACGATCTGCTTCGCGCTGCCAGCGCCCGCGCAGGAAAGTCCGCCACGTAGCGAACCGGCGCTGGATTCCGCAAGCTCGCCGAAAACACTGACGGGCAAGGAGCGCCTCGGCAGGAAGTGGAACGACGAACAGCGCATCGACAATTGCAATGTGCCGCCCGAAAAGCGCGGCACCAGGCCGCGACCTGGCGTCTGCCCGCATGTTCCGATGGGCTGATCGCGCCTCAGGGAACGTCCGACGACGCACCGCCGTGCTGCGCCTTGTGAATCGACGACGGAACAACGCCGAAGTACTTGCGGAAGACGCGGCTGAAATGTGAGGAACTCGAGAAGCCCCACGAAAACGCGACATCCGTGACCGTCTTTCCGGCGTGCGTCTCCAGTTCGTGCCTGCAGTTCTGCAAGCGCGCGTGCCAGATATAATCGCTGACGGTCATGCCGCGGTCGCTGAACAGCATGTGCAGATAGCGCTTGGTGCAGCCGAGCGCGCAGGAAATCTGGTCGATGCACAGATCCGGATCGCGCAGACGTTCGCGGATGAACGCCTGCGCTCGAATATACATCGCCTCGGGACCGCCACGATCGAACGTCGCGTCCGCCTCGCGCAGCGGCAGCAGCAGGAGATCGATCAGCGAGTCGGCGACGACGACGGCATTGTTCGGCGACAGCCGCGCGGCCTGGTCGAACGCGGCATGCACGAAGTCGTGGGCAATGCGGCCGGTGCCGGTGCGCGCCGAAAGCTTGCACGCCGTCATCTTCGCCGTGTGAAAACCGCGTTCCTGCAGCAGCGCCTTCGGCACGATGACGACCTCGTGCCGCGTCAGCGCCGGACTGATGATGGTGTGCGGACACGACACGTCGTAGGCAAGACAATCGCCGGGCATCAGTTCGAAGCGCCGGCCCTCCTGCTCGAAATAGGAAGTTCCGTGAGTCTGGAACAGTATCTTGACGTAGGGATGTTCGCTGGATTTCGCGCGCGACACCGTGTGCGCGATGCGATGCTGGCTCACCTCGATCTGGCAGAGCTTGAGCTTCGAAACGGTGGTGTAGTTGACCCGCGCTTCGAGCGACGACGCCTTCAGCGGGTCGATGTCGAACTGGCCGCAGAGATCCGTCAGCGCTTCTGACCAACACTGGATCTGCTTCTTCGGCGATAAACCGGAGGTAGTGAGCGAGTGGACCGTATCAGACATTGCCAGCCACCGATTCGAGAAACCCGGATTGGAGAGATGTAACTGTGGCCCGACTGTGGTCCGGCGGAAGATCGGTCACGACGAAGCGACGTCTTCCTCAATGGAGAGCAGTCGTTGTTGCCCAAGCAACGTATGTCCCGGCATCCACATCACAATCCTCCGACTTAGTTTCCGTGCCGTCAAGGGAAACGTTCCCGGCCAGCACGGGAAACGCTACCATCCCATTAGTGTCACCGAGGCTGCGTTGCACTGCCGCATGATAGCGCCGCGAATGCGCCTGAGGCCGAAGCCAGAAAATTCACTGCGGTTCGCTTTGGAGCAAATGCCCTTCCCTCTTGGGCAAGTTTCCCGTGATCGAGCGGGATAGGGTGCGGGACAAAACCGAAAGTGGGCCGTCTCGACGGAACCCGAGAGTTCACCAGTGGGAGGATGCAATGCGCAAAGTGCTACTAGCAACTTGTCTTGGCTCCCTGGCGGCGCTTACCGCAGGCGCAGCCATGGCCAATGACGAATTGATCAAGATGTCGCAGAACCCGAAGGACTGGGTGCAGCCGGCGGGTGACTACGCCAATACGCGCTACTCGAAGCTCAACCAGATCACCGCGGCGAACGTGGGCAAACTGCAGGTCGCCTGGACGTTCTCGACCGGCGTGCTGCGCGGCCATGAGGGCGGACCGCTCGTCATCGGCAACATGATGTACGTCCACACGCCGTTCCCGAACAAGGTCTATGCCCTTGACCTATCCAAGGACAACCAGATCGTCTGGAAGTACGAGCCCAAGCAGGATCCAAACGTCATCCCGGTGATGTGCTGCGACACGGTCAACCGCGGTGTGGCCTATGGTGACGGCAAGATCTTCCTGCACCAGGCCGACACAACGCTGGTCGCTCTCGACGCCAAGACCGGCAAGGTGGAGTGGTCGACAAAGAACGGCGATCCCGCCAAGGGCGCGACCGGGACTTCCGCACCGCTCGTCGTCAAGGACAAGGTCCTGATCGGCATCTCCGGCGGCGAGTTCGGCGTGCAATGTCACGTCACTGCCTACGACATCAAGTCCGGCAAACAGGTCTGGCGCGCCTTCTCCAGCGGACCGGACGAACAACTCCTGGTCGACCCGGTGAAGACCACCGATCTCGGCAAGCCGATCGGAAAGGACTCCAGCATCAAGACCTGGCAGGGCGACCAGTGGAAGATCGGCGGCGGCTGCACATGGGGCTGGCTGTCCTATGATCCCTCGCTGAACCTCGTTTACTACGGCTCGGGCAACCCCTCGACCTGGAACCCGAAACAGCGTCCCGGCGACAACAAGTGGTCGATGACCATCTTCGCCCGCAACCCGGACGATGGAATGGCCAAGTGGGTCTACCAGATGACGCCCCATGACGAATGGGACTACGACGGCGTCAACGAAATGATCCTCAGCGATCAGCAGGTCAACGGCCAGAACCGCAAGCTGCTCACCCATTTCGACCGCAACGGGCTCGCCTATACGATGGACCGCGAGACCGGTGAATTGCTGGTGGCCGAGAAGTACGACCCGAAGGTCAACTGGACCACCGGCGTCGACATGAACAAGAACTCGCCGACCTATGGACGTCCCAAGGTGGTCGATCAGTACTCGACCGAAAAGGGCGGCGAGGACAAGAACACCAAGGGCATCTGCCCGGCAGCCCTCGGCACCAAGGATCAGCAGCCGGCTGCATACTCGCCGGATACCCAGCTGTTCTACGTGCCGACCAACCACGTCTGCATGGACTACGAGCCGTTCAAGGTGAGCTACACCGCGGGCCAGCCCTATGTCGGGGCGACGCTCTCGATGTATCCGCCGCCCGGCGAGAGCCATATGGGCAACTTCATCGCCTGGGACAACAAGACCGGCAAGATCGTCTGGTCGAATCCCGAGCCGTTCTCGGTATGGTCGGGTGTGCTCGCCACCGCCGGCGGCGTGGTGTTCTACGGAACGCTCGAAGGCTACCTCAAGGCGGTCGACGCCAAGACGGGCAAGGAACTCTACAAGTTCAAGACCCCGTCCGGCATCATCGGCAACGTCAACACCTATGAGCGGGACGGCAGGCAGTATGTTGCAGTGCTGTCCGGCGTCGGCGGCTGGGCGGGCATCGGCCTTGCGGCCGGCCTGACCGATCCGACTGACGGCCTCGGCGCAGTCGGCGGCTACGCCGCGCTGAGCAACTACACCGCGCTCGGCGGCACGCTGACCGTGTTCGCTCTGCCGCAGTAACGCAGGACCACCTCGTCCGGCGCGTGGCTCGTTCCACGCGCCGGTTGATCTGGATCGAACTCGAGGATGAGCTCTTGCGTACAATTTGGTTGATTGCAGCCACTCTCGCGCTTGTGGCGCCGGGAAAGTTTGTCCACGCTTCCGACGATGCAACCGCCGCCAAGTCCGAGGATGGCAAGTATCTCGACAAGGAAGGAAATCCGACCTTCCATGTCGCGGCCGACGGGACGGTCGATTGGTACACCTATTCCGGATACCGACGTTACCACTCGGAATGCCACGTCTGCCATGGTCCTGACGGAATGGGATCGACCTATGCGCCGGCATTGAAGGATTCGCTGAAGAACATGAGCTACGGCGATTTCCTCGGCGTGGTCGCCAGCGGCCGCAAGAACGTCAATACGGCGCAGGAGAGCGTCATGCCGGCGTTCGGCGATAATCCGAATGTCGCCTGCTACATGGACGACATCTACGTTTATCTGCGCGCTCGGGCGCATGATGCGATCGGCCGCGTGCGGCCGCCCAAACGTGAAGACAAGCCCGACGCCTACACCAAGGCGGAAGCTGCCTGCATGGGGACCAAATGATCGTGCCGAACATCCGCGGGCATGTATCCCTGTTCCCCTGCAC
>JAFAGM010000088.1 GCA_023422775.1 Pseudomonadota bacterium
GGAAGAGGCTGCACCCGCGCCCAAACCGACCAAGCAAGAAGAACTGCTGACCGAGATCCGCGATCTCCTCAAGAAGGGCTAACGTGGCGGACAAGAACGAGCGCCCGATCAAGGTCGTCGCCGAAAACCGCAAGGCCCGGTTCAACTATGCGATCGAGGACACCATCGAGGCCGGCATCTCGCTGACCGGCACCGAGGTGAAGTCGATCCGCAACGGCAAGACCACGATTGCGGAATCCTACGCGGATTCCAAGGATGGCGAGATCTGGCTGATCAACGCCAATATTCCGGAATATCTGCAGGCCAACCGCTTCAATCACGAGCCGAAACGGCCGCGCAAATTGTTGCTGCACCGAAAGCAGATCAACAAGCTGATGGGCGCGGTCGATCGCGAGGGCATGACGCTGATCCCGCTCAAGCTCTATTTCAACGAGCGCGGCCGCGCCAAGCTGTTGCTGGCGATCGCCAAGGGCAAGAAGCTGCATGACAAGCGCGAGAGCGAAAAGAAGCGCGACTGGGGCCGGGAAAAAGGCCGGCTGATGCGGGCGAGGGGGTAAGTGGCATTCGTCATTGCGAGCAAAGCGAAGCAATCCATCTTTCTTTGCGACACAATGGATTGCTTCGTCGCAAGTGTTCCTCGCTATGACGGTTCATAGGGATAGCCAATGAACCAGAGAAACCTGCTCGACGTCGACTGGAGCAAAATCCCGGCGCCGATGGACGATGGCGCGGCTGCGCATCTGGTCGGCATGACGATCCCGCCGGTCGGCCTGCTCGCCACCGACGACAATTCGGTGACGCTGTCGGCACTGCCCGGCCGCACGGTGGTGTTCGCTTATCCCCGCACCGGCGAGCCCGGCAAGATCGCGCTCGTCGACGATTGGGACATGATCCCCGGGGCGCGCGGCTGCACGCCGCAGGCCTGTTCGTTCCGCGACCTGTTCGCGGACCTGAAGGCCGCCGGCGCCAGGCATGTGTTCGGCCTGTCGACGCAGGACAATGTCTACCAGACCGAGATGGCGTCACGGCTGCATTTGCCGTTCGCGGTGCTGTCGGATGAGAAGCTGGCGCTGACGCGCGCCCTGAAGCTGCCGACGATGCAGGTGGCCGGATTGACGCTGATCAGGCGGTTGGCGCTGATCGTCGATGACGGACGCATTGCCCGCGTGTTCTATCCGGTGTTTCCGCCGGACCGGAACGCTGGTGATGTGCTGGCGTGGCTGAAGGCAAACCCGGTGTAGGCGACCATCAAACCCTCATGGCGAGGAGGCGCGCAGCGCCGTCTCCGGACGATGCTTCGCATCGCCGGGAGAACCATGAGGCCCCCGCCTGTGCCATTCATCCTTCGAGACGCCGCTGCGCAGCTCCTCGGGACGAGGTCTGACTTTTCGAATCCAGATCCGAGCGCACGGTCGCGAACACGTTGCGAAACATCTCCGGTGTCAGCACCCGCGTGTTCGTATTGTAGCGCGAGCAGTGATAGCTGTCGTATAGCCTGATGGCGTCGGCCTCATGCACGGCCCCGTGCCCGAATGGAGCGGCGGCATTGCGAAGACCCAGCGCCTTCAAGGTCGATTCGTGCGCGATCCGCCCGAGCGCCACGATCGCGCGAAGCCTCGGCATGGCGGCAATCGTCGCGATCAGGAACTGCCGGCAGGTGTTGATCTCGGCGGGCAGCGGCTTGTTCTGCGGCGGCACGCAGCGCACTGCGTTGCTGATCCGGCAATCGACGAGCTCCAGCCCGTCGTCGGGCCTGGCCTGATAGACGCCCCTGGCAAAGCCAAATTCGAGCAAGGTCGCATACAGCAGGTCGCCGGCATAATCGCCGGTGAAGGGACGCCCGGTCCGGTTGGCGCCCTGCATGCCCGGCGCCAGCCCGACGATCAAAAGCTGCGCGCTGGCATCGCCGAACGATGCGACCGGTGAATTGAACCAGTCCGGTTCGCGCCTGCGCGCGGCCTTGCGAAACTCGGCGAGCCGCGGGCAGAGCGGGCAATTACGATCGGGTTCGATACGTGAAGAGGCGGCGACGCTAGCCATTTTGCCAAAGCGTTCTCGATCGAAGAATTGCCCCGGACTTGACCCGGGATGGATAGCCCCTCGCGTCAATCAGGCGCGTCAAAACAAAAAGCCCCGGTTCTGTTTCAATCAGAACCGAGGCTCTAGCAGCGGGCCCGATTATTCTCAATCGTCGAAATCGTCGTCGGAAGCCCGCGGCGCCATGGCGGTCGCACGCTGCAGGAATTGCGGGGCGTGATGGCGGGGTTCGCGCGGGGCGGGGCGCTCGGAAGGGTCGCGGCCGAGCTTGGACTGCAACTCGACGAGGTCGGTGAAGACGTCGGCCTGGCGCCGCAACTCGTCGGCGATCATCGGCGGCTGGCTCGAAATCGTCGAAACCACGGTGACGCGGACACCGCGGCGCTGCACCGCTTCCACCAGCGAGCGGAAATCGCCGTCGCCCGAAAACAGCACGATCTGGTCGACATGCTCGGCGAGTTCCATGGCATCGACGGCGAGCTCGATGTCCATATTGCCCTTTACCTTGCGGCGGCCGGAGGCGTCGATGAACTCCTTGGTCGCCTTGGTGACGACGGTGTAACCGTTGTAGTCGAGCCAGTCGATCAGGGGGCGGATCGACGAGTATTCCTGATCCTCGATGATCGCGGTGTAGTAGAACGCGCGCAGCAGCGTACCCCGGCTCTGGAACTCCTTGAGAAGGCGCTTGTAGTCTATGTCAAAACCGAGCGTCTTGGCGGTTGCATAGAGGTTAGCCCCATCGATGAAGAGCGCGATCTTGTTGGAAACGGGTGACATTAAAGCTTTCTCGCGTTGTTGTTTAAAGACCATAGCGCCGCGGCCAGCGGCCGCGCACTTTCCAGTCCTGCAGTCCAAAGTTCGGTGAATCGTGCCCCACGACAGTCACCACTGCAATTATGGTGCGGCGAGGGCGAAAAACCTATACTTTTGACGATGCAATGAAGAGATTTACTTGTCCTGTGCAGCAACCTCGCCGCGTCTGGACGCTCCGGCCATTCTGGCCCCGAGGTCGGGGTTAGCAGAGCCCATTAGGAACGCAAATCACAAATTTAGTCTTGCGAAACCCCCTCGACCGCTATAACTAGCCGCCATAACCGACATATTTGGCCCCATTTAACGGAGCGACAGTCTATGGCGCGCGTCACCGTGGAAGATTGCATTGACAAGGTCGACAACCGGTTCGACCTGGTACTGCTGGCGGCACACCGCGCCCGTATGATTTCGTCCGGATCGCAACTCACGGTTGATCGCGACAACGACAAGAATCCGGTGGTGTCCTTGCGGGAAATCGCCGATTCCACCATTTCGCCGGAAGATTTGCGGGAGGAACTGGTTCATTCCCTGCAGAAGTTCGTCGAAGTCGACGAGCCAGAGCCCGATACCGTGCCGCTCATTGGTTCCGCCGGCGCCAGCGTCGATGCCGACGACACCGAGGTCGCGGTCGAGCGCATGACCGAGGAAGAACTCCTGAAGGGTCTGGAGGGCTTGGCGCCTCCGGAAGAGCAGCCCGAAGAGGACGAATAGTCCGGATTTTCGGCTCGTTACGTCGCCACTCTCCCCGATCTGTGAAAGGCCCGGATATTTGTCCGGGCCTTTGCTTTTGTTCACATTTTTTCGGCTACGATGCATGCGTGGCCGGCGCCGTCGAGGCAGGCCGGTTCGATTTCGCCGCATCCCGGCCACGGGTCCGGCGATCGGTGGCCGCAAGCCATGCGAAAGTGAACGTTTGGTGGCCAGAACGGGGGTGCAGCGCCGTTCGAAAACGCATTAGATAAGTGGCGGCGGGCCTCCAGGTCCGCGGAAGAAGGGCAGTGAAGTGATGGCGTATTGGCGCCGCAACCCCCGGCAAATGCAGGCCGCAACCAACCAGGTCGCGGTCGCGCCGACGTCGCCTGTGACGGAAAGGCCCAAATCACCGCGTTCGCGCATGATGCGGCAATACGATCTGGTCGAACGGGTCCGCTCGTATAACCCGGATACAAACGAAGACTTGCTCAACCGCGCCTATGTCTACGCCATGAAGGCGCACGGGGCGCAGACGCGGGCCTCCGGCGATCCCTATTTCTCGCACCCGCTCGAAGTCGCAGCCATCCTGACCAATCTGAAGCTCGATGACGCCACCATCGTAGCTGCCCTGCTGCACGACACGATCGAGGATACCGAGGCGACGCGCGCCGAGATCGACAATGTGTTCGGCCACGAGATCGGTGTGCTGGTCGAAGGGCTCACCAAGCTGAAGCGGCTGGAACTGGTCTCGCGCGAGGCCAAGCAGGCCGAGAACCTGCGCAAACTGCTGCTCGCGATCGCCGACGACGTCCGCGTGCTCCTGATCAAGCTCGCCGACCGCCTGCACAACATGCGCACGCTGGAATTCGTGCCGCACGCCTCGCGCCGCCGCATCGCCGAGGAAACGCTGGACATCTACGCGCCGCTCGCCGGCCGCATGGGCATGCAGGAGATGCGCGAGGAACTCGAGGACCTCTCGTTCCATACGCTCGATCCGGAAGCCTATGCGGTGGTGATGCAGCGGCTGGATGCGCTGGCCGAGCGCAACCGCAACCTGATTGGCGAGATCGAAAGCCAGCTTTCGAAGAACCTGCAGAAGAACGGCATCGCCGCGCGCGTCTATGGCCGCCGCAAGCGGCCGTTTTCGATCTGGACCAAGATGGAGCGCAAGTCGGTAGGTTTCGAGCAATTGTCCGACATCTATGGCTTCCGCGTCGTGATGCCGGATGTCGAGTCGTGCTACCGCGCGCTCGGCGTCGTGCACACCACCTGGCCGGTGGTGCCGGGACGTTTCAAGGACTACATCTCGACGCCGAAGCAGAACGATTACCGCTCGATCCACACCACCGTGATCGGCCCCGGCAGCCAGCGCGTCGAGCTCCAGATCCGCACCGAGGACATGGACGAGGT
>JAFAGM010000034.1 GCA_023422775.1 Pseudomonadota bacterium
GCGCTGGAGCGTGCCATCACGCCGAAGACCAAGTGGATCATTCTGAACTCGCCGTCGAACCCGACCGGCTCGGCCTATACCCGCGCCGAACTGAAGGCGCTGACCGACGTGCTGCTGAAGCATCCCCAGGTCTGGGTGATGACCGACGACATGTACGAACATCTGGTCTACGACGACTTCGAGTTCACGACGCCGGCGCAGGTCGAACCGAAACTGTTCGACCGCACCCTGACGGTGAACGGCGTCTCGAAAGCCTATTGCATGACCGGCTGGCGCATCGGCTACGCCGGCGGCCCGGCGCAACTGATCAAGGCGATGGCGACCATCCAGTCGCAATCGACCTCGAACCCGTCGTCGGTGTCGCAATGGGCGGCGGTGGAAGCCTTGAACGGTCCGCAGGATTTCATCGCGGCCAACAACAAGGTGTTCAAGGAGCGCCGCGACCTGGTGGTGGCGATGCTCAACCAGGCGACGGGCATCGATTGTCCGCGTCCGGAGGGCGCGTTCTACGTCTATCCGTCCTGCGCCGGTACCATCGGCAAGACCTCGCCTTCCGGCAAGGTGATCGAGAACGACGAGGATTTCGTCACCGAGCTCCTGGAGAGCGAAGGCGTCGCCGTCGTGCAGGGGTCGGCATTCGGGCTTGGCCCGGCGTTCCGGATTTCCTACGCGACCAAGACCTCCGATCTCGAAGACGCCTGCAAACGCATCCAGCGCTTTTGCGGCAATCTGCGATAGGATGTTTCGGACGAAATCTACGCCACGGGCGATGTGGACGACACGCTAACGGGCCTTTCTTTTGACAACCGCTGTCATTCCGGGGTGGCGCGAAGCGACGACCCCGGAATCTCGATGTCGGTTCATTCGATCGAGATTCCGGGTTCGATGCTGCGCATCGCCCGCGACGCTCGGTGTCGGCGTCGGCGGCAACGTGCTGGTCGGCGGCTCCGCCAACTCGATCGCGCTGCAGCCCTTGAGCATGCAGGGTCAGGTTGGCGTGAGCCTCGCTGCCGGATTGGAAAGCCTGGAGCTCCGGCCGGGGCGTTAGCTGCCGGCAGGTCGGCCCGCTTCCTCAAGCGGGTGCTTCAGCAACGGCACGAAACCGACAAGCCAGATTGCGAAGGCGAACGACCAGAGGCAGGCACTCAGGACATAATGCTCGCCGAGCAGGAAGGTGCCGATGCCGATCTCCGGCAACACCCTGACGAGACCGGCAGCGATCATCGCCATGACGGCTGCATGCGCCTGCCAGGGCAGATCGAGCGTCCGCCCGGTGTGACGCAGCCCCGCGATGATGAATACGCTCAGCACGGCGAGGCCGAGGCTGGCGACCGACAGCGCGTGAAATCCCGTCGCCGGAGCGAACGGAAAGCCCAATCCCGCCAGACCGATCAAGAGAAAGCCGACACCCGCGAACAGATTGGCGCCGGCCAGCGCCAGCACGTGCGTACGAAAGACTGCAGTGCCGATGAACCATTCGGCGAGGCGATCGAAAAAGGCGGCGGCGGCGGCCAGCGCCAGATAGGACGGTACGGTCGAACCGGGGGCGGTCAGTGCCGCCACGGCATAGAGGGCGACCAATCCGGCCGTCAGGTTCTGCCTGCCGGGATGCGGACGGTAAGGCGTGGTCTCGCCGCTCGGATCGAGCGCGAGATTGATGACCGCGACATTGATGCGGGCGACCGCAAGCGAAAAGAATATCACGAACACCATCAGCGCGGCGTGAAGCAATCGCGCCGCGACATCGGTCATGCCGGCCATCCAGGCGATGCGGATCGCCAGTTCGATGAGCCAGAACAGCGCCACCCAGACCGCAAAGGACGCATGCCGCGTGCTGCCACGGTCGATCAGGGCCTTCAGGACGTACCAGAACAGCAATCCCAGGAAGGCGAGATCGGTCGTCATCGCCACGGCGACGAGCGCGTCGAGCCCGACAAGTCCGATCATCCGTCCCGGCAGCCAGAGCCACAGGAGGATGAGGAGCGCGCGGCCCCGGCGCGGGGGCGTATCGGTCCATTCCGGCATCGCAGAGGTGAGAAAGCCGGCGAGCGCCGCGCCATAGGTGCCGAAGATCATTTCATGTGCGTGCCATTGGCTCGCCGGAACATCGTGGGCAAACGGCAGTGCGAACACGAACAACGCAACCCATGCCAGGGGCGAGAATATCGCATGGCATGCCGCAACGGGAAAAAACAGACGCAGACCTTCCACGAGCCAGGGGTTGAAGTTGGATGGTCCGGGGTCAGATCGACAGCGGCCGGTCACCGGACACGCTCCCGCTCGCCGTCGAACAGCACGCGGAACGCCGGATCGCGCGACCAGGTCTCGACCATTTCGAAGACCATGCGGTCGCTGCGTTCGCCCGGCCTGCCCTCGATGACACGGCTTGCCGCCAGTCCTTCGACGCTGCCGGACATCACGACGAGCCGATCGGCGACACGAACTGCTTCCGCAAGATCATGCGTTACGAACAGTGCGGAGAAATGCTCGCGCGCCGCGGCTTCGATCACGAGCTGCTGGAGCGCTCGCTTGAGTCCGACGTCGACGGCCGTGAACGGCTCGTCGAAAAACACGACATCGGGATCGACGGCCAGTGCGCGCGCGACCGCAACCCGCTGCCGCATGCCGCCGGAGAGTTCGGCCGGAAACTTGTCGAGATCGAGCGGATGGAGACCGACTTCGCGCGCACGGCGTTCCGCAGCCTGAACGCGGACGGCCGCGGGGGCGCCGATCGCGCGCAGGCCATAGGCGATGTTGTCGCGCGCGGTCATCCACGGCAGCAGCCGCGGTTCCTGGAACACCACGGCATGCCGCCGGTAGGCGCGGCGCACCCGGCCGCGCAGCGGGTCGATCAGGCCGGCCGCAATCTGCAGCACCGTGGTCTTGCCGCAGCCCGACGGCCCGATCAGGGCGACGACCTCTCCTTCTGCGAGCGCCAGATCGAAGTGTTCGAATACAGGGCGGCCGAGAAAGGCATGTCCGACCCCGTCGAGCGCGAGCTTCATCGCTTGATCCCCCACGGCAGGCCGGCTTCGCGCCAGCTTTCGAGCCGATCGCGCAGGGGATGCAGGAGCACGTATTCAGTAAGGAGCGCGAAGGCGACCACGGCGACTATCAGGGCCATCACTCGCGGTATATCGAACAGCGCGCGTGCCGTTGCCAATTCACCGCCGATTCCTCCGGAATTGGACAGCAACTCGGCCATGACAGTCACTTTCCACGCTGTTCCCGCCGTCGTGGTCCAGGCCGGGAAAAGATAGGAGATCAGATGAGGCGCCGTGACAGTGCGAAACCGCATCCCGATTCCTGCACCGAACGAGCGGGCCATGGCGTCAAGCGCGCGGTCGCGCGTGGCGACGCCTTCGAGCCCACCGGCAAACGAGATCGGCAGCGCGGCAACGACAACGGTCATGACCGCGGTCGCGCCGCTCGATCCGAACCAGATCAGTGCCAGCACGATCCACGCGATCGGCGGCACGCCGAGGATCACGGTGACGACCGGGCGCATCAGCCGCATCGCCGCGAAGGAGTAGCCCGCCACTGCACCGGCCGTGGTGCCGATACCGACCGCGAGGACGAAGCCGGTGAGCGAACGCTCCGCCGTTTCACGGGCCGCCCTGGAAAATGCGGGCTCGTGAACGAGGCCGGCGAGCGTCTGCAGGGTTTCCAGCGGCGAGGGCAGCACAAAGGAGCCGTAGAATTCGTGGCCGGCCTGCCAGGCCGCGGCGAGGCAGAAAAGCCCGGCCATGCCGGCCCACGCCGACCAGACGTACCGGCCCGCCCATCCCGCCAGTGCCAGGCCGCGCGCCGCCAGCGTCACAGGGCGTAGAACCGGCCGTCCGGCTGCTTGCCGCCGATGATGCGCGGATCGTCCTTCGCAAGCAGTTCGAACAGGCTGGTGAGGTCTGCGCGCGCGGCAGAGGCGGTGCGCACGACCAGTCGGCTGAAGGGGATTGATTTCTCGACCATGGCGGCCGGCAGATCGAGCGCGGGGGCCGCGGCCGATGCTGCTGCCGCCGGATTTTTGATGACCGCCTGCAGCGCCTGTTCGAGCGCAGCATGCAGCCCTGCGACACCGGATGGACCGATCTCAGCTGCAAATTTATCTGATATCGCGAGCCCGGCCTGGGGGATGGTGGTGGTTCCGGCGACGTTTTGCCATTCCTTCTGGCAATCGACGGCGCGTTCCAGGTTCTTCCAGAACGTCGCGGCCTTGGCGATCACCGCGCTGCTGGCAGGTTCGCTGAGCAGCGCCGCGTCAACGCGACCGACCATGAGCAATTGAACCGCTTCCAGCGGCGTGCCCGAATATTCGATGGTCAGATCGGATGGCTTGAGATCGGCGGTGGCAAGCAGGCGGCGGAAGATGAAATCCGGCATGTCGTTGCGGAACGGCACGGCCACCCGCTTGCCCTTGAGCCCGGCAACGCCGCGGACCGTGCCGGCAGGAGCAATTACAAACAGCAGGCCGTCGGTCAGAACGTTGACGAGGCGCAGGCCGAGACCCCGGTTGTGGAGATTGGCGGCGACGTAGGTCGGAACCACGGTCGCCGCCATCGATCCGGAACTGATCCCGGCACGCATCTCGTCCGGCGTCTTCCAGACCTTGAACGTCGCGTGCGGCGCGATCGGTCTGAGCAGACCGCTGTCGATGGCTTGCGCCAGAATGACGGAGGGGGTCGCCGGCGGCCCCCACAACGTTACCGGCTCTGCGGCCCGCACAATGCGCGGCGCAGCAAGCACCGCCACCGGCAGGGCCGCGATCAGTGTCCGACGGTTCAACATGATCGTATCCTCAATGATGCGGACGGTTCTGCCCCGCCCGCGCTAGAATCTCGCTTTCATGCCGGCGTAGAATCCGCGCCCATCGCCGGGGAGAAAGGCCGCTTGATCCGGGCGCGCCTGGTCGACGATGAGCGTCGACGATGCGTAGGTTTCGTTGAACACGTTGGTGATCTCGCCGAATATCGTGAAGGTCTTGTCGATCTTGTATTCGGTACGCAGATCGAAGACGGCGTAGGGATCGGCGTACAGCGTGTTCATGTTGTCGACCGGCATCCTCCCGGGACTCCAGCGCATGGCTCCCTGAAGCCGCCAGCTTTCCGTCGCCTGAAACTGCAGCATCGCGTTGATGAGGTGAGGAGGCGCGCCCGCAAGGCGGTTGTTGCCGCGCAACGGATCGTTGTCGAAGCGGAAATCCTGGAACGTATAGGCGAGACGACCCGAGAGCCGGTCGGTCAGTTTGGCGCCGAGCCCGAGTTCGATTCCGAAATGCGTGGTCTTGTCGGCATTGATTGCGCCGAGCGGGGCGCCGGCCGAATCGCGCAGACTGAGCAATTCGTTCTCGACCCAGGAATAGTAGGTCACCGCGTCCCATGAGAATTGATTCGTTCGGCCTCGCCAGCCGGCTTCGACCGTCGTTGCGGTCTGGGCCTTGAGGTCGGGCGTCGTGAAGGCTGCGGCGGCCAGGAATGGACTGCCCGGGGCCGGCCGGCCCGGACTGGAATTCGGCGTGCCGTTCACGGTAGCCAGAAGATCGTCGTGCGTGGGCGGCTCGAAGCTGCGGCTCACCGCGGCAAAGACGGTGTTGATGCTGTCGGGGCGGTACGACAGCGCAAGACTGGGGCTCCAGCCGTCATAGGCGCGCGTGTAGCTGGTGCTTTGCGTCGGCACCGCGCCGTTCGGCAACAGCACCGTCGGATTGGCCGGATTGTAGGCGATGGTCGGACGCGTTGAACGGCTGTAGGTATCTTCGTTGTTGCGCGTCGCATGGGCGTAGGAGATGGCCGGCGAAAGCGTGAAGGCCGGCCAAACCGGAATATTGAGTCCCGAATAGAGGGCAAGCGTGGTGGCGTCGAGTTCGCTTTCTCCGAATTTCGCACCGGTCAATCCGGCCTGGTTGATGTAGTTTTCACGGCTTGCCGATCCGGCGGTGAACTGTGCCGTGGTTTCCACCAGCGGCAGTACGGCGGCGGCGGGATTATAGGCGTAGCGCACCAGTCCGGTGAGATCGCCGCCATCGGTCTTCCGGATGCCCGACGAGATCGGAAACCGGAACGTGTCGTCGGTATGGGTATATCCGACGGCGATGTCGATCAGGTGGGCATCGTAAGTCGCCGTGGTTCGCGACCCGACGACGAACTGGCTTGCGTCGCGCCGGGGCTTGTCGCGCGGCACGTTCGGGCCGGGGTTGATGGCGACGCCGCCGACGACGGTCGGGCCGCCGTGGACCTGCCGCGGATCGGCATACATCGCGCTCTTGGTCAGCGGCCCCGACACGTCGAAGCCGAGTTCGGTATAGCCGGCAAAAAACCGCGTGCTCACGTTCTCGGAATGCTTGACACCCACATTGCCGCTGAGGGCGACCCGCTCCGAGCTGTTGTAGTCGCGAAACCCGTCGCGACGGCTCGCATCGAATTCGATGAGGCCGTCGACATTGTCCTTCTTGAAACCCACCTGGCCGGCGCTGCCGATCTGGCCGAAGCTTCCGCCGCTCACCGTCATCTGCACGCCCGGCTGGGTCGAGCCCGTCGGCGACACGAAATTGAGCGCACCGCCGAGCACGGTCGCGCCGAGGCGATTTGCCATGTAGCCGCGATAGACCTCGATGGATTCGGCAAGCTGCGGGTTCGCGAAGCCCACAATGTAGGAACCATCGGCGCGGTTGAGCGGCAGGCCGTTCTGCAGCACCAGAATTCCGCGCTCGACGGGATTTTGCTGGAGGCCCGAGCCGCGGATTTGTATCCGTGGCTGATCGTTGCCGCCGAAGAAGTTCTGCACCACGACGCCCGGGACGCCGCTCAATGCCTTCGACACGGTGAGATTCGCGGTGTCGGGAAAATCCTTGCGCTCGACGAGAGCGACCCCGCCCGCGGCAGCATCGAAGCGGGCCTGCACCGGCGACGGCGCGGCCGCCGCCGCGACTGCTGCGCTTTCGCGCCTCGGCGATGCGGCGGCGCGGCGCGGACCCGTTGTTCGTACCCGCACGGGCGCTGGCGCTGGCGCCGGCGTGGCGCGCCGCGGCGCCTCCACGGTGACCGGATCCAGCACGACCGCCGCGCCTGGACTGGCCGACTGCGCAAGGCAGACCTGACCGGCGGCAGTCGACAGCAACAAGGTCGCCGCAGCCCGCGACAAAATCTGTGCCCCTCGTGTCTCGCACGAAGCCTCAAGGCGCCGCGGCGCCGTCAATTTCATTCTGGTCACGAACAACTTCCTGCCCCCTGCGTCACCACGCTTGCCCAGGCCGTCACGGAAGCGACGCCCTGGGCAGTCGTGAGTTTTGATAATGTGATCTGGATGGCGATCCGGCTGTCTTGACCGACCGCAACTTGGATGCGCGCAACGTGGTTATCTTTGCGCTGGCGCAAACAGCGGCTGGGTCAACATTACTTTCGTTCTAAGATGGCGCGGGAGGACGAGCGCCTCCGATCCGGAGGGATCTCGCGCATGGCGCGGTGCGCGTTTCACGATGCACCGCAGCGAAATTTTTCCTGCTTGCCAAAATCGCAGGACAGGCGGAGCATCCGATCCGCCGACCCAATCAAGGGCCGAGCTCCAAAGGTAAGGAGGCGGCAATGGGACAAGACGTCAGAAGTCCCCGTGGTCCACGGTGCATCGCGCTGGTGGGCCCTTTCCAAAGCGGTAAAACCACACTTCTGGAAGCGATACTGGCGCGAACGGGCGCCATCAAGAATGCCGGCAGCGTCGACGCTGGAACTTCGGTCGGCGATTCCAGCCCCGAGGCGCGGAACCACAAGATGGGCGTGGGCGTCTGCGCCGCCACGACCACCTTCATGGGCGACAGTTACACCTTCATCGATAGTCCCGGCTCCATCGAGTTCGCGCACGACATGCGCGCCGCGCTTCCCGCGGTCGATGCCGCGGTGGTGGTCTGCGAGGCGGACGAGAAGAAGCTGCCGCAACTGCAGATCATCCTGCGCGAGCTGGAGGATCTCGGCATTCCCCGTTTTCTGTTCCTGAACAAGATCGACCGCGCCAGCAAGCGCATTCGCGAGACGCTCGCCACCCTGCAGCCGGCCTCGCGCGTGCCGCTGGTGCTGCGCCAGATTCCGATCTGGAACGGCGATCTGATCGAAGGCTTCGTCGATCTCGCGCTGGAGCGCGCCTTCGTGTACCGCGAGCACAAGCCTTCCGAAGTCGTCGCGCTGGAAGGAGGCAATCTCGACCGCGAGAAGGAAGCGCGCTTCTCGATGCTGGAAAAGCTCGCCGATCACGACGATGCGCTGATGGAGCAGTTGCTGGATGATATCCAGCCGCCGCGCGACGCCGTGTTCGACGATCTCGCCCGCGAATTGCGCGAGGGCCTGATTTGCCCCGTTCTGCTCGGTTCGGCCGCGCGCGAGAACGGCGTGCTGCGGTTGATGAAGGCGCTGCGGCATGAGGCGCCCGGCGTGACCGAAACGGCAAAGCGCCTCGGTGCGTCGTCGCAGAAGGATGCGCTGGCCTATGTGTTCAAGACCATGCATTTGCAGCACGGCGGCAAGCTTTCGCTGGTCCGCCTGCTCGCCGGTCACCTCGATGACGGCGCGACGCTGCAATCCTCGTCCGGCGAAGCGGGGCGGGTTTCCGGGATCCTTGCGGTCAGCGGCGGGCACGACACCAAGCGGGCGTCGGCGGAAGCCGGCGAGACGATTGCACTCGGCAAGCTCGACGCGGTCAAGACCGGCGACACGCTGTCGAGCGGCAAGACCGCCCCGCCGTCGCTCGTGAAGGTCGAGCCGACGCCGCCGGTGCTGTCGGTCTCGATCGCTGCGACCGACCGCAAGGACGACGTCAAGCTCGGCCAGGCCTTGCTGCGCCTCAACGAGGAAGATCCTTCGCTGACGATGATCCAGAACCCGCGCACCCACGACACCGTGCTGTGGGGGCAGGGCGAAATGCATCTGCGCGTCGCACAGGAGCGCCTCAAGGATCGCTTCGGCGTCAACGTCAAATCGCAGCCGCCCGCGATCGGCTATCAGGAGACCATCCGCAAATCCATCACCCAGCGCGGCCGCCACAAGAAGCAATCCGGCGGCCACGGTCAGTTCGGCGACGTGGTGCTGGAGATCAAGCCGATGCCGCGCGGCACCGGTTTCGAGTTCCACGAAAAGGTCGTCGGCGGCGCGGTGCCGCGCAACTATATCGGCGCGGTGGAGGAGGGCGTGGTCGACGGGCTTGCCAAGGGCCCGCTCGGCTTCCCCGTCATCGACCTCGAGGTGACGTTGACGGATGGCTCCTATCATAGCGTCGATTCCTCCGATCTCGCCTTCCGCACGGCGGCGCGGATCGGCATGAGCGAGGCGCTGCCGCAGTGCCAGCCGGTGCTGCTGGAGCCGATCCACATGGTGGAAATCGTCTGCCCGACCGAGGCGACCGCAAAGATCAACGCCATCCTGTCGGCACGGCGGGGCCAGATCCTGGGCTTCGACACCCGCGAGAACTGGCCGGGCTGGGACTGCGTCCGCGCCACCATGCCTGAAGCCGAGATCGGCGACCTGATCGTGGAATTGCGTTCCGCCACCGCCGGCGCCGGCGGTTTCACGAGGCAGTTCGACCGCATGGCCGAAGTCACCGGCCGCGCCGCGGACCAGATCATCGCCGCACATCGTGTTGCAGCGTAGTTGACGGCGATCGCCGCGGCCCAGTTTGGCCGCGGCGGTTCGCGCGGGTTGACACATCTTCTGGGAAGATAAATTGATCGTCGTGGCCGGGTTGATCCCGGCCATAGACGTCCTTGAGGAGGTTGCTGTCGTGACCAAGCCCCCCGCCGCCTGTCTGATCGGATGGCCGGCCGCGCATTCGCGGTCGCCGCTGATCCATCATTACTGGCTGCGCACGCTCGGCATCGAGGGCGGATACGTCATCGAGGCGGTGCCGCCCGACGAGTTCAAGGATTTCCTGTTCCGGCTGTCGCACCGCGGCTTCGTCGGCGCCAACGTCACCATTCCGCACAAGGAGCGTGCGCTGGCGCTGTCGAAACCGGACGAGCGCGCGCGTGCGGTGGGCGCCGCCAATACGCTGTGGCTTGCCGACGGCGAACTGTGCTCGACCAACACCGACGTCGAGGGCTTCATCAACAACCTCGATTCCAGCGCGCCCGGCTGGGACACAACCGAGGATGCGCTGGTGCTGGGCGCCGGCGGCTCGGCGCGCGCCGTGGTGTTCGGATTGCTCGATCGGGGCGTCAAGCGCCTGCATCTCGCCAACCGCACCATCGAGCGCGCCCGCGCGCTGGCGGATGAGTTCGGACCGCGCGTTCTGCCCGTTGTGTGGGATGCGGTGCCGGATCTGCTCCCGCGTGCTGGGCTGCTGGTGAACACGACATCGCTCGGCATGCACGGCCAGCCCGCGCTCGAACTCGATGTCGGCCTGCTGCCGTCGAACGCCGTCGTCGCCGATATCGTCTATGTGCCGCTGCAAACGCCGCTGCTGGCGGCGGCTTCCGCGCGCGGGCTGAAGACGGCCGACGGGCTCGGCATGCTGCTGCACCAGGCCGTGCGCGGGTTCGAATTGTGGTTCGGCCGGCGCCCGCAGGTCACCGCCGAACTCCGCTCCCTCGTCGAGGCCGATCTCGCAAAGGCATGACCACGCCGCCGATGTGAGGCCACGCGCGACTCCATAACCACGTCGTCCCGGCGAACGCCAGGACCGACGATAGGGTTTGCGCTCCCTCAAATCGCCAGAACGTTGTCGTCGATCTCGGCGATGGTGTTGACGCCGCACAGGCCCATGGTGGTGGTGAGCTCCTTGGCGAGGATGTCGATCGCCTTGGCGACGCCCTCTTGCCCGCCGGCTCCCAGCCCGTAGGCATAGGCGCGGCCGATCATGCAGGATTTGGCGCCGAGCGCGAGCGCGCGCATCACGTCCATGCCGGTGCGGATGCCGCCGTCGAACATGATCTCCATCTTCGAGCCGACCGTATCGACGATCTCGGGCAGCACCTCGATCGATGACGGCGCGCCGTCGAGCTGGCGGCCGCCATGGTTGGAAACCACGATGGCCTGCGCGCCGGTCTTGGCCGCGATCTCCGCGTCCTCGACATCCAGGATGCCCTTCAGCACCAGCTTGCCCGGCCAGATCGAGCGGATCCAGTCGATGTCCTTCCAGTTCAGCGAGGTGTCGAACTGCGAATTGATCCAGGTCGACAGCGCGGTGATGTCCTCGCCGACCTTGAGGTGTCCGGCGAGATTGCCGAAGGTGCGGCGCTTGCCGCGCAGCACGCCGGAGACCCACGCAGGTTTGGTTGCGAAATCGATCAGCTTCGACAGCGACCATTCCGGCGGCACCGTCATGCCGTTCTTGATATCCTGGTGGCGCTGGCCGATCACCTGCAGGTCCACCGTCAGCACCAGCGCGGAGCATTTCGCCGCGATCGCGCGCTCGATCAGCGCCTTGATGAAGCCGCGGTCCTTCATCACGTAGAGCTGGAACCAGAACGGCTTGTCGACGGCGGCGGCGATATCCTCGATCGAGCAGATCGACATCGTGCTCTGGGTGAAGGGGATGCCGGCGGCCTGCGCGGCGCGGCAGGCATGAATTTCGCCGTCGCCGTGCTGCATGCCGAGCAGGCCGACGGGGGCCAGGATCAGCGGCATCGCCGCGGGCTCGCCCAGGATCGTGGTGGAGAGGTCGCGCTTCGAAACGTCGACCAGGATCCGCTGGCGGAACTTGATCTGGCGAAGGTCCTCGGAATTGGCGCGTAGCGTGTCCTCGGTATAGGAGCCGCGATCGGCGTAGTCGAAGAAGGCCCTGGGAACGCGCCGCTTGTGCAGTTCGCGCAGATCTTCGATGCAGGTGATGTGCTTCATGGACGTTCCGGCCCCTTCTTGAATTCCTTTTCAGTGGTGTCATCTATCATGGTTGGTACGCCAACCAAATCGCAACTCGCGGCGCATCTCGCGAGGCGAGGAAATGCCATGACCGCACCGCGCAAGATTCCCAGCAATGACTCCGCCGCGCAGGATCGCGCGGAAAAGCGCCGGTTGGACGATGCCCTCGAGGAGGGGCTGGAAGAGACCTTTCCGGCCTCCGACCCGGTCAATGTCACCCAGCCGCCGCCCTCCAGGGGCGACCATCACATCAAGCGGCGGGACTAGCGTTCCCGGCCGGGAAAATCTGATTTTCCAGAAATGTCAAGGTATAACAACGCATTATGCATGACGCCGGTCGCGGCGGCCGTAATGATTCATCATATTTTTTGAACTCATTTTAGCGGCTGTGGGATTATAACCCTTTTGCGCACGTTACGATGGGAGCGTGTTCGGGGATTCGCGGCTATCATGGCCGGCAGGAGCCCTGGGATCGCTGGGGGACACATGAGCCGCAAATATTTCGGTACCGACGGGATTCGGGGCCGCGCCAATGGGTTGATCACGCCGGAACTCGCGCTCAAGGTGGGGCAGGCGGCCGGGCTGGTGTTTCAACGCGGCGAGCACCGCCACCGCGTCGTGATCGGCAAGGATACCCGTCTCTCCGGCTACATGATCGAATACGCGATGGTGGCAGGCTTCACCTCTGTCGGCATGGACGTGCTGCTGCTCGGCCCGATGCCGACCCCGGCGGTCGCGATGCTGACCAAATCGATGCGCGCCGATCTCGGTGTGATGATTTCGGCCTCGCACAATCTGTTCGAGGACAACGGCATCAAGCTGTTCGGCCCGCAGGGTTTCAAATTGTCCGACGACGTCGAGAAGCAGATCGAGCAACTGCTCGACGAGCCGATGGATCGCCGGCTGGCGCAGAGCGCCAGCCTCGGGCGCGCCCGCCGTATCGACGGCGTTCATGACCGCTATATCGAGTTCGCCAAGCGCACGCTGCCGCGCGAACTCTCGCTCGACGGCCTGCGCGTGGTGATCGATTGCGCGCATGGTGCGGCCTACAAGGTGGTGCCGGAAGCGCTGTGGGAATTGGGCGCCGACGTCGTCGCGATCGGCGTCGAACCTGACGGTTTCAACATCAACAAGGAATGCGGCTCGACCTCGCCGGAAGCGCTGGCGAAGAAGGTGCGCGAGATGCGCGCCGACATCGGCATCGCGCTCGACGGCGACGCCGATCGCGTCATCCTGGTCGACGAGCGCGGACATGTGGGCGACGGCGACCAGTTGCTCGCGGTGATCGCGCAGAGCTGGAAGGAAGACGGCCGCCTCGCCAGGCCCGGCATCGTCGCCACCGTGATGTCGAACCTCGGGCTGGAACGTTTCCTCGCCGGCCAGGGCATCGGCATGGTGCGTACACCGGTCGGTGACCGCTATGTGCTCGAACAGATGCTCACGCAGGGCTACAA
>JAFAGM010000074.1 GCA_023422775.1 Pseudomonadota bacterium
TCTGGGGACCGCCCGGCACCGGCAAGACCACCATCGCCCGGCTGCTGTCGAAGGAGTCCGACCTCGCCTTCGAGCAGGTCTCGGCCATCCACACCGGCGTCGCCGACTTGAAGAAGCTGTTCGACGCCGCCCGCGGTCGCCGCGCCATGGGCAAGGGCACGCTGCTGTTCGTCGACGAGGTGCACCGTTTCAACCGCGCCCAGCAGGATTCTTTTCTGCCCGTGATGGAGGACGGCACCGTGGTGCTGGTCGGCGCCACCACGGAAAATCCGTCGTTCGAGCTCAACGCCGCGCTTCTGTCGCGGGCGCGGGTGCTGGTGTTCCGTTCGCTGGATGCCGACGCGATCGGGAAGCTGTTTGCGCATGCCGAGAAGGTCGAGGGTCGTAGACTACCGCTCGACGCGGAAGCGCGCGCTGTGCTGGTGCGGATGGCCGACGGCGACGGCCGCGCCTCGCTGACGCTGGCCGAAGAAGTCTGGCGCGCCGCGCGCAAGGACGAGATATTCGACGCCGCGCACCTCCAGGAGATTTTGCAGCGCCGCGCGCCGATCTACGACAAGTCCGCCGACGGGCATTACAACCTGATTTCGGCGCTGCATAAATCGGTGCGCGGCTCCGATCCGGATGCGGCGCTGTATTATCTCGCGCGGATGCTGGATGCCGGCGAGGACCCGCTGTTCCTGGCGCGGCGCGTGGTGCGGATGGCGGTCGAGGACATCGGTCTTGCCGATCCGCAGGCGCTGGTGATCTGCAACGCCGCCAAGGACGCGTTTGACTTTCTGGGGCATCCCGAAGGGGAACTCGCGATCGCGCAGGCCGTGATCTATCTCGCGACCGCGCCGAAATCCAATGCGGCGTACAAGGCGTTCGGCGCGGCGATGCGCACGGCGAAGGAGGGCGGCTCGCTGCTGCCGCCGAAGCACATCCTCAATTCACCGACGAAATTGATGAAGTCGGAAGGCTATGGCTCCGGCTACGAATATGACCACGACGCGCCGGACGCCTTCTCCGGGCAGGATTACTTCCCGGAGGCGCTTGGCCCGCGGACCTTTTACGACCCACCCGATCGCGGCTTTGAGCGCGAGATCCGCAAGCGGCTCGATTACTGGGCCAAGCTGCGCAAGGAACGAGAGCGAGGCCAGCGCGAATGAGACGTTTTGAGAATAGCCTTCGAGCGACGATCTGTGCCGCCGCGATGACGCTGGCGTTCACGCTTTCCGCCGCCGCGGAAACGGTCGAGGTCGCGCCCGGCGTGCAGGTGACGAAGCGGACCTATAAAGCGCCGATCAACGAACAGCCGTTCTTCGGTTTTGAACCCAAGAATTCGGAGCAGCGGGCTGCGGACGCGAACTTCGTCAACGCCATCATCCAGGCGGCCGGGACGCGTGAAAAGGCCTATGAGGAAACCACCAAGCGCGGCTGGCGGGCGATCAATTCCGGGAGGATGGGAGAGGCCGCGCAGCGGTTCAATCAGGCGTTTCTGATTTCGCCCGAGCAGAGCGGCGTCTATCAGGGTTTTGCGGCGGTGACGCTGGCGCGCTTCAGGGATCTCGATGCCACGGAAGAACTGTACAAGGTTGCGCTCAGGCAACCGCATCCGATGAAGGCGCTCAACGCCGACTATGGCCGCTTCCTCCTGATCGCGAAGCGGCCGAAAGACGCGCAGCCGGTGCTGGAGCAGGCCGTCAAGGATGCGCCTGATTTCGCCGACGCCTGGACCAATCTCGCCTGGGCGCGCTTCCAGAACGGCGACCAGGCGGCCGCCTGCGCCGCGGTGGAGGAGGCTTCCAAACAGCGTCCGTCGCCCAACTCCGCCAGCGACCTGACCGCGGTGCGAGACCGCGCGCAGTGCAAATAGCGATGGTCTTGGTACACTCGAAGATCGAGGAGCCGTTTCCTGCCCTGCGGCTGTTGGGGGAATGGATATTTACTATTTACGTAAGTCGTAAATGATGCTAGCGTGAGCTCTTAATGATCGTGAGCTATCGGGACAAACGCACCGAGCGGTTTGCTGCCGGTCAGCGGGTCAGGGAGTTCTCGAGCTTTGCGCGACAGGCCGAGATGCGGCTTGATCGGCTGGATGCTGCAGCGAGCCTCGCTGACCTGGCTGCATTGCCGGGCAATCGCCTGGAAGCGCTCAAGGGCGATCGTGCCGGACAGTTTTCAATTCGGATAAACGACCAGTGGCGCATCTGTTTCTCATGGCCCGATGGAGCGCGGGGGCCTGTGGAGGTAGAGATCGTCGATTATCATTGAGGGAACATCATCGTGCCTCGTACACCCATCCATCCCGGCGAACATCTGGCCGAAGAATTGCGCGAACTTGGCATCAGCGCTGCCGAGCTTTCGCGTCAGATTGACGTACCGGTGAACCGGATTACGGGAATCATCCACGGCCAGCGCGGCATCACGGCCGATACGGCGCTGCGTCTTGGGCACTGGTTCGGCACCAGCCCGCAGTTCTGGATGAATTTGCAGCAGAATTACGAACTGCGTCTTGCCGAAAGCCAGATAGGCGCGAAGATTGCGGTATTGCCGCGTCGTGCCACACGCTCGATGTCTCGCAAGCTTGGAAAAACGGCATGAGCCGCCGCGACCGAAAACCGCTAGCCAAGTCGCGCCCGTCAGGCGGCCGCCCAAAGGGTGCCACGCCGTTCCGCGGCAAGAAGTCCGGCAACCGCCCGCAGGCCAACCGGCCCGGCGGCAAGCCCGCGCGCTTTCCCGAGCCACGCCGGGAAAACCTAAACTTCGCGGTCGCGGAGCCGGAGAAACCCAAGGCGGTCGAACCGCCGCTGCCGACAAAAGTTCAGACCGTCGTCGTCACTGCCGACGAGAACAACATGCGCGTCGACCGCTTTCTCGAGGCGCGCTTTCCCGGCCTGTCGTTTTCCCACATCCAGCGCATCGTCCGTAAGGGCGAACTGCGCGTCAACGGCAAGCGCGCCGACAGCAAGGACAGGCTGGAGGAAGGCCAGAGCGTCCGCATTCCGCCGCTCAAGCTCGATGCGCCGAAGGGCGCTGGCCCCCTTTCCGAGGCCGCGGCCAAGACGCTGCAGGCGCTCAAGGAGATGACCCTGTTCGAGGACGCCGACGTCATGGTGCTGAACAAGCCGGCGGGTCTCGCCGTGCAGGGCGGCTCCGGGATCACGCGCAATGTCGACCAGATGCTGGAAGTGATGCGCGACGCCAGGGGCCAGAAGCCGCGGCTGGTGCACCGGCTGGACCGGGAAACTTCGGGCTGTCTCCTGGTTGCAAAAACCCGCTTTGCCGCGACCGCCTTGACCGGTTCGTTCCGCCACCGCTCGGCGCGAAAGATCTACTGGGCGCTGGTGGCCGGGGTGCCGAAGCCGAAGCAGGGCCGGATTTCGACCTATCTCGCCAAGGAAGAGAGCGAGGAAGACAGCATCATGCGGGTGGCCAAACACGGCGACGAGGGCGCCAGCCACGCGGTCACTTATTATGCCGTGGTCGAGACCTCCGCCCAGAAGCTCGCCTGGGTATCGCTCAAGCCGGTGACCGGCCGCACCCATCAATTGCGGGCGCACATGGCCCATATCGATCACGCCATCGTCGGCGATCCCAAATACTTCAACAAGGAGAACTGGGACCTGCCGGGCGGCCTGCAGAACCGCCTGCATCTGCTGGCGCGCCGCATCGTGATCCCGCATCCGCGCGGTGGTGTGATCGACGTCAGCGCGCCATTGCCGCCGCACATGCTGCAGTCCTGGAATCTGCTGGGACTCGAGCACGACCGGTTCGATCCGATCGAGAACGCGCCGGAGGAGTAGCCTCCACGCGCACAGCGCAGCCCGCCGGCGCAACCAGCATCGCAGGATATCGCCGCAACCGGCTCGTCAGCTTTATTTGCGTCCGCCATTATCGTATTGTCAGGGCTGCATTATCACCGATAGCCGGAAGCCAGATGCGCGAACTATTCGACGAAGTCGCCGGACATTCTCCGCTCGATCCGGAGGAGGCGGTGCGCCGCGCCACGCGCGCCCCGCAGCGCAAGCGGTTCTACAAGGAGGCCGGCATCACGGAGGTCGACGGCGGCTTCGCCGTCACGCTCGACGGCCGCGCCATCAAGACGCCGTCCGGCCGCCAGGTCGCTGCTCCCAGGCGCGGGATCGCGGAAGCGATCGCCGCAGAATGGAGCGCGCAGGACGAGGTCATCGATCCCTTGACCATGCCGCTTACGCGCTTTGCCAACAGCGTCGCCGAGGTCACCGACCGCGTCGATGCGGTGGCCGACGATGTCGCCAAATATCTCGGCACTGATCTGCTGTTCTATCGAGCCGGCCACCCCCAGGCGCTCGTCGCGCGGGAGGCGGCGCATTGGGACCCGGTGCTGGCCTGGGCGGCCAATGATCTTGGCGCCCATTTCATCCTGTCCGAGGGGATCGTGCATGCCGCCCAGCCGGAGCAGGCGATTGCAGCGGCGCGCGAGATATTCCCGGCCGACGCCTGGTCGGTAGCGGCGCTGCACGTCGTGACCACGCTGACCGGCTCGGCGCTGCTGGCGCTGGCGCTGCGGGCGGGGATGCGCGATGCCGATCAGGTCTGGGCCGCCGCCCATGTTGATGAGGACTGGAACAGCGAGAAGTGGGGCGTGGACGAGGAAGTCGCCGCCCGCCGGGCCGCGCGGCTGGTCGATTTCAAGGCCGCGGTGACCATCCTTCACGCGCTGAAGGACTGAAGACGGCATTCCAGATCAAGGCGAAAGCGACGAGCGCCGGCGCGGAGTAGAGCACCCACGCCTGCGGCTCCCCCATCGTCCAAAGGGTTATTCCGCTGAGGAGGCACCAGAGAACGGGGACCGGCAGCAGCCATGGCATGAGCCTGCCGCGGGCGAGGAGCAAAAGGCCGAGTGTCGCGACCGCCGTCGGATCCGGCGCCATGCCAAAGACCTCCGACGAGGCCCAGCCGCGTCCCTGCAATGGCGCGAGCAAAGGCTGAAAGGCGATTGCAAACACAACCATGAAATATCCGATGCCGCCAGCAAGCCCGCGCCGGTCGAAGGCGAGGCTGTTGGGCAAAAGCCCGCAGACCAGCAACAGCACGCCTTCAAGGGCGAAGGCCGGCGCGACATAGGCGACAGCCCAGTTGATCTCGACATAGCGGTTCCACAGGAAAGACCATCCGACGAAGATCCAGAGAACCGCGAGGAGCAGTGCCAGCCAACGCGCGGAACTCTTCGGCCATCGCGCGACCAGCAGGACGATGATGAGGCCTGCGGCAAGCGCGGGCATTTGCAGCGGCCAGAGGGACGCATTGTGCAGTTCGAACATCCGCCAGTAGACCCGCGGCGAAAACAGCAGGAAATCCTCCAGCCGGTAGGTCCACCATTCCGACATCAAAGCGCCTGCACGTGCGCCGAGATGCGCTTCCGCATGGCCGGGTCTGGCATCGGGCCGACGGCAGCGCGAAGGTTTTCGCGCACGTGGTCGGCGCGGGTGGTCGCCGGGATCGCGACGGTGACGGAAGGATGGGAGAGGACGAACTTCAGGATGAGCTGCGCCCAGCTCGTCGCACCGAGTTCGCCTGCCCATTCGGGCAACGGCTTGCCCTTGAGCCGGTCTGTCAGCGCGCCCTGCCGGAACGGCCGGTTGACGATCACGGCGATGCCGCGCTCCGCGGCCAGCGGCAGCAGCCGTGCCTCCGCCTCGCGGTCGACGACGTTGTAGGAGAACTGTACGAAATCGATCGGCTCGTTCCGCATGATCTGTTCGAGAAGATCGTGGCGGCGTCCTTCGGACGTGGTGATACCAACGTAGCGCACCGCACCGGATGCTTTCATCGCGAAAAGCGTCTTCAGGTGTTCCTTCCAGGCGAGGAGATTGTGAACCTGCAAGAGGTCGAACTTCGGCACACCCCAGAAGCGGCGCGATTGCTCGATCTGCGGCGGACCTGCCGCGGCCGAGGATGTCCAGACCTTTTCGGCCGAGAACAGCGTAGAGGGCTGCCCAAGCTTTTGCAGGCCGTAGCCGATCACCGGCTGCGACGACCCGTACATGGGAGAGGAATCGATCATGCGGCCGCCGCCCGCGAAGAAGGCCGCCATGACAGCAGCGCATTCGTCTCTCAGCGCCGTATCGCTGCCGACGTTGAAGGTGATCCAGGTGCCCAGCCCCACGATCGGCATGGCTTCGGCGGTCGAGGGTATCGGACGGCGCGCGGGCGAACCTTCCTGGGCGCGCAGGGAAATCGGCAGGAGCGCCGCAGCTGAAGTCGCCAGGCAGACCCGTGCGAACGTTCGGCGTGTCATCCGCATTCGATGCTCCATCATCGTGGCGGGAAATTTCAGCGTAGCACCTTCTCTGAGGCCGCGCTGCGAAAGGATAAAGCTAGCTGGCGCTGCCCGCGGCGTTGGCGATGAGTTCGAAGGAGCGCAGCCGGGTTGCGTGATCGTAGACATCGGACACGATCATGAGCTCGTCGGCGCCTGTTTCTCTGACGAGCGCATCGATGCCCGAACGAACGGTATCGGGCGAGCCGACGATGGAGCGAGCCAGCATGCCCATCGCCTGCGCTTTTTCCGCAGGCGACCAATAGCTCTCGATGTCGTCGATCGGCGGCTGGCTGAGGCCGCGCGCGCCGCGGAAAATGTTCGTAAAGGACATCTGCTGCGTCGTCGCAAGCCGGCGCGCTTCGGCATCGCTGCCGGCGGCGATGATGTTGACGCCGACCATCGCGTAGGGGCGGTCAAGCTGCTCGGACGGTTTGAAGCGGCTGCGGTAGATCTGCAGCGCCGGAATCAGGAGGTCGGGTGCGAAATGTGAGGCGAAGGCATAGGGAAGCCCAAGCTCGGCCGCCAGCATCGCGCCGAAATTACTCGATCCGAGAATCCACAACGGCACTTCCGTTCCTGCCGCCGGCACCGCCCGGATGCGCTGATTTGGACCGGCCGGAGCCAGGAAGGCCTGCACCTCGAGAACGTCCTGCGGGAAGTTTTCGGCGGCTTCGGGCGTACGTCGCAAGGCACGAAGTGTGAGCTGGTCGGTCCCGGGAGCGCGACCCAGCCCAAGGTCAATGCGGCCCGGGAACAGCCGGGCCAGCGTTCCGAACTGCTCGGCGATGACGTAAGGCGCATGGTTGGGGAGCATGATGCCGCCCGCGCCGACCCGGATGGTTTTTGTCCCTGCTGCGATATGGCCGATCACAATCGACGTCGCGGCGCTCGCGATGCCCGGCATGTTGTGATGCTCCGCCACCCAGATGCGGCGATAGCCCCATGCCTCGGCATGAACAGCAATATCGCGGGCGTTGTCGAGCGCGCCGCGCGCATCGGTCTCTTCGGTGACGCGGACGAGATCGAGGATAGACAGTGTCGTCATGGGCGCTCCCGAACGAAGCCATTTGCGCGAACGGCGCCACCGGGATCATCGGCCTTGGCCGGGATTGTCTGAACCGGCGGGCTTCCGATTTCAGTGCCCCATATGGATATTTTCCCGGTGTGGGTCAATCTTCCCAACCCGCATTGCGTGTCAGGCCGATCTGCATGGATCTGTTTTGCGCGGTCGCCGCCTGCAGATGCCGAACCCGTGATGGTCCGACCCTCGTCCTCGCGAGGCCTTGATACGATTTGAGGAAAACGCTCTCTTTTGGAGGACCGATCGCCTCACCATTTTCAGCCCGAGCCTGAATTCCATCTGCTCGATAAGGGGAGGCCAGTATGAGGAAGCTTGCGCTTTGCGCCGCAGGCGCATGCGTGTTTGTTGCTCTGACGAACACCGCATACGCGCGGTCGGCCTACGATGGTTCCTGGGACCTCGCCTTCGTGACGCAGCGCGGCGCCTGCGATGCGGTCTACAACTTCACCGTCAACGTATCCAACGGGGTCGTGACGCATCCCAACCTCGTGAAGTTCAGAGGATTCGTCCGGAAATCCGGCGCGGTTCGCGCCTCGGTGACCGTCCAGGACAAATACGCCGCCGGCTCCGGCAAGCTCTCGAACACCTCCGGCCGCGGGACCTGGAGAGGCCACTCGGGAAGTGCGCGATGCTCGGGCTATTGGACCGGGCAACGAAATTGATACCTTCACCCGGCGTCAGTAGAGCCGCGTCCGGTAGGCCTCCTCCATGGTCTTCTCGGCGACCTCCACGGAGATCGCCGCGGTCTGCTCGGCGATGATGCGGCCCAGCGTCGGGAAACTGTGGCGCTCGACCTGCGCTTCGGGGTCCCACAGTTTCGAGCGCATCAGCGCCTTGCCGCAATGGAAGTAACACTCGTCGACGGTCACCTTGAGGCCGATCGTCGGCACGACATCGCGCACCGCAAGCGGCGTCAGCAGCGCCGGATCCTGGGTGATCTCGGCCTTGCCGTTGACGCGCAGCGTCTCGTTGATCCCAGGCACCAGGAAAATGAGACCGACGCCGGGTGAAGCCAGGATGTTGCCGAACGTATCGACCCGGTTGTTGCCGCGGCGGTCCGGGATCAGCAGCGACTTGTCGTCGAGCACGGCGACGAAGCCCGGCCCGTCGCCGCGTGGGCTGGCATCGGCATTGCCCTTGCCATCGCTCGACGCGAGCACCAGGAACGGCGAGAGCGCGATGAAGTCGCGACAGAACTTGTCAAGGTGGTGCAAAACCTTCTTCTCGGCGAGCGGGCTCAACTGCCCGAAATGCGAGCGCAGGTCTTCCGACGTGTGGATCAGGGGCTTTCCGCCCGCACCGCTGCCTTCCATGGCAAACCTCCCGTGTCGTTGTTGTGATTACCTTTCCTCGACCCCGCACCAGCCGGCGATGAACAGCGCCAGCGTCTTGGTGACCTTCCTGACAGACTCGATATCGACCCGCTCGTTGAATCCGTGGGCGCCTTCCATCGTCGCGCCGAAGCAGAACGCCGGCACGTCATAATCGAGCCCGTAGAAGCGCGTGTCGGTGAGGCCGGTGAAGCTGGCCTCCTCGAGTTGGCCGCCGAATATCTCCTCATACGCCGCGGCGAGCACCGCCTCGCTATCCTGCGCGCCGGTCACCTCGTAACCCGGCGACAGGAAGCCGGACCAGACGACCTCGGGCGGGTTGTCGGCGAGGAACGGATGGGTCCTGGCGGCCTTCTCGACGCAGGCTGTGATCTCGGCCTGGCAGTCGGGAATCTTCCAGCCCGGCAGGATTCCGATGCGGCAATCGACGTCGCACCAGGCGGGAACGCTGGAAGCCCAGTCGCCGCCCTTGATGATGCCGGGGTTGAAGTTGAGCGGGTGGTTGAGCTTGCCGAAGAACTGATGGGATTTGGCGCGCTCATTCCACTCGGCCTCCAGCCCCTCGATGGCCTGGACCAGGTGGAAGGCGGCCTTGATCGCATTCGAGCCGGTGCCGGCGCGCGAGACGTGGACCGGCAGGCCCTTCACCTTGAGACGGAACCAGATCACGCCGACCTGGGCGCGCATCAGCTTGCCGTCGGTAGGCTCCGGGATCAGGCAGGCATCGGCGCGATAGCCGCGCTGCAGCGTCGAGAGCGCACCGACCCCGGTGCTTTCCTCCTCGATCACCGACTGCAGATGGATGCGGCCCTTCGGCGCAAGCCCCGCCGCCTTCAGAGCATCGAGCGCGTAAAGTGCTGCAATCGTGCCGGACTTCATGTCGCCGGCGCCACGGCCGTAGAGCCAGCCGTCCTCGACGGTGGGCTTGAACGGCGGATGCTTCCACATGTCGAGCGGGCCTGCGGGGACGACGTCGCAATGGCCCTGGAGGATCAGCGAACGCCCGGTCTCCTCCGCGGGCCGATAGGTTCCGACCACGGTGCGGGCGCGCGAGAAATCGGTCTCGACCGGACCGTAGCCCGGCAAATCCTTTAGATCGTCCTGATTGATGATCCAGTCATCGACCTCGTAGCCGCGCTCGCGCAAGAGCCGCGCCATCATGTCCTGACACGGTGCTTCCTGGCTGCGGGTGCTCGGAATCGCCGAAAAGGCGATCGTCGTCGCCAACTGGGCCTCGAAGGCGGCATCGACCGCGGCCTCGATGCGCTCGCGGGCGCCGGGGGGAAGGGGCATGATGTTGCTTTGCGACACGGATCAGTCCTTGCAGGGTTTAGGGAGCGGAAATGCGCTCGGCGGTGCGTCCCGAGCTTATGCGGAGCGTTCGCGTCATGCCAGCGCCTCGCGCTGGCGCGCAAAGCCCGGATGCTCGAAGAAGCGGCGCCCGGGGATGGCATCGAGCAGGTCGCGCGTATAGGCCTCGCGCGGATTGGTGAACACGACCGCCGTCGGGCCTTCCTCGACAATGCGACCGTGCTGCAGCACGATCACCCGGTCGGCGATCTCGGCGGCGATGCGCAGGTCGTGCGTGATGAAGATCATCGCAAGCCGCATCTCGCGGCGCAGTTCGGCGAGCAGCGCCAGCACCTGGGCCTGGACCGACACGTCGAGCGCGGATACCGCCTCGTCGGCGATCAGCACCTTCGGCCGCAGCGCGAGCGCGCGCGCAATGCAGATGCGCTGGCGCTGACCGCCCGAGAATTCGTGCGGATAGCGATCTGCGGCCGAAGGCGTCAGTCCGACGCGCGCCAGCAATTGCCGCGCCTCCGCCATCGCATTGGTGCGCGAGGTGCCATAGGCCATCGGGCCGCGCGCGACGGCGTCACCGACTTTCTGGCGCGGATCGAGGCTGGAGAAGGGATCCTGGAAGATGATCTGGAGCCCGCGCCGCGCCTGGCGAAGCGCTTCGCCACGCAGTTGCCGCAGGTCCTCGTTGCCGAGCCGGATCGCGCCGGAGTCCGGCTCCGTGAGTCGCATGACCATGCGGCCAAGGGTCGATTTGCCGGAGCCGGATTCGCCGACCACCGCCAGCGTCTCGCCCTCGTGCAGCGTCAGCGAGATGCCGTCGGCCGCCACCACTTCCCGCGGCGGCTGAAACCAGCCGCGTTTGACCCTGAACGTCTTGCGCAGGCCCACGACGTCGAGCAGCGGCGCGGCCTGCGCTGCGGTCTCGCGGTGCTTCACGTGCGCTTTCGGAACCGCGTCGATCAACTCACGCGTGTAGGCCTCGCGCGGATGGCGCAACACCTCCTCGACCGTGCCATGCTCGACCACCTTGCCGTGGCGCAGCACGACGACGCGGTCGGCGACATCGGCCACGACGCCGAAATCATGCGTGATCAGCAGCACGCCCATGCCGCGGTCGCGCCGGAGATCGTCGATCAGGCGGAGGATCTGACGCTGGGTGGTGACGTCGAGCGCCGTCGTCGGCTCGTCCGCGATCAGCAATGCAGGCTGGTTCGACATCGCCATCGCGATCATGACGCGCTGGCGCTGGCCGCCGGAGAGTTCGAACGGATAGCTGTTGGCAAGCTGAGGCGGGTTCGGCAGGCCGACCTGGGTCAGAAGCTCCAGCACCCTGGCCTTGATATCGCCGGCTGACGGTGCCGGGCGCTGGTGCGTGAGGATCGTCTCCTCGATCTGTTCGCCGACGCGCTTCAGCGGATTGAGCGACGACAGCGGCTCCTGGAAGATCATGGCGGCCTCGCCGCCACGAAGACGGCGTAGCGCGCGGCTGTCGAGCGCGGCGGTGTCCTGGCCTGTGACCTTCACGGCGCCCGACACGATGTCGACGCCCCTGGGCAGCAGCGAGAGGATCGCGTGCGCGATCATCGATTTGCCCGAGCCGGATTCGCCGACCAGGCAGACCACCTCGTTGCGCTTGATCGCGAACGAGACCTGCTCGACGGCGAACGGCCGGTCGCCGCCCTCGGGCAGCGCGATCGAGAGGTTCTCGACCGAGAGCACGGGTGCCGGGTTCTGCGTAACTTTATCCATCATGCCCGCCGCCTCGAAATGCGCGGGTTGAGCACGTCGGACAGTCCCTCGCCGAACAGGTTGATGGCGAGCACCGTGAACAGGATCGCAAGCCCCGGAAACACGCTCATCCACCAGGCCTGCCGGATCACGGTGCGTCCGGCGCCGATCATGAAGCCCCAGGACATCAAATTGGGATCGCCCAGCCCCATGAAGGAGAGGGCGCTCTCCAGGAGGATCGCGGTCGCGACCGTCAGCGACACGACGACCAAAATCGGCGAGATCGCGTTCGGCAGGATGTGGCCGAGCACGATGCGGGCGGTGCTCTCGCCCTGGCACAGGGCGGCCTCGACGAATTCGCGCCCGCGCAGCTTCAGGAACTCTGCGCGGGTCAGCCGCGCCAACGGCGGCCAGCTCACCGCGCCGATGGTGAGAATAATCGTGAGCAGCGACGGGCTGAAGGTCGCAACCAGGAGGATCGCCAAGATGAACGCCGGCACCGTCTGGAACATCTCCGTCACCCGCATCAGCAACAGATCGACCTTGCCGCCGAAATAGCCTGAGATGGCGCCGATCACGACGCCGATCGTCATCGCGGCCAGCGCGGATGCGATGCCGATCAGCAGCGAGACCCGGGCGCCATGTGCCACGCCCGCCGCGACGTCGCGGCCGAGCGTATCGCCGCCGAGCCACATGCCGTCCTCGCCGGGCGGCGTGAAGGGTGTCCCGGTCATCTCCCACGGCGACACCGGGAACACCCAGGGCGCCGTGATCGCGACGACCAGGACGATGATGAGCAGGACAAGCCCCGCCATTCCGCTGGGGTGCCGCAGGAAGGCCTTGAGCGCGTCCATCAGGCGGCTTCCGTCGTCATGCGCGGATCGATCAGCCGGTAGATCAGGTCGGTCACGAGGTTAAGCGCGATCACGATGATCGACAGGATCAGGAAGATGCCGAGCAGCACCGGATAGTCGCGCTGCAGCACGGCCTCGAAGGTGAGCCGGCCGAGCCCGGGCCAGGCGAACACCGTTTCGATCACGACCGCGCCGCCGACGAGTGCGCCCGCCTGCATGCCGGCGACGGTGACGACCGGCACCAGCGCGTTGCGCAGCATGTGGCCG
The DNA here is from genome assembly GCA_023422775.1 of Pseudomonadota bacterium. Taxonomy (GTDB): domain Bacteria; phylum Pseudomonadota; class Alphaproteobacteria; order Rhizobiales; family Xanthobacteraceae; genus Bradyrhizobium. The sequence continues at coordinate 12,856 of JAFAGM010000074.1, forward strand.
ACGACGATGCGCGAGGGGGCAAGCCCCTTTGCCCGCGCCGTCTTGATGAAGTCCTGGTGCGATACCTCGATGATCGAGGAGCGCATCAGGCGGGCATAGATCGCCAGATAGATCGCGGCGAGCGACATCACAGGCATGACCATATGCTTGGCGATGTCGAACATGCGTTCGATTGCCGTCATCTTCGTGTTGATGGTCTCGTAGCCAAACGGCGGCAGCCAGCCGAGCGTTACGGAGAAGACGAGGACGAGCATCAGCCCGAGCCAGAAAACCGGCGTGGCGTAAAGCAGCAGCGAGAGCACCGTGAACAGCGTATCGACGATGCTGCCGGCCGCGAGGCCCGCCAGCGCGCCGAGTGTCGTGCCGACCAGCAGCGCGAGGCAGAAAGCGGTGAGCGTGAGCAGCAGCGTCGCGGGCAGCCGTTCGAGGATGAGATCAAGGACCGGCCGGCGCTGGCGATAGGAATAGCCGAGGTCCAGCGTGAGCACCCGCCCGAGATGCGTGGCAAGCTGCACCAGGTACGGCTTGTCGAGCCCGTATTCCTTGCGCAGGTCGTCGAGCATCTTGGGATCGGCGCTGCCCGATTGCCCGGCCATGACCATGGCCGGATCGCCCGGTGCCGCGCGGACCAGCACAAAGTTGAAGGTGGCGATGACAAGGATCACGGCGACGAGCCGCGCCACCCAGGTGACGATCAAGAGCGCGATCCGCACGGCGCTCCTGGTCCCCGTCACGACTTGTAGACCGAACCGAAGGTCTCGTGGGAGCCGATCCCTGTGGTCACGATGTTCTTGAACGCCTTGTCGTAGATGATGGGATATTCGAGCTCCAGTGTCCAGGCGACCGGCACGTCCTCGACGAGGATCTGCTGGACCTTGGAATAGAGTTCCTGCCGCCTGGCGTCGTCGAGCGCGACGGCGGCTTCCTCGAACAGCTTGTCCACCTCCGGATTGGAATAGCCTTGCGTGTTCGAGAACAGGATGCCCTTCTTGATGTTCGACGAGATGTAGGTGCGGGCGACGCCGAGCGCGGGATCGCCGAGCTGATACAGCAGATTCTGGGTCATCTCGTAGTCCCAGTTGCCGACCTTCTCGGCCCAGCCCGCCATGTCGGTGCCGACCAGGACGAGATCGATGCCGGCCTTGGAAAAACTCTGGCGGAAGAACTCGCCGGCGCGCTGGTAGACCTCGCCATAGGGCGGGACGAGGTATTTGATCTCGGCCCGCTTGCCGTTGGCGCCGGGCTTCAGGCCCATCTCGTCGAGCAGCTTGGTGGCCTTTTCGACCGAGAACTCGTAGCGCTTGACCTTGCCGTCGTAGAAGCGGGTCTTCGACGAGATCGGGCCGGTCGCGACCTTGGCGTTGCCGAAATAGATCCGCTTGTTCATCGCGTCGCGGTCGATCAGGTGCATGACCGCCTGCCGGAAGCGCTTGTCGTTCATGGGCGCGACGCGGTTGTTCATCTCGAGCCACTGGTGCGGTGCGAAATACTCATAGCCCTTGGTGGTGAATTCGAGGTTCTTCTGCGACTTGAAACGTTGGACGTCGAAGAACTCGATGTCGGACCATTGCACGAGTTGTACGGTGCCCTGTTCGAGCGCCAGTGCGCGCGAGGCGCCGTCGGGGATGATGCGGTAGATGATCTCGTCGAGATACGGCTCGTCCTTGCGGTAATAGCCGTCATGGCGAACGAGATGGACATGCGAGCCGCGCACCCATTCCTTCAGCTTGAACGGACCGGTTCCGATCGCCTTGTCGTTCATCGGGTTCTTGCGGAACTCCGTACCCTCATAGATGTGCTTCGGCACGATCGGGGCCGATGTGCAGTCGAAACAGCCGAGGAACGGCGCGAAGGGCTGCTTCAGCTTGAAGACCACCGTCAGCGGATCCGGCGCCTCGGCGGATGCGACGCGCGCGAAATTCTGCCGCGCGCGCGGGTGGGTCTCCGTCAGCACCTTCATGCAACTGAAGACAACGTCTTCCGACGTCATCGGCTTGCCGTCGTGGAAGGTGATGCCCGGGAACAGTTTGAACGTATAGGTCAGGCCGTCGGGCGAGATCTCCCACGATTGCGCCATGCCCGGCATCGGCTTCAGGTCGGCGCCGTATTTCAAAAGGCTCTCGTAGATCTTGCCGCCCAGCGTCAGCGTCGGCTGCTGCTGGTTGAACGCCGTCACCAGGATCGGCGGCTCGGGCTGGATGATGGTGTTGAGCGTGCCGCCCCTGGTCTGGCCGGCCGCCCTGGTAATGCCGAGCGGGATGGCCGCGCCGGTGGCCAGCATCGCAGCAGTGAATTCGCGCCTGTTCATGGACCAATCCCCTTCGGTTCCGGATGGCCCATCGTGACCGAGCCGCGTGTTCCGTGCTACAGGGAAGGGGACAGCGACCATCGCGATCGGGCCATCTGGCCCGGAAGATGCATGAGGCTATGGGGAGATCGGGCACCTCAACTCAAGAGATCAGATGAACATCAACGTCAGAGTAGGCACGCCGCCGGCGGGCGCCGACAGTTTTGAGCGCGTATGCCACAAGCGACGGGGGGCGCAGGCGGCCGCGAATTATGCCGGCCACCTGCAGACGCAAAAGCGGCCTGTCGTCGCCATGGCGGCGACATATCCGTCCGAGAGCATGAGCACGCGGCACGCGCACCGGCGCGGCCAGTTCATCCTGCAGACGGCCGGCGTCACCTCGATGATGACGGAACGCGGCAACTTCGTCGTTCCGCCGGGCCATGGCCTGTGGATTCCCGCCGGCGTCGTGCATCAATCGCGCGCCTGGGCCGACGTCGAGATCCAGACCATCTACATCGAGCCGGATAAGGCGCCGAACTACCCGGCGACCTGCCGCCTGATCCGCGCCTCGCAACTGCTCGAGGCGCTGATGGACGAAGCGGTCCGGATGCCGGTTGATTACGACGAGGAGGGGCGCGACGGGCGATTGGTAGAACTGCTGCTTGGCGAGATTGGCCGCATGCCCGAAGTCTTGCTGCACGTGCCGATCCCGCAGGACCGGCGGCTCGCCCGGATCTGCGAAGCTGTCATCGCCGACACCAGTTCCGACCTTACGCTCGACGACTGGGCCGACCGCAGCGGCATCAGCCGGCGTACCCTGACCCGGATGTTCCGGCGTGAAACCGGCCAGAGCTTTTCGGCGTGGCGCCAGCGTGTCCGCCTGCTGGAAGCGCTCGCCCGCCTCGGCGCCGGCGAATCCGTCACCAACGTCGCGCTCGATGTCGGCTACGACAGCCCGAGCGCCTTCACGGCGATGTTCAGGCGTGAACTCGGCGCCGCGCCGCGGCGATATCTGCGTTGGGCAGACACTGAGGTCGTGCTGCGATAGTTGACGGTAAGGGCGTTTTACCTCGATCGCACCGGGTCAGGCCGGAATAGACAAGTCGAGGTAAAAATGCCGACGTAAAAAAAGCCCGGCCGTTACCGGCCGGGCTTTGGTCTTGCGCCTGATTGCGGCGATTATTTCGCGATGCGCAGCTTGGCCAGCGACTGTCCGATCGAGTTGAACACGGACAAGGTCTGGTTGGCCTTCTTGACCTCGTAGAACTTGTCGGCGCCGCTGGCGCAGTATTTCAGCACGGAAGAGGTCGAGTCTCCGCCCGTGTTGACCTGAACCGCATAGATCGTGACGCCGGCTGACTTCGCGTTGTCGCACAGGATCTTCTGCCGGGCGTCGATCTGCCCAGTGTTGCTGGTGAATCGGTTCTGCGTATTCTCGCCGTCCGACAGCAGGATGATAGCTTCCTTGTAGGTGTAGTTCGCGGTGTCCTTGGCCGGCGCGTTGAACGGTGCGCTCGTCCCGAGCGTGAGCCAGCCCCAGGCGAGACCAATGCCCTGGTTGGTGTTGCCGGTGGGCTGCATGGTGTCGATCATCGCCTTGAGCGCATTCCAGTCGTAGCTCAGCGGCATGATCGGCGGCATATAGGGGTTGTTGCCTACCTTGCAGTACTTGGAGGAGCCGGAGACGTATTCCTCGGCAACGACCATCGTCGGCGCGTTGGCCGAACTCGGCGGCGTGTTCTTGGTGTCGTAGTCCTGCGTGCGGTCGGTGACGCAGCCGGTCCAGGTGTTGTGGTTCGCCGGCGTCCAGGTCCCGTTTTTGTTCAAGCAGGTGCTCTTGGTCGTGTAGGACGACTTGCTGCACGTGCCATTGGCCGCGTCCCACAGGCTCCAGTCGATCCAGGTCTCGTTGCGGTAACTCGTGCCGAGGTTGACGTCCTTGGCGAAGGGAACGACGGAGATGTAGATGTCGCCGGGATTCTTGGCGAGCGGGCTCAACTGGTCGATCAGGCTCTTGGCGGCGATTTGCATCGCCCCCATTTTGCCGTCGTCCCTCATCGATCCCGTGACGTCGAGCGCCATTGCGACGCGCATGCGCACGTTGCCCCAGGCCGAAGTGGCATTGACGTTGAAGTTGATGTCGGGAACGCCGACCAGCTTCATGAAGCTGGTGTCGATCTTGCCGTTGCCGGCGATCTCGATCTTTGATCCGTTGCCGGCGGCGGCGGTATAGGTTGCGGTCACCCCGACCGACTTGGCATCGGGGCTGTGGTAGAGGGCCTTGAAATAGTCCTGGGCCTTCTGCTCGATCTGCGCAGTGGTGATGGTGCCGTCCTGCAGATCCTTGGCCAGCATCAGGGACGCCGAGTCCATGGCTGCCTGCATCGAGGATCGGGCCGTGTTGGCG
>JAFAGM010000113.1 GCA_023422775.1 Pseudomonadota bacterium
GCAGTGGTATGATCAAATTTATTGCTATCGCCGGGGCATTTTTAGGTTTTTCTTCAGCCCTGCCAAGCAACGCAGTAGCCCAGGGGAACCAGTGCGTAAATATTAGCGCGCCGAGGGCAATTGATAGGGCGTGCATCGAATGGACGGTTGCTAATCGATGCAGTGGCCTCTTGACGGTGCGCTATCGTGGGAACGATGGCAGGGTGCGTTCCTTGACGTTAGGCAGCCATTCCCGGACAAGAACGACTTGCTGTAGTTATCCGGGCCGTGACTGCCGGAATCATCGCTTCCTTGATGCCACTTTGCGGCGGCGGTAAACCCGTCAAGAATGGCAGATTGGGTATGCTGACCAAACCGCGTCAGTCCACCCCTAGCTTCAGCGTCCCGCGTCCTCCAAAGCTCGGATGCGTCGGGCTTTCTCGTCTTCCGTCTCATCGCGCCAAAGCGGGGCACGCTGTAGCCAGCGGTCAGCCGCATCGAATGATGTCCCCTCGCGGCTCCAGTCGAAATCCTGCAACCACGCATCGAGCTGTTGAATTTTCGTCGGGTCTTTCGGCGGCATGCCAGAAACCTGCCGCCAGCGGGTCTGCCCGGTTTCAGCGTCATACTCGGGAACACGCCAAGCGCCGTTGCGGTCCCGCTTCGCGGTTGGCGGAAGGTGCGCCGGCACGTGCAGCCGATACATTGTTTTCCCGGCAGCATCCGTTTCGGGCAACCACCAATCCCCATTACGGTCCTGCCGGGCATCGTCCCGAGGCTTCGGACCACCACGGAAGGCCGCCATGCGCTCCTGGAGGATTTCCTGCGTCGTCTTCTGGTATTGCTTCATGCGCTCAGGCTTGCCCAGGAAATCAGGGTGTGACGGGTTAAACAGGTCATAAGGATTTTTCCCCTGGCTTCGATACGCGTGAATCTTGCGGATTGTATCCGTCTCAAAGAAATAGGCCCGCTCTTTGGCGTCCACACTGGCAAAGCCGGTTGCCGGGTCCGGTCGCTCGATCATCGCCCGGTAATCACGGATGAATGTCGAGGAGGCAGCCGATAGCCGCTCCCCTTCCGGCGTCCGCATATCCTTGAATTCCTTTTGCAGAAAGCCGAAGTCCGCGCGGGTCAGCTTGCCCGCGATCATCGCGTCATAGATCGGCCCCACGCTGTTTAAACGGTACTGGCTGCCTTCCGGTAATCGGAGCCGCGAAAGTAAATCGGCGGTTGTGGCGCGACTGACGTGGGCCGGCGTGGGGTCCTTTTGCTCCCGTTCAATGAGGCCAATAAGGCGAGTCTTCGCCTCACGGCTCAGCACGTGATCACTCGTCACCGCCTTGGCTGAAACCTCGGCCGGATTGTCGCTATAGAGCCGCTGCATATAGTTGCCCTCGGCCGTGTCTGACTCCCGCTCGCGTTCCTGTTTCTTCAGGTACTCCGCCCAACGCACGTCTTCGCGTTCGGCACGGATGTGGGCTTTGGCTTCCGCCTCCAGCCGCTTCACGTCGGCCCCCGAAATGTACTTGCTGTAACGCGGGTCGGACGCCAGTTGAATGCCAGCCTCGGGGTTTTTCATGATCGCGCCGGACACGGCGGACAGAACAATCTGTTCGATGCCTTTCTGTGTCGCGGCCCCCCGCAGCTTTGCCTGGGCATCGGGGCTTAGATTACGGCTGCCGGTGAGCGCGCCAACCTGCGACGTGTAGGCTTCAATCACGTTGTCCAGGCTGGACGGATCATCGCGCACCGCATTGGAAAAGGAATTCACCGACTGTTCCAGGTTGGTGCGCGCTGCGATGCCAGCCATGGTGGACATATCGGCGGCCTGCTTGACGCGCATGTGATGGTCAAAGGACTGGGTGCGCTGCAAAGCCCATTCACGTCCGCGCTTGGTGATGAAGCCAGAACCGAATTGCTCCAGGACCGGCGTAACAACTTGCTCATGGAAACGGGCCGCGACCGTTGGGTCATTCGCGTCGGAATTCTTTAGCGTGGTATCCCAGGCTTTGTTGATGTTCTCATGCATGGACGCATAGGCTGCGCCGCCCGTGCTCACCTCGCGGAATGCCACATAATCCTCGGCTGCATCGCCGATCATCTTACCGGTGGAGACCACCTCATCCCCGAGCTGGCGTGTAAACGACGCGGCCTGATTATACAGCGCCCCGGTTGTGCGCGCCGCCTGGGCCAGTGCATCCGATGCCCGCTCATTCGGTTGCAAGCCAAGGTTTGGCGCTTCATAGACGCGGATATTCGGCATTGCTGTTACTCCACACTAGAGAAATTCATTCCAACCAGGTTGGCCCGATCAACCGGTCATGGGCGGTCTACAGAGCAAAATTATTCCAGGTCCCCTGCATCCCCGATGCATGGTTCGGATTTGAGTTTTGAGGTGCGGCCGTGGTCAGCGCCGCTGCGGGGCATGTATCGCTGGCGAGGAGGGCCGGGGCTGCGCCTGCCGTCGTTGCAGTCCGCACTGAAGAAATTCTTCGACAGTGCGGCGCGTAGGGCGACTTGCGTTTCATCGAAGCCATTGCGGCTGACTTCGGTGCGGTACAGCTCCTGCAACAGCAGGCGCTTTGTCGGGATATCCAGCGCCGCCATGAGAAGCGCAATCTGGTCGGCTGGCTTCAGGTTCGCGAGACCTTCCTTCACAAGGCCGCGTGCGGTTTTGCGGGGCACCGCGTTGTCACCATTGAGATTGCGCCAAGGGTCAGGCCGGTTGCTGAAGGCGCGGATATCGAACTCGCTCATGGGACCCTCGCAATCGAGACATGCGTGGCCGGATCACCGACTAACGCCACGCGATAGGTTCCGGGA
>JAFAGM010000117.1 GCA_023422775.1 Pseudomonadota bacterium
GGCGTGAACGATGCCCTGAACCTCGACAGCCACGGCAAGACGCTGTGCTTCCGTGTGCTGCAGATGCCGATTTCCGTTCCCGGGGCACTCGCCCCCTGGATTGCCCGTCCCGCTTGACTATTCCCATAACCACACAGGAGACAACCATGACAAGCACGACCCGCCGCCACCTGCTGACCGCCAGCCTCGCGCTGGCCCTGGCGCCCGCCGCCTTCGCCCAGGGCAGCTTTCCCAGCAAGCCCATCACCCTGCTGGTGCCGTTCGCGGCCGGCAGCGCGACCGACCAGCTCGCCCGGGCCCTGGGCCAGGCCGTCAACACCGACACCCGGCAGCCCGTGGTGGTGGACAACAAGGCCGGCGCCAGCGGCATGATCGCGGCCCAGGCGGTGGCCAAGGCGGCGCCGGACGGCTATACGGTGCTGATCACCACCAACACCACGCATGCCGCCAACGAGCATCTGTACAAAAAGCCCGGCTACGACGCGGTGAAGGACTTCGCGCCGGTGACCGGCCTGGGCAAGGGCGGGCAGGTACTGGTGGTGAATGCCAGCGCGCCCTACAAGAGCGTGGGCGAGCTGCTGGCCGCGGCCAAGGCGAAGCCGGGCAAGCTGTCGTTCGGCAGCGGCAGCTCGTCGAGCCGCATGGCGGGCGAGATGCTCAAGCAGCTGGCGGGCGTGGACATCCTGCACGTGCCCTACAAGAGCAACCCGCTCGCCATCACCGACCTGCTGGGCGGCCAGATCGACCTGATGATCACCGACACCTCCACCGGCGTGCCGCAGATCAAGGCGGGCAAGCTGCGGGCGCTGGGCTATTCCACGCAGCAGCGCAGCACGCAACTGCCCGACGTGCCGACCATCGCCGAGGCCGGCGTGAAGGGCTACGACATGGGCTACTGGTTCGCCGCCTACGTGCCGGCCGGCACGCCCGCGCCGGTGGTGGCGCGGCTCAACGAACTGCTGACGGCGGCCACCAAGAGCCCGGCGGCGCGTTCGTTCTACGACATGGCGGGCTCCGAAGCCTGGACGACCACCCCGGAAGGCCTGGCGCAGTTCCAGGCGGCCGAAACCCGCAAATGGGGCCAGGTCATCAAGGCGGCCGGCATCGAGCCGGAATGACGGCCGCCTGAAGAGGCGCCGCCCACTTAGCCGCTGGTAGCCCCGCGCTGCGGCACCGGACAGGTTCCGCGCCGCCTGCACTGACATCGCACCAGCCCAGTCCACTTGCGAGGGGCAACCCTTTCCCTTTGACGGCAGTCGCAGGGGCGGCGCCGCACCAGCCGACGCGCGCCGCCAGGTACGGCGCGTGCGGTGAAGCACGCCTTTTGAGAGCCCCGGCGCAGGTCCGCGCCAGGGCATCGGGGGCGCGTTCCGGTCCGAGAGCCTCCATGCCGGAGGCGCCTTCCATCAGGAGACAAGCCATGCCATCGCGTTCCCTCGTCGGGCCACCGGCCCTGCGTTCAGCACCATCGACTTCGAGAACTTCCGCCCGCCGTGCGGAGCCGGGCGATCTCCATCGCCGGCTCGTGCTGGCCGGCTGCGCCGTCGCGGCGGTCTGGGTGGCCGGGTGCGGCGGCGGCGGCGGTGGCTCCCTCGCCAGCGCCACGCCGCAGATGCGGCTGTCGATCACGGCGACCGAGGACTACCCCGGCAGCTTCGGCCGCGTGGGCGCCTACGAGAAGGTGACCGGCACCCTGCAGGGCGAGGTGGACCCGGCCGACCCGAAGAACGCGTTGATCCAGGACCTGCAGCTCGCCCCCCGGAATGCACGCGGCATGGTGGAGTACAGCACCGATTTCGTGATGCTCAAGCCCAGGAACATGGCCGAGGCCAATGGCGTGCTGCGCTACGACGCACCCAACCGCGGCAACATCCTCACGCAACCCAATCTCACGGCGAACCCGGGCGATGCGGTGTACTTCGAGCGCGGCTACGTGATGCTCTACGCCGCCTGGCAGGGCGACGTGCCCAAGAGCAGCCCGGCGCGGCTGACGGTGTCGGTGCCCGTGGCGCGCAATGCCGACGGCAGCAGCATCACCGGCCCGTATCGCACCGAGCTCGTGCCCACGGCCGCGGTGCCGGCCATGGCGCTGCCGGGTGGCGTCTTCAACGGCAGCATGATCCCCTATGCGCCCGCCAGCCTGGACAACACCCAGCCCGGCTATTCGCTCACCCGCCGGCGCAACGAGACCGATGCGCGCGAGCCGGTGCCCGCCGGCGACTGGAAGTTCGCCAGCTGCGACGCCGGCGCCAACCCGTTCCCCGGCACGGCGAGCGCCACCAGCGTGTGCCTGCGCGGCGGGTTCGACCAGCAATACCTCTACGAGCTGGTCTACGTCGCCAAGGACCCGAAGGTGATGGGCGTGGGCCTGGCCGCGCTGCGCGACACGGTGAGCTTCTTTCGCGGTGCCACGGCCGATGCCGAGGGCCGCGCCAATCCGCTGGCCGGGCGCATCAGCCACACCATCGGCCAGGGCACCTCGCAGTCGGGCAATGCGATGAAGACCTTTCTGCACCTGGGCTTCAACCAGCGGCTGGACGGCGGCCGGGTGTTCGACGGCATGTTCGCGCACGTGGCGGCGCGCCAGACCAACGTCAACACGCGCTTTGCCGTGCCGGGCGGCGGCGGAGGCCTGCGCACCGACCACACCGCGTTCGGCCAGACCGCGCCGCGCGGGCTGGACAAGGACTATGTGGACGATCTGACCGGCCGCCAGGGCGGGGTGATGAAGCGCTGCGCGGCGACCGACACCTGCCCGAAGTTCTACCTGGGGCTGTCGGGCACCGAGTTCTGGCGGCTGCAGGGCTCGCCGGTGCTGACCGACGCCCGTGGGCAGCGCGACATCGCCCAGCCCGCCAACGCCCGCATCTACTACTAAGCCAGCACGCAGCACGGCGGCGCGGGGGGCACGGAAAGCATCAGCTTCGCGCCCACCCGCAACGTGTACCCGGCCGGCACCGTGGTGCATTTCAACGACACCTTCCGGGCGCTGTTCCTCACGCTGGAAGACTGGGTGGTGCGCGGTGCCGAGCCGCCTGCCAGCCAAGTGCCGCGCCTGGCGGACGGCACGCTGACGCGGCCCGAGCGGCTGGCCTTCCCGCCCATGCGCGGACTGAGCTGGAACGTGGGCGGCACGCAGACCGCCATCCCTGCCTTCGACTACCGGGGGCTCTACAACGGCTTTCCGCTGCTCGACTTCGGGCCGCAGTACATCCCGCAGGACGAGTCGGGCATCGCGACGCTGCAACCGCCGCGGGTGGGTGCGCAGGACTACGCCATCATGGTGCCGCAGGTGGACGCCGCCACCGGGCTCACCCGCGC